>JAWABL010000044.1:0-5190 GCA_038884615.1 Candidatus Woesearchaeota archaeon | reverse complement strand
ATCAGCGATATTCCTTATTATGGGTGGATTTGTTGTGGGGCTTCTTGCTGCTATAATGGGTGTAGGTGGAGGTTTTATAACATTTCCGATGTTTGTTTATTTATTTGGTGTTTCTGCAACAACAACAGTTGGTACTGATATACTCCAAATTATTTTTACAGCAGGTCTTGCCTCTATCGCACAGTATGCCATATATGGTTATGTTTTCTATACCCTTGCTATGGGAATGCTTATAGGCTCTCTTATCGGCATACAGGTGGGGGCCCTCGTCACTAAGGTTGTAAAGGGAACGCATATATTAGGTTTCTATGCTGTCTCTATACTTGCAGGCTTTGTAAACAGGGCAAGCACTTTACCAAAAAAGATGGTTGAGCTCGAATATATCAACATGTCAAAATCAACAGTAGGCGCCATTGAATTTGTCGGAAACATTATTTTCTGGATAGTCGTCGGCATTTTCGGCGTATGGGTTATCGGAAAGTTCTTTACGAATATTAAAAAACTCAAAGGGGAGGAATAACATGGCAACTAAAAGAGCAATGTCCATAGGTATTTTTCTCAGTCTGTCATTTTTTGGAGTTCTCATATTAATCTTTTCGCCTGTTTTCGGTGGAGGCAAAAACGGTCTCGAATTTTCTGACGAGATGTTCAATAAGCTCTCTAAGGGGTCTTCATATTTTATACCAAAGGTAATGCAAGACAATAAAAAGTTTATAGGTAAACAGATCTCTACAACAATAAAATTAGAAAAAGCTGATATGATTGAAAAAGCTGCTAAAGTACTTACTATCTCTGGGGCTAATGTGGAAACAAACGGAACAGAGTTAAAAATATTGGCTGATCTTGGCTCTCTTATGGAAAAAGCATTAAAGGACTCTGATGATATGTATAAGAATGATGGCAAATCTGTTTCAGAACGTTATGGCTTTGATGAAAAAGAAGTCATGGTGTCATGGTGGAATATTATGAAGCCACTTGATAAGCAACTCAAAAAAGAGGGAAAGATAGAGGAATCAAAGATTGTTTCAGATGTTATGAAAAAAGCGGTTGAAACAGCACATAATTTCTACGGAATCGAGGCAAAGAAGGTTACAGAAAAGGCCGGTCTTATGACAGGATTGCTGATATTCTATGTGCTTTATACAATGTGGTGGGGATTTGCGATTTACTACCTGTTTGAGGGAATAGGACTTTCGATGAGTAAGGCAAAACATTAAAAAATAGGGAATAGCCATTAGGGAATAGGGTAAAATCCCTTTTGGCTAAAATTAAGGAGGAGAAATATGAAAATACTTGTACCTGTAGATGGTTCAAAATATTCTGAAGAAGCTCTTAAGATAGCAATAGATTTTGCAAAGACAAAAGGTGCAAATATATGTCTGATAAGTGTGGCTCCTTTGGTTGAAGGTATAGATCTTGAGATATCAGCATCAGAAAGAGAAAAACTGAGTGAAACCTTTATAAAAAGAGCTGATTACATAGTACAGCAGGCCTGCGGTATTCTGGCAGGAGAAGATGTCATCGCTACATGCAGACATGTAGTCGCTTCAGCCTCAATAGCAGATGCAATAATAGATTACGCACAAAAGGAAAATATAGACCTTATAATCATCGGCAGCCGCGGTCTTGGCAAATCTTCGAGATTTAAGATGGGAAGCGTTGCTTCAAAAGTAGTCAAACACGCTCCTTGCTCGGTATATGTGGTGAAGATGTCAGAATGACAGTTGAGAGTGATAAAGTGTCAAGTGTAAAGTGTCAAGTGTCAGGTAAAAAATGAATAAGATAAGAACTGTGGTGGAATTAGAGTTTTTAAGAAAAGTTATAAGCTAACCATGAATATTTACAAAATTACTGAAAGTCTGGTTAAGTCATTAACCCGACACTTGACACTGATACGTTTCACTTCTTATACAGTATAATAAGGTGTGAAGATTAAGAAGATTACAAAAAGTTTTTCGAACAGATTGACAGGCATTGCAACAAAACTGCTGTTCGGCTTCAAATTACGGCATATTAAAAAAATAGTAACCTTTGCCATACCTTTTCTTCTCGGCATTATTCTATTTCTCGGCTGGATGTCTGCAAAGAAGGTCAGGGAAGTAGTAATAAATGACTTTAATCAGCAGCAGTTAGTCCTTGCACGCCATGCTGCCAGCCAGATAGAAAATAGTCTTAACACGCTTAAAAGGGAATTATTACTACTTAGCCTTTCACCATCCATTCAATATTTTGAAAAGGTCTTTATGGACAAAAGAATGGCAATTGCATTTTCGAGCATTAAGGAAGAAGGTGCCATTGAAATAAAATACATAGAAGGAAAGGGCAAAAATGTCTATCTTATTAATAGACATGGCTATCATACAGTGCAGCTACATCCTGATGATATAGATTATCTAAATTGGGCAAAAGATATAAATAATAAAGGCAATATTTTGATAACAGAGGGATCCTTGGATTCCCCAAGAATCGCTGTAAAGCATATAACGAAGATGGCAGTTCCTGTGTGGCAGGTCTCTGTTGATGAAAAACATCCAGTAGCAACTAACCTGTTTTCAGGAGTTATGATTTTTAATATCGATACAGCCATACTGATAAAAAAAATAACTCAAGGCATAAAGTCAGGAAAGACTGGTTATGCATGGGTCATAGACAATAAAGGCACTTTTTTATATCATCCAGAAGAGGAATTTATAGGAAAGAACGCCTTTCAGGCAAGGAAAGAGAAAAAACCTACCATATCTTTTGCGAGGATCAACGAGATACAGAAAGAGATGATGTTGAAAGGCAAAGAAGGTACAAGCTGGTATATATCAGGCTGGCACAAGGGTGTTGAGAAGGAGATGAAGAAATTGATAGCTTATTCTCCCATTCGTTTGAGCCATGACAGTGACCTCATCTGGTCTGTTGCTGTTGTAGCTCCTATAAGTGAGGTGGAAGGGGCGATCCATGATATACAGGTAAGACAGTTCGTTCTGGAGGGAGTCGTTATCCTGTCCATACTTTTTGGAGGTCTTTTAATCATTACGATGATGCTTAGATGGTCAAGTTCCCTTGAAAGAGAGGTTGCAGAAAAGACTAGCGAATTGAAAAAAAGAGAGTATCAATACCGCTCCCTTGTTGAACACGCAGATGATATTATCTTCACGATAAGTCCTGAAGGTCTTGTGCTAAATGTGAATAAATATGGATGCAATTTTCTAAAAAAAACACCAGAAGAAATAATGGGCAGGCATCTTAATGATATTCTGCCTCATGAGACGGTAGAGCCTATTCTTAAAGCTATCAATAATGTCTTTCGTTCTAATGCAAGTGAGCAAGTCACATGCTCTGTTATAATCGATGGAAAGACATACTGGCTAAGTATTAATTTTAGTGGACTTTTAGATGAATGGAGTAATGTCTATAAGGTTCTGGGCATTGGGAGGGATATCACAGAAAGGATGATTATGCAGGAGCAGATGCTCTATACAGAAAAACTGGCATCAATGGGTACTCTTTCTGCAGGCATTGCCCACGAGATAAATAATCCGCTTGCAATTATTCTCGGATTTACTGATCTGCTTTTAGAGAAGACTCCTCCAGATTCAGAGACTTACGAGATATTAAAAACTATCGAAAAACAGGGATTAAAGGCAAAGAGAGTTGTAGAAAATCTCTTGAGTTTTGCACGTGTTGAAAAACAAAAGACAATAGAGGTAGATATAAACAAGAATATAGAAGAAGTGCTCACAATTGTTGCAAACAATTTGTTGCTTAACAAAATCGCGATAGATCTAAAACTCAGCGATTTTCTACCTAAGATAAAAGGAGACCCTGACGAACTCCACCAGGTCTTTTTAAATATCATAAACAATGCCGTGTATGCCATGAAGGGTGGAGGGGTTCTGACTATTGCCACAAGAGCCATAAACAATGGCAGAGATGTAGAGATAAGGATTGCAGATACTGGATGCGGCATAGATAAAAAATACAGATCGAGGATATTTGATCCGTTATTTACCACAAAAGAGGTGGGCGAGGGCACAGGTCTTGGTCTATCTGTTTCTTATGGGATTATCAAAAAACATGGAGGAACTATTACATTTGAGACAAGGACAAAAGATGAATCAGAAGATACAGGGACGACTTTTATTATAACCTTGCCGGCAATAAAACAGTGATAAAGTGTCAAGTGTCAGGTGTCGGGTGAAAAATGAATAAGATAAGGACTGTGGAGAAATTAGAGTTTTTTAAGAAAAGTCATAAGCTAACTTTGAATATTTACAAAATTACTGAAAGTTTTCCACAAATGGAAAAGTTTGGACTTGCATCTCGGATGAGAATGGCATCATCCTTTATTTGTGCAAACTTATTAGAGGTCAGTCATAGATTAAACATAAAGGAATTTCGCCAATTTGTTGGAATTGCCAAAGGATCTGTAGGTGAATTGAAATATCACTTCTGCTTGCAAAAGACTTAGGATATTTGCAAGAGAGTGAATATTCCACTTTAACTGCAGAAACAGAACAGATAAGCATTATGCTTAATGGTCTAGTTAAGTCATTAACATGACACTTGACACATGACAAAAAAGGAGGAATTATATGACTAAAAAAATTTTAGCCGTTGACGATGAACCTGATATGTTAAAACTTTTAAACATGATCATCAAAGAGAAGACTCCTTACGAAATTGTAACTACAAACAATCCATTAGAGGCCCTTGAATTAGCAAAACAAGGAGGATACGATCTTGTTATTGCAGATCTGAAGATGCCCGGGCTTGACGGTATAGAGCTTCTCGAATCTATCAAGAAAGTTGACGAAGATGTCCCAGTTGTTATCATAACTGCCTATGGAACGGCTGAGTCTGCTACAGAGACAATGCACAAAGGGGCCTTTGACTTTATAACAAAGCCTTTCCGCAAAGAACAAATACTCTTTACTATTGAGAGGGCTTTCAAATGGCTCAGTCTACAAAAGGAAAATAAGATGCTGAAAGAACAACTAAAACAGGCTAAAAGTTGAATGTTGAAGGGTGAAGGTTATGAATAAGAAAATTGAGTGTTTTGAAGATTTGAATGTATGGCAATCTGCGAGAGAACTGGTGAGGTTTATTTATTCGCTGACAAAGAAATCTGGTTTTTCAAGAGATTATTTGCTTATTGACCAGATAAGAAGGTCCTCTATTTCTGTGATGTCAAATATTACA
>JAWABL010000043.1:0-5945 GCA_038884615.1 Candidatus Woesearchaeota archaeon | reverse complement strand
ATTCTTCATTGTACAGGGAATCAGATTCCATGTTCAAGATGAGATATATTTTGCGCTTGGATTTTATGCAATCTTTGTAATGCTTACTGTTATTTCTGTGAGTTGCTGGAAGCGTGGTAAAGGGCATTACCACTATCATGCCCACATTGAGAATAAGAATTTAGGTAATAAAAATATCTAAAATCAAATTAATACTACCTTATGTCTTCATCTTTCTTATGACACCACTGGCTACATTCTCTATGACTTTTCTAACCATTCCATCATTTTTTGGTCGTGCATTTGGACCAAGTGCATAATATATCCTTTCTGCTGTTTGTCCCCAAGAATAATTGCCCTCTTCTTGCGCGACCTTTGACACTATAAATTCCCCTGTCTTACTCCCTTCCCTAAGATGATGGTATATTACCTCTTTTGTACAATGAGAAAAAACTTCTAGGTATATCTGGCATATCCTATAACCATAGCATGGCCCAATCACATTTAGGATTTCTACTATATTTTGCCTTATTTGGCTTTTTGATGGTCTTCCCCGTGGCATATCACTAAAAGCAGATTAAATAAATATAAAATATTTTTGCTCTTCTCGTTATGTTAATTATTGATAATTATGTAGGTTTCCGAGAATAATTAAAAATGAAGCATTTGCTTGAGCTCTCAAAGGGTAATTTAGATATTGCAGAGTTTGAGGCAGTTGAAACCTTAAAACCTAAGACGTGGTACAGGGAATGTAATCTCCTTATTATGGATGGAGTTGAGAAGCATATTTTTGAACGGCTTGCATACACAAAATCTGCATTTGACTTGCTGTTTTGTTGTGATATCTATGAGCTTGAAGAAAATATTGCAAAAACAGATTGGAACGAAGAAGTTAAAGGTCCATTTATGATAAGAACAGTTTATTTAGGTCGTAAAATGTTTGATGAAAGATATATAGCAAACAAAGTATGGGGGGATATAAAAAATCCAATTGTTAATCTTAGAACCCCTGAAACAGTGTTGGTATTCTTTTTCGTAAATAAAGTTTATTGCTGCCGAAAAATATGGGAAAATAAAGAAGATTTTAGAAACAGAAGAGCACATCTAAGGCCTGGAAAGCATCCAGTATCGCTACACCCTCAACTTGCACGCGCAGCGGTAAACATGTCTGGTTTATCACAAGGAACCATCTGCGACCCTTTTTGTGGTACGGGCGGTATACTGATTGAAGCCGCCTTGATGGGATATAAAATTGTTGGCTATGATATAAACCAAAAAATGATTGACAAGGCAGAAGCGAACCTAGTTTATTTTGGTATAAACGACTACACGCTTGCCATTGCAGACGCCATAAGTCTTAAAGGGTTTTATGATGCGATTGTTACAGACTTGCCATACTGCAGAAATACAACAATGAAAGGAACATATGCTTCTTTTTTAAAGAATGCATATAAATGCACAGAAAGACTTGTAGTAATGGTTCCTGAGGGTACAACGCTTGTTATAGATAGATGGAAAAAATTAGCTGAGTTTTCTTATTATATACACAAATCACTTACCAAAAAAATAGTTGTACTACGGAAGCCATTGTCTAAATAACCTAATTTGTGAAATAGACTAAACACATCAAAAAATACTCTAAAAAAGTTTTATCATAAATGTTTTATACTTTAGGTTATCTCACCATATCAATGAAAGAAATTTTTGAGCAGATTAAAAAATCTATAAAGGTATCATCCGAGACCGATGACTATATAATAATTGACTCTGTAAAAATAAAAATATCAAAAGAAGGCTTTATTACAATAAGGGAGTCAATCCCAAGAAGAATAGTCTGTTTTATTGATGGGGGAAATGCGGCATTAATTTCTGCTCCTAATTTTGCGGTTGATATTATAAGGGCTGCTGCTGTTTTCCAGGATACGCAACGCATACAAAAGGTGGTGGTTTCTGAATGTATCCATCTTGCTAGGACTATTGACGAGGGAAAAATAATAAAATCTATCTGTTATGCCTTAAAGAATTCTGAGCACCTACCGGGGGAGATTTGCTTCGCAAAATCTGATTTAGGCAGTGAGCATGATGTCGCATCAACTGCTGGCGTTCTAAGGAGGATACTTGAACTGAATTTAGCAAACAATATGGTCCTAAGACTCGAGGAGGGTGATATTCTAGTGCTTGATGGAACACTCGAGGCAAAAAGCTTAATTGAAAAAGAGTATCTTGAACAACTTTACAATAGTGCAAACAAGAAAAATGTTCTTGTTTGCGGCCTTGCAAAGACAACCACTTTGCTTACATCAAGGGGGGATGCTGCTACAGTAGCTCTCTTAAAAAGGGTACCTAATGGTACTTGGTGTTTTAAAGTTGGTGAAGTTTGCTCAGAGATGCACAACGCAGCTGTTTTTTTTGTGAAACTCCACAATGCTGCAAAATACGCTTTTAGGCTGGAGGTTAGCAAAAGTCAGATGCAAACGGTCGACATAGAAAAACTTGCTGGATACTTTGCATATTTCTCTAAGAACCTTGCTTTTCCTGGCTATCCATACGGTCTTGTAAAGGCTGACCATTGTGCAAGGGTAAAAAACCATGAATGCCAGAGCATAAGAACTCAGCTTGTTGCTTCCCTTGGAAAAGAATTCATTCCTTATATTAATAGCCTTGATGCTCATAAATATTTTTAGAACATACATAAATATTTTTTTAATTAATCATCTTTTTAATATTACTATTTTTAGAAGGACCTGTTTTTTTAAGATTTAAGTTTTAAATGCAGAAGCTAGGGGCCCACTGCCTTTCTTCATTTTGTATCTTGCTCCAACACTCTCAAGCCTTTTTGCCACCTTGTTTAATATACTTATTGCATCGCGGTGGTTGCGTATTTCATCAGCTAATTTTTTATCTCCTATTACCTCGTTTATCCAGTTCGCAAAATCGTTTTTTCCTTCATTTACATGATGCGTGAATATTTCTGGAGGTATGTCCTTTAACGCATCGACAAGGTCAAATAAGTTCTTGAGAATCCTTCCGTCATGCAACCAAAAAACTTTGTCTTCAGGAACACCCGAAATCTCTCGCTGTGCTATCTCCTTTGTCATTCTGAACATTTTTGCACCCCTTTTTTGAGCGTCTGCTTGTTCAATCTCCAAAAACAGCTGGTCATCTAGACTCATCTATGCCCCTTTTTTTATACCATCTATTTTTTAATGCTGTTTATTAGTTGTTTTATAAAATGCTTTAGTCTTTGTATAAAAAATAAGACTAACTTAGAGCAAACACTATCTAATTAAATCCCACTTATTCACCGCCATAGTCCGGTCCTGTAGTAGGTGTTTTATCTTTAGTTCCATGTGCAGCGATAACATCATCAATCCTTAGTATAAGTTCTGCTACTTCACCGGCAGAGTCCATTGCTTGAGTTTTGAGCTTTAGCGGTTCAATAACCCCCTGTGTCCATGCATCTACTACCTTTCCTGTAAAAACATTAATGCCTGCCCACTTCTTCCCTTTATCATGTGCGGCTTTTAATTCCGTAATAATATCAATAGGGTCAAGCCCCGCGTTCTCTGCAAGTGTTTTAGGGATAACCTCCAATGCATCTGCAAACGCAAGTACAGCAAGCTGCTCTCTTCCGGATAGTGTATTTGCAAATTTTCTTAATTCTTTTGCAAGTTCAATTTCACATGCGCCGGCACCGGCAACTGCCTTTTTATTGTTAATTGCAGCGGCCAAATCTCCTACCGCATCCTTTACAGCACGCTCAATTTCATCTATAACATGTTGCGAGCCTCCGCGTATAAGAATCGTGACCGCCTTTGGATTTTTGCATCCCTTGATAAAGGTAAAGTCAGTGTCGCCTATCTTTCTAGCCTCCACTTCCTGAGCAAATCCAAGGTCTGATGCATCAAGATCATTTAAGTTGCTTACAATTCTTGCACCAGTAGCTTTTGATAGCTTTTTCATGTCGTCATTGCTTACCCTGCGAACCGCATAAATGCCCATTTTTGCTAGATAGTGCTGTGCCAAATCATCAATACCTTTCCCACACAAAACCACCGTTGCTCCACTTTTCTCAATTTTATCTACCATGTCTTTTATCATTTTTTCTTCTTGGTAAAGAAATGCCTGGAGCTGGTCTGGGCTTGTAATTCTTATGTTTGCATCAATCTCTGTCTTTTTTATCTCAAGTTCCTTTTCTATAAGTGCAATCTTTGCGTTTCTTACAAGAGAAGGCATCTCAACATGAAGCTTTTCCTTGTCAAGCATTATTCCCTTAATGAGCTCTGAGCTGTCTACGCTTGAGCCTGACTTCTTTTCAATCTTTATATTATCGGTGTCTATCCTTCCATCTTCGGCAATTAGTTGTACAGCCTCAACCGCCAGCGCTGCAAGCTTGTCCTTTGAAGTTTCTGCGCCTTTGCCCGTCATAGCTGTGGATGCAATCTTTTTTAGCGTTTCTTTGTCATTTTCATTTAGCGGTTGCGCAAGATTTGTAAGTATTTCGCGCGCTTTGTTTCTTGCAAGCCGATATCCTCTTGCAATAACTGTTGGATGGACATCCTGCTCAATCAGCCTTTCAGCATTTTTAAGAAACTCGCCGGCAAGAACAACTGCAGTTGTAGTTCCATCGCCGACTTCGTCTTCTTGTGTTTTTGCCACTTCAACAATCATCTTGGCTGATGGATGCTCAATATTCATTTCTTTGAGGATTGTTACACCATCATTTGTTATTATAACATCTCCAATGGTATCCACAAGCATTTTGTCCATTCCTTTTGGCCCAAGTGTAGTTCTGACCGTTTCAGAAACAGCCTTCGCAGCCATAATGTTTGTGGAAAGTGCATCCCTCCCTAATGTTCTTTGTGCGTCTTCTGGCAATATAAATATAGGCTGAATTTTGTTTGCCATACACCTCACCTTATTCTTCTTCTTCTACAGGTGCCTGCTCTTCTATAGTGGCAATCTTCTCAACTTCTGTAGAAAGTTCATCCATTGGAATTACAATCTTTGGTTTTGATTCTCTTTCAGGCACATATTCAGGTATAGAACGCCTAACTGTTATTGGAATTACACCCTTTTCAAACTCACGCTTTGCAAGTTCCAGCACATCATATTTTGCTGCCTTTATGTCATCCTCTGAGAATTGAAGCATGAACGGGGCACCCATTGAAAGTTGTAAGGCCCGCGCACCGATTATCCTGGCTTTTTCATATTTTGTATATTTCATTAGAACACCCTGCTTATTTATGATTCTATTATTTAATTTAATCACTTAGCTTAATATAACTCTTGCCCCCATATTTTTTCTCTACACTGCTTACTCTCCAAGGTCATCCCCAAACCCATCTGAATCATCATCAAAAAAGCCCGTTTTAATCACCTTTCTTTATATACTTTATATTTATTATACCTTATACTCTTATAAGTTTTATATGCTTTTCATACTTTATCTTCTTTATGTAATCTGCTTACATATACTTTTATAATCCTATCTTTTACCCTTAAATTTCTTTAATATTTTACCTAACTGAAACTGTAAGTTTGTAATGAATAACCTGTTAAATTAAAGGTGATATAAAAATATTTCGTTACAGATTCTTTTACCCTATAAGTTTCCACAATATAGGTAGTTATAGAGGCTTTTTTATATAATTTTTCTACGCCTCTGCCTCTATATCCTTTATCTTTTCCTTCAAGTAGTCTATTGTTCTTGTATTGTCCTGCTGAACAAGTATTGCGCCACATTCTGGGCATTTAAAGTTAAATTCTGTTCCCTGTTCAAAATCAAGCCTAACGCAAGCCGCAGGACAAATAAAAAAGCAGTTTTTGTTTGCTTCTTCTCTTTCAAGCCTTTCTTTTAGCTGGTTAAGTTTTCCCTTTTTCATACTTGCAATTAAATCCTTGATCCTTTTTGGTGTAAATGTCCAATAGCTTATATAATACCCTTTTTTAGAATCTTTTTTTCT
>JAWABL010000042.1:0-6162 GCA_038884615.1 Candidatus Woesearchaeota archaeon | reverse complement strand
CTTTTGCATGGCAGTTGCTTCCAGCAGTCTCTGCCAGATTTGAAGTGGCATCTTGTGGAAACTGGTACACAATGCAGAAGGGCAAGGTGTCTTATGACCTAAGCCTCTAAGCAGCCTAGTTACTCGACGGTAACCTAACCTACACTCTTGCTTTATGATGAGTGCCAAACCATGATGCCAGAACTTATATTTCTTCGGTCAAAACCTGTGCAGCCAGCGGGGAAGTCCCGCTCTTCTTATCAATCGCTTAACTTTATTTATTAGTTTGTTTTCGCTTGCCATAGTGGAGCTATCACCTCCACCCCCACACACAGCCTTATGGCTGTGGTGGGTTATAAATCTTTAGATTTTGAACGCAACCGTTTAATATTATTTACAAATCAAAGATTTATCGAAAGATTTAAATAATAATATCATGCTGTTATTAAAAGAGGTGAGAAAAATGCTTATAGTAAAAGCAAAAATAAAGGATGTTGCCCAAGGATTTAATGTTGCTGGGGATTTCGCAGACGCACTTGATAAAAAAGTAGAACAGCTTATTAAAGATGCCTGTGCAAGAGCAGAGGCAAATAGTAGAAAGACTGTGATGGCAAAAGACCTTTAGTTTAGTTTTTTATAGAGTCATTTATGAGTGCATCTTAGCTTGTACTTAACCTTGTATATAGTTCTGAAAACATAAGAACTTGTCTTAGATTATTTTTTATTTATTCTTTTTATGGTGCTTTTTATGTCTGACTAACTATATTTATATTCTTTTTATTTAGCTTCATGTAGGTTTAATAGAATTTAGATTCGCTTTAATTCTTGATAAGGCCCTTTTTAGGCGGGCAAGTTCTGTTGGATTCACGCAGTCAGTAAGGGAAAGGCACCTCTGTTGTATTTCAGAAATCTCTTCTGCAATGCATTGTAGCTCGTCCTTTCTACAATCTATCTTATTAAGGTAAATCTCCGTTTTATTTTCCTGGTCAAGATAATTTCTAGCTAATATCCGTAAAAGCCTTTCTGCTTTTGTTTTCATTCATCCACCAGCATATCTTCCCTTATAGCCCCACTCTTTTGAGGTGGTGTTGTAGGTTTTTGCTGTTGTAACGGAATTGATTGTATCCTTTCTGTCCCAGTTTGTGCCTGTGAGCCTGTCTTACTAATGCTTGGTGTGCTGCTTGAAAAACTTCTGCGTGAAGGATAAAGTGGAAGCGGTTTTAGGTCGTCATCTTGGAGCTGGGTGAGCTTTCGTGTCTGCAAAGTTGCTGTGATCTGTGCAGGCGCAGTTATTCTAACATTTTGTTCTGTTATATATTTAGTGTCTTCTTTCTCTTTCTGATATTCGTCTCTCTCCTGTTCTGTTTCTTCCTCCTCAGGCTGTATAATTTCTGCAAGCGCGAGCACCGCCTTAGCAATTTTTTCATTCTGTGAAATAATTATATCCAGCTTTTCAGAAATACTTTTTTCAGCATCTTTTTCCAAGTCTTCTTTTGCTTCCTTAAAAAGTGAAGTAAGGTCACTGATTACATCATTTAAATTTAAGATATTTTGGTTGAGCTCTTCAATATAATTCTTAAGCGAGTCTTCTTCCATCATACCCTCATCAGCCTGCCTCCTTTTTCTATATTCTTTGAATGTTTTTTATTGTATAAACCTTTGTTTAAATAGTTTTCGGTGATTTTTGGCTGCGTTCAAAATCTCGTTTTCGGTTGGCTTACCACCATGTTCGCACTTTTCCATTCAAATCAAAATATCTGGTTTTTCATATGGAACAACTCACTTCAAACCCATATATGATTCCTGAATGTGCATACGCGGTGGATGCAAACACACTTTTTGAACGCAGCCTTTAGAATAGAAAGTTATAAATAGAAATATTATACTGTTATTGTTATGGATAGGAAATTAGTACCTGATGAAAAACATTTTCACATTATAAATGCAAAATATAATTCATTTCAGAGGTTTCTTCTTAAAAATGGGATGTTTCCGCATAAGGAAACCTCTCTTGGCTTTTGGGGCGTTACTCCAACAAGAGAGGTGTTTGAGTTTTTTTCGCAGATACGGCTTCAAGAGCACAGCAAATTTCTCGATTTAGGCAGCGGTGACGGCAGAGTTGTTTTGATAGCAAGTCTTTTCGGAGTAGAGGCACACGGACTTGAAATTGACCCCTGGCTTATAAATGTATCCTTGCACATAAGAAGAGAGCTTGATCTTCCTTATTTTGCAAGAACAAAGTTTCTTGAAAAAAATTTTCTAGAGCATCCGCTACATGAGTACGATGTTCTTTACACAAGTCCGGACAAGCCCTTTTACAGGGAAGATTTTGAAACAAAACTATTAAACGAGATTAATCCTAACGGAAATCTTATTGTACATGGCTGGGAGTTTCATCCAAGGTTCCTTAAAAAAATAGAAGAGCATATTATAAATGGTGAGAAATTCTCCATTTATTCGCTTAATTAACTCCAAAAAATAGTACCTATTAACGCCTAAAATGCATCATCTTAAATTTTCTTCGTAAAGTCTAATTTGTCTTTATTAAGGGATCGTCTGCGTATTATTTTCTTGGATAGCTGGCTCTTCGTTTGTTCCGATACCCTCCATCGATGGGTTGCTAGAGGTAATAGGTGTTTTCTTAATTTCAATAAGTGCTTCGCAGGACATCCTGATATAACTATCGCTTATGTTTTTACAGGACTTGAAATCTCCTTGCGTTACAAAAAGCATGTAGCATGAGTCCCTGCGTGCTATGCTCTTAATGTTGCTACATGTCTCACTAATATTTGAGATTTCTGCCACTTTAAGATAGCACTCGTCTTCAAGCAGGGCGTCTGAAATCTCCTTGCATATCTTTACTGCTTCATCCGGCTTTGTTCTTGCAGTGCTTCTAGCAGCCTCAAAAATTTCCTGTTTGGTGACTTTTGACTCGTTTTTTTGTTCACATTCACGGCAAGTTCCACCACAATCAATCTCAACCTCGTCTTGGTTTAAAATTCCATCAAAACAGCTTTCAATGGGCTCTTCAATCTCACAGGGTTCGCATGGCCCGCCGCAGTCAACACGCTCTTCTCCTTCATCCTGAAAATTGTTTCTGCACTTGTCCTCTATAGGTATGTTGTTTTTTGTTACTGGGCTTATTACTGAGAATGTTTGGTACGCTGTCACCCTCTCTTTTCCTACTCTTGCATTTCCCTCAATTTTATAAAGCCCTGGTTTTGCTTTTTGTGGGATGGTGTAGCGAGCTGAATTTGTGTCAACCATATCTATGCCGATTGTTTCTCCCCATGAGCGTATAGTCTTACCTCTATTTAAATCAATTATTCTATATTCAATAATTATGTCGTATCTCTTATTTGAGCCTGTGTTCGTAAACCTATTGAAAAAAACGATTGTATCGCCGGGTGCATACTCCTCCTTTTCAATCTCAATCTGGTAATCAAGCAGCTGCTCCGCGCTCTGAGGAACAAAAAAAAGATAAATTGTTATGCCTAGAAGTGCAATGCAGGCAAACAAAGCGAATATTGAAATGAGCGTTTTTGTTGAAATATGGACTTCATGTGTGATTTTGCCGTTTGCCATGATTTTTGCTATCGCTGAATCAATGTCCATCGCAGTATAACCGCATTGAAGAAGCATTATCCTTAAGGTGGTTAGATCATATCCTTTGCTTAATTGCTCTCTAAGATAGGGTAACAGAACCCTCTGGGCGTGTGCACTCCTGTTTTCAAGCTCTTTTAATGCAGAATCAATCTCCTTAGGGGGGTAACCATACTGAGTTAGCCAAAATTTTATTTGGGAATTACTATAGCCTTGGTTTCTTAGTTGGCTTAAGTATAGTAAAAGTCTTGGGTCTGCCATTTTTTACATTATTACAAGAAGATTAATATAAATTTTTGGGAAAAAACAATAATCTTTATAAATGAGCCGTGGTTTTTGCTGGATTATGGCAAAAGAAAAAAAATCTGACAAGGATCTTGCGAAGTGGAAGCGGAAAAAATGGTTTCCTATAGTTGCGCCGTCTATGTTCGGTAACATGGTCGTAGGAGAAACCCTTGTATTGACACCTGAACAGATGATAGGAAAGCCGTTGGTTTCAAATCTTATGGGACTTACTAATGATATGAAAAAACAGAATATTAATGTGAAGTTTGTTGTGACTAGCATCAAAGATCAGACTGGGCTAGCAGAGCTAGTCAAATATGAGATAAGCCCTTCTTCCATAAGGAGACTTGTAAGAAGAAAACATTCAAGAATTGACTGTTCAAATGTATATGAAACAAAAGACAATCGCAAGGTAAAAATAAAGACTCTTTTTATAACAAAAGTCAAAGTTAAGAGGTCAATCGGCACTGCCCTGCGAAAGCAGAGCCAAAAACTGCTTACAGAGCATCTAAAGGGACTTCAGTATGAAGATTTCTGTAAAGAGCTTATTAGCGGAAAGCTCAATGATGAAATGAAACGCAACCTTAGCAAGACTTATCCGCTAAGGATATGCGACATAAGAGTCATGGAACTTCAGAAAAAAACTGAAAATGCCAACTCCGACAATTAACAGGAAGAAATGCAATCTTTGTGGGACCTGCGTTGAAGTCTGCCCAAACTCCGTTCTACAGAAAAAGCCTACACGAATAGAAGTAATAAAGCAGGAAAGTTGCATTGGCTGCAGGGCTTGTGAAGCGCAGTGCGAAACAAGCGCGGTGGTCATTGTAGAATAAATCCTTCCTGCCACTAATTCCATAACTAACTAATAATCAACCCCTAAATAAACCCTAACTAAGAGACTAAGAATAAAAATGAAGGAAATCGTCCGCGGTGCAGAAGCCGTTATCTATCTTAAAGATAATACTATAATAAAAAAGCGAGTTCAAAAAAGTTATAGAATTAAAGAAATTGATATGCGACTTAGGAAACAGCGCACAAAAAGAGAAGCAAAGATACTTTCATCTGTCAAGATTCCAGCACCGAAACTAATAAAGGCAAAAAATTACACCCTTGTTATGGAGAAAATAAGCGGCGAAAAGCTTAGAGATGTTCTTGAAAAAATAGATTACTTAAGGGTCTCAAGGCAGGTAGGAAAAGCCATAAGAGAATTACACGACCAACATATCATACATGGTGACCTCACAACATCAAACATGATTTTAAAAAATGGAAAGGTGTTTTTTATTGATTTTGGGCTTAGCTATGTGTCATCAAGAATAGAAGACAAGGCAGTAGATCTGCATCTTCTGAGGCAGGCGCTTGAAAGCAAGCACCATACCATATGGGAAAAATCTTTCAAAGAGGTTTGTTATGGTTATGGAGATAAGGATGTGCTTGCAAGGCTTGAGATTGTTGAGAGTCGGGGTCGGAATAAACAGAAGGGCTAGTATATTTGTAAAGAATATTCTTAAATTTGTCAATTTTCTTTTTTTTCTTTTCCATAGCATATTTACCGAGCGGCCAGATTAGTTCTTTTGCATAGAAAGACACACCAGGATCAAAATACCCTTTCTTATTGCGGTGAGCAAGAAGGTATCTTGTAATATGTTTTGCAGTGGGTATTGCAAGATAAGCAAACACCATATTTTCCAGCTCGTCTGTTTGTAAACCAGTTATATTATTAAATGTTTCAACAAGCCAAGGCGCTTTCTGGTAGACAAAATACCCTATATTCCAAACAGCCATTGCATAAGGCAAGCGTATTAGCGCAGTTGCTTTTGTAGCCCATTCAGGGCTTATACCTGTGCCGTCAAGAAGATACTTCTGTTGGTTATGGAACAAGTCTCCCGCTATATTGGCAATTGCTAATTTTACTATAAACGCCCTGGCTTTTTGCGCAAGTCCTTCCTTATCTAGACTAATATCTCCATTAATGAGCTCTTCTAAACCGCTTTTAACCATTTATTCAAGGAATCATCTTGACTATTTAAACTAATTTAAAATTTAAAATCAGTATACATTTGTAAGGAATCTAGTATCACTCAGCTATTATTGATATACAAATAATTATACAAATAATTAATGTACAAATAATTACTAATCATCCTAATAGTAATAATTTTAAATATGGCTGCGTTCAAAATCTCGTTTTCGGTCGGCTTACCATCATGTTGGCACTTCTCCATTCAAATGAAAATATCTGGTTCTCCGTATGGAACAACTCACTTCAAACCCATATATTGTTCCTGAATGTGC
>JAWABL010000041.1:0-6557 GCA_038884615.1 Candidatus Woesearchaeota archaeon | reverse complement strand
ACAAGATATTGTGTGACATTTAAATAAAAAACACAAGATGTTGTATTTCAAAAGATAATCTTATTTATATATTTTGCTGTTCTTTAAGATATATCTATGAAACCACTAATTCTAAAATATTGTTTTACATATTTGTTTATTTATATAAATATTTGTTTTATTTGTTTTTGGTTTTATTTTTTTATTTTCTATATAATTTTTTATATATAAACTTATTTTTTATATATTAAGTTTCTTATATATTAAGTTTCTTATATATTAAGTTATATATTATTTGATAGGTAATCATTTCATAAAGTCATAAAGTTTTTTCTCTTCATTTTTAACATTTTCAATTCTTGCTTTTGTAAGTGGATGTATAGGGAGATACGGACAGGTATGTGATTTCTGTGTAGACAGATTGTAAGTGCCTAGCTTTTTTGCAATCCGTATTGTTTCCTCTTTATCAAAGCATAACAAAGGGCGCAAGACATGAAGCTTTGTTGCGTCATCAAGGACAAGAAGGTTTTCAAGTGTCTGTGAAGCTACTTGTCCAATGCTTTCGCCTGTTATTATAAATCTGGCTTTCTTTCTTATTGCTATTTTTTCTGCGATTTTGTACATGGTCCTCTTACAAAGTATACACTGGTATCTTCTATTGCATCTGCTTAATATTTTCTCTTGAAAGGGTTTAAAATCAACACATATAAACTTGGCCTTACTATCAACCAAAAATGCAAGTGCCCTTGCTTTTTCTATGCTTTCTGTGCTGGAATAATTGTTAAAATGGAGAAACACAAGCCCAAGTCCTTTTTTTTTCATCAGCCATGCTGCAACAGGGCTGTCAATGCCTCCAGACAAAAGACATACTGCTTTTTGGTGCATTTTTTTATATTGTTCTGATTTTTTAGCCATTTTCACAAAACAATTAGAAAAAAAGGGAAGTAAGCATCTTATAACTTTTTGTAAACTTTTTTGAAATTTTATAATTTTTTGTAATTTTTTGTATAGCTAGAGCATATACACTCTGGTCTCTTTTTGATTTTTATTTTTTTAATCTCGCCTTTCCATATATCTATTTTAAACATAAGAGGTTTAGTGTTTTCTCCAAACAAGACCTTGATGGCCTCTGTGGCTTGAAGTGCACCGACAAACGAAGGAAGGGTATTTAGTATTCCTGATATTGCAGTGGTCTCTTCCTTTTTATCATCTTTTATGACACACCTAAGGCATGGTCCTCCGGGAACAAATCGTATCATTGCGCCATACTCTTTTAGTACGCCTGCATAAATCCATGGAACCTTCTGTTTTAAGCAGTAATCATTTATTGCAAACCTTGCCTCAAGGTTGTCTGTGCAATCAAGAATCACATCAATATTACCTATCTCTTCAAGCGTTTTCATATTTGCTTTTTTATGAATAGCTACAACCTTAACATCGCTGTTTATAAGCAAGAGTTTCTGCTTTGCTACCTCTGCCTTTTTTTGTCCTATGTCTTTTTCGTTGTAGAGCACCTGTCGATGAAGATTGCTTATATCCACATTATCAGAGTCAAAGACTACAAGTCTTCCAACTCCTGCCCTGCATAAAAGTTCTGCCGCAATCCCTCCAAGACCTCCAAGACCAATAATAGCAATTCTAGCATTTGCAAGCCTCTCCTGACCTTTCATGCCTATTCTGTCAAAAACAATCTGCCTGGCATATCTTTCAATTTTCATTCCTTACCCAAATACCGGTTCACCTCGTGTTGCCTAATTTCAGAATCCATCTTTTCTGGGAAAACAGCAATAATCAAAAGATAAAAAAACGACGCCATAAGAATAAAGCTAAATATTAATTTTTGGAAGGGGGTATTTGAGATCAGAAGAAAAACTGATGAAAACATAGCGAGAGTACTAAATTTAAAAAAATTAAAAAGTCTATGCATAATGGTACTCTTTATTCTAGCCTTTTATAAATGTTGCGAAGCCATAAAAAGGGAAGCAAAAAAAGAGCTTGAAAAGAAAAGGAAGCTTATGAAATAATAAAAAAGGGAAAGATATATAAGAAAAGGCGGTTAATGCAGTTACAATGTTTTCTTATCAACCGCATGACTATCTTTTAGGACTCGGCAACTTTATGCTTTTTGGTGAAAATTACAGATACACCGATGTTGCGTATATGCTACTTTTAAACATAGGCATTTTAGTTATGTTGTGGATAGCATTAAGAGAAGGAAAAAAAAGAGGTCTTAAAAAAAAGCATCTTATAGGATGTTTTATCGCTGGGCTTTTAGGTAGCGGACTTGGTGGCAGGATAGCATATCTTCTTTTTTGGAAAAATCCAGATACACTAAGCGAGTTCCTTATTGCGCTTGTTGATATCAAGAAATATTATGTGGTTTCTTCCGGCGCAATATTTGGCGCTGCAGTTGGAGCTGCCTTGTACTGCTATTTAAGAAAAATAAGTTTCTGGAAGTACGCCGATGTATATGCGCTAGGCTGGGGTATTGTTGTGGTGTTTGGCAGACTTGGCTGTTTTGTAAGGGGCTGTTGTTACGGAGTCCAGACATCTGTTCCATGGGGTGTATGGTATAGAGAAGCGTTCAGGCATCCCTGGCCATTATACGACGCTTTAAACGGATTATTTGTATTCCTTGTTTTACAAAAACTAAAGAAAAGAAGGATGTTCAATGGCGCATTGTTACTCTATGCAGCCATTCTCTATTCTTTTGGAAGAGTTGTTTTAGAATTTTTCAGGTCAGATAAGCTTCTTTTTGAATTTACAATAAGCCAGTATATATATGGTTTTTTCTGCCTTATTGCAATCGTCTTATTGCTTTATCTCAAAACGCATTCAAATAATAGAATAAGAATAAATAAAATAAGAAAACAAAAAAGTGTAAAAAATCAAAAACATAAAAAGGAGCAATGACAAATAAGAGAAGAATAGCCTGGCAGAGACAACAAACCTAAAGCGACAAGGGTGAAAAATATAGAAAAATATAAATAGAAAGAATATAAATAGAGAAACAACAAAAAGTTTAGATAGAATCTTCAATAATAATGGAGTGTTGAACATGAAAACAATGAAAATATTTGTGATGATGTTAATCTTGATAATTGGACTTATGATAGCTTCTTGTGCTTCAATGTGCCAGCAACAGCAACAGGACGACAATCAAGACAAATACCAAAATGACAACCAAAATGTTGGAAGCCAAGGACGCTGCGGTGACAAAGTCTGTGATGAAGAGGAGAAGATAGTAGGAAATAGCAGGTTCTGTGAACAAGACTGCTATCCGAGGGGTTAAAATGAGGATACTACTTAGTGGTCTAATAATTTTGGGGATGCTAATCTACGGATGCTGCGAAGATGATAGCAAAAAAGACCCATGTGAAGATCCTGGCTCTGAAGAATGCTGTAAACTGATACCTACAAATCCGGTATGCAATGAAAGAAGCGAAGAGGTTGGCAAGAAAGGCACCTGCGGAAATAAAAAATGCGAGCCAGGTGAAGAGGATCCATATGGTAGCACTTATTGCAAACAAGACTGTTCATCTGAGCCAAGCAGCGGCAGTGGAGACACCAGCGTTGTCCAACCATAATATTTATTCAGTCATAGGTATTAAACATAGTATTAAAATAAGAGATATTAAAAATAAGAAAATTCATATTTTATACATTTTTTCTATATTTTATATTTTCCTATATTTTATCGTATTTTATCTATATGCAACGGAGCATAATCGGTACTTGTGTTGTTCATTGCATCGCTGCACTTGAAGAAGTAGTTCTCTGAGTCTATGAGAATGTTTGCCTGACAAAGATAAACTATGCCATAGTTTATATCAAGCGACATATCAAGAGGGCTTGTGTAGCATCCTAAAGAGGTCATTGAATCATAGCTTGCTAGAGATGTTGCATAACGACAGTCGCTAAACGGTTTGTCAACAACAAGGGTTATGCTATTTGTTGTCTGGTAATTGAGTGACGAAGCATTTGGAAGTATTGCTAATATGTTTGGAGATGGTTTTTGGGAGGTATTAAGAACATTTATTTCAACATAGAAGCTCTTTTCATTTTCGTTACCTTCATCGTCAGTACAATGAACAAAAATCTGCCATTTCGGCAGAATAAGCTTAGTTGGCTCGGGCTTGGGAAACCTTACGGTTATATTATGCCTTGTTGAAAGTTGTGCTCCGCTTAGCCAAATATTTGGATTAAAGCCAATATCAAGAATTTTTAGGAATTCTTCCATCGGCACCATTGGTGGTTTTAGTCCTAGTGCACACCGCGCAGGTCTATCAACAACAATCCCAAATGTGAAGTTTGTATAGCACGGAACATCCGGTGTTATAACATTTTTTATCGCTCCAAAATAATACTCGCTTGCGTCCGTTGAGACACTGTAGCCCTTTGTCAATACTGATTTATCAAAGGTTATTTTAATGGGATTTGGTTTGTACTCTTGTGTAGAGCACTTTGGAACACCGTTTATATTGCTAAATATACAGTTTCTGCCAAGACTTTTACACTTATATTCAGAACAAGGATGATATGGATTATTGCAAAGCTCGCAGTCCGCATTTCCCTGCGGAGGTTGCCATCTGCTACATACCACAAAACTACCACGCGAGCCGCGCGCAATTATCATAGCCCCAACATGATAGTATCCCGAAAGCCCAGTCACTCCAAACTCGTTGCCGTCGTATATCCAACCATTATCCCAGTAAACCCACGGTTCAGGCTCGCCGAAAGGATGGAAGTAGCCGTTTTTTGCTATCTTGTCTGCAACATTTCTGTAGTTTCCGCAGTCGCCCATCCTTATGCAAGACAGAAAATTTGAATAGCTCCATGTTTTTGGGTATTGCAGGGCTATATCTGGAAAGTCTTCGCTAGCATAATTGCATATGTCGGCGCCTTCTCCAGGCTTAAACCCTGGAGGAACAAATGGCGTGCACTTGTTTTTTGTATACCAGGGACTATAATAATCAGGCATCCACATGCAATCACGTTTTGAAATATCCTTGCAAGCAGAGGAGCTTGTTTGCGCAGCGCAGTCAAACCATCTGTTTGTTTTGCACTCTGCTGTGTTTATCCTTATGCCTTGCGCGCTGATAACATGTCTGTCGCAAAGTTCCTCACGGTAGTCACGGCATTCTTCAATGTACTCTTTTCCATATATGCAACTGTGCTTGTAATGCCTGCTTCCAACATAATCCCTCCCCCAGCCGGGCCTTGAGTCATAAATGCACCAAGATTCAGAATTTACTCTGGACTCACCTGTTAACTGCATAGTTCTGGAATCATAGGTCGCCGGACAGTCAAAATTCGGACATCTGAAAGCATCGCAAGATTTCTTATTCCACTCACCGCCTAACTCAGCACACTCCTTCTCGGTTTCAGCCACCACGCAGGATTTGTCCTTAAGTATACAGCATCCGTAGTTCTTTAATTCCCTGTTGTTACCGCACTTTTTCTCTACGCCCGCCTCAGCAAAGTTGCAGATTGTATTTTGATAGCAAACCTCGTGCTCCGCATCAATGCATACTGGTCTTGTTGGCGATTTTGGTTTTAAGATTTCTTTTCCTATCGTGTCTTTTCCACGTATAACAAAATTGAACGAAAAATTCTGATTGTTGTAGCGTTTTTTAAGAAAATAGACTGTATGCGGATAGGGTCTATATATCTCAATGCTTAACCCTGGATTTTCAAGCATGAATTTCTCCTTGCTTACAGGCGCTGGCTCTGTTTCTGCATTGAGAATATCTATAGCGGTGTCATAAAGCTCTCTAAATGGAATGTTTATTGTCTCTGTAACTCCTTTGTATTCTGTTGCAGATTCGCCTTGACTTATTTTCAGTGGCCAAACAACCTCAAAAATTACAGCATCAGAGTTGCTTATCTTTGTTGAAACATTCAACTGCCTTTCTTCCTCAATAGTTATGCCTTTACTGCGTAAGGAGTGAAGGTTAACGCATGAGTACAGATACTGCGCTAATAGGCTTGACGCCTCGCTTTCTGTTTTTGATAATGGGATAGGCGTGAGTATTGTTTCGTCAGCAGTCTGATATGCCAAAACAGAGTACTTTTTTCCCATATAATATTCAAATTCTGATGAGTTAACACTTCCACCATAGAACGCAATCTGGCTAAGTATCTTAGGAGCGCCATCTCTTATGCATGCTTGCATATAGCTGGCAATTTCACCCTTGACCTTTTCAAGGTTTGGTGTTTGTGAAGAACGATTAATCTTATTTTGCTGTGTAAGGTATATAACAACACCAATAATCAGAAGTAACAGAATACCTATTATTATAAACATGCTCACCTGACTTTTTTTCATTCAAATCCGAAAACAGAAAAAGGACTTATTAAAGTTTGCGGTGGGATACTGGCAATATGAGGGTAATATAGATATACACAAAAAAGTAAGATATAGAAGATGATGTTGCAATTTAAAAATGGATAAAAAACTACTACTTTTTTAGGCCAAAGAGCAGATATTTCAGATTCTTAAGTATATCTTATATCTAGATCTTATATCTAGAAGGTAGGATGGCCGAATCTATAACAATTTCTATTAAATAGCTTTA
>JAWABL010000040.1:0-8139 GCA_038884615.1 Candidatus Woesearchaeota archaeon | reverse complement strand
AAACTAAATTTATAATTTTATTAGAAAAGAATTTAATATTATTAACTTTTTTAGTTTTACTTTTCAAAGAGAATTCTTAAAGAAACTTTTTTATTATGTAGATTTTACTTATTAAAAAATATGAAGCAAAATAAAGTGTATAACCGTGAGGCTCATCCAACTAATAAAGAAATAAATAGTAAAATCAATAATAAAATTGAAAATAGTAAAATAAAGGATACACCGCTAATAAAGAATAGACCAGTAGACTATACTGATACCACTGTAATAATCCCAACACTTAATGAAGAGCCAAATATAGTTAAACTTATAGGACTTATTAAAAAATACTACCCAAAAATAAGTGTAATGGTTGCAGATGACGGCAGTAGAGACAGGACGCAGGAAAAGGCGGCAATGGCAGGTGCTTTTGTAATCAACCGTAGGCATGAAAGTATAAAAGGTCTTACAGCAAGCGTTCTTCATGCTGCTAGACTTGTGCAAACAAAATACCTAGTAGTAATAGATGGTGATTTGCAACATCCACCTGAAAGAATAGGTGATATCGTTCAAAAGCTGAGAGATGGTTATGATATTGTTGTTGCGGTCAGGGTTAAAGTTGCTTCAAAATGGTCCTTTTATAGAAGAGTTGAAAGTTATATTGCAAGTCTGCTGGGTAAAATAAAGCTTATAAAAAAGCCGTTTCCCAAATCAGATCTGCTTTCAGGTTTTTTCGGAGTACGCACCTCTTTTTTCAACGCCGTCTATAACCAAAACCGTGCGAGGTTTGTTCCAGAAGGGTTTAAAGTGTTATTGGACCTGTTAAAATCTGTGCCGGAACATACAAAGGTTGCGGAAATTGGATATATTTTTGGCATAAGAACTTATGGAAAAACCAAAATAAGCAGCAAGCACGTATATTATTATCTGAAATCACTGGCCAGGTAGAAATCTTTATATCTAATTTGCATTTTTGTACTTCTTATGTACCCTGAGAATTTTTTATACTTTTCTAATCCCACGAATGAACTTGGAATTAGGATACTCGTTGTGCATATAGCACATAATCTTATACCCTATTTTGTCATTCTAACTTTTATTGTTTTGCTATGGTTGGTTTGGCTGTCATGGCGAGATATTGCAGATAGCCTGTCTAGAATAAAGGCACGCACATGGCTTATCCTTGCAGTAATATTTTTTCTTGCTCTTGGAATTAGACTTTATTTTCCTCTTCATCGGCATATAATTTATATAGACGAGCCATGGTATCTGGAGGCAGGAAAAGACCTTCTTACAACAGCACAGCAAGGGGATTATCCTAAATCAATAGGATGGCCATTTTTGATTTCACTTTTCTTTGGACTATTTGGTGTTAGCAACTGGGTTCCTATCTATCTTAACATTTTTTTGGGTGCAGCGACTGTTGTTCCAATGTTCCTTTTTGCGTATATGATTACAAGACGCGAAGACCTTGCACTTGCAGCCTCTTTTATCTTCAGCCTTTTTCCAGCGCATATTATCTGGTCAGGCAGCGCTGAAACTAACATAAGCTCTGTATTTTTTATCTTATGCTCAGCATACTTTTGGTTATTGTTTTATACTCAAAAAAAGGCAAAAAAAACATCAAACCAAAAACCTCATCTTCTGTGGCTTGCGGCAGTAAGCCTTGCTTTTTGCATGCAGATTAGGCCTGAAAATCTAGTTCTTGTTACTCTTTTTTTGTTTGGAGCATTACATTATAATGCTTCTTTTCGCAGCATTGTCCTGCCTCTATCTGTTTCAATATTTCTTGCATTACCTAATCTTATTCAGGTGCTTGATTTTCATATGTCAGTTGACTGGGTTGCAAGCGACACATTCGGCAATATGGAGGGTCTCAACTGGAGCATTTCTAATCTTATCGATAACACCTTAGCATACTACCTTTTAGTTTTTGGAAGTACCTATCAGCCTATAATTGTGCTTCCTTTTGTTCTTGCTGGAGTGATTATAATGTTTCCAAGAAAGACTAAAGAGGCTATCTTTATTACTGAGTGGTTTGTTTTATTTTGGCTGACTTATTTTAGCTCCTGGTTTCAGACACTAGCAGGCAAAGAACGCTTTTTCATCACAATTTACCCCATAATGGCAATCTTTCTTGTGTACGGCATATATGGCCTTGATAATGCCTTTTTTGCTAGGCTAAATAGGCCGCTCATAAAGCAAAATGGCATGCTTATCATAACACTCTCAGTGGCCCTCTTGTTTCTGCCTTATGTTTCAGGCACTTCTGCATACTATGCCGATGGCAGGATTTTGGAAACACAGATACCAGAGCAAGCCGAAAAAACAATACCTAAAGAGTGTGTTATTATAGCTAACTGGCCAACTATTCTTCGCTCTTCAACAGAACTCCGTGTTGCTGATGCACAGAATTTTATGGAGTCTGAGTTTCTCAGAAACATTCTGATGAATAGGTCATGCGTGCTTTTTTTTGAAGACTTAACCTGTCTTGGCTGGGATGAAGCAGGACTTTATGAGCAGTGTGAGCATATTAAAACTGAATTTAATGCACAACCTTTCCTCGCTTACAGCATTAAGGATAATTCTAGAAATAGTGTTCTTGGCAATATAAACGCAACATATACTTTTTACAGGCTTAGTTCAGGGAAGCCGTTGTGCGCTTCTACCTTGCAAAAATATACTTCTCCTCACCAAAGTATGTTTTGTTGAAAATAAGATTGTTCTCGCTATTCATCCTTTCAAATAGCGACGCCTTCTCGCTTTCGCACGTGCCCGACAGATTGTTATAGCATGGGAGTGCAGTAGGATTCCAGACTATGAATTTAACAGAATCTTTATGCATATCATAGCCAGCACTCGCTTCTGTTATGTTGTTGTAGAAAGGAATTAGATGTATGTCAGTGTAAGCAACGTGAACCGGTTCTGTTGACAGAACAATGTCCCCTTCCTTAAAAAACTCATAGTAGTCTGAAACAATCTCCGGCTTATTGGCTGGAAACGAAAGCATGTTTTTTGCGTCAACATATACCATCGGAGTTGCAAGAAGTGCCGCAGTCGCGAGTGCTATCCACCTGTACTTTCCTGCCATCTTTTCTGCTTTTGCAATACCTGACGCCGCAAGAATACAAAAATAAGGTAGAATAAGAACTGCAAACCTTGGCTGCTTGTTAGGCACATAAGTTAGGTATACAAGATAGACGGCAGACACCACCACAATTGTCAAGAGCCTTCTTTTAAAGCCCAACACCGCAAAGGCTATGACAAGTCCAGAAAGAATAATCACATACGGATAATATAGTATGTTTGCAAGAGGGTCTTTTATTACATGTGCAGGATTGTATTGGTGAGAAAAAGCAAGAACTAGGGGGGCAAAAGCGGCATTATTAACCCCTAAATTCCATAAGAGCAACACTGCAATTGTTGCAGTTCCGGGGATTAAAATCTTTACAGTCTCCTTTGGTTTTTTCCATGACAATAGCAGAAATGCGACAAACAAAAGGCCATGCCAGTATTTTGTGAGAAAAGCAAGCCCTGCGAAAATGCCTGCAAGATAATACCTATTTTCAATGAAAAAATAAACGCCACACAATGCAAAAAAAACGCCCGGAATTTCGGTCATCACCCGCAGGCTGCTTTCAAAGAATATAGGGCTTATAAGAAGAATACACATGGCAACTACCGCAGTCTTCTCGTTGACAAGTCTTTTTGTTATTAGAAAGACAAGATATGCTGCTCCAAGCGTAAAAGCCAGGATGATTATTTTTGCGGAGATTATATACGGCAGTCCAAGCGCCCACATAAAACCTAAGAGCAGAGGCAGAAGCGGAGGCCGAATACTCTCCCAAAGCCCAACTCTTCCACCAGAGTAAATATATTTGCCCATTCCAAGATAAACTGACTCGTCCCAAAGGACAGTCTGAAATCTTTCAGAAAGGAAAATAAAGTATACTGCCGCGAATAAAGCAAAAATCAAAATGTGTTTTTTTATCATGCGCATACAGCCTAGGCAAATCTTGGATTTATATCATCAAAAGTTGTCTGGAGCGGAAACTCATTCATAATCATATATCCATACGGATAGCTTGTACTATGGAAAAGAATAGCCCTGTGTGTATGGTCCTCATTTAGCCATTCTTTTAAAGGTAGATAGTCCTGTGAGTTAAACACCCTTACAGCAACAACTCTTGCATCAATTTGTCTTGCTCTATCAATAATCCTATGCATCTCGCCGAAATCGTTGACCGCCACAAAATCTAACTTTAAAGGTACAGATTTTTGTAGCTGACTAAAGTATATAGCGGATGTCTCATAGTAGCTTGTTCCAAATTTTTGAGAAGTTGAGTTCATCACCACAATTTTCTCATCTAGACCAATCTTTATAGGGCGATGGCCAAGAATTATTTTTTTACCCATGGTGCTTATCGGTGGGCTTCCAAGTATGTTCGCGTTTGAGCCAATGGCGAGCGGAAGGTATTTGTCTGTGAAGCATACCACATCTTTACCCTTGTTGCTGAGGTATATCGCAGCCTTTACCTTGCCGGGGTCGTCGCAACAACCAACTACTACAGTTGCGTTTTTCCTTACCGATTGCTCAACTAGCATGTTTATTCCGTGAGTGTCAATTATAACCGCGAGGTCGTCCTGGAGGAATCTTGTTGTTGGGTAGATTACCTTGTCACTAGGGACATGGAAGCGGAAAACGCCATTTTCGTCAGGCGCATACCACACATTGTCTTTTCGTGCTACTATTGTTCCAAAAGCCACATCGTGCATCGCGCCTGATTTTGTAATCTCCTCAATCCTTGCGCCTTCATGCCAGCCTATCTCAGGCATAAGTTCAGTCTTGTTGTAGAATTTCTGCTCGCTGAAAACACGCAGAAGCCTTTTGTTGTCAGGAGACTCAATCTGCCATGTCAACCAGTCTCTATTGACTCTGTCAACTTGGGATATTATCCTGTCAGACATGTCCACCATAATGCTTGATGAGCCTATAATGATATACTTTGCATTTTCGGGTAGCTTGATTTTATAACTCTCTACCTCAGATGTTTCAAAATTAGGAGTTACTACATACTTATATGCAATCTCTCTGTCAATCTGTGCTCGCCAGTTGTTGCCCGCTTTCTCCCATGATTTGGCTGCTTCTATATAAAATGCTTTGGTATTCCTGCCACAACCTATGCTTGCAATGGTCTCGTATACAACGGCATTTAGTTCATAGTTTGAACCTAAAGAGCCATCATAGTACTGAAGTGCGTTGCAAATCATGGTGTCGTTTTTTGTTATTCTTCCAAGCATAAACATAATCTCCGCCTTTGTGAAGTTTGATACAGCCGGATTATTTTTCTCTATGATGTTCATGTACCCCTCCACAAAATCGCTGATGTTTGTATGGGTGTTTCGCAAAGCAGCGGTAAAGTCCAAACTCTTCCCTATCGGATCTGCAGTCCTAGTATGCAGAATTCTATAAACGCTGGAGTTAAGCTCTCCTGTATATGTTAACCCAGTGAATGTCTGGTTTTCAATGATGACAGTGGGCGCAGTAGTTATGTTGTACTTTTTTTTTAGCAAGTTTAGGATAGGTTCATCTTCATAGTCTTTGTCAAACGAAAGAACTACAATCTCTGTTCTATACTGCTGGCTCAAATCCTCAAGAACATAGCCCTGTGTTAGGCTGTCGGGGTCATCTATCTTGTAGAAGAATAGTATAGGTATGAAGGATGCTCCGCATTCTTTGTTCAGCTTATTAATTATTGTTAGGAAATTCAGCTGGAGGAGGAAATACTCCCTTTTTAAATAGTCAAGGTCCTCTTTTTTAAACATCGTTTTGCTGCCGTAATTGGTAAGCTCCGCACCGACCTGGTGTATCTCGTTCTTTAAATCTATCATTCTGTTTGTCATTACTTGGCACTTGTCTCCTCTCATTGACTCCACAGTTTCTTTCTCAAGAAGATAGCTTTCGCTGTCAATCTCATGCGCAGCTAT
Source organism: Candidatus Woesearchaeota archaeon (assembly GCA_038884615.1). Lineage (GTDB taxonomy): Archaea > Nanobdellota > Nanobdellia > Woesearchaeales > DSVV01 > JAWABL01. The sequence goes on along the minus strand of JAWABL010000040.1, from coordinate 2,172 downwards.
GACAGACTCTATCTCATCTATTCGCGCGAAATCAAAAATGTAGTTGGTGGCAATACCAAGAATAAAAATTAAGGAAGTGACAATAAAACTAATTATAAATATCTTTCCGTGGTGCTTTGTCATTCAAAGAAACGAAATCACAGAGGGTATAAAAAACTTTACTGTCAAACGCGCTTTTGCAGTAATCCAGCTCATAGCTGACTCCGTACATCTTCCGCTGATTGACAAGAACATTTTCTAAATATGAATATATTAACTCCTCTATGCTATGCGTAGTGCAGTTTCTTTCTCCAACAATAATAAACTTATTTGTTTCTGCGAGGACATTTGTGCTGTTTATAAACTCCCTTTTAAATATATAACTTGGCTCTGGAATATCGTAGAAAAAGACACCAATATATCCCTCTTTAATCTTATCACTAAATAAATTAATATTTGGAGTAGGTGATGTTTCCTTTCCATAATAGTTCAATAAAACATAAGAGTTGCTGAACAGCCCACAATGGTCAACTCCCAACTCTTTTAATATGTAAACGGCAGACAGATGCTGATTTTTTACAAACTTTTTTGAAAATTCTGATAAATCGGTCTTCACTAAAATTGCCATCATTACAGCAAAAATAAATAAGCTTATTAAAACAATAGTAAGTCTTTTCATCTTTTTGAAGTTTAGTCTCTTTTTTTGCATTATGACTAATAGGAAAAAATAAGAAAAAAAGGCGGCAGGAAAGGAGAGGTTGAAAAGCAGACGGTTGTTTTTAATTGGCGCCTTTATATATGTATATAAGGTCACAAGTATAACAAATGACATGATAATTAACACTAGTGTCTTGCTTTTTTCTCTTCTTTTTGTGTCTTTTAATTCTGCATAGCATTGCTGTAGGTATTGTATAAAGCCAAGAATGAAAAGAGGAAGCAGAATCCATAACACATATAGAAAATCATTTATTTGAATTGTTTGATGAATATAATCCCTGAACTTTACATCCAAAATATACATGTCTAACACACTGGCAAAGATATTTCCCTTAAGATTATAATTGTACCATAGCCAGGGGGACCATAGAGAAAGTATTATTATGCAGTCTGTAGTTATTCGTCTTGTATTTCTTTGAAGCAATAAAAGAGGTAAAAGCATTATGTTTGTGTATCTTGTTAGAGTGGCTAGCCCTATCCAATGGCCTGATGGCTTTTTTTCAATTATACTGACAGTAAAGAGCATAATCAGAGCAAGCGATAGCAGCTCAGTTCCCTCAAGAAGCCCAACTATAAGCACATAAGGGGAAAGTATCAGGATGTAAAACAGTTCCTTGTCAAGCTTGACTGCCTCAGCAAATCGTATGCACGCATAACCAAAAAATGCGGACACGCATATAATGTAGATGTACTCTCCAGCGCTGTAGCTTAGGCCAAAAAAACTGGATACCCCTAATAAAAATGGTGTAAGCGGCGGCCTGAACAACTCAAAATACATTCCATCTCCAAATATGTGCTTTGCGTTGAGGACATAAACTGCAAAATCCCAGCCAAGAAATAAATAATGAATAGCAACAAAAAATAAGGTGGCAAGCAAGAAAATGACAAAAAAAAGATGGCTTCTTAAAAATTTCATTAGTAGAGGTGGACTGGCTAAATTAAAAAATTTTATTCTTTTGTAGTTGGCTTTATTCTTATGCTATTTTTGGAATTTTCTAATTAAAAAGAAAATTGGATTAAACTTTTTTTAGTATATCCTCTTTTTTAGTAAGACCCACCCTTACATCTTTATAATTAATTACAAGTGCTGGGGCGTCGTATATGCCATATGCTCTTTCAAGAAAGGTAAGTTCCTTTGAGAAATTGTATTCAATTGCAAAAACATGCAAGTTTTTGTTATCTGCAACAAGGCTATCCAGAATAATACCCTGCTCCTTTGATTTTGCATCGTTAGGCTTGTAATAATACAGGATTATCGGACTTGTTTCATTGCATCTTTGCTTAAGCTTTTTGAAAAACAAGTAGGTTTTTATTTGCGATAAGTGATATCGCTTCTGAAGCATTCTGTAGTTCTCCTCTCCAATTTCTTCCTTTGCATTTGGGTCCGTAAGAATCTTGCCAAGCGCATAAAGCTCACTTGAAAGGGAAGATACTCTCGCTTCTGCAAGCTCGCAGTTTTCGCTAAGTAGCTCCTGT
>JAWABL010000039.1:0-8512 GCA_038884615.1 Candidatus Woesearchaeota archaeon | reverse complement strand
TCAACACTGCAAGGAGAGGTCATTATAAGAGGAACATCAAGATCTGCTTTTTTGCCCTGTTGTTTGCAGAATATTCTTATAAAATTCAATGAATTAAATATCACATCTTTTAGCTCCCTTATTCCTATACCTTTCTCTGCTGATATTGAAATGTCTGGTTTTATCTCTTTTTCTATCTCCATAAGCCGGACAGAAGATACTGTATCAATCTTGTTTATGACCACTATTGAAGGAACGTATTTTTTATTGGCCTCAATGACATCAATAAGCTGGTCTGAGGTTATATCCTCGCGTATTGTGAGTTCTGCATTGTTAATTCCCATCTCACGGCACACACCTTCAATAGTTCGCTTGTCAATCTTTGTAAGCCGCACAGTTGTTCCTATTTTAAGTCCGCCTCTTGGCGTCCTTACAATCTTGACATCAGGCTTTTTTTCGTTTAATCTTAAACCAGTGTCATAAATCTCATTTTTTAAAATTTCAAGATGCTCTGGATGATTTACATCAACAACAATAAGCACAAGGTCAGCGTTTCTCATAACAGCAAGAACCTCCTTTCCTCTGCCTCTTCCTGTGGCTGCTCCTCTTACAATGCCTGGAACATCAAGAATCTGTATCTTTGCATGATTATGCTCAAGAAGCCCAGGGACTACTGTTAATGTTGTAAAATCATATGCACCAACATCAGAATGTGCGTCTGTTAGCACATTTAAAAGAGTAGACTTCCCTACTGAAGGGTACCCTACAAGAATTACTGTTGCATCGCCACTTTTTTTTACTGCATATCCTTCTTTAGGAGCGCCACCCCTTCCACGGGAAAGTTCTTTCTCCTTAAGCTTTGCAATTTTTGCCTTGACTAACCCTATATGAAATTGTGTTCTTTTGTTGTATTTTGTTTTCTTAAGCTCATCTTCAAGCTCCTTTATCTTTTCTAAATAATCAGGCATGTAAACTATTGTTTAAATGTAATTTAATAATTTTGCTATTAAGTTTGTTAGAGCAAATACAATCAAGAACAATTAAGATCTTAATCTATAAATATTTATTAGCTGTTATATGTTAGTTTATATCAATAATAGCTCTATATGTATCTCTATGTGTATCTTATATATCTAAATATTGTAATTATTGTAATCATTGTAATCTAAACTATTTATATCTTATCTTGTTTTATATTTTGTTTATATTTAGTATCTATTATTCTTGAACTGCACAGTTCAAAATCTCGTTTTAGGTCAGCTTACCATCATGTTGGCACTTTTCCGTTCAAATGAAAATATTTGGTTCTCCGTATGGAACAACTCACTTCAAACCCATATATGGTTCCTGAATGTACATACGCGGTGGATGCTAACACACTTTTTTGAACGGTGCCATTCTTAAACGAAATATTTATATATAAGTTATGTTTATCTAAAATCAACAAATATAATATAATGTCAACAAAATTAAAAATAATAGTAATATGAAAAATAAAAAGATTGGAGGTGATAACCATGTGGTGGGACAATGATTTCTTTGATGAATTCAGGAGAATGCAGGAAGATATAGACAGAATAATGGGAAGAGTTGGAAGACGATTTGAAATGCCTTTATTAGGAGTAGCCACTGATACACAAGCAGTTGTGCCAAGGGAACATTTTAGAGTTCCATTTACAGAGCTAAAGGAAACAGAAAAGAGCATGGTTGTAAGTTTTGACATGCCAGGGGTAGACAAAAAAGATATACAGCTGAATGTTAATGATGACAGCATAGAAGTAAAAGTAGAGAAAAAACAGGAAAAGGAAGAAAAGTCCAAAGATACACACTTTTACAGCTATGTGAGCAGAAGCTTTTACAGGTGTGTTCCTTTGCCAAAGAGGGTCGACGCTTCAAAAGCTGTTGCCGAGTACAAAGATGGTGTTTTAAGGGTTGAAGCGCCAAAACTTTCACAGGAGAAGACAAAGAGAATAACAGTAAAATAAAAGCAACATATAACCCAACATAGATAACCTGAGGAAGAGAAATGGAGCCCAGCTTGAAGGCTAACAAGATTAGAAAATAACCTCTGAAAATTAGAGAGACCTAAAAATAGAAACATAAATAAAGAAGGGGACTTAAGGTTAGTAAAAATGGCAAACAACAGCGACATTGCAAGGAAGGACAGAAATAAGGTTAGTAGCGAAGGGTTAGCGAGGCCAAAAAGCACCGAAGAGAAAGAAAAGACTACAATAGAAAGCACATCACAACCACCTCAGCATAAATCAGTGCTTGACTCAGAAATAAATGAGTTGAAGCAACAGATTGAAAAATTAAACAGCGAGAATGTTGAGCTAAAGGGGCTTCTTCAGAGAATGCAGGCAGAGTTTGATAATTACAGAAAGCGTACTGAGAAGGAAAAGCTGGTATGCAAGCAGCAATCCTGCAGGGAGATAATCCAGCGGTTCCTTCCAGTGCTTGATAGCATAGACAATGCTGAAAAGCATACAAAAGACGAAGGATTGCTTGCAATTGCACAGCAGTTTAGAAAAGTTTTGGAGAGCTTTGGTTTGAGGCAGATTGATGCGGAAGGAAAAAGATTTGACCCCTATTATCATGAAGCTCTGCTTTTAGAAGACGGAAATGAAGATGATGTTGTTAAAGAGGTGCTTCAGAAAGGATATTTGCTGAACTGCGATGTCATAAGGCATGCGAAGGTTAAGGTTACAAGAAAAAAAAAGGAAGGTGGGTATGGAGATGGTGCAGTCAATCCATCTGACAAGGAACACAGCTAGGGCGTATGTTGAAAAACTTTCACGAGGCTGTAATGCGTGCGGACACTGTTGTAGGTATGGCTCTGGATATGTAGTGAAAGAGGATATAGAACGGATATCAGGATATCTTGGGATAACCCAAGAGGAATTTGTTAAATCATGCCTTGAATTAGTAGAGCGTTTTGCTACCAAAATTTATAAAATAAAAACCGATAAGTCAGGAAAGCCGTACGGAAGCTGTATTTTTTTCCGCCCAAACGCCTGCATTATCCATGATGTAAAGCCATTGCACTGCAGGCTTGCAACAGGTTGTGGTGAATACGGCCAGCAATTAAGTTTGTGGTTTATGCTTAACCACTTCGTTAACCCTCACAATCCAGAGTCTATAAGGCAGTATGCACTTTATCTGAAAACGCATCCAACACTGCCGGGCGGCGAATTGCACGAGCTAATCCCTGACAAAGAAAGGCTAAGAAAGATACTAAATTATGAAATACTATAGGAAACCATTATGGAGACTTATGATACACTATAGCTATTAGAACTGGTTTGGTATTAGTCTGTAACATGAATCTATTATGTTTATTGTTTTAATGATTCCATTGAGCACATATTCAACTATATAATAAAACAAGCGATATAATGAAACTATACATAATCAAAATAATATAATAACATCAAATATGTGGCATTAAATATGTAGCATAAACTAGCATTAAACCTAGGCTAGAACTCGAATAAATTAAGGGTGGTAATATGGAAGAAAAGAGAATAAATCTAAGCATAAATGATGGCGGCGACTTTTTCGCTCACGAAGTAAGCATAAACTTTAATCCCTTGCAGTTTATTTTTGACTTTAAGTGTATAACTCCGCGTGTGGATCCAAGAAGCAAGGATGCACCAACATTATCGCTTAAGCATAATGTAGTACTTACAGACCCGTATCATGCTAAAAAAATTGCCGAGCTTCTTAATGATGTAATAAAGAAATATGAAAAAGAGTTCGGCAAGATAGAAAAGCCAAAAGCGCTTGAATTACTCGAGAAAAAAAGCAAGAAAAGCGCAGGGGATAGTGATAAAATAGAAAGATCAATCCCTGCATATCTAGGGTGAGAACATGGCGAAGATCATAGGAATTGATTTAGGAACAAGCAACTCGGCTGCTGCAGTCATGCAGGCAGGAAAGCCCGTTATAATACCCAGTGCTGAGGGAACAAGCCAGTATGGAAAAGCTTTTCCAAGCATAGTTGCATTTACAAAAGATGGCCAGATGCTTGTCGGTGAACCTGCAAGGCGACAGGCGATAAGCAACCCTGAAAACACAGTTATGGCCGCAAAGAGAAAGATGGGGACCAATTTCAAATATAAGATTCTTGGGAAAGAGTACACCCCCCAGCAGATATCTGCGTTTATCCTACAGAAAATTAAGAAAGATGCAGAAGAGTTTCTCGGAGAGAAAGTTGAAAAGGCAGTTATAACTGTTCCTGCCTATTTTGATGACAACCAGAGACAGGCGACAAAAGATGCAGGAAAGATTGCAGGGTTAGATGTAATAAGAATAATCAACGAGCCCACTGCAGCAAGTCTTGCGTATGGGCTTGATAAGGCTAACAAGGAGCTCAAGATACTTGTCTTTGATTTTGGCGGAGGAACGCTTGATGTTACAATAATGGAGTTCGGCGAGGGTGTTTTTGAAGTTAAATCCACCTCTGGAGATACGCAGCTTGGTGGAACAGATATGGACAATGCTCTTGTAGACTATCTTGTTTCGGAGTTCAAAAAGCAGGAAGGCGTAGACCTAAAGTCAGATGCAATGGCAATGCAAAGGCTCAGAGAAGCTGCAGAAAAGGCAAAGATTGAGCTTTCTAATGTTTTAGAGACAGAGATAAATCTTCCTTATATAACTGCAACAGACAAAGGCCCAAAGCACTTCACGATGAAACTCACACGCGCAAAGCTTGAGCAGCTGGTAGAGCCTATTGTGAGAAGATGCAAGGCACCGATGGAGCAGGCGCTTAAAGACGCAAAACTTACCGCAAAGGATATTGATAAGGTTATTCTTGTAGGTGGGCCAACAAGAATGCCTATAGTAAGAAAATTTGTGGAGGAGAGCATCGGAAAAGCGCCTGAGAGAGGAATTGATCCGATGGAGTGTGTTGCACAGGGTGCGGCCATACAGGCCGGCGTACTTGCAGGCGAGGTAAAGGACATATTGCTGCTTGATGTGACGCCACTATCTCTTGGAATTGAAACTCTCGGCGGTGTCTTTACAAAGCTCATAGAGAGAAACACAACAATACCAACAAAGAAGAGTCAGATATTCAGCACAGCTTCAGATAACCAGACTGCAGTGACTATTAGCGTTTACCAAGGGGAAAGACCTATGGCACAGGACAACAAGTTCCTTGCGCGGTTCGACCTTGTAGGAATTCCGCCTGCGCCGCGTGGCATACCTCAAATAGAAGTTACTTTTGATATTGATGCAGACGGCATAGTTCATGTAAAGGCGAAGGACATGGGCACAGGGAAGGAACAATCAATAAAGATTACTGCGAGCCAGAAGCTCAGCGATACTGAAGTTGAGAGGATGAAGAAGGAGGCTGAGCAGTTTGCAGAGGAGGACAAGCGCAAAAAGGAAGAAGTTGAGACAATCAACGAAGCAGACAGCACAGTATACTCAACAGAAAAACTTTTGAAAGAATTTGCTGGCAAGGTTGACGAAAAAGACATAGCAGAGGTAAGGGCAAAACTTGACGACCTGAAAAAGTTATTGAAGGAAGACAAAAAGGACGTCTCAGCAATAAAGTCTGCACTTGAGCAGCTAAACGAAAAGCTCCAGCAGGCAAGCACACAGATGTACCAGCGCGCTGCCGCAGAACAACAAAATCAATCAGGTGAGGAGAGCCGCAGCAATGGAGGAGAATCTTTTAGCAAAGGGAAAAAATCAAAGGATAAGGTTGTCGATGCAGATTACAAGGAAAAAAATGATTAAGGTGAGGAATAGAAAAATAATATACCCAGTGAGGGACCTATATAAAGCCTATAAGGTCCCTTTGCATATACAAAGGCACATGAGGAAAGTCTGCCGTTTCGCTGTTGCACTTGCAAAAAAAATTGCAAAGCACCGAAAAGTAAACATTAGGCAAGTTAGGCGCGCGTGTCTGCTTCATGACCTTTTTAGGCTTGTTGATTTTTCGCAAGACAAGTATGAAGAGTTTGCGAGAAAGCACAAAAAAAATAGAAAAGTTTGGGATAGATACAGAAGGAAATATCGCGGGATTGACCATGGAGAAGCAGCGTATCTTTTTTTGCTAAAAAAAGAGCCAGAAATTGCGAGAATAGTCCGGGCGCATATGTACTATAATGTTTTGGATGTGAATAAATTCCCTAAAACAATCGAGGAAAAAATAGTGGCTTATGCAGACAAAAGGGTTTCGCATGAAAAAATTGTGCCTCTAAAAAAAAGGCTTCAAGAAGGGCACAAAAGGTACGGCACAAGGAGTACAACTGCTGATAACATGTATATTCTGCTTGAAAAAGAGCTTATGGCCGCTGCAAAAAAGCATAATATCATAAACAAAAAAAATAAAGGCTTATAGTGAATATGCAGGAGAATAATATTTTTAAATACAGCATAAAACACAGCAAAAATGCCAAAAGATTATTATGAAATTTTGGGAGTTCCAAGAACAGCAACGAAAGAAGAAATAAAGACAGCCTACAAGCGGCTTGCAAAAAAGTATCATCCTGACTTAAATAAGGACAAGGGCGCAGCAGAAAAATTCAAGGAAATTAACGAAGCAGCGGCAGTTCTTACAGACGACAAAAAGCGCGAACAATATGACCGGTTCGGCACCACCGCTGACCAGTTTGAGGGATTTCAAGGTTTTGACTTCAGCAATTTTGGGTTTCAGGATTTTGACTCTTTTGATGTTGAGGATATTTTCGACACCTTTTTTGGTGGTGGAAGAAGAAAAAGACCTCGGCGTGGTCATGATTTAAGGTACGACCTTGAAATAACTTTGGAGGAAGCGGCGTTTGGCACAAAAAAGACCATAACTATTCCGACAGTCCAAAAATGTAGCGAGTGCGAGGGAACAGGGGCAAAAGATGGCACAGCAATAAAAACCTGTGAAGAGTGCAGAGGGACCGGGTATGTGCGAAGAGTTGCAAGAACAGCTTTTGGCATGTTCCAAACAACAACCAATTGTCCAAAGTGCAGGGGTGAAGGAAAAATAATAAAAGAAACATGCCATGCATGTAGAGGCAGAGGCACAATCACAAGCGAGAAAAAGATTGAAATCACAATTCCTGCTGGAGTTGATACAGGGCATCAGCTGAGGGTTCCAGGTCATGGCACATCTGAGACGGGTTATCCGGGAGACTTATATGTCTTTATTCATGTGCGTGAAAATGATGTTTTTGAAAGGAAAGATGATGATATTTACACAGAGGTTCCAATAAGCTTTGTTCAGGCGGTTTTCGGCGACGAGATAGAAGTGCCGACACTAGAAGGTAAGGCAATAATGACAATCCCTCCTGGCACTCAGACAAACACGCTTTTCAGGCTTAGGGGTAAAGGAATTAAAAGTCTACATGGAAGAGAAAGAGGTGACGAACTTGTAAAGGTTGTTGTAAAGACACCGACTAAACTTACGAAAAGGCAAAAAGAGCTTCTTATGGAATTTGCAAGAGAATCAAAGGAGGAAGTTCAGCCACAAAAAGGATTTTTTTCAAAGCTTAGAGATTCTTTTAAATAAACAAAATCAATAAAAAATCTCTTCTTCTCTAAGACTAGTTACATCTAATTATATGCCTAAAACTTTATATGCCTAATAAATGTATCCTTAAAAATACGCCATAGAAAATCATAAACCAAAAAGGATGGAGGATAAAAATATCCCCGCCGCCGGAGTTGAACCAGCAACCTCACGGTCGCGGCTGGGTGTTTATCATGGCTTCTCATTTGAGATTTTTCAAAACACCATCTACAGCCGTGCGCTCTAACCATTGAGCTAGGCGGGGTAGAATTAAAAAACAGCAGATGGTTTATATACTTTTCTGAAGAAAAGCAAGATAATTGATGTTGAATGGCAATCTTTTTATAATAAGCACCATTACATCTGTTTATATGCACACTCACAGAAAAATGGCAAAGTCTATAGCCAATAAATTTTATGGGTTGTTTTGTGCGACGGAATTTTAAGGAATGATTTATATGAATCTAAGAAATGAAATGGAAAAAGGTAAAAACAAAGCAGAAAAAAACACTTTAAATACCTTGATTGTATTTATATCTTTAATAACCTTTGGTTTGCTTATCAATAGCTGTGCTAAAAGCCCCATAAAAGAAGACCTAGAAAAAAACAAAATATTAGGCCATACTGTAGTTATAGATAAACTTCCAGATGAAAAAAAACATACAATCGTAATCCAAGCCACTGAAAAAGGTTTTGATGTGGATACGATTAATGTAAAAAAGGACGATTATTTAAGGCTTATAATAACTAACAGGGTTGATCCCGACATAACAAGGTTCTATGTCGACGGATACAATATAGAAGAATTCTATACAAATACGCAAACAATAGAGGTTGCATTTGTGGCATATAAAAAAGGCGTCTTTGAATTCTGGGATGACTCCCCCTATAAAAGAAGAGGGACACTGGTTGTTGAGTAAGCGTTTTGTGCGGCTCATAAAAGAACAAGCAACAACGGAGAATTAATCCTGGAGAAATCAAAATTAGAAAAAATCAGCTAAATCGCGTTGCCCAGTTCTA
>JAWABL010000038.1:0-8841 GCA_038884615.1 Candidatus Woesearchaeota archaeon | reverse complement strand
AATTGCTTTTTTTGGTCTCCCATATTGAACCGCACTACTTTGCACACGGGGCTTGCCCTAATAAACGATTTCGCCCTAAACTTGCTGCGTCGCGTATACGGCCGTTCAAGCCTTCTATATGACCCGCCTTTCCTTAATCTTGCCATGTATATAGCAGATTTGCATTTAATATTTAAACATATCGAAAAGTATATATAGAAGTCTATATAGAAGTCTACCAATAAAACCATTTAAATTAAAACTATAAAATAATAAATATCTAAATATAAAATAGATAATAATAAAGATGGTAAGATAGATAATAATAATTATGTATGCTATTGCCACTAAGAAAGAGGTGTATTTAAATGACAAGGAAAGGTTCTATAGAACTTTCTGTTAATGCGATTGTGGTTTTTGTGATTGCTCTTGGAATGCTTGGTGTTGGGTGGTTTATAATTACAAAACTTAAAGTATTGGGTGGTGAAAAGGTTGACAAGGTGTTTTCAATTGACGAGCTTCAAACCCAGCCATCATCGCAGGACCCTATTGTCTTTGAAGACAATATAAAAATAAAGTATGATGATCAAACCAAGATAAAGGGTGGGTTTTATAATATTAGAAATGTTCTCGCAGAAGACGCGGTATTCAGCTTTAAATCATGCAAAGATTCAAACGGTGTGGATGTCTGTGGACAAAACACCTTTTGCGACCCTGGACCTCTTCCAACGATGGTAAGCTCACAACAAAGTGTAGAGCCTAGCAAGGGTTATGGATATAATATTTTAATCACGCACAAACCTGAAGACGGAGACCTTCCAACGGGAACTTATGTATGTGAAGTGGTTGTACATAAACAGGGCAGCATGTTGCCTGAAGATATTTACCAGTCAAAATCCATATGGGTTGAAGTGGTCTCCTGAGGTGGTTCAAATGTCAAAAAAGAGGCTTTCTCCTGAACAGGAGTTTGAAATAATGAAGCTTGTCCTTGACAAGTTTTTGTGGCTTGGGTTTGGCATAATGGCTTTTGGACTTTATGTTATTGTCTCAAGCACAGAATCTATTTATAAGGGGTTTTCATTTATGATTGTAGGAGCAATTATATTGGTGCTGTTTATGATGCTATTAATAAAAGAATATGAAGTTTACTCTGCAGGTGAAAAGAAGAAATGAGACATATATTTGTTATTTTTTTTGTTTTTCTGTTTCTTGCAGGATGTTCTGAATCAGAGTGCGAAAAGAACTCAGACTGCCTTATGAAGGAATGTAGTAGTGCAAAATGCGTAGATGGAAAGTGCAGTTATACAAAACAACCGAACTGTTGCGGAAACCAGATGTGTGAAACTGAAAAAGGAGAAAACTGGTGCAGCTGTCAAAAAGACTGCATTAACGACAAGTGCGAAGGCAGTGTTGTCCTTGAAACCAACAAATACGGCACTATAAATGCAAAATACCTTAAAAAGTTCTGTCTGAACAATAAGTGCATAACAGGCGTTGACCCAAAAGACATACATGAAGTTCCTATTCTTGATGAGAGGCAGTTGAGAAGCCTGAAGTTTTCATCTGTCGTTAAATTCAATGAGCCGTTTGACATAAACAAAGACAGCATAAGGATAGATATCACCTTAAAAGATATAGGCTCTGATATTGCACCACCTATAAAGTTCACAGAGATTAAAATAATTTCAGGCGAAATTTTATATGGAAGCAAAAAGATAAATAGAGAGATAAGCGAGCCGGGCCAGAGCTTTACTGAAACCGTCCCTATAACATATGTCCCATCAAAAGTTGAGGAGCAGAAGAGAATAAACATAAAGATAGACTATGAATATAACCAAATAGCAGACAAGTTTGGAGCAGTAAGGAGAGTTACTGAAACATACGACAACGCTCTCAATCAACCAATATATCTTGTAAATCCTACAGGGATCAAATGAAAAAGGGAATGGAGCTGCCTGTAAACTTTCTGGTAATGCTTGTCCTAGGGATGGTTATGTTTGGCACGGCAATCTATATAGCATATAAAGTTTTTTCCAACGCCGAGGAACTTCAAGAGGTAGTTGATAAACAGACAAAAACGAAAATTGAAAGCATGCTTAAAAACTCAAATCAAAAAGTAGTTTTAGGCATAGGAACAAAAACAATAAAGCGCGGAGAAAAGGACACTTTCTGGGTTGGCATAAGAAACGAATTTACAGAAGATAAGGATTTTTACATAAAAGCCGATTGCAGCGCGGCATTCTCTGATAAAATAGAAATATGCAATGAAGAGAGAGAAAACCAGCAATGCGCTGCTGTATGTGACACATGGGCTCAGACAATAGGTTCAAAGAAAATTCAGCCAAAAGAAGTAGGCTATCTTTCAGTCCATGTTATGGTTCCAAAAGACGCTCAAAATGGCAATTATAATTTTAAGGTTCTTATATGTGCTGATAGCCCATGCGTTACAAAATCTACATATGACAATGCTAAGATGATAATTGTTAATGTAGCATGATAAAATTAGAGCTAGAAGCATTAAAGTCAATTTGAGGAAAATGGAGATGTAATGCAGTGAAGGGGCGTTGTAAAAGCAAACTATAAAAGTCAAAAATTAGCAATTCTCAAAAAACTTTCAATGTCAAGACTTGCGTTTCCAACAAGAGCTCCATCAATATCAGGTTCTCTCATAAATTCGGATATATTTGTAGACTTGACACTTCCTCCATAGATTATTCTGATATGGTCTCCTGCTCCGTCATGCGTACTATTAAGCAGTTTTCTTATGAAATTGTGCTCCTTCTGGGCTTGTTTTGGTGTGGCTGGCTCATGTTTTGAATCACCTTTGCTTATAGCCCATAAAGGCTCATATGCTACAACAATCTGTTTTATATCCTTGTTTGAGATGCCTGCGGTATCGGCCCTTATCTGACTTATAAGTGTCTCCATGGTTTTGCCTTCCTTGCGTTGTTCAAGTGTTTCTCCTACACATAAAATTGGTGTAATGCCGTTTCTTATTGCTGCCTTAACTTTAAGATTTATTGTTTTGTCTGTTTCACCAAGGAATTCCCTACGTTCGCTGTGCCCGATTATCACATACCTGCAGAAATCTTTAAGCATTCTTCCGCTTATCTCCCCTGTGTAAGCACCCTCATCCTCAAAATACATATCCTGCGCTCCGATTGCTAATTTTGAATGCTTCGCACAATCATAGGCTGTTATAATTGAAACAAAAGAAGGGCAAATAACAGTCTCTCTATGATCCGTATACCTTAACCGCTCCTTTATTTTAAGAATAAACTCCTCTACCTCTGAATTTGTTTTATGCATTTTCCAGTTTGCAACAATAAGCTTATGTCTTTGCATTGAGACAAGATAATAAACGCATTGTTTTTTAATTTAAGTAATAACTATTTAATGGTAAAATTCTATAGTAGTATAAGTTCTCTGCAAAATTATAGGGTTAAACTAGAGAGTTAAATTAGAGAGTTTTTCTTTACAAAGCTTATTTTTTAAGTTTTACACTGCTTAGTTTCTTAATAAGATTGGGCATATTATTTATAAAATATAATTATCACTTATTAGTAACGAAAAATTTATAAATAAAGATATTTCTCCTTTTTTTATTCGGATAATAGTATAGTTTAGCACTAAGCGAATTTGTTTGAGAATTTGAATGTTGGGGGAGATTTGAATGAAGTACTTAATAATTACTCCTGCTGTAGCAGTGCTTGTTCTTAGCTTTGCTAGTCAAATGGCTGCAATCGCTGAAAACTCAACACAGAAGGTCGCTAGCTACGCTGATGATATGAACAATGCACTTGACTGTGCATTTAAGGGTGTGGATTTAAGGGTGTGCAGCCCAGAGCTTTACAATTATAATTTTGATGAAGATATCAACAGCACAGTTCAAACAGTTGAAAAATTTACAAGCCAGAAGAGAATCAAATATGCAATTGAGGACTATGACGGCAATATGATTATAGTTATAGATTGATGTGCAAATTAGCGCTTAGATGTAAAAGTTACGGTTAGGTTAAGATGCAAAATTTAATTATTTTTGTTTTATCTGTTTTAATCTTTCTAGGTTTTCATGAGCAAATTCTTTTAACCTTGCGCGCTTTGGTGGCGGAGGACTAAACCCTTTTTCAAGAGGCTCAATCACGGAGCTTGCTTTTGTTTCACGCTCAAGAACTGAAAGCTGTTGCTCTGTGCTTGGCTCTGTTTTTTTCTTCAAGCTCTGAACTTCTTTTTCAAGCCCCCTTAAAGACAGTTCCCTTTTAATTTTCCTCCTTCTGAAATAGACAAAAACCAGTGGAGGAAACAACAAAACAAAAATTATGCCGATAATTTCTATGCGCTTAATTGTGCTTGTAATCCATTCATTTCTTACAACATTCTCAAACACGAGTGTCTTCAAGACGACCTTTTCGTCAACACCGAATATCTGAGGAAGAAGGGTAAGGGCTTTGTTTTCGTCAGTAACATAAGAAACTTCCCATAATTCGCCAGTCTTCAGTACCGGAATTTTCCAAACGCCCTTACTCTCAGGAAGAGAGGTCATCTCTCTAAATACGTCCTTCTCTTCTAGAAACTCCATAACATAAATATCTTGCGCTTCGCCCTCTCCCAAGTTCTGAACCTGGATTTGCACAACAACCTCATCATTTGTAGAGTATCGTATTTTTTTCTGAACAAAGAGCCTTTTCTGTGGAATATACTGCCTTACGAATGGAATTCTCTCTGAGTATAGGGTATAGTTTTCATAATGAAGAACTGCCGGCTCAAAATAGTCTAATCCAAGCGTTTCATTATCAACAAACCTTAGATTATAACCAAAATGCAATGCGCTGTCAGGATTTAAGTCCTTTTTCCAAGTTATATTTCTAGCTGAAACATTGCCACCGCTTGCATTCAGCAAGATAAAGCCACTTGGATATGCTTCAAACAGCGTTATGTTTCTTTGTTTTGGCGCAAAATTATGTATCTGAAAGTCTATCCTGACCTCGTCTCCTGGTATAAGAACGGATTTTGAGGTTTTTTTCCTAAAATATAGCAGATGCTCCAAATAAGAAGTTAAGTTTATAGTTTCCTCCTCAGAAAGCGTATTGTTTGCAGGGCTATAAAGGTCCTTTTCTGTCAGAAAGAGGATATTCTTTGCAAAACTGTAATTAATCATCTCAAGCAGAACAATGTCTGTACTAAGCCAATACACCTCACCTTCAGAAGCATTTAGGTCTACAATATCCTTATGCCATTTTTCCATTGGACCAATCTGGATTTGTGTATCGTTCTCTTCAGGGAAGGTCCATTTAACAATTTCAACATTTGGATTTTGATCTGTGGTTTTTATAACAGATATAGAAGTGATATTATGAGTAAGAATTGTTGGGTTTTCAACGGTTATGCTAACAAGCCTGCGTCCTGCCCTTCCGATTATTTTTCCGTCGTCTATCGTAGTGTATTCAATGGGCGCTTTTTGAATGTTTACATTAAGGACAGTGTCTGCACGCCTTTCTGCTATCTTAAGAGCTGTTTCAAAAACTCCTTTCCCAGGCTCTGTAAAATTATAAGGAAGTATGCCAAATATTTGGTACTCCATATAAAGTGTTTCGTGCGACCTTATCAAGGGGATATAAAACTTACCAGGATAGAGAAAATTTGTGTTGCTAGTCTCAATTATAGTCAAGGTTCCAACATCAAGAGGGATTATTATGTTGAATAGAGAGTTGTTATAATAGTTATACATGGTTACGCTTCCATTAACCTGTATGACAAAATATTCCTTATAGTAGCTTATGACTTTCCCCGTCTCTGTAACAGAAAAATACAAAAACCGATTTTCCTGTGCATGCACACTTAAGATTGTCAAAAGCAGACAAAAAGCTGCAAAAACTGAAAGAAAAAGGCCTCTATTCATGCACACCTCATCGTCTTAGTTTTTTATGCAACAGCAAAGTCGTTATAACCATCGAGACTATGATTACAATCCAGAATATGTTTACCCCTCGCACGCCAAGTTTCGGAAGAGGCAAATATGAATATTCAAGCAACATATCACGCCTGTTTTTCCATACTACCTGCCGATATGTTTTTCCTGATTTCTCTACTTTCTTTACAACACCCTCGGGTGCATAAGTGACATGATAGTTGGATGGAAGGTATAAGCTGTGCTCGTTGCTTCGTATCGGAATTGTAGTTTCTTCAACAGGAACTTTTATCTCATAAAACAGAAATCCTTTTGGGTCAAATTCAAGGTCATATTTTAGGTATATCTTATAGGTAAAGCCAGGTAGCACTGGCTCCCAAACACTTATTACAAGGTCTGTTTCATCATTTCCTTCAATCATTCTAGTCTTAAGCGGCGTTTTTATCTCGTTTTCTGCAAAAAAGTTACTTACTTTAGAAGGCACCCGTGTGCCTTTTCTTATCTCATGCAGTTTAAAATGCAGCTCGCCGGGAATTATCGGATTACTGCCCACATTCTTTAGTATGACCATCCTTTCTATATGTAAGCCAGATTTCTGAAGAAATGTGTCTGTAACATATTGCTCAAAAACAACAACCTCCGCACTTGAATATGGTACCATTAAAAGAAAACAAGCTATTAAAATAAATAGCCCTGTATTTCTACACAACCCTTGTCCTATTTTAAGGATAATTACCCCCCCTTTTTATAATAAATCCTTAAACCAAAAATTACAACTTATTTGCAGTGTTTGGCAGGTGTTTATATTTAAATATATTTAAAGGCGTTCACTTGGTCCTTTTTAATTTTTCCTTTTCTTTATCTTTTTCCAACACCGGCTCAACGCTATCAAGCTTTCTTTTTATTCTATGGGTGATAACAAGATTGGTAACATTAATAACAATTAGGAATGCTACAATACTGATGTAGACAATCTCTCGAGTATAGGATTCAAGCCCTGTAATAACTGAGATTACCGGACTTGTAGAGGCACCATCAACCTTTAATGGGTCTAAACCTACTATATACAACTGTGTAATCTTGTAAGGACCTGTACCATTTACCTTGTAGCCTGCATGCCAACTGTAATTTGCCTCTGAAACTGCATCTGGACCAAATTTCGGACCAAGAGAAGAGTTCAATGGATCCTTCCAGTAAATATTCCAGCGATATGAGGTTCCATAAAAATCGCTTCCAGCAGTGCCTACAGACAAGTTTTGGCAATTGCCTGAACAGCCACTAACACCAGGGTCATAGCTCATATCCCAAACTGCAAAATCATAAGGAACAAAGTCATAAACGGTAACATATTCGTATTCTGGAGTCCACCCGTTACCTATATTCTCAACAGTTATGTTTATCTGGTATTGGTTCTCACCTATATTTGTTATATTCTTCTGAACCTCAAGCCAATAGCCATTAATCACATAGATATATTTCATATAAAGATCTGTTCCGCTTCTTGTCGTTGTGTAATTTACAATTTGACCGTCTGCATTGGTTATAAGCCACTCAGGTTTCATCCATACAATAGGAGGAGGATATGTTGCGTTTGAACCGTCTGTGTAGTTGAAGTACCAGTAGTTTCCCACTGGATTCCATGCAGTCGTGATATTTATTCTTTCAAGTGGCGTACCGCTATAAGTTTTATTAAGGCTTCCAAACTGGGTTGAATAATTTCCTGGGTCTGTTATGTTTGTAACCCACAATGTTACCTTGTTTAAGTCAAAAGTTATATTGTCTACTGCTATCACATAGGGCCTAATCTCCCATGTCACATTATGGTTGAGTTCATTGTCGCTTGGCTGGCTTATTCTTTTTTCAAAGCTGAAATTTATCTGCGCAGACGCGTTTACTTTTGTAAGTGTTAAGTTGGACATCAAAAAATAAGCCTCATACTGTAGAGATTCAGTTAAACCTAGATAACTTGCAGTGAAAGGCACACTATAAGGTGCGCGCATTGTAAACTGTATCCAGACAGATTCATTCCAGTTCAAGGTTCCTCCATTTGGTACCCAGTACCAAGTAGAGTTTGAGGTTCCATTGCCGTAAACATTCGCCGAGTCGTTATATGAGAACAGATATTGAAGCTCAAATGGAAATTGGCTTGTGTTCCACGAAACATTCATTGCTTCCATGGTTATATTAATTAAGTTTACAGGCTGCTGAAGATATCCTTCATTCTTTATGGACTGGTTTATGGTCCAGTTATAGCCAGCAAGAACCTTAAGATGATTGCCATGATCAGTGTTAATGTAGGAAGTTGTAATATTTAACGGAGGTTTTGACTCATTGCATCCGATATTATAAATGAAAGTTGTATAATTATTCATCCGTAGCTCTGGAATGTGCAAAACTATTGGCGTACCTGGTGTGCCACTCATTTGATATGCATACCTTGTTAGGCTGTTGTTAACCCATGTAAAATTACCGCTCATCTTTTCAGTGTTTATATAAGTTAGATATATATCATAAATTGTCTCTGCATTTGGATTTGTTATATTTATTGTTCCATTTATCCAACAAGCAGTTTGGTTCTCAAAAGGATAGAAGTCACGGGCAAATGTAATATTCTGATAAACAACCTCAAGCATAGTGATGTTAAGATGTGTTGCTGCATTTACCTGAAAAGCAAAAACAAAAATACAGAAGAAACTAACCAATAAAAGTACTATGCCACTCCTCTTTTTCTGCTTCATTTCAATCAATCTATTAATTATCAAGTTATCTCTCTATTAAACAAATATTATTGAACTAACATTATAATTTTATAATACATTAATATACACTTTTATATATTTATATTATATATTTATATACCTATATGTTTATTAATTCTTATTGACCTAGTATATAAATTTTTCTATTTTTATTATTCTTTATGTTTTATTCTTTTAAAATATAGACCTTTTAAT
>JAWABL010000037.1:0-8997 GCA_038884615.1 Candidatus Woesearchaeota archaeon | reverse complement strand
TCTTTTTTCATGCTTTTCCTTCATAATAACAACCACCCGCACACCAACAATATCCAACAATATACAACACAAAAATATATAGTCTATATAACTCCATAAAATTCATAACCCTATACAATTCGTGTTGCGATTAAAAATATCATGCCTATGACCACAAAGATTCCAACACCAATCATTGCTGTTCTTGCTAGCTTATTTGCGACATTTTCTCCTACCTCGTTGACCCTATAATTAATATTTTCTAAAAGTTTTTGCTGAAAAAACTGCATGTTCTCGTTTAGGCTTGCTACATTTTGGTTAAAATCTCTCATCTCTTTCGTGAGTGCACCCATACTTTGCTTATCAGCGGCGCTGAACATTTCTATAACATTATTAAGCCGTTTAACAACAATGTCAAGCTCTTGCTTTTGCTTTGGAAACTCTGCATTAAGTTCCTGTATCTTTCTCAAGGTTGTTTTTATATAGTCCAGCTCCTGATTTAGAAGCTCTCTAAGATTATTATTTTCTGCATCATACTTTCTTGCAAGATTTTTTATGTTATCCATAAGCTCCTGATATTGCTGGGGAGAAATTCCACCAACACCTTCCCCCACCGCACCTCCAAGATTAGGATCTTTTACAAGCATCTGGTTTAAGACTTCAAGATTTGTTGCAAGAATTTTAATTTGTTCTTCCATTTTTGAATAATCTTCCTTTGGTCCAAGAAGGCTCAATTTTCTCCCTCCTATTAATTTTTTATTTAATCCCCATTTATTATTATATTTTATTATTCTAATTATTCTATCTATTATTTTTATATTATTTTATATTATATGAGTATATTATTCTTAATTAATTCTTAATTATTATTCACGATTTGTTAAGTGTTCTTATACTGAACAACAAACATCAAACAAATATCAATATAATAAGCTTTGATACCCTCTGCCTATCAAAATTCTTCTTATGCAAACTATAAAAACATTTCTTATTATTTTAAAATGATTACAAAAGTTTTTAAACATACCTAGATAGGTATTTTTTGGGAAAAATGCTAGAACATGAAAACCAGGTGGTCCAGGTAGACTGTGGTGAGTGCACAAAATCTATTAGCAGTGTTTTTCTTTCTGATGAGTGTTTAAGGTGCATAAAAGGAAAAGAGTATGACCGACTTATGCTTAAGTCTAAACTGTTTACTAAAGAGTATGACAAACACAACCGGCTCTTAAGCATTATCCCGTTTTTTATAGATGTGCGCCTTGGTGTGGTAACTGAGAAGGTTAAGATAGTAAGTTCTTATACAATTGAAAAAACTGGCGCAAGGGTTTATATTCTTCAAAGAATTGATAATGTTGGCTATATTTACTATCTTAAAATACCTGAAGTAAGTATAACCTTTGCACAATTGTTTAAGATGTACGAGGAGGTTGAAGAATTCAGAAAAACAGGCGAAACAAGCAATAAGTACATCAGAAGGTGGTATCTTGAATACGGCATACTTGAGCATCTCATGTTTGACGAAAAAGTTCTGGAAATAAACATAAATCCACCAGGCTATAAAACAGCGATTAGAATTGTGCATTCTGACTTTGACGAATGTGTGTCAAACATATATCCAACTGACGACCTACTAAACTACCTTGCTACACGACTTAAAATATCTACAGGACGACCATTAAACAAGGCACAACCACAACTTGACGGAGAGATAGTTATTGAAAATGAAAAAGGAAGGGTCGCAGCAATAATTGATCCTTTTTCAGTATTTGGAACAGGATACAGTATAAGGAAACACAGAGAAAAACCATGGACACTTCCACTCTTTATGAGCGTTAAGGCTATTGAGCCGTGGTTTTGCGGACTTATGTCGCTTGCAATATCTCATGGAAGAACTTTTCTTTGCGCTGGTCCGCGAGGTTCTGGAAAAACAGCAATGCTTGGTAGTCTATTACTAGAAATACTCCCAAAGTATAGAATCCTTACCATAGAAGACACCCAAGAACTACCAATTGAATCTTACAAGGAGCTAGGATATGATATTCTCCCATTAAAAGTAAGAAGCGCATTGCTTGAGACAGGAATGGAGATGCCTTTTGATATTGGACTTAGAACCTCCCTACGACTCGGAGACAGTTGCCTTATAATTGGAGAAATAAGAAGCAAAGAGGCGAAGATACTTTATGAAGCAATGAGAGTGGGAGCAATGTCCAACTGTGTTGGCGGCACTATTCACGGCGACAGCCCATATGGTGTTTTTGATAGAGTTGTAAACGATTTAGGGGTTCCCAGAGGGAGTTTTAAGGTTACCGACCTAATTGTTATCCTAAACCAGATAAAGTCTCCTACCGGACTTAAAAGAGTGAGGAGGGTGCTTTCTGTAACAGAAGTAACAAAGGACTGGGAAGATGAGCCTGTTTTTCAAGATTTGCTAGTTTATAATCCACAAAAAGACATACTTGAACCAACAGCAACGCTCCTTAAAGGCAAATCGCTCGTACTCAATGAAATAATGTCAAGGTCAAGTGGTTACAGAGATTACCAGTCTGTGCTTAAGGATGTTCAGTTAAGGGGCTGGGCAAAAGAAAGACACCTTGCGCTTGCGCCTAGTAAAGATAAACTTGAAGCTCCTTATATAAGCAAAGCAAACATACTTTTCTCAAATCTTTTTGATAGCCACAATCCTCTTGAATCACCTACCAATGAAAAGAGGTTCAGGGAGGATTATGAGTCCTACTTAAGAAGACTTTTTTTAACCGGTTGATAAGCCAATTAATGCAGGTCTAAATGGGGGCAGTATGGATTTACTAAGGATTTATAGGCTCGGTGAAAGATCTCCATTGAAGTTTAAACTTCCAGATGCTGAAAAAAAGTTAAAGTTTGTTGAATTTCCTTATAGTAGCAGTGCGGTTGTTGGCGTCTCGCTCGGATTTTTAGTAATATTTACTTTTTTATCGCTTATATCAATTTCTCTAAATCTTTCTGTATTTTTTACGTACTTCTTCATCTTTACAGGGATTATCCTCACAATAGCATCATATGTGTATCCTGTTAATATATTCTATACACAGAGAATGATAAACTATAACGAAGAGATGCTCAAGGCGGTTATGCGAATCTCTACTTTTGTTTCAATGAATACAAGTATGGAATATGCAATAATACACACAAAGGACCACCTTTGGGGTACACTCAGAACACAGTTTGAGGACATCGTAAAAAAGCTTAAGCTTCGTGAGAATAATACACTTGGCGAGATATTTGAATACTATACTCCAATATGGAATTCTGTAAACCCTGACTTTGTAAAGGCCTTGAGGCTCATAGAAACTGCAAGCATGTCAAACGAAGATGACAGAATGAAGATACTTGAGGAGGTACAGGAAACTCTTATTATAAGCTATCACACTTCAGGAAAAAGATTTGCTGAAGAGCTTGCGGCAAACGCAAAAACTCTTGTAGCAGTGGGTGTGCTTTTTCCAATAATCTCTTTGATGTTGCTTCCACTAGTTAGCGTTTTCATGCCTAAATTTCTTGAAGCTCCGCTTATAGTCTTCACATATGACGTGCTTTTTCCTGCAATGCTTCTCCTAATGGCATTAAACTTTTCTGCAAAAAGGATACAAGTTGACACGATTCGGCTTTCTGAATCTCCTCTTTATACAAAGCCGCCAGTTTGGACTCTTGCTCTTGGTGCATTAATAATTGTGTGTTGTGCAATTCCTACGGTCGTTCATTTGATGTTCATAAGTATGGACACGCCAGAGAGCGTAAAGATAGAATATCAATTTTCAAGCATTCTTATCTGCTGGCTTCTGGGTGCAGGGATAAGCGTTGCAATTTCTATTCTTTCATGGCTTTATGTGCGGAAATATGAACGGCTTTGGAAGGAGGTTGATGAAACAGAAAGAGATATGCCACACCTTCTTCAGACATTTGCAACATACTTAACACTTAACAAGAGTGTTGAAAGCATCATTCCCGAGGTTGTTGACGACTACAAAACACATGGCTTCTCAAAGCATCCAGTAGTGAAGTTCTTCTCCACGCTTATGCATGAACTTAAAGTGAGCAAGAGGTCAATTGCCCATCTAACTGAAAAAGTTCTCCCTAAGATATGCCCTTCAAAAAAAGTGAGTGGAATGCTCGCACAAATAATTTCTTTTACAGAGGTAAGTACTGAAAGCGCTGCAAAGGCTGCAAAAATGGTGAGGAAGCAGACGCTTGCAATATACCAGCTTGATGACTATATCAGAACTATGCTGAGCGAAACAGTAAGTCTTATCAACATAACCACAACGCTACTTGCGCCGATGCTTTGCGCAGCAGCAATCCTTATGTCTATGGCTATTGTTAAATCACTTATATTTATAGAAGAGGTGCTTGTTAGCATCTCACTAGGTAGCATTAAGGAGGGAGGACTTGGTCTTGTAAAAATACAAGACATAATTCCCCCTACACAGGTTGAGGTTATAGTTTCAATATATTTGATCGAGATGATACTCGTTCTTTCGCTTTTCTCCGCAAACATAAAGATAGGTAATGACAATTTCCAGCTTATTAAGACAATACTCTCAAACATGGTTGGATTTATTATTTTTAGTATAATACTTTTAGGGGGCTATTTTGCTCTTGAGAAGTTCATTTTTGGGCAGTTCTTCGGGGGAGCATAGGTCCGGATATCTCATATAAGTGTAACTATAATTCATTCATATCAATATACCTCATATCGATATATTTTTACATCAAGATATTCCCGTCCAATGTATTTCCATTCTGAAGTATTTTGAGAATGTCTTAAGTATTATCTTAAAGTAATTCATACTTAGCACTAAAATACGGGATTCCAATGAAGCTGCTTTGAGAATAAATGTTTGTCTGAAGTCAATATAAGAATCGCTTCGCAAAGATTTTTATATTTGTCTTGCCCAGACATATTATACTTGTACTTTGTGCACTTAAGTAATAAAACGCGACAAAAACCTATAAGAGATAGAAACACATGAAAAGTATAAATGGCAGGCCAAACATGTTGAGGTTAAAATGAATAGGACAATTATGATGGTAGTTGGACTGATAATCGCACTAATTGCTGTTGGACTTGCACTTTACAAAGTTATGCAGACATTGGGATAAAACAAGTATCCTAGATGGTATGGTGGTAATATGGAGTCAATTGAAATTGTGATATTTGTGGGGCTTGCCATTATTATAGGAGGGTTTGTTACTGGGATGCTTGTTGATTGGGACTACACAAAAACATTTTCACTCATTAAGAAAATGATGATTAGGAGCCACAACGAAGGATTTGAGACAGTTGACACAGCAGGCTATGCAGGGAGACTAAATAAATTTTTTTCCGACTGCACTATTTCTGGCATGGATAAAGTACTGGTTCTGCATGTAAAGGACAATGGAACACTTGACAAAAAGCGGCTTTTTAGTTTTTACAAGGACTGGGGCTGGTGTCATACAATCCAGTCCAATGAGAACGGTTGTGGTTTTAGAGAGGATGTAGAGATGGAGGAGATTGTACTTCCAAGTGTTGTCCGGGCAAACTGTACAAATGGAAAAATTTATATCTCTTGATATGTGGTGAAGATTTATGGAAATGAGCATTGAACTAGTTGTCTTCCTTGCATCTGCCATGATACTTCTTGGCGTCATAACTGTACTGGTATATGATTGGAAACTTAAAGAAGATGTAAATGAGCTAAAGACACTCTATACAGGTGAAGATGAAGGACGGGTGTTCAAAGTAGATAAAGTGAGGTTTTTTGTAGAGGTGCTGAATTTTTGGGAGTACTGCAATCACAGTTTTGTTAATGATACCAGGCGGTTTTATGTGTATAATACAGATGACATAAAGAATGGAACAATAAACAAAAAAGAGATGTTTGACTCTTACAAAGCACTCGGCTTATGCAAGTCAATCCAAAGTTTGAACAACTCTTGCGGTGTGCGAGAGGATGTTAGCATTTCAGATATTAAATTACCCTCGGTTGTAAGGCTAAGCTGTCATAACAATACTTTGTTTGTTGAATAGGTTAAAATGGAATCATTAGAATTAATAGTATATATAATAATTGCAGTAGTTGCCGCCGGACTAATTCTAGGGGTAATGAAGACTGTTGACTATATCAGTTACTATAAAAGTAATGTAGAGGCCTTAAGCGAAAATAAGGGAATGGAGTATAAAGCAACAAATGAGACCTTTGCAATTGAACTAGCAAAGCGATGGGAAGAATGCAGGTTTGGGCTTGACAACAGAAGCTTTTCTGTTTATGTTTCAGGAAACTCGACTATAACCTATTCCTTTGTTGTAAATGAGCTTTTAAGAATTGACAAGTGTGATGCTATAGACTGCTACAATAAATCAAATAAACTCTTTGTCTCAGAGATTAAAACACCAAAAATTATAAATATTCAGTGTTTAAATGATTCTTTAATTATAACATAGGTAAAAATAGGTAAAAAGAATGGAGATGCCCATAAGGATAATGATTACTTTGTTTGTTGCAATAATAGTAGGTGTTACTGTAATAACATTTTCAAAACAGATGATAGAGAAGTCCAAAATGGACCTGGAACGCTCAAGGCCAGGGATTGAACTTACAAAAGAAGAAGAAGAGAAGATTATTGAGCTTAACCTTGTAGACACGGCTCAGATAATTGACTTAATCACAGAATGCTATAACAGACATCATCTAAAAACTTTCGAGAAAGAGCTCTGCTTTATTGCCATTGGAAAAGAAGCTAATGTGGACTATAATAGAATAACAACCGACATAAGCTCTCAGCTAGGGATAAATGTCACATCCACAGCACAACCCAATGACTATGCAGTTAAGATTTACTTTTCCCCTATGGGTGAAACAGAGAATATAGAAATTTCCAGATAAGCTGATCATAAAAGAGGTGAACCGTATGAACTTCAAAGGAAAAAGAGGTACAGACAAGCCTATTGAGATATTTATAGCATTATTCGTTATTTTGGCCGTAGCTATGGTAATTCTTAAGATGTTTTCTAGCCAGATTGAACAAAAAAGCAAGAAATGGAGCAGCAACAGCAAGAAGAGCGGGCGAGAATGGCAAAAGCAGACCTTGATAGTTACTGCGATTCGCTATGTGCCCAGGCCCATAGAAGCCTTAAAGACAAGGTTACCTACTGCACAAGCTATTATCGAGGTGAGATAGACATAAACAAAAACAGCATACCTGATTTTACAATGGCTTTAGATAATATCCAAGGATATTGTGAAGACAGGATATACTGTGCTGCATATAGACCATGCGGCTCGCTTGATATGCTCACCTGCAAAAAGATTACCTGCGATTATATAGAGAGAAATCTTGGAGCAGGCAACAGCGATGTAACAAAAAGCAATCGTCTTGTTCACTACAATCCGGATTCTGACACATATTCAGGTTATTTCCAGCCAGGAGAATGCTGGAGTAGGCTCTCAAGCGAGGAGAGGGAGAACCATTGGTTCTATCATTTTATGTCGGTTCCTGATTATATGGGTAAAACATCAGACTCAAAATGTTTCTTTAGATGGGGCACATGTCTTGAAACAGCAAGCGCACTGCAGACCGAGTATGACACTAATACCTGGCAGGCAGACTGCATACCTCCAAGTGGGGACATATAGATGGAAGAAGCTGTTTGGATTGTTTTTGGGGTAATTGCAGTAATCATAGGGCTTGTGATTGTTGCAAATATAATTGTAACGAATAAGGATGAGATAAAACTGCAGGATGTGACTGAGTCATTTGAAAAAATCAAGCAAAAGTGCGATTTTGTTTGTAACTCGCCTCTTGAAACATACCTTTCGGTTGAAGTAGAGCTACCAAGCGGTCTTCTTATATATGCAAGTGGCCAGAGAATATGTGGCAATGTAAATATAAGTGCCGAGCATTCAAACGACACTATTTGTGTGTTGTGCATGTGTCCTGTTGTGATGAGGACACCTCTTAATTTACAGACAGAGCTTGCAAGAAAGAGTTTCTCAGTTCATAAGTACTATTGTTATTTTGAGCGGATGGACAATGAAGTCGCGATGGAATGCAAGGGCTGACTCGGTTTCAACCGCGGTTTTATGGATTGGCGGGCTTATTGCAGCGCTTATATGTGTTGTCTGGCTAACAAAAAACCTTTATCCTGAGCATGTAGTGGTGCAAAGAGTGGAGAACGAGCTTATTCAATTGCAAAGGGACTTAAACACTGCGTGCAGGATGGACTCTTACTGGAAGAACTATTTTCCAAAATTAAATGAAGGCAATCTAATGATAAACGACATCCAAGTGTGTATCGACTCAAGCTCTTGCAAAGCATTATACTACGAGTTGGCTAAAACAGGAGAATATGAGCCTTCGTTTATGCAGGGAAACATTGTCCTCAAAAACGCAACCCCTTGCACTAATATCCAAAAATGTAGTGTTCTATATTATAATGGAAACGTACCCCCAAACTACTCTGATAAGAGCATAACTATACCTGACGCCACACTATGCTTTAATAAGCACACCCCAATCCTCAGATGCCGTCTGCTTATATGTAGTACAAATTCAACAATGAATATTCACTTAAACGGCATAACTGCAATAAACATCACAAAACAAAATGCAACCTTTGCTTTCAAAACAGAATAAAGGAATGTACGAGCTTGTTACGACCTTTTTGTTTATACTTATAGTTGTTTTTATGGTTGTTGCTATAATCTATATAGGGTGTATAATAAAAACAAAGAGAGTACAGATAAATAACGAACTTGTCCAATATAACTATATAATGGACGCTAAAAACAGGCTACTCTCAAATGAGTGTTACGGCCAAACGCTAAACGAGGTGGCAACCAATGGAACAATGAGCGTTAATGAGACATGTCCGTTCAACAAAGGCATTATAAAGGGTTATATCATTGAGATGCCCAAATACCAGAACTGCTCGTCACAAAATAAACAGTGGAACCATAGCTTTGAAGGAGAAATCTTTCAGGAAGCAAAGCAGGCATATCTCGT
>JAWABL010000036.1:300-9607 GCA_038884615.1 Candidatus Woesearchaeota archaeon | reverse complement strand
AAACAATTTATGGAGAGCCATAATAAATGGCATAAAAATATAAAGCGTAATATAAATATTCAAATAACTTTACTTTCTATTTGCTTTATGGTTTTTATGCTGGTTTTGGCTGGTTGCAGTGATGATGCAGACAATCAAGAAAAAAGTCAGGATTCTGTCTCTCTAAAAAATGCTGATGATAAAACTTCTGTAACACCGAATAGCCCAAAAGAGGACCAAGAACAAAACAAGAGTGCCCTGGTTAGAACTTTTGTACTGACTGGCGAAAAATTTAGGTTTTATATGGACGGAATTGAGAATCCTGAGATAAGGGTAAAACAAGGAGAGCGTGTAAGAATTGAGCTAACAAGCAAAGATATGATGCATGACTGGGTTGTAGATGGCGTAGCAAGAACGCCAATCGTGGCCGCACCTGAAACTACTTCTGTGGAGTTCACAGCAGACATAGCAGGGACATACGAGTATTATTGTAGCGTAGGTCAGCACAGGGCAAGAGGAATGAAAGGCTTGTTTGTTGTAGAAAGCAAGTAAACCTGTTCACAATACAAGTGAGAAAAAAAATTAAGTCAGAATGAACAAATTAGAAAGCAAAGAATTATGCTGATGCAAATAGAACTACAATAGGGATATTTTAGAATAATATTTAAATATTAGGTAAACGTTTTTTAGAACCAGATGGGCCTATAGCATAACCTGGATACTAATGCCAGCAAGTGCGACCGGCTTCGGCGAGGGGTAGCTATGATGCTTATTGCAGGAGCAAACTCCTCATAGACACCGGTTGATGGGGGTTCAAAACAAAACCTTGCAATTTTTTAGGCTTTAAATGCAGAATCAAGCTTGGTATGATTGTTTGTGCGTGGTTTTGATGAAAGTCCTCCTAGGCTCATCTTTTAATTCTCTAATCCTGTTTCCTTATTCTATTTTTACATCCTAAAGCGTTTAGTATAGTTTATTATTTAGTATCTTCTATATCTGTATCTTATATACACTGTATATTTACATCTAACTTTTACATACAAGTAATTTTATATAAAAGTGGAATTTTTATATGGGCTATCCTATAAAATGAAAAAGCCGGAAATCTTGCTTATATATCCTCCTCCATATAGGAAGGCATACTACGAAAGACCGGACACACCTCATGGAATGTTACAGATAGCAACCTTTCTCAAAAAGGAAGGCTATCATGTAGAGACAAAAAATCTTCTATCAATGAATTATGGGTTATATGGTGCATTGCTTACTTTGTACCTCTTTGTGGGCTATGCAGGAAAAAAAATATTGCATCTTGATATCAAAAACAAATTAAAGTATAGATTCTATGTAGCAAAGCATTTCCATCTTAAATCTGGTTTTATACCTCATAAAGACATAATTGGATTTTCAATACTTTCCTACTGGCAGTTTTATCCTGCTGTTGCCATGGCAAGAAAAATAAAAAGAGTTAGCAATGCAAAGATAGTATTTGGTGGTGCATTTTTTAAGACGATTAGGAAAGGTAGCAAACTTTATAATGCAGTTTCAAAACTAATCTTAGAAGGAACTATAGACTTTGTTGTGACCACCGATGGCGAGCTTCCATTGTTAATGCTTGTTAGGCATCTGGAAGGAAGAACTTGCCTTGATAAAGTGCCAAGCATTGTCTACAATGATAATGGAATTATCAAGTCAACAAAGGAGAAGGTTCTGCCCATTGATAGGGTACCTCTTCCTGATTATAGTTCTCTATGTGTTAGTTCAGACGGCAAGCCCCAAAAACACTTGTTCTATTCATTTATAAGGGGGTGTAAGCTTAGGTGCAGTTTTTGTGAAAGACCTCATATGGATAATTTTGAGCAGAAAAAAATTGAGCTCGTTATCTCTGATTTAAAGCAGCTTGAAAAGCAACGCCCCCAGTTGGTAAGCTTCAGAAACAACGCCCTTAATTACGATGCCTCTTATGCAGAAATGCTTTGTGATGAAATGATAAAGCAAAATATCTCAATAAAATGGTTCTCTTCAGTAATTCCGTATAAACTGACCATGCGGCTCTTAAGAAAGATGAGGACCGCAGGATGTGAGTATATAGACATCGGAGTTGAAACTGGCTCTGAAAAACTATTAAGGTCAATGGGAAAGCGATTCACAATAAAGCAAATTGAAACTATAATAAAGAATTGCAACAAGCTCGGCATTAAGGTTGGAGTGCATCTGATGATTGGCTATCCCCATGAAACCGAGCAAGACTTCAAAAAAACACTATCCTTTTTAAAAAGGAATCATGAAAGATTATGGAGGATTCTTTTTAATGTGTTTATTCTTAAAGAGAAGTCCCTGATTTATCAAAATCCGCACAAATATGGCATCCGCTTGAGAGGAAATGATGAGATGTTTGATGAAATTGGAGGGCTTACATGGGAGGAGAAGATAAAGCAAAATGAAAGGTTCTGTTTAATCCTTTTAAAAGAAAGGAAGAATTTCAAATGTGAGTTTTATTTTGAAAGTGAGTCTTATTTTTTCAAACCCCCTAAATTTCTTAGCTTTCTTAGGTCCTATAAAAAATGTATCTGGTTTACCTAAAATAGTTGTATAGCCCTCTGCTTGTTTAAAATGCTCCCTTCTTGGTTCTTTATTATCACTACACCACAAAGTTTAATTATAATATAGTATTCTTTTTTTACATTATGAGAGGCTACATAGTCTATCCAACATACAGGGTTGAGGAAGATAAGCCAGTCGTGCATCTTTATGGTAGACTTGAGAACGGAGAGAGTTTTCTTGCAAAGCAGGATTTTGAACCCTATTTCTTTATTTTAAAGAGCGACCTAGACAGGGCAAGGAATGTTTGCAACTTTGAAACTATTGATACTACCCTTACAGATTTCAATAATAGACAAGTTACAATGATAAAAACAAAACTCCCTAGTGAAGTGGCTAATCTCAGAAAAACTCTTGAAAAAGAAGGAATAGTATGCTACGAAGCGGATATAAGGTTTGCCTATCGTTTTTTAATTGATAAGCAAATTTTGCTGGCTATAGAGATTGAGGGGGAATTTGAAAAGGGTGAGCATGTTGACAGAATATACAAAAATGCACGGCTCTCTCCGACTAAACCCTACAATATAAATCTTAAAGTTTTATCAATAGATATTGAGACCGATGCGAATGCAGAAAAGGTGCTCTCTGTTGCCCTGTTTTCACAAGAATACGAGGAAGTTCTTATTGTAAGCGATAAGGAAATTAAAAATGCGGCATCATTTAAGTCTGAAAAGGAAATGCTCGTTGGATTTGTGGAGAGGATAAAAAGACTTGACCCGGATATTCTTGTTGGCTGGAATTTTATAAATTTTGATTTGGCAGTGCTGCAAAGGCGATTTAGCTATTATAAGTTGCCTTTCTTGATAGGAAGAGGTGAGGTTCCCTGTAAAATAAAAGTAGAAAGCGACTTTTTTAGGCAGAGCCATGCAGATATCTTTGGCAGAGCTGCACTTGATGGAATTGATATGCTGAAAGCTTTCTTTTTTTCACTTGACGATTTCCGCCTGGATACAGCAGCAAAGGTGCTTATCGGAAAGGAGAAGATTGATATCGGTGGAAGGGAACAGATAGAGTTCTTGTTTAAAAATGAGCCTGAGAAACTTGTTGAATATAACCTGAACGACGCAAGGCTTGTGTACGAGATACTTGAAAAAAAAGGTATTTTCAATTTGGCAGTTGAAAAATCGCTTCTCACAGGACTTCCGCTTGAGAGACTGCGTGCAAGCATCGCTGCGCTTGACATGCTTTATCTTAGAGAAGCGCGAGCACGCGGATTGGTCTGTCCGTCTGCAAAATTCGGTGAGAGCGAGGAGCGTGTAAAAGGTGCATATGTAATGGAGCCAAAATTCGGCATATACAGAAATATTCTTGTTCTTGATTTCAAAAGCCTCTACCCGAGCATAATAAGAACTTTTAATATTGATCCGTGGACATACGCAAGAAAAGGAAAAATAGTTGCGCCTAACAAAGCAAGTTTCTTCGAGGTAGAAGGTATTCTCCCGGGGATAATAGAAAAGCTCTACAAAGAAAGGGAGAAAGCAAAAAGTGAAAAAAACCAGATAAAAAGCCTTGCTATAAAAATTATAATGAACAGCTTTTATGGTGTTCTTGCGAATCCGACCTGCAGGTTTTATAATCTTGAAATGGCAAACGCCATCACGAGCTGGGCAAGGGAAATAGTACAAGAAACAGCCCACCGCATAAGGTCGCTTGGTTATGAAGTGATATATGGTGATACTGACTCCGTATTTGTTGTGTCAAATGCAAGAACAATAGAAGAGGCAAGGAGCGTCGGCGAAAAAATACAAAAAGATATTGATGAATACTTTCAGAAAAAAGTTAGTTCGCTTTTTGGTAGAGATTCTTTTCTTGATCTTGAGTTTGACAAACTTTATAGGGTGTTTTTACTGCCTAAGATTAGAGGGCAGGAATACGGCGCAAAAAAGAGGTATGCAGGGCTTATTGTAAAAAACGGAGACGAGCAGATAGACATTGTCGGGCTGGAGTTTGTAAGACGCGACTGGACAGAGCTTGCGAAGACATTCCAAGTAGAGTTGTTAGAGCGTGTGTTTTATGAAAAAGAGATTGATACTTATATAAAGCAGTTTGTAAAGAAACTTAAGGAGGGCAGACTTGACAGCCTTTTGGTATACCGCAAGGCGATAAGAAAGGACCTTGAAAACTACACAAAGACTACACCTCCTCATGTAAAAGCCGCACGACAGCTTGCTGCGCTTGAAAGCAACATCATAGAGTACTATCAAACTAAGGCTGGTCCAGAGCCTGTAAAGATGCTACGCCATCACATTGATTATGACCATTATATAGAAAAGCAGCTTAAGCCTATTGCAGACTCCATACTCGTATTTTTCGGGAAAAAATTTGACGATATAATCGGAAATGGGAACAGAACTCTTTCAGAATTTTAGTACTAATAGATTAAACTACTTATTGATTAAACTACTTATTTAATATTAAAAGGATGCATTATTAATACTTAGAAATATAATAAATAAGCGTTATGGAGCAAAAACCAAAACCTAATTTTGAGGAGATCAGCCTTGACAAGAAAAAGATTTTTGACGAGTTTTTGAGTTGTTATCCCCCACGAATATCAGAACTTACATTTACAAACCTTTTCGCATGGAGAAAATCCAAGAATTATAAATTTGCGGTTTATGACGGACACTTGCTTGTTTCACTAAAAGATGAAGCCGGAGAAGCGATGCTCCAGCCTATTGGTCCTGAGCCACACAATATTATAGAACTATTTGCAGAAACAACAAGGTTTGTAAGAGTTGATAAAAAGATTGCTGAGAAGCTTAAAGGCAGATTGAAAATAACGCCGGATAGAGATATGTTTGATTATGTTTATGATGTAAACGCACTTAAAACCCTTGCAGGCGACAAATACAATGCAAAAAGAAATCTCATAAACCGGTTTGAAAAACAAGAACCTGTGGTTTTAGTTATAAATCAGGAGATAATTCAAGAGTGCCTTAATCTTGAAAAGATTTGGTGCGACCTCAAGAACTGCAGCCAAGACCTAAACCTTATTTCAGAGTCGGGCGCGATACGCGAAACACTTGAAAACTTTACCTCCCTTAAAGTTATGGGTGTTGCTATCAAAATAAATGACCATATTGAAGGATTTGCCATTGGTGAGCAGCTTAATAAAGAAACCTTTGTAGAACACTTTGAAAAAGCTAATCCCAAATATACCGGAATATATCAATTTCTGCTAATGGAGTTTGCAAAGAGTATCCCTCAAGGCATCTTATATATAAACCGCGAACAAGACCTAGGGGTTGAAGGCTTAAGAAAAGCAAAGCTAAGCTATCATCCAGTCTTCTTTATAGAAAAAGTTGATGTTTCTTATTAACCAACAATTTATTTTTGAAGTTTTTAGGCTCTGTTTATCTTGGTAGCTTAAATCTGTTTTAATCGTCTGGTTAGCCACAGAAAAGCAACTATGTTTGAAGCTACCCCACCAAGCACCATGGCCACTGCAATAGACAAATAGCCATATCCTAAGACAAAAACAAACAAGTATGCCAACGGGACTGCAACTAATATGATTCTAACTATATTTATAATAAGACCAGGAGTTCCATCACCCATCCCTTGAGCTATTCTGCTTATCATTATGGACACCGCCATGAGAGGAAATGTAAATACATCAATACGAAGGTATTTTGCACTTATCGCAAGAATGATTTTGTCAGATGTAAATATTCGTAGGAAGAGAGTAGGGGCTAAAAAGAAAAGAGCACCTACAAACAAAGTAAAAAGAACTGAGATTTTGATAGAATAAAATGAGATTTCTTTTAGCAGGTCGTGTCTTCTAGCTCCATATAGCATCCCTATTAAGGTTACTATCGCTATAGACGCTGCAACAACAGGCATTATTGCAAGACTTTCAAGCCTGCTTGCAAGCCCAAAAGACGCCACATAATCAGTTCCAAAATGAGACATAAACCGATTGATAAAAGCAACATAAATTGACATTAAAATCATCATAATGCTTGCAGGGACTCCTACATAAATTATGTCTTTTGCAATAATACTTGAATATTTGAAAGACCTTATGTTAAGACGAATTGCCGAAGATGTTTTTAGAAAATAAGCAAAGGTAACAAAGCTTATAAAAAACGCTATTATTGTAGCAATGGCGGCACCTGCAACTCCGAGGTTTAGGGTGTAGATAAAGAAAGGGTCAAGTATTGCATTAAATATAAGCGAGAAAATCTGAATCTTCATCGGTGTTCTTGTATCGCCTTGTGCTGTGAAAATACTGTTCATAGTAAAGGAAAGAGACATAAAAACCGAACCTGTCAGTATTATTGACATATATTTCATTGCAAGCGAAAGAACCGATGCGGTTGCTCCAAAAATAAGAAAAAACTGTTTAAGGCTAAAAAACCCAAGAATAGATAAAAGCAATGATATGAAAAATGAGAGAATAAGTCCGTGCATGGCGGTTCTTTCAGCATCCTCTCTCTTATCAGCTCCAAGCATTCTGGATATCCTAGAACCCATGCCTACAGCAATCCCGCTGTTGAATGCAATGAGCAAGAAAAACAACGGAAAGGAGTAAGTGAGCGCAGCAATAGATTCGCTTCCAAGCCGTCCAACCCAAGCAGTGTCAACAAGATTATAAAGGGTTTGGACAAGCATGCTAACTATAATTGGTAATGATAGTACAAAGAATGCCTTTTTTGGACTTTTTAGAAATTCTTCCTTGTAGTTTTTCATCTTTCTTAAATTAGGCATGCCCTTTATAAACATTTGCTTTAAAAAGTGAGAGACAACTATAAAACTAAATAAACCTAAAGAGAAAAAACATAAAAGATAGAAATAAAGATACAAAATTAAAACATGTTGAGAATATCTGTACAAAAGAGCGTAGGAAGAATTCTAAAATCTGGCTATGAACTGGTTCTACTCCTTATATAAATTTTCCTATAATTTACCAATAAGTTGCATTATTTGTTCACGATGATTCTTAATTGTCTCTTGGTTCCTAACTCTTGAAGCGAAATCAGCAAGAAGCTCAACCACCTTAATTAAATCTTCCTTGCTTGGTTTATCGAAATTCCCTCCCGCCTCATTAAACTTTGACTTAATGAGCATACGAACATATGTTTCTTTCATACTCTCAAACTCTTTCTTTGTTTTAAATTTTTGGTACTCCTTCATCATCTCAAGCACATTTTCATGTGCTTCAAGAAAACACTTAATTATGGCATCCCTAACCATTATTGGCGTAACTTTTTTTGAGATGTCAACACCGTAAATCTTTTTTCCCATGCAGTAATTTTATTTTGGATGCTTGTTTATTAACCTTTTGTTTTATCGTGAAACCTGTATTTTAAATCTATTAAAAATAAGAAAAAAACTAATCTAAAAGGTTTAAATTTTTTCCTTTGAAAATACTTGTTTTTGCTGCAAACCGTAACAGCTAGAAAAATAGTTCTGAGAGGCAAATTTTTTATAATTCTCTCTTTTTTGTAATAGGTTATGATATCTATTATTTTAGTTGAGCCTGAAAATCCAGGCAACATCGGTGCTGTTGCGAGAGTGATGAAAAATTTCGGGTATGATAACCTTATACTTGTAAGTCCAAAGGCAGACCATCTATGCAGCGAGGCTAAAAATAGAGCAAAACATGCACAGGAGGTGCTTAACAACGCGGTTATCATTGAACATCTGCCTTTGGATATGGCGTTAATTGCGACGACCGCAAAGCTTGGCAGCGAATACAATATCAAGAGAGCTGCTTTGACACCTGAATCTCTAAAAGAGAAAATTCAGAAGGTTTCTGGTAAGATTGGGATTGTGTTTGGAAGGGAGGGACCCGGGCTTACAAATGATGAAATCAGTCTTTGCGATTTTGTAGTAACCATCCCAGCTACAAAATACAATTCATTGAACTTAAGCCACGCCGTGGCCATCATATTATATGAGCTTAGTAAAGGCAGATATAAGCATACAACTACTCTTGCAACACAAAAAGAAAAAGCGCTTCTTCTGGAAAAAATAAGGTTATGTACCGAGAAGATGAATTTCCAAACAAAAGAACGGTGTAATTCTATAAATCTTGTCTGGAAAAGGATAATCGGTAAAAGCATGCTAACAAAAAGAGAGTATTTTGCGTTGATGGGTTTTTTTAGAAAACTAAAATAGCCCCCACCCAAAATAGTAAAATTTATATAGAAAAGTACTAGGGGAAAAAAAACATATGTCAAAAATAGGTGTATCTTTTATCTTTCTTCTTGTTGTTAGCATTACTTATGCTTCTATTGTTAATGGACTGGATTATGAGGTAAGCAGACAGTTCCAAAAGAGCAGCGTGGAAACAGATGACGAGCTTGATGTTAAAATAATTGTTGATGTTGGGCCAAATACAGATGCGTATGTTATTGATGAGATAATCCCACAAGGATGGACAATCATTTCCTCAGGAGGAGGTAGCACAAACCATACAGGACATATTAAATGGGTTGTATGTGGAGAAACCAGTGGACATTCGTATGATTGCACAGGGCTTACCTGCTGTATAAATCAAATACAAGACACAGAATACATCTATACATTAAAGGCACCAACATCAGAAGGAATGGGAGTATTCACCGGCAATTATATGTTTGATACAGATCTATCGGAGCACACAATACTAGGAGATACAACTATTCAAGTGGTAAATACAGCATCTGATTGCAGAGGGTATTCCTCTGAACAGCAATGCTCCGCTAATACAAACTGCAGTTGGTGCCCAATAGGTACA
>JAWABL010000036.1:0-290 GCA_038884615.1 Candidatus Woesearchaeota archaeon | reverse complement strand
AAAAGGATAGAGTGGAATGCAAATCACAAGGCTGCATAACCTCAAGTACCTTTTGTACAAGTTCATGCAGACTATCCTACTGCGGAAGCACTCAAACATGTTCAAATGGCGTATGCATTTCAACAACAAGTAGTACAGGAGGAAGTGCAACTAGTGGAGGTGGCGGTGGTTCTATAAGCACCCTAAATACAGGTGGGACTCCAGCATGTTTGCCTGTATGGACATGCGTATGGGGGGAATGCAATAATGTCGGAGGTACGGGCATTCAATCTGGAAACTGTACAGACACC
>JAWABL010000035.1:0-9972 GCA_038884615.1 Candidatus Woesearchaeota archaeon | reverse complement strand
TCGGCTTAAAAAAATGCAAATCAATGATCCGTTAGAGGAAATCCTGCAAAAAAAAACTCCGGAAGAGCGGTTTTTAATTAAAACTTGCTCTTTCGGAAATACATTTCAGCCAAAATGCGAGTATTATGAGCACACCTATAATACCTGTCGTAGACTTGGTGGACTGTGTCTTCATGTTAGTGGAATTTAGTAAATTGTTTGCTCTTTCTATCTTTAGGTTATATGATTCTTTCTTGTAATAAGAAGAATAATGGACATTTTGGTAAAACCCACGCATAATATATCTTTTATTCTAATGTGTGTGTTGTGTGTGTTAGAATAATAAAAAGATAATTTTTAATGCCTTTTGTTGCAGAAGTTCCCTACAAAATTTGCATATAAATACCATATAAATACCATATAATACCCGTTTATATCTTTTCTAAATACAAAATCTTTAGTTTTAGGTTTTGTTGTGCATTAAATATATAAATCCCTCCTTAAAGTGGCGCTTGAAATATGAAAACAGCCATACTGATTTTAGCAGTTGTTTTTTTGCTTATTGCTATTAGGCAAATTGGAAGGTTTAAGCTTAAGATATGGTTTATAATGGCGACCGGAGCTATTGCTGTAATGCTCTTTGGAGAAATAACTCCTAAAGATGCACTTAAATCAATAAACATGGATGTAATGCTTTTTCTTTTTGGGATGTTTGTGCTAGGCAGAGCACTTGAACAGTCTGGTCTTCTTCAACACTATTCCTATCTTTTCTTCAAAAGAGCAAGTTCGATGGACAACCTTGTTTTGTTTATACTTTTTGGCGCAGGGTTTTTGTCAGCATTTTTGATGAATGATACCATCGCAGTAATAGGGACACCTGTTGTTTTGCTTCTAGCCAATAGGCATAATCTTGAATCAAAACTGCTGTTGCTTACGCTAGCTTTTGCAGTGACCATCGGAAGTGTTATGAGCCCAATTGGAAATCCGCAGAATCTTCTTATTGCTCTGCATGCTAAAATGAGTTCACCGTTTGTTACATTTTTCAAGTATCTTTTTTTGCCAACAATTATAAACCTCTTTATTGCTTACTTGGTTCTTAAAATTTTTTATAAGGACCATTTCAACGGCAAAGGCCTAAATCATAGGGCAGAGCCAATAAAAGACAGGCAGCTTGCTTTTCTGTGCAAAATCTCTCTTGCTATCTTGTTGTTGTTAATCGCAGTAAAGATTGCGTTTGTTTTGCTTGCAAGCCAACTAGAATTTCGGCTTACCTATATTGCGATTGCATCTGCGCTCCCTATTCTTGTAAGCAAAAAAAGGTTTCAAATAATAAGAAAAATAGATTGGTCAACCCTACTTTTCTTTGCATCTATGTTCATCCTCATGCAAGCAGTATGGGACACTGGTTTTTTTCAAGGACTTATAAACGGTATTAACATAAATTCTATCTTTTCAATACTTGTGTTGTCTGTCTTATTCAGTCAAGTGGTCTCAAATGTGCCCTTTGTTTCACTTTACTTGCCAATTCTTATCTCCGCAGGTGCAGGTGAAAAGGAACTTGTTGCACTAGCGGCAGGAAGCACTATTGCTGGCAACTTGCTTATTCTGGGTGCAGCAAGCAATGTTATGATTATAAATAGCGCAGAAAACAAGAAAAAAACACTTACCTTCTGGGAATTTGCAAAAGTAGGCGTCCCACTTACAATATTAAATATCCTTGTTTATTGGATTTTCTTGTCATTATGGTAGCTAATCAAAAATTTGATTCACCTAAAAAACTAAATAGTTTGCATACTTGAATTGACTTTATGCTTGCATGCGGAGGTAGGGAAGTATGTGCACAGCACTTTAGCGCTTATTACAAAACTCAGACAGACTTTTCTGTTTCTTTCTTTCTTCAATGTCTTTCCAGGGTTGCCAGCTCTTTCTGAATATTGGTAAAGTGTGGTTCTCCTGCAAAAACCTTACTGTTTTTTCGTCTGAGAGATAACCCGAACCAAAGTCACCATAGATTTTGCGAAGTTTTTCAACTTCCATGTCCCTTATGACTTTTGCTATTATTGATGCTGCGCTGACAACAACATAATTTGAGTCTGCTTTATGCTCTGCAATAATCTCTATATCCTTTTTAGAAAGTTTTTTTTTCAAGTAGTTCTTATAAGCCGAGGTGTTTGGGCTTGGCGCATCAATTATAGCTCTATCTGGCATAAGGTGATTTATTATCTCTGCAGACTTTATTGCCTCAAGCCAGTTTAAGTTTAGCGTAGAATGCCAAACTGCATAATCAATCTCATCAGGCATTATTATTCTAGTTTCATAACTATCAACTATATCAATGATTTTTTCATATAATTTTATCCTTTCTTTCTGGCTTAAAAGCTTTGAATCCCTAACATTTATCTCTCTAAGCAATTCTTCCTTTTCATAGCTTATAAGAACTCCCACTATAACCATTGGACCAATTACTGGTCCCCTGCCTGCTTCATCAATTCCGCAAAGTCTCATTAATAAAAGGAGTTATGAGCCGTTTTTAATTATTTTCTTCCTTTTCTTTGTTTTTTAGGTCTATGCTCCACACTCCTGTACAACCTTTTATATAAGATAATCAACACAGAACAGATGCATATTGTGCCATATATATATTGACTATAGGTTAAGCTCATAAGTCTTGGCTCTTCCCTAACAAACTCTATAAAAAACCTTATAAAAGAGTACATTGCGAGGTACGCAAAAAAAAGAAAACCAATAGCTACTCTTTTGGTCTTGAGCTTCTGCATAGCAAAAAACAAAAAAAGACCATTTGCAGCGTCATATAGTTGGGTGGGGTGCCTTAAAACTCCATGCTGTAATATCGCCCATCTTACATTGGTTGCAACACCATAACAGCATCCTGCAAAATGGCATCCAATCCTTCCGAAGAATATGCAAAGTCCAGCGCCAGTTGCGTAGACATCAAGATAAGGCATCACTTTTGTCTTTGTAATATAGGCAAAGATGGCAACTGATAAAATTACGCCAAGAACGGCTCCGCTTGAGCAAGTGCCTGCATGCGAAAAATCAAAAAAGGTTCTCCAAAAACTTACAAAGCTGTGCTTCTCCCAAAGCAGGAGGTAGAGAAACCGCGCGCCAAAGTGTCCCCCTAACAGACCTACTACTGCGAGCCACACCACAACGCTTCTTTTCAATCTCCTCCTTTTTGCTTCGTAGAAAGCAACGAGAAAAACTGCGGTGTATGCAATTGCATAGAAAAAACTGTATGTTGATATATACCTTGATGCAAATTTAGTGCTTCCTATATAAAATTCAGGAAACCCCGCGAGTATGTTAATTTTTCCACCAGCTATCTCCTGTTTTGGTCGCCGTTTAAATTTTCTTTGTTGTCTGTATCGCTATTTCCGCAGCTGCAGTTGTTGCACGAATTTCCACAGCCGCCGCTGTTTGGGTCACCTGTGCAGCCCTCAAGCATAACCCCCACTCCAAACAGCAAGATTAAAAATATAGCCAAAATGATGTATCTTGATACTACCATATTTACTACCCCTCCTTTTGTTCTAAATAATTCCTTTGTTTAAAATTTCTTTAATCTATCTTTAATATATAAAACTAACTATCCCAAATACTTTATAACCTCTTCATAATATCTTGTAATTTATTTCCCTTTTTGGCATGTAGAAGTTCATCCACCTGCTTTTTTGGATACCCTCTATTTATTAGGTAAGTGTACATATACTCTTTTGTATAGCCTTTTGCAAGCTGGGTGTTAATATACTCCTTCATGCTTTTTTTCACTCTGTTCTTTTTTAAGATTGTATATCCTCCATACATTGTGCCTGCCAGAAATCCGGAAACAAGAAGAATAATCAGAAATGTGGCAAAAAAGTGTCCATTCTCATTTTTTTCCTTATCTTCTTTTGTACTACTTACACTGACTCCATCACTTTCTTCACTGCCCTCATTTTTCCTATCAGCTGTAATATCCACATTGGCCTGGTCATCTCCAAAATACTTAGTTATGTCGATGGTTGTTTCAAGACACGGCATGCTTTCCTGAGGCTTCATTATCCTTGTGCCGCAGTTGTTTGTATC
The DNA here is from genome assembly GCA_038884615.1 of Candidatus Woesearchaeota archaeon. Lineage (GTDB taxonomy): Archaea > Nanobdellota > Nanobdellia > Woesearchaeales > DSVV01 > JAWABL01. The sequence goes on along the minus strand of JAWABL010000035.1, from coordinate 5,907 downwards.
TGTGCATGTCCTTGAACTTATGCCATTGATGCATTCTCCCCACCTGCTACACTGCCATCTTTCAGAGCATTCCATCTTTATATAAGATGTTTGGTTTAATTGCCTGGACTGATTTTGTTGAGCAGGCGCCTGAGCAAGCTGCGCTGAAGGATATATCACACCGCATCTTTTTGTTTCAGATACATTCTTAGGGTTTGAGCATCCGTTCTCATCAGTGCAGAGGCGAGTCATTGTGCCGTTGTTGCAGTCCCCCCATTTACTGCACACCCATCTACTAATACACTGGCACGGCGCGCAACTCGTTTGAGAGCACTCCTTCTTTCCGTCGCAGTCCTTGTCACAATAATACTTCTTTATTTTACACTCTCCTAGCCTGTTATTGACGCACTCCTGTGTGCCTTCACAGCCTTCTTTGGTGAGGCACGGCTTTGAAACATTGCACTCACATACCTTACACTGGCTTTGTTCTGCGCACTCCTGAAACCCATCGCAGTTTGTGTCGCAGAAACTCTGAACCGATATACATTCTCCAAGTCTTCCGTTAGTGCAGTCTTGTCTTCCGCTGCAACCCGTCTGAGTTGTGCACATTAATGATTGCGTACAATTGCACGAAGGGCATGCACTGTTCGAGCATTCAGCTCTACCGTCGCAATTTGTATCGCAGTAGTACTGCTTTGGTACGCATACTCCCCACTCGCCGTTTGTACATTTCCTCTCTCCAAGACAGCCTTGGTTTGTTAGGCAGTCTGCCTTTGCGCCCTCTTCACAGTGGCATGCTCTGCAACCGGAATCCACGCACTCATAATCTCCATCGCAGTTTGTGTCGCAATAATACTGTTTCGGCTGGCAATCGTTGAAAACACCGTTCTTACACACTTTTTCTCCCACGCAGCCTGTCGGTGTTGTGCAGCTAAGAGTCTGCCCGTCTGTACAGTTGCACACTCTGCAAGAAGCGGCACATTCATCAAATCCGTCGCAGTTTGTGTCACATAGGTTTAACTCGCTGACGCAAGGTCCGAAATGTCCATCTTCGCAGATTTGCATTCCGGAGCATCTATTTGCAGTAAGGCATCTCCGTGATTCGCTTTCTGAACACTCGCAAAGCGAACAGATTTCAGAAGAGCATTCCATGTCGCCGTCGCAGTCCGTATCGCAAAAATATTCTTGCATTATACAGTTACCATATCTTCCAACAATGCAGTCTTGCTTACCAACGCATCCATTTGTTGTTGTGCAGTTGCGGCTTTCGCCAGCAAGGCAGCTACACGGTTCGCATTCTTTGTCGCTACAATCTAAATCTCCATCACAATCAATGTCACAGAAATGTTGTACACTTGTGCACGGCTGGAAAAATCCGTTTTCGCATCTTTCAACACCTCTACATCCATTTATATCAGTGCACTCACGCATTTGTCCCTGTGTGCACCTGTCGCAGTCCTGCGGACAGTTTTCCTTAGTTTCACCAGGCTGGCACTTCTCGTTTCCGCATAATATATAAAAACAATCCATATCACATCCATTACTTCCAGGTTCTTTCATGTCGCACTGTTCAGACGCAGAACACAGTGCATTGCAAAGGTTTTTGTGCTCGTACATACTGCCGTCAGAAACGCACTCATAATAAGTTTTATCACCGTCGCAGTAGAACTGGTTTCTTGTGGTAATGCTGCCAAATATTCCGTCAAGTCTGCACCTTATACAGTCGCCGGGACAAAGCCTGTTTATGCATGTTGTGGTGTCTGGCCTATTATTACAGTAATCATTCACTTCTTTTTGTAGAACAAGCCCATTATTTTGAAAAATTTGTTCGGCTGTTGCACTGCTGTTGAGCTGGACATAAGCATATATTGCACACTTGTGCTCTGTATAGTATGTGTTAAAAAGATCAAGTATTTGGTACCCTACCGAAACCTCTGTTGGCGGTGCCTCTTCATAATAGTGTTGCTGCATTTTGCAATCCCCATAAATAAATTCACCAGGAGGAATGTTCCAGCCGACATCTATTATAGTATTGCTGTTGTAATTAGGGCCGAAAATCTGTCTAGGAAAACACTTCCTTTCTTTTTCTCTTTTTTGCGCATCCATCCAATATAAGCAAGCATCGGCAGCTCCACTATCAATATTATTCTCAAACTCAACCATAAGCGTAGCTTTTTGGACTTTAAGCGGTTGTGCAATTGTTGATCTGTAACCTACTAACTCAGTCTCTGTTGTGACTCCTTGCACGTTGGTGGTTGTTGTCTTAAGCTTTTCGTCCATATAAGGAAATCTGAGTGCACGCATCTTCACCCCTTTGTTGCTTAAATGCACCTTACACTTAAATAACCCAAACTGTTTTTTTACACTTCCTGATATAAGCTCCATCTTGCTGAAGCAGTCTACTCTTGTCATGTCAGGCACAAAGAGATCAGGATTTATTGTTAGGGTCCAGCGATTTTGATTTTCTCGACGGAACGAAGTGCAATAGACCTCAGAATAAGAGCCAGAGAAGGCAGGCGAATAATAGAATGGGAGGTTTGTATTAGGCCTATCAAGCTGAATACATACCTCTGCGTCATACGAAATTTCAGGCATATTACTTACCGTGAAATCAACTTGTTTTATTATCCAGTCCATCTGTACCTGAATTGGCTGCCTTGGTGTATACCCTGTAACTTCCTTAGCTCTGATATAGCTGAGATTCCACTCAAGTGTTGCCGTCACCTCTTGCGCAGATGAGTTATATAGAATACTGAGAAATATTAAAAAGAAATAAAACCACCTACTTACAAACCTCCTTTTAACCATTAAACTCTGACCTATTATAGTATTATAGTTTTTTTGTATATGCCAACTTGTATAGAGAAAGCTATATTAAAAATATACTATATATATTTTACCAAATCGTTACTCTTTTATAACCCAAAAAATGTGGTATGAAAAATCTAGCAAAAACTCTCTATCAGTTTTTTGTTATCTTTTATTACCCTCTATTAAGATGGACGGTTTTTGAGGCATCGATTGTCCCGCCTTTTGTTCAGCGGTTTCTTCCTCTCGTGTTATCACAATCTCTGCATTGAACATCTCTTTAATATCTAGAACTGACTCTTTAAGCGAGTCAAACTCCATTTTTTGCCCCAATATCACAATAGGAATTTTGCTTTGATTGTTCACATATCTCGGCACAATCCTTGCAATGTCTTGGGCATGTATTTTCATTTCGCTGATTCCACATTGTATGACATCCTTTATTATTCTTCCGCTATCTCTTGTCTCTGTCAAGCGCTCCTTTACTATCTTAATCATATCATGTTTCCATCTTGCAGCGATTATAATCTTGATAGAAGCAGGAGTTATTCCTGTAAGCTCTATGACATTTCTTATGTCGCTTACAACCCCCTGAACAAAGTCATTGCATGCAAGAGCCTTTTCATCTATCTGAGTTTCGTCGAACTTAGGCCAACTTGCTGTTGAAGAGTAAGGCGGCATACCAATTCTCTCCCATATCTCTTCTGAGATGTGAGGTGTGAACGGGTTTAGTATGAGGGCAAGGTTTTTTACCGCAAAACCCATAACATTAGGATTGTGTTCGCTGTATCTTAAGAGTGCATTTACAAACTCCATTATTTTTCCAATTGCAAGACTCTGCTGGAAGTTTTCAAGATGCACAGTTACCTGCTTTATTGTTCTGTGGGTGAGGCTTATTATATACCTATCTTTGATCCTTAAGCTTTCCATTTCAAATCCGTCAAATGATATGCTACCATTTTTTTCAACAAGCGTACTTACAAGTGTGTAAATACGGTTCAAAAACTTATAAGCGCCTAGCACACCCTGGTCGCTCCAGTCAAGCTCTTTCTCAGGTAGTGCGGCAAAGAGTATAAAGAGCCTTGCAGTATCGGCGCCATATTTCTGGACTATGTCGCTCGGCTCAACGACATTCCCAAAACTTTTTGACATTTTCCTTCCATCTTTTATGACCATCCCTTGTGTAAGAAGCTTTGTGAATGGCTCTTCAAATGAGATAAGCCCCATATCTCGCAGGACTTTTGTGAAAAACCTACTGTAAAGAAGATGAAGTATCGCATGCTCAATTCCTCCTATATACTGGTCTACAGGAAGCCAATAGTCAACACATTTTCTGCTGAATGGCGCGTTCTTCTCTTTGTTGCTTGTAAACCTCAGATAATACCAGCTGCTGTCAATGAAAGTGTCCATTGTATCAGTTTCCCTTTGTGCATTGCCGCCGCATCGCGGACATTTTGTATTTGAAAAGTGTTTTGATGTAATTAATGGATTGCCTTCGCCTGTAAACTTTACATCATCTGGAAGAAGTACAGGTAACTCAGATTCAGGGACAGGCACTACTCCGCATTTTTCGCAGTACACTATTGGAATTGGTGTTCCCCAGTATCTCTGCCTTGAAATTAGCCAATCCCTTATCTTGAAATTATATGCTCTCTTCCCAAAACCGCGATTCTCAAGCCATTCTATTATATCAGACATCACGTCGCGGTTGTTCAATCCATTGAACTCGCCCGAGTTGACCATGACTCCATCTTCTGTGTATGCCCTTGTCATTTTTTCGGGATTTAATTCGTAATCCTCCGGGCTGATTACTACAATAATAGGAAGATTGTATTTTTTTGCAAACTCAAAATCCCTTTGATCATGTGCAGGAACGACCATAACTGCGCCAGTACCATAATCCATTAATGCATAGTCTGCGACATAAATAGGAAACTCCTTGTTGTTGCATGGATTTATGAAATATCTTCCTGTGAATATTCCGAACTTTTCTTTGCCCTCCGCAGTGCGCTCTATTATGCTCCTTCTTCTTTGTTCCTTTACAAACTGCATGACTTCTTTCTCACGCGGAGTGTCTTTAACAAGCTCTTCAACTAAAGGATGCTCTACCGCGAGCACAAGAGCGGTTATTCCAAATATGGTGTCCGGCCTGGTTGTATATGTCGAGATTGTTTTATCGCTGCCTTTTATTCTGAAATGAACCACCGCACCTTCACTCTTGCCTATCCAATGTTCCTGCATTATTTTTACTTTTTCTGGCCAGTCAAGCTTTGCTATGTCACTTAGCAGCTCTTCAGCATACGCAGTGATTTTCAGGAACCATTGCTCAAGCATTTCTTTGTCAACCTCAGAGCCGCATCTCCAGCATTTGCCATCTTCAACCTGCTCGTTTGCAAGACTTGTTTTACATCCAGGGCACCAGTTTATCGGCGCTTTTTTTCTGTATGCAAGCCCCCTCTTTAGAAGCTGGAGAAAAAACCACTGGTTCCATTTATAGTAGTCTGGCTCAAGGCTTGATATCTCCCTATCCCAATCGTAGCTAAGCCCTAGCTGTTTCTGCGCAGCCTTCATAGACTCGATGCTTTTGAGAGTCCAGTCTCTTGGGTGCACCTGGTTTTTTATTGCTGCGTTTTCAGCAGGAAGTCCGAACGAATCGTAACCCATTGGATAAAGAACATTAAATCCGCACATCCTCTTGAACCTTGCATACGAGTCACCTATTGCATAGTTTCTGACATGACCCATGTGAAGCTTGCCTGACGGATAAGGATACATCTCAAGGCAGTAGAACTTTTTCTTGTCATTCTCTTCTGCGACCTTAAAAATGGCATCTCTTTCCCACCGAGACTGCCATTTCTGTTCAATATTTAGTGGATTATACATGTTGGAGAGGTGTAAAACTTTTGTTTATAAATTTTGTCAACTAATCTGGCTGCGTTCAAAATCACGTTTTCAGTCGGCTTACCATCATGTTGGCACTTTTCCATTCAAATGAAAATATCTGGTTCTCCGTATGGAACAACTCACTTCAAACCCATATATGATTCCTGAATGTGCATACGCGGTTGATGCTAACACACTTTTTGAACGGTGCCCAACTAATCTATAAGTTACTATGTA
>JAWABL010000034.1:0-10190 GCA_038884615.1 Candidatus Woesearchaeota archaeon | reverse complement strand
GCGTATGCACATTCAGGAATCATATATGGGTTTGAGGTGAGTTGTTCCATACGGAGAACCAGATATTTTGATTTGAATGGATAAGTGCCAACATGATGTTAAACCGACCGAAAACGAGATTTTGAACACGGCCCATATATAAAGTGACTGGAAATAACTTAAGCATTTTATATAGGATCTTGTTTTTAGATGATTAAAAAACAAAACATTTAAATATAAGAGGACTATTTGGAGAGTCAGTTTAATTCTGCTAATAAAACTTTCAGGCAGGTTCTATAGATAATAAAGAAGGTGTTATTAAAGGTGTCTGATATGGAGACAAAAATAGATGAAAATTATTTGAAAGGTACAACTACAGTAGGCATTTTATGTAAAGATGGAATAGTACTTGCGGCAGACAAACGAGCGACTGCAGGAACACTTATCGTAAACAAAAAAACAGACAAGATTTATGAGATAAGTAATAATATGGTTATAACAATGGCTGGGACTGTAAGCGATGCCCAGCTACTATCAAAGCTAATAAAGGCAGAGCTCCAGCTTAAAAAGTTGCGCACCGGAAGAGAGCCAAATGTCAAAGAGTCTGCAAACCTCCTCGCTGGTATGGTGTATGCCAACATAAGGAGAATGTCTCTTATTCCTGGGATAAGTCATTTTCTGCTTGGTGGCAGAGATGATTCAGGTTATTATCTTTATGATATTTTTGCAGATGGTTCATTAACACAATGTGATGAGTTTGTTTGTTCTGGAAGTGGCAGCGTGTTTGCATATGGTGTGCTTGAAACCTTGTATAATCCAAATATCGTTGTTAATGAGGGAGTAGACCTTGCAATAAAGGCTATGAATGCAGCACTTCAGAGAGATAGTGCAAGCGGAAACGGATTTAGTGTTGTGACCATTACATCGCGAGGGATAACAAGGATTGTTGACAAGAACCTTGATATGAAATTAAAGTAGGTCGCAAAATTGTCTGAATAGCTTCTTGGAGATTAAACAAATGACTAAGATAATAAAAGAGATACTTAAAGACCTCCCTGAGGACAGAATAAGCGATGCTTGTTTTGAAGGGGCAAATATTGTACTTTATACAAAAGACAGAAATTTTTTCTTTAACAACAATGGTATGATAAAAGAGATAGTTGACAAAATAAAAAAAAGGATTGAATTAAGGCCCGACCCTGCAATAACAATGGAGCCTGAGATGGCTGAAAAGGAAATCCGGTCCATAGTACCTGAAGAAGCTGGACTAAGCCAAATAATATTTGACCGCCATAGGAGCAGAGTGATTATAGAAGCTGAAAAACCAGGTCTTGTCATTGGAAAACAAGGCATGCTCCTTAGAGAAATAAGAACAAAAACCCTTTGGATTCCATTAATAAGGCGAACACCACCAATAAGGTCTCAGCTTATAGAGAATATAAGAGCAGTACTCTATCAAAATAGCGAATATAGGAGAAAATTTCTTGACAAGACAGGCCACAGAATTTATGATGGATGGATAAGAGAAAAAAAGCATGAGTGGATAAGACTTACCACCCTTGGCGCAGGAAGACAGGTAGGAAGAAGTTGTTTTTTCCTCCATACCCCAGAATCAAGAATTCTTATAGACTGCGGAGTTGACATCGCTGCTGACAACAGCTATGCATATCCGCATCTTGAAGTCCCAGAATTTGATATTAGACAACTTGATGCAGTTATTATAAGTCATTCACACCTAGACCACTGTGGTTTTGTGCCGTACTTGTATAAGTTTGGCTATAGAGGACCATTGTACTGCACAGCACCAACAAGAGATATAATGGCTCTTCTTTTGCTTGATTATATTAAAATAATGAAAAACGAAGGCAAGGAACCTATATTCGGCGTTGATGATGTAAAAGAGATGGTTAAGCACACAATTTGTCTTGATTACGACGAGGTTAGCGATGTGACGCCAGATGTAAGAATAACCCTTCATAATGCAGGACATATTCTTGGAAGCAGTATGATTCATCTTCATATAGGTAATGGTCTACATAATATCCTATATACTGCTGACATGAAATTTGGTAAGACATCACTTATGGAACCTTCCCAAACAGATTTCCAGCGTGTTGAAACCCTTATGATTGAATCAACTTATGGCGGAAAAAACAATCTCATGCCTTCAAGGCAGGAGAGCGAGGAGCATTTAAAAAGTATTATAAAGAATACAATTGCAAGACGAGGTAGAGTTCTTATACCTACTTTAGGTGTTGGACGTGCTCAAGAAGTTCAAATAATAGTAGAGAATATGATAAAAAACGGCGAGCTTGAGCCGATTCCATTTTATGTTGATGGAATGGTTTGGGATGTAACAGCAATACACTCTGCATATCCAGAGTTCCTTAATAGCCATATGAGAAAGCTCATATTTCATAAAAATGAGAATCCTTTTTTATCGGAGACTTTTAAAAGGGTGGGTTCTGGAAAAGAGCGACAACAAGTCATCGAGGAAGGAGGACCATGTATTGTTCTAGCTACGAGCGGCATGCTTACAGGAGGTCCAAGTGTTGAATATCTAAAGGCTTTTGCAGAAAGTGAAAGAAACAGCTTGATTTTTGTTTCATATCAAGGAGAAGGAAGCCTTGGAAGAAGGATACAACGCGGCGAGAAGGAAATCGCATTTATGCAGGGAAACAGACAGGAAATAACAAAAATAAATATGGAGATACACACAGTAGAAGGTTTTTCTGGGCATTCAAGCCATAAGCAACTGATGAGCTATATTTACCGTATGACTCCAAAGCCTAAAAAGGTCATAGTAAACCATGGTGAAAGTTCAAGGTGCCTTGAACTATCGAGCAGCATTCATAAAATGTACAAGATTGAATCGGTCGCACCTAGAAACCTCGAAACTATAAGGCTCAAATGAATATATTAAGACTTATGCATCCTATAAAGAAGATTATTTTCGTTATTGTCGTTTTTATTATTCTTTCAATACTTGTTCTACTTTCAGGTTGCTTAAAAACGAGTGAAAAATTAATAACACATTTTGAAGTTTGCGAACAATTTAAAAAAGATGCAGACACCGAGGACTATAGAGACCCTTATGACAATTGTCTTATGGTGAAGGAAGATTATATTAAAAGCACAGAGGGCTGTTTAGCAACATGCAAAGAATACTGCGAAAAACAGGACCTGAAATATAATAACATGTGGATAGATTTTTCGGGCTGTCACTGCTACTGCAAAAAAAAGCTAAAGTAAAATTTATATATAAGCTCTGTTTATTAAATATTAATGTATAAATTGTATAACTTTGTGAGATATAAACAATTTTTTTGTTTTTACTATAGATACTTCTACTTTTTTAGCTAAAGAACCCTAAGCTTCTCCTGTCTTCTCAGCAGGTTTGTAGGCTTGGGGGTTTTTCATGAGCAGAGGTATCTATAATTTTAAATGTTTAAAGCGAGGTGTTGGAGCAGGGTGTTAAAATGGACAGGACTACAAAAAAAGCACTGGAGGATGTGTTGAGTGATAGAGAAATTATAGACGACATTGAAAAAAACACAAATGGTGAACTTTTGGTTTTAGAGGGTATATTCTATGCAGAGATTGCAAAAATAAGGATAACAGAACGCCATCTTGATGGAGAACAGTTTATGAGATACTATCACATATACAAAGGAGGAGATAACCCAGATGAAAAACCTAAAATTTTTTGGTCTAAAGAGTTAAAAAGCTGGGTCCTAAGCGACGGCAATACTAAAATGTATGCTGCATATGCTACACAGAAAAGCCATGTCCCTGTTTTGTTTGAGCTTGACGAAAAAATTAAAGAAAAATGCACTCTTGCTGCAAAAAGACTAGAAACAATAGGGCTCAAATATACAAGCCAGAGGTTTCCTGAAGAGCTCAAGTGGTCTGGAGACATAAGAAATCAGCCATATATTTAAATTAAGTTTATCAAGCAAAAAACCACTTTTCCTTCTTTTTTAGATCAGAAACATATTGTACATATTCCCTTGATTTTCTTTTTGACTTTACAGGGTACAGAAGAAATTTTTGGTCGTCAAATACAAAATCCTGTTTGTTTATACGGAATCTTCTTACTGGTGGAGATGTGGTAATTGCATCAATAAGCTCGCGTTCGCTTCTAATGTCCTGCTCAAAATAATTATATGACTGCCCAAGAAAACCACCGCTGTCTTTAAGTGATAATAAAGGGTCAGGTAGGATTGCATGCCCGTCTGAGTTTGCATAAGGCCAGATTCTATAATTTATCTCTGGGCGTGATAAATCTTTCAACCATTTTAAAATAGAATTATAATGTGGATGTAAAAAGGAGCCTACTGTTATCTCAACGCCGTTAAGGGCCATTGCAAGTCTTATATCAATCTCGCCCGTGGTTTTTGGGTGGCATTGTATATATGCACCTTTAAACTCATTTTTTAAATCTACAAGCATACGGTATCCACAAGAATTTATTTTTTCATACTGGCGATCAATTTCTTCGCATAGCGAGGTACCAAAAACAAGAATCTCTGTGTCAAGAACCTCTGGTTTTAGTGCAAGCTCAAGTCCAATAATAATCGGTTTGTTTTCCTGCAGCCGAATTTTCTCTGCATTATCTCTTGTTTTTTGATAACTTGCCCTATATTTGCTATTAAGGTGGTTTGTAACAACCAAAGCAGGGACAATTTCATATTCAAGAATCTTATCATAGCTGTCCTTAATAGTATCTTGTCCATCGCTTTCAATAGTATGATAATGCAAATCAATTCGCTTAAACCAACACTTCTCCATTATAAGAAGGAGCACATTTAGTCTATTTAAATATTGTTACTATTATATAAAGACAAATATATTTAGAATGGAGATATAACAATATTTTAACTGTTTTTTCCATGTTTTTACTTTTAATTTATTATCTTGATTTATTGTTGTGAGGCAATCTTAAGCATAAAATATTAAAATACACTTTTAATTTTTTATCTTGAAATGAAGCAGGATTTACGGATTGCGATTAGTAAAGCTATAGAACGCGAACGAGACGCTTATTCCCTATATACTTCACTAACAAAAGAAACTAATGTTTATAACCTCCAGATACTATATAGAGAGCTTGCTATTCAAGAGCTAAAGCATGAGGCCATGCTTAAAGAATTGCTAAGAACAAATAACCCTAAAAAAGCAAAACAGGAAACGGCTATAAAGTACCCAGAATTTGAAGTTGGTGATAAGCTACACTCAACATCATCCGAGGAGGGTATAATTGAAGGACTAAAGTTTGCGATAAAAAGAGAGATTGAATCACAAATTTATTATACTGAACTTTTTAAATCTACAGAGGATATTGAAATTCAGGAGTTTTTTCACTTTCTTATAGAAGAAGAGAAAGAACATGAAAGAAAGTTGTTTGAGGAATACAAGAAATTTATTGGATAAGGTTTCATATCATAAGCAAAAAATTCTCTAAATTATCTTACTTTTTGTAATAAATCTGATTCTTCTGAAAATATTTCAAATTAAACGAAAACTTTTTGAGAGTACCCAAATAATGCTTAATATTTAGTTATACTTTACAATTTTGTGAGGTGGTCAATATGAAGGAGAAGGACATCTTGCTTTTGGCAAGCCTTAGAAAAAATGCACGCGAAACCCTCACAAAAATGAGCCAACAAACGCATATACCAATAAGCACAATTTTTGATAAGCTTAAGCAGTTTGAAAAAGAGGTTATTAAAAAACACACAACTCTTGTTGACTTTGGCAAGATAGGGTTTTCAACTCGCGCTAATATAACCCTAAAAGTAGACAAAAGCGATAAAGAGGACATAAGGTGCTTTTTAGAGAAACACATGAATGTAAATTCTGTCTATAAGATAAACAACGGTTATGACTACCTTGTAGAAGCCGTTTTTAGGAATATAAAAGAGCTTGAAGATTTTATTGATATAATTGAAACCAAACATAAAATAAAAAATAAGCAGGTTTACTACATAATTGAGGATATAAAGCGTGAAGAGTTTTTGGCAGAGCCGGGTTTTATCGACCTGGTAATGCCTGCAGCATGACTGTTGGATAAATATGCAAAGTAACTTTCAGGGATATTATTCCACTTATATTTAGTTTAGAGGGGTCTCCTTCCCTTAGTTTTGTTTGGTGGGTAATGGTGTGTGGTATATCTAAACTCTTAGACCAGGGTATAGTGGAAAACGAGAAGACAGTTCTATAACCTGTCGCTTGGCTCGCAAAATCAATTCTTCAGATTTGATATTACTTATAATCCTACAAATTATTTCAGCAATCTCTTTCATTTCGGATTCTTTCATGCCTCTAGTTGTTAATGCAGGTGAACCAAGCCTTATTCCGCTAGGGTCCATTGGGCTTCTAGTGTCAAACGGAATCATGTTTTTGTTTACAGTTATGTTTGCTCTGTCTAATGCATTTTCTGCTTCTTTGCCTGTTACACCCTTTGAAGTGAGGTCCACAAGAACAAGGTGATTGTCAGTACCTCCAGATACAACCCTTAGTCCATTATCCATTAATCCTTCAGCAAGTGCTTGTGCATTTTTTACTATCTGTTTTGCGTAAAGTTGAAAAGACGGATGAAGCGCCTCCTTAAACGCAACGGCTTTTGCAGCAGTTACATGGTCATGCGGTCCGCCTTGTATGCCTGGAAAAACTGCTTTGTCTATTGCTTTCGCAAACTTTTCTTTGCATAGGATAATGGCTCCTCTAGGACCTCTAAGCGTTTTATGCGTAGTTGTTGTGATGACATCAGTGAAGGGAAGAGGGCTTGGATGCTGTTTCCCAACGATAAGCCCTGCAATATGACTTATGTCTGCCATTGATATCGCTCCAACTTCTTCTGCAATTTCATGAAATCTTTTAAAATCTATTTGTCGTGGATATGATGTCGCACCTGAAAGTATAAGTTTCGGCTTTTCTTTAATAGCAATCTCTCTAACACGATCCATATCAATCATTTCAGTCTCTTTATCAACACCATATTGTAAAAATGAGTATGCCTTGCCTGAAAAATTTATGGGGTGGCCATGCGTTAAATGCCCCCCATGTGAGAGATTCATTCCAAGTATCTTATCTCCAAAATTTAAAAGTGCAAAATAAACCTCTATGTTTGCAGGGCTGCCGGAGTATGGCTGGAGATTTACATGTTCTGCTCCAAAAAGTTTTTTTGCCCTTTCTATTGCAAGGCTCTCTATTGCATCAATATTCTGGTTACCTCCATAGTATCTTTTTGAAGGGTATCCTTCTGAATATTTGTTATTGAGAACGCTTCCAAGCGCCTGCATAACGGCTTTACTGATGAAATTTTCGCTTGGTATCATTTCAAGGCCAAACTCCTGTCTTTCAATTTCTTTTGTGATAAGCCCTGCAATTTCCTCGTCTGTTTCTGATAGGTTTGTCATTATATGTGTGGTCTTCACTTTTTCACCCCGGTTTCTCTATTTTTGGATATGTTCCTGGCAGCATGAAAACCTTGTCTGTCCTAACAGCAATTCCCTTGTCTTCTTTTAAAATTTTATCAGAGTCCATACACGCAGTTCCAAGACAAACAAGCTCATTTTTTAAAGTAAAGACAGCAACCTTCTGCCCAACGCGTATATGTGAATCAAACCTGCTTATTCCAGGTAGTTTAAGGCTCGCGCCATGGCATATGGTATCAACAGTTGTATCAAGAACCCAAACTTTAGCTATATGCTGGACTGCACTTTCAGGTGGCTGTATGATTGAACGCAAATATTTCTCCTTTCCTTCATTTTTATAATAATAGAATGCATCTGCCAGCTCCTGAAGAGTTGTTGCAGTGTTTTCCAGGTAAGGACCCGCCTTTGTTCTTCTAAGCTCAGTCATATGAGCGCCACAACCAAGTTTTTGGCCAATATCATGAATCAACTTTCTGATATAGGTTCCGGCTTGTGTTCCTACCCTAAACAATACATCCTGTCCGTCTATCTCAATTATCTCTAAATAGTATATGTTTCGCTGACGCTCCTGTCGCTTTACAGATGATTTTATAGGAGGGATTTGTTTTATTGTTCCTACAAACGATTTGCAAACACTCTTTATTACATCTTGAGATACTGGTTTGTGTATATGCATTAATGCTACATACTCTTTGCCAGACTCAAGCAGGACTTCTACCACTCGTGTTGCTCTTCCAAGTGCAATTGGCAAAACACCCGTTACTTTTGGGTCAAGTGTTCCAGAGTGCCCTGACTTATTTAATCCAAGAATTGTCTGGACATATGCGCTTACTTGATGGCTTGTTGGGCCTCTTGGCTTGTCAATTACTACAACACCAAAATTAAGCATCTCTTCTGTAGTTCTCTCTCCCGGCAGTTTGCCGTATTTGCTGCTTGTCTCTGAGTCCCTTTTTATGATGATATTACCTTTTCTTGGATTTTCCTTTTTTATTAACAGTTTTGTGCTTGAAAGCATGATTATCTTAGAGGTTAGGAATTGTTTTATAAATTTAATGAAAAAATTAAAGAATGAACTGAAACAACAAATATAAGGATTGACTTACCCCTCAAAATTAGAGGAGGGATTTAAAGTGGGAAAGTTTCTGTGAATTATCTTAACAACATAAAATAGTAAAAACCATTTAATAAAAACTATATAAAAAATTTATATAAAAATTATTCAAAAATAAACTCTGGTGGAGTATTTACAGTAACTCTTATGTTTAGAGTTGATGTTGCCTTGCCGTCTGTTGCTGTAATTGTAACGATATGCACTCCTGCATCATCGGCAGTTGTTGCCTTTGTTGACGATTCCATCCAGCCGGAGTAAGTGACAGTTACATCGTCCCCATCCTTGTCTATGACTTTTGGACTGAGCTTAACAACATCACCGACATTAACAACCACATCATCTTGCACTATTTTTGGCGGATTGTTTAGGCTGTTTACCAGTATGGAAACTGTGGTGCTTGCATTAAGCTTGCCGTCTGTTACAGTAACGGTCGCAAGATATGTGCCTGCATCTCCTTCTTTAGTAACCCATCTGCCTTTAGAGTCTAATGGTTCACTATAAATAAACTTTATTTTGTCCCCGTCTGGGTCAAGTGCGTTTGGTACTATAATTACTGTTTCTCCCTCTGTTACATTTATAGGTTCGATGTCATCAATTACAGGTGCACGGTTTCCTTTGATAACTTTAACATCAACAGTTTGTGAAACCTGGGCTTTCCCATCTGACGCGGTTATTGTGACTTTATAATTTCCTGCTTCCCCAAATTTGGTAGTTTTTGTCGGACCATTCATCCATCCACTATATGTTATAGTGATTTGATCTTTGTCAATGTCATTTACAACCGGCAAGAAATTTATTGTATCTCCTTCACTAACCACTACTTCATTAATTTTTTCCATCACAGGAGGATGATTCTGTGGCTCAACAATTATTAGAACCTGTTTTGTGGTTTCTGCTTTTCCATCAGACGCCGTTATTGTGACTAGATACTTCCCAGCATCCCCGACCTTTGTCTGCCACTCTCCTTTTGAGTTTAATGGTTTGCTATATCTAATTGTTATTCTATCTTCATCAGCATCAGTAGCTTTTACACTAAGGCTCACGAGATCGCCTTCAACAAAAACTTTTTTTGGTATTCCTGGATATTCTTCTGGTTGCGATGGTTTTTCAGAATAATTAGTAGGTTCTGTTGGCTTTTCTGTAAGATTCTCTTTGGGGATACAAATAAGATCGCTCATGTTAGTCTCTGGCTCCGACGCCGGCTGTTTATAGCAAGCTGACAATGAGACAAGTATAGAAACCATTAAAGTTATATATAATAGGCCAATAAGTAAATGTTTCCCCTCCATTCTAACACCTCACTTTTGTAGTAATTTAGATTTTTTATTTGATAGTTATAAAATAATTTTAGCATTTCATAATCACAACTCATATATAAACTTTTTGGTAGTACTAGGGCACCGTTCAAAAAGTCGTAAAGGCTGGCTGAAATGTTGTGTGCGATAGCCCGACAATACATTTCGGTCTTTTGTGCTTTGAGCTTTACTGAGCTTACGCTAGCACCGAACTTACGTTTTATGGCAGACAGTACTGTTTCAACTATTTCTCTACGGTGATAGGTGCGTAGAGTGAAGTGTTTTTGAGATTTCTTTCTGAATGACTTGCCGCGGTAAATCTTTTTCGCACCATAATTTCGCATAGGAATTACTGCTTGGATGCCT
>JAWABL010000033.1:6460-11146 GCA_038884615.1 Candidatus Woesearchaeota archaeon | reverse complement strand
TCGTCTGCTATGACAATGCCAGCAACGAAGATTGGGACGACAATAGAACCGTAACCATTGACCACATTGTGTGGGACATCTCAAGCAAGGCGCCTCAAAACTACACTAACTTTACAACCACACTGCCATTGACCGTCAACTTCACATGGTACACTAACGACAATTACCCAACTGACGAGATAACATGCAACCTTAGCATCAACGGCGCCGTCAACAAAACAGGGCTATCAGCTAACATAAACGCAAACACCACCACCTCTGTCTCGTTCACAAACGCTGGCTTCTACAACTGGTCTGTAGCATGCATCAATGAAGACGAAAATGAGATCAAGACAACCGAAACTTGGTGGTTTAACTTAAGTGGGAACCTGCCGCCACAAGTCCAGCAAGTCAATATAACTCCTACAACCGCTTATAAAAACTCATCGCTCAACTGCTCTGCATTACCGATAGATAACGCATCTAGCAGCATTACAGTTAATTTCACATGGTTTGTCAACAATGTAACAAACATATCTACGCAAGTTCCGTGCGTAAACAACACATGGTGCTATGCAGACATTGCTCCAACTGGCTTCCTTAAGCACTACAACATAACTTGCAGCGCAAGAGCTTTTGACGGCTCTCTGTATTCTGACTGGGTTAATTCAACAACGATAGAGATACAGAACTATGCTCCTTCTAATGTATCTCTCCTGCTTCCAGCACACGGCAATGACACAATTCTTACTCGCACTCCTGAGTTCAACTGGACAAACACAACAGATCCAGAGAATGACACCCTGCTTTTCAGCATTTGGATACAGCGTATGACTTGTGCTGGGCCATTGAGTTGCACTATTGATAATTTAACTGCTAACACAACATTCCTTAATTACACACCCTCAGTTGATCTTGATACAGACTCATGGTACAACTGGTCTGTGCGCGTCTGGGATGGCGAAAACTGGTCTGAATGGAGCGAAACATGGAACTTCTCAATACTTTCAACGAGTATTATCCTCATAAACAATACTGTAAATTTCAGCGCTATGCAAATAAACGAAGAGGACAACACGACAGATAACGATCCATCGCCGTTCCTTATAGAGAACAACGGAAATGTGCATGTAAACATAACTGTTTACGCTCTTGAGCCTCTGTGGGTTTCTGCGCTTGCGCCGCTTGGCACACATTACTTCCAGTTTAAGGCAGACAACTCGTCTGAGAGCGACTCGTTTGAGTGGAACACATCACAAACATCATGGGCATACATAAACGGCACGACATACGCCTCTGCAAGCCATGCGGTCAGCAGGCTGAATTATACGGCAAACGACACGGCAGAGATAGACATACTTATCATCGTACCTCCTGACGAACCGCCAGGCAACAAGTCCGCAGTAGTTGTATTTGAGGCTGAGTACAGTGGATAGGCAAATACAAATACCTGTAGAAATATTTAAGGATAGAGGAGTAGCTGTACTTGAAAGTCTCGTTGAATACCTAAAAGACACATACGGACTGTCTTATGCAGAGATAGGAAGACTGCTAAACAGAAACGAGCGTACTGTCTGGACGGTTTACAGAAGAGCTAAGGAGAAAAGAAGATGAAAAAGCCAGTTGTTTTTTTGATGCTGCTATTAGTTGTACAGTTAGTCAGCGGGCTTGGCGTAGGTCCTGCAAAGAGCCATATTACATTTAGTCAAGGCAAGACTGAAGAAATAACCTTGAAGATTATAAATACTGAGCAAGAGGACCTAAAAGTTGCCATATACGCGAAGGGCGAGCTTGAAAAATACATTTCAATAGAAAACCCTATAATGCACATCAAGCCTGACGAGCAGTTCACAGAGTTCACCTATAAAATAAACATACCCGTTGAACTTGAGCCAGGTCTGCACACCGGCGAAATCGTAGTTCTTGACTTGCAGAATAACGCAGAGTTTACACAAAAAGACACGACTGTGATTGCTACAACAGCTGTGACGAGCAAACTTGAGTTGGATGTTCCGTACCCAGGAAAGTATGCAGAAGCAAGGATGTATATAACAGCAGGCAGTGTAAATGAGCCTGTGCAGTTCAGCCTGCCTATTTACAATTTTGGCAAAGAAACTATTCAAAGCGCTTATGCAAAGATTGAAATTTTCGGTGCGACTTACGAGAAGATTGCCTCGCTTGAGACCAATGTCATAAGCCTTGAACCGCAAAAGGAAGGTAAGCTTCTCGCGGCATGGCTGCCTGACAAGATGAATGCAGGCTCGTATCTGGCGATAGCGACGATTAATTATGATGGAAGAGAGATAAGGCTTGAACAGGCGTTTAGTGTAAGCGGAGCGCAGTTAAAGATAAACGACATAAGCGTCAGGGAGTTTAGGCTCGGCGAAATTGCAGTGTTTAACATAGAAATTGAAAGCCTCTGGAGCGAGCCAATAAATGATGTTTATGGTGAACTTGTAGTGCGTGACAAAGGTAGAGCACTCGCAAAGGTAAAGACTGCATCCATTGACATTGAAGCATTCTCAAAGGATAAGCTTTATGCCTACTGGGACACGAAGGGGGTTAGCGAAGGCAGCTACGACATCAGGGTTACTGTTTATTTTGGTTCATCTTCGGTAGAGAAACTGTCAGAGATAATTGTTGCTACAAACGGCATACTGGTTAATGTGCCAACTGCCCAGGCTGCAAAAGGCCAGGGACTTTGGCTAGGCAAAGAAACAATATTAACTGTGCTTGTGATAGTGCTCATAATAATTGTCATAGTGCTCATTATCATTAACTTGAGGTGGATGAGGAGAAGGGCTCCGCCAGGCATATAAAAAATTTCTATTATGCATGGAATCTTTCAAGCTCTTTGATTATTTGAATCAGGGTTTTTAAGCAATACATTTAAATAGATTGTTTGATTAATATTACAAATGGGAAAGAAGGTTCTTATCATAGATGACGAATACACAATAAGAGAGCTCGTTGCTCTAAGCCTTGAACCTGATTATGAGGTGATGAAGGCAGAAGATGGAGCAAAGGGACTTGAGCTTGTGAAGAAACAAAAACCCGACCTGATCATTCTTGACATCATGATGCCTGTTGTTGATGGATATGAAGTGTCCAGAAGACTTAAAGCAAACAAGGAGACCGCAAAAATTCCGATAATAATGCTGACTGCAAAGCACCAAATTGAAGACCTAAAAAAGGCAATAGCTGCTGACACTGATGAGTTCATCACAAAGCCTTTTGAGCCGGACCTTATTAAGAAAAGGGTTGACGAATATTTCTCAAATGGCAAGAAGAAACAAGGCAGAAAATTCTTCAGGTTTGGTAAGAGCATACATTACATAAAGAGCTAGCAAGTCTTCCGGCTATAGATTGACTCGCTTTTTTAACCATGCTACTAGCGCCGAAATACTAGCTTTTCATGAATAAAAAAATTCATAGTTACTTATCTTTTCGTCACAACCAATGTCAGCAGACCCATGCCCTAGGTTCTTACATTCTTTCCTTGTACACCCCCATTATTGCGGTTTATGTCTAATTAAAAATTATTTAGAGACCTATCTAATTTTATAAAAAATTTAAAGATGAATAGTACATAATAAAAAGTATAGCAGTTCAATCAGAGCAGTGATTTTTCCATTTTATTATCTCGTCAATGAGCGAGTTCATGGTAATATTGCCGCTTGTGTACCAGGAAATTATCGCTGCATTAATTTCTTCTGTGGATATACAATTTGGATTGTCTATGCATAGGCCATCGCTGCACACCTCTCCTATTCCACATAGAAGGTCATAATTTTTCATGCATCTACCTCCGCTGCATACCATACAGTCTCCACGGCATAAGGTATTTTCATCTGCATCAGAATAGACACATTCGTGGCCAATGCAGTTTTTGTTCTTACAGATGATATCTGGACATTCTGCTTTTGTCTGGCAGGAGGTTATGGTGTATTCATATGCTCCTATATCCGGCGCTGCGCCGCTGAATGCAAGGCTTATGCCCTGGTTTTCTGTCCAGCTTATGGGGCTCTCAACTGTGATCTCTTTGGTGGTATAGTCAATCTTCTGTATCCTGACGCTCGTTGTTTCACCCTCTAGCTGTATCAGGTCGCCCTGCTCGCCAGGAATTGTCCAGCCATCATAGAAATACCATGGGTTGGCTACCTTAAATTTGGTGCCTGTGCCAGTGGAGCTTATGATGTTTGTCAATGTACCTCCTGCATCAATGCATGGACTTTCCGCTTGTAGTGAAAAGTCTGGCTGTGGGCCAAAAGGAAAATACTCATGGCTCATATCAGAGACAAATTTTGGATCTCCTTCATAGTTATTTTCAATTATGCTCGTCCTTTCAGGAACATCAGAGTCGTAAGTAAAAGCACCGCCCTTGTTAGCAAAGAAAATATTATTCTTGAAGACATTTCCATGTAGAGGGCCAACATTATTCCAGTCAGCAAAATACACTGCTCCTGAAAAAGGTTCATAGTCTGCTCCATATCCGTTCAGGTAGAAAACATTGTGATAGACAAGATTATCATTTGGTAGCGTGTATCCCTGCATACCGACAATCTGCAACCCACCCAGGCTGTTGTTATAAAATGAATTAAACCTGAAAATATTGTTGGAGGACCTCAATCCTACGGCAGAACCGTCTGCAAAAGCAAACCTGTTTCTTTCAAACAGATTCCATCCTGTGGAGCGTCCATGAGTGAT
>JAWABL010000033.1:0-6450 GCA_038884615.1 Candidatus Woesearchaeota archaeon | reverse complement strand
GGTGCAAAACAATGGTGGCCGCAATTATAGAAATGGTTGCCTTCAATCAGATTGTAAAAACTATTATCTGAATAAGACTCAATAGTACCGATATCAAGCATAGCTCCGTCATTATCTCCTGATTCATAGCCTGTTTTCCCAAAATTCCAGAAAATACAGTTGCTAACTTTGTTGTACTGTGAATTATCATTAATGACTGAGCCTGTCCATTGTGCTAGGTTTCTACCTAAATGAAAAGTACAAAAACTAACAATATTATGGTTAGACCTCTTCATTACTAAAAATTGCTCAAGATAATAGCAGTTTATTCCACTGACTGTTACATAGGATTTATCTTCAAGCAAGATTCCGTAGCTTGTATTGTAGATAGTTACATTTTCGCCATTAAAATTTGTGAAGACTATTCTGTTGGTGTCAGATGTCCCTGAATTTGACGGATTAATATATGTATTATATATACCTTCTCTTAAAAAAACAGTATCGCCTGCCACAGCATTTGCATTTGCCACAGTCAGGTTGCATGCCTCGATGCCATTAAGTGGTGATGCGGCCTGACAGTCTTTCCAAAGCGACTGGCCGTTTGGGCTTACCCAGTATGTTGCAGCGTGCGCCCGCAAACCAAAAAGAAGGGTCATGAACATCGCAACAAAAATTGCTTTCATTATAAGCCACCTTTTCACTAAGGTATTATCTTTACTGACACTTTACTATTATGTTACTAATATGTAATTGTTGTAAATCCTCTCTTCCATTTTCCAATTTCCTGAATTAGGTTGTTTGTCTGCAGGCTGCCCTGTAGCCAGGAATAAATTTTTTGATTAAGCTCTTCTGTGGTCATTGGTATAGCCTGTTGCATTTGAGCGTATCTTAGCTCTGCCGGAATCTTGTTAGTCGCAGAATTTGCTACATCAGGTCCAAACGGTGGCCATTCCAAGTCAGGTGGCCAGAAGTCTGGCTTTGAGGATAGATACAATGAGTAAGGAATTGTTTCGTCTTCAGTCATATTATCCCAGTGGTACAATGCAGTGCGGGTAAATTCACCATTTATATTGCTGAAATTCCGTACACCTGATACAATATTTTTTGCAATGAATGTGTCAAGGGCAGCCCTTGGAGGGTCATAGCTCCATGTGCCGATTTCAATGAATGCATTATTCATAAAGACATTGCCAATTATGTTCTGGCTATCTGACGGCCCATCAATGTGAAATCCTGTTCCGCCAAGCCAGTATGCAGGGTGGAAGTCCGGCTGACCCAAGAGTTTGTTTCTAAAAAATGTATTGTGCGGTCCGTTGTCTTTCCATATGTGATCAACGCATATTGCATATTCCACATTACCCTCCACAAGATTATTATGTGGATAGTGGCCATGAAAGACAAAGCCTACTGTTTCCCTGCTGTCAAATAATCCGTTCAGGTCTTTGTCAAGAATCCAGTTACGATCATTGCAATCAAGCGGTTTCTCATTATTGCAGATATCCTTTAATTCATCAATATAATAATTATAACTGTAGATATTGTAACTTGAGCCGAGCTGAATCCCGAATGAGACATGGAGGTTTTTCATTATGTTATTGGTTATCAAAATGCCTGTGCTTCTATGTTCAGAAGTGACCCCGTAACCGTGCCCACCGCTCATGTCCTTTGCCCCTGAAAAAAACGAGTCCTTGACAACAATTTGCCGTGACTCTTTTATCTCTACATGGCTTTCCGAGGCATTGAAAGTGCTGATATTTTGCACAAAACCATTTGATACCCAACGGAATTCAAGCGTGCTGCCATCGGCGGTTGATTTGCGGACAATTGTAATGTCCCTTATCCCAATATTTTCAAGAGGGTCAAATTCTTGCAGAACAGCATTTTTTGAACTTACTTGGTCAATCCCTATGGCAAGCGGCATATCAAGCGTTACAGTTTTGGCAATGGTATCAACTGCAGTAACCTTAAATACACCACCCCTTCCTCTTTTGCCCCACTCTGCGCCGTAATAATCCAAATCTTCTACTATTGATACGGCGTCACCAACGGCCAACGAGGAAACATCGCTTAAATAGATAATCTTCCCATAAGGAGGCACATCTTCAATAATACTAATCTGCGGACCAACTGGCGTGCCATAGAGTTTAATTGTGTTTGTGCCTGTTGTTGTCTCAAAAATGGTGTCCCGTCCCAACCCTTTTAGTATAATATTATCATCCTGATGGTCCATATATAAATCATTGACTATGTATTTTCCCTTCGGAAAATATAAGATTGTTGGTTCAGAAAGGCTGTCAATAAGGCTCTGCAAAGCGGCTGTGACATCCCCTGTGTTTGGTAAAATCCCACGAGATGTTACATCAATAGTCTGCCATTGTGAAAAAGGGTTCTCCCACACAATCTCGTGCCAGCCGTCAGGCGGAAGCCTAGATGATGGGATAACAGCAAGTACACTTGGCAACATAAGTAATATCAGCAGCAAAAGCCCTCTTTTTTTCATTTTACCTATTTACCTAGGTACTGAAATAATCAATATTAAAGGTTGGTTGGCTAAACAAGCTTTTTGCCGTTAATCTCCATCTCAAACGCGCATCCAAGAAACTCTGCAGCCTTCTTGGTAATAAGCATCCTGTCAAGGAAAATCTCAAAATATTCAAGGACTGGACTTACTTTCGTATCAATCTGAAGCTCAAGTACTATAAGTTTTTGCTCAGGCAAGACTTTAAGGAAAGATCTCTCAACTGCCCAGTTAACGCGGTCATGGACATCAAAACTGGTAGTATTAGCATTTCTGACGCGAGACTTATGAACATCTGTCTTGTCTGCTATAATCAATGCTGCAGAGATATAGTTCACAGGATAGCCTCCTACCTCATGATGTGTGCCTATTGCGCCTGTTACATCAATTATATCATCGTAATTAAAACTAAGCTCTGTAAGAAGGTTATATGCAATCATCGCGCCTGACTGTGCATGATGTTCTCTGTTTATGATATTACCAATATCATGCAGGTACCCTGCAATCTCAGCAAGCTTTTGATCCCTCACCGGATAGTCAAGCCTTTGTAGTATATTGTAGGCTATCTTACTTACAAGCTCGGCATGCCTTCTGCCGTGTTCTGTATAGCCAATATTTTTAAGAAAAGTGTCTGCTCTTTCAAGAAGAGCCTGAACTTTTGGATGGTTTTTAATATGCTCCATCTATCTGTATTTGCTTTGCCGATTTATAAACTTTTAGATTTTTAATCATAAACAACAATCTTATACAACAGTATTATATGTCTTTATGTAATTATAATATATCTTTATGTAATTATAAGATTAAAATGGGAAGGTTATTCAACAACATAGTGAACTAGATAACATTCCCTTAGGTCTTTTATTGCTGTGAATTTTGAAAGTCGCGCCTTCACGCTGTCAAGCCTCTGTACCTTTTCTATCATCCTGTCAAATGGAATGTTAAGAAATTCTATCTTGCCAAAAAAAGCATGTTTTGAAAGGTTTGACAAAATATACTTGTCAGAAATTTCGTATCTAGCAGGACCGCTAAGCACTACATAACCCTTTTCAACAAGGTTTTTCAATAGCATGTCTGCGTCAAGCGCCTGCCCAGATGCTTTTATAAGCTCGGCCATGTCAAACTGCTTAAGCTTGAACGCCGTTTCAAGAAGCCTTAGCTCATCCTTTCCAAGCTTGTCAAGTTCAGGCAGGTGTGCACTTTTTACCTGGGATGCCTCTATGTCCTGGACAACAGTCCCTTCTACCATCTCAACAAGAAGGTTGAACTCCTGCTTTCTGCTGTTGCACGCAAAAAGCACGCAAGGTACGAGCACAGTCAGTATCTTTTTTTCAGGCCCGTGCATTATTCTTAGGTCTGGCAGATTGATTTTAGGCATGATAACAGGAAGAAGTCCTTGATTTCTATATTCTTTAAGCTCGTCAAAAAACCTGTCGTCTGAAAGACCCAGCATATCAACAGCATGTCCGCCGTGCTTTGTTTTTCGTGGCCTTACATTAACAAACAATGGCATCTCTGCAACTCCTGTAACGAGAGCGGTCCCTATAGGAAGATTCATAATCTCCTTCTCAGATTCGCTGGTTATGCCCTCAACAGAGCCTGAAATAGCCTTCAAGTCGTTTGGATTTGTCACCTTCAAAATTATCTGTGTTGTGCACTGTGAAAGAACCGTTTTCTGAACAATTGCAGGCCTCTGGCTGACTATGCATAACCCAAGCCCAAACTTTCTGCCTTCTGACGCAATAGTTTTAATGACTTTTGAGCTTTTAGCCTCGCTGTAGCCCTTCTCAGGCACAAAATTATGTGCTTCTTCGATAACAAGAAAAAAAGGAGGTATTTTATTTTGTTTCCGCTCCATGAAAAGGTCGCGCAGAAGCTTATATACCATTATTTCCTGAACATGCGGTTCAATACCTTTAAGATTTATTATAGAGCATCTCCCTGCTTGGACAACCTCATTGAAGCTAGTAGGGCTTGTTGAGGAAAAAATGCCCAGATTTTTTAGATACTCTATTATGTTTATAACGCCCCATTTGAGATTATTATCGCTTTTTTCAAGCTCATATATAAGGTTTGTAAAATTCAGCTCGGTAATGTTCTTAAGTGCGCTGAAAAGAAGGCTAAGCTGATTGTTCGTGAGCTTTGCAGGAAGCATGTCAACAAGTTCCTGCGATGTGAGGTTTTCGTTCAGAAGAAGAGGTTTTACTCCAGGGTTAAGCTTTGTATCTCCATATTCAACAACTTTTCTGTAATAGTTCTTAGGCTTTATTTGGAATTTTTCCATGTTCGCTTTGTCCTTTGGGTCGTTGTTTTCTTCTTTAAGAGTGCTATACTCGCTGTGTGGATCAATTATAACTAAGGGCACATTTTTATCCATTATTTCCTCAAGAAGAACCCCTACACTATAGCTCTTGCCTGCGCCACTTTTCGCGAGAACTGCAACATGCCTTGTAAGGAGCTTGTTTAAGTCAAGATATACGGGTATATTTGTGCTTTCAAGGATGCCAAAATATGCGCTCCGCTTAGGCTCTTGAAAAGTTATTACTTTTTTGATGAATTCTTCGTCAGCTGTAAGAACCTCTGTCCCTATGTCAAAAGGGCTTCTTATCTGTTTTATTGCACCCCCTTCATCCTTGTAACCAATAACTGCACAGTTTCCAATAATCCGCTCAGTTGTCTTTGTAAGTTCAACTATCTGGCATAATACATAATCGTAGTCTTTGTGATAAACCTGGCAAAAGTCAAACTTTTTTGCCTGAGGATTATCAACATTGAACTCAAACTCGGTTGTGGTGCATCTGCCTACAATCTTTCCAAGTATCATAACTCAAAAATAAAGACAATTGATTTATTAATGTTGCGGTGGTAAATTACAAAACAAAGCTTGAAAAGACCTCTGTCAAGACAAAACCAGAATTCATTGTGTAAGAATCAACAATAAGCGGTTCTACAAATCCTACATATATAAATCATGTATAATAAATCCTGTAAATCCTGTATAGTGTATCCTAATCCTATATAGTGTATCCTCCAATTAATCCTAAGATATATAATTCATTATAATAAATAAAAATAAGAGGCATAATAAAAAATGGATTAAAGAGCATCCCCTATCTTAAAGTTCTCATCCTTTATTTTCCTTCACTGCTAAGACATAAATCTCTAGTCGTCCGGAACAGCATCACCAGCAATTATGTACAACAAGACCATTTGCTATATAAGTATGGTCGCCATCAAGCTTTAAGTCATAAACTGTCTCTGAATATGGTCTTGAATTCTTTTTAGTCAGACTCTTAACTTCAACAACACCCTCTTCAGAAATTAGTCTGTCTCCTATCTTAAGCTGGAGTGGCTCAGTATTCAGGCTGCGTGGGAACGCGTGCCACAAGTCAAGGTCTGCTACACGCCATGTACCATCTTCTGCCATAAATGGGTGGTCGCCTGTGAACTCTACTATATCATTTAATACATATGTAACTCTATTTCCTATAATAGGTCTTTCTAAACCAATGACTGTGTTTATGCCTGAGCTACCCATTACTTTTTCACCAATCTGTATATCTTCAATATTCTTAAGCGAACCGTCGGCCATTTTAATCTTAGTTCCTTTCACAAAACAAGTTACAAAAAACCCTGAGGAACAACTACATGACCATATAGCTTCAAAATGGCAACTGCCCCATGTACCTCCTCCTGTATAGGCTCTATAAGCACGCAATCCATGCCAGCTAATTATACAGGAGGCTGCGGAAGGACAATTATTGAGAGCATCCACATAATTTTCTGCAAGTTGCTTCACAGCACATTCAACTGGGTTTTGCCACACTTCCTCATAAATCCAGCCCCATTTATCATTATCAATTACTAATCCAGAGTTTAGAGGTAGCATATTAGAATAGAGTCTATTCGCCCAAGAACCAGTACAAGAACCACCACCTCTATCAGTTCTATAG
>JAWABL010000032.1:0-12212 GCA_038884615.1 Candidatus Woesearchaeota archaeon | reverse complement strand
ATGGCAACAAGGCATAGTACTATGCTAATCTCTATCATTAAGACTGCTGTGCATCTGAGCTTTTATAAACTTTTTTATGATACACAATAAAGAAGCGAGCCTGCCTGGCGATTTTCGCGAAATTTAGCGAAATTTATTTATACATTCTTAATTTTTTATCATCCAATGGGAGTTAAAAATATTTTTGATGCAACGCAATTAGGGCGCCTAAGGAGTATAAGAGGGTTTGAGATTTACGATGAGAAGCTTCCAAGGCACATTGCGATGACTATTGAAGGTCTTGAGTTATGGAGGAAGAGACAAGACCTATCAAATGAGGATATTTCAGCAAGGCTCAGACATAATATAGTTGAGCTTGTTAAATCCCAATTTATACTTAATATACCTATAATTACGCTTCTTATTTCAGAAGATATAGATGACTATTTTCTTATGGACTCTTACGCAGCCTTATTCGGCTTTTTAAAGAGTAGTCAGTTGATTCACAGAAACCAAATAAAAATTAGTGTTCTTGGGAAGTGGTATGACGCTCCGACTAGGTTTGTTGAGGAAATTAAGCAGGCCATTGACGCAACAAAGGACTATGATAGGTTTTTTTTTAATTTCTGCCTTAACTATAACGGTCAAGAAGAGATAACTGATGCATGCAAGCTAATTGCAAGGAAAATAAAGGCAGACAAGATAGAGATTGAATCTATCACAAAAGAGCTTATAAAGGAGAACTTGTACAGTTCTTATTTTCTTCCGCCGGATATTATTATAAAGACTGGTTTTCATAGGACATGTACGCATCTTTTGCTCTGGGACAGTCCGGGTGCGTTTTATTGTTTTCCGAGAAAGTCGTTTCTTGAGATTACTGAGGCTGATTTTTTGAAGGCCGTGTCTGACTTTTGTCGTCAGACTTTATAGCTGGCTTTATGAATATTTCTGCGAGATGGGTCTCCTGCTCAAGATTTATCTCTCTTTGATTGTCAAGGTAAATAAGGGGTATAAATACATAAACCTTGTCTTCTTTTTTTTCAGACGGGACAAGCTTTGAAAATGTCAGGACATCTGTTCTTTTGAAGTGCTCCTTTATCTGTAGCATAACCTCGGAAATTATAAGCGACATATCCTTCTTTTTTGCAGGAACATTCATCCTAACTTCGTCAGCTTCCTGCCTGAGAACCCTTCTTCTTTTTACCTCAAGTGCTTTTTGAAGTGCCTCAACAAGATCATACACAGACACTTTTCTTTTTCTAGGCTGCGGAGTTTTTGGGATAAGCTTGTACTTTTCTCTGTCAAACTTAACTTCACCATCTTCCATTTCCTGTTCAAGCGCCTCAAAAAACTCGTTTTCAGTTTCCTCAGACATTGCTATAAGCCTATTCAGCTGGTTGAGATCCTCCTCAATAAGCCGGTGCGACTTTAGTCGCAATAGAATGGCTGCGGCAAGGATTACTTTGCCTGAGATTTTCAAGTCCATTTTCTGCAGGCTTTTTAGCATCTCAAAGAATTTCTGGGCAAGTTGTGATATATCAATATCCCAGGGATTCATCTTTTCTTTTCTGACAAGCTCATAAATCATAGCCTGCCAGGTAACTTCATTCTCTTTGAAGATGATATCAAATATCTGGTCCTGTTTCGCACTCATTATCGTATTTAAAGAAAGCTTCAATATAAATTTAATGGAATTCAACTAGTCTAATTAAATTATAAACACATTAATTAACTGTTAGTTTTTTATTATTTTGCATTATACTTTTTGAATCTATTAAAATAGAGATAAGTAATTATTATCAAGGGCACGGCAAGCGCAGGTATAAGATAGTCTGTCCATTTTGGTTGTCCTATATGTCCCGCAATCACCACTGTTTTGGTTTTTTCAATTTCTGCAATCTCAACTTCCCTATTGATTTCATACTCTATTTTAGTTGGCTTTTCAAGCTCTGCAATTTCCCACAGAACCATCGGGTCATCTTTTATCACAACTGGCTGTATATTAAATTCAATCTCAAACGCGCGTTCTGCAACTGTTTTTGGAATCTGTTCGATGATGCTTATATTGTAAAGTTTTGCTTTTGGTGCAATCGTTATGCTGACAACCGTTTTTTTCTCATCCCCATATTCAAGCACTTCTGCTTTTTTGACAATCTCCACCTTTTTAATGGTTTTTTGATACATCTCCTTTGCAGCAGCAAACACTTCAGTTGAATTTTCAAAGTCTTCCGGTTGGAGAGGAAATTCGTCTCTCTTTATGGCATTGTCAAAAGTAAACGAGCGCTTAACTTTGTATTTGGAATCCTGTTCTTTTAAAGACTCCTTGCCTATGTGGTCTTGTTGCGATTGGTTCAGATATGCTTGTTTTTTTTCTTCTTTTAAAACATAAACCACCAACACTTTTTCTGAGCAGGATATATTGTCACACGCCCTTATGATTACCTGATGTTCTCCTATATCTTTTTCCGTGGTTAGATACTCAGAGGAACTTATCCATCCGGAAAAAGTTAGTTCAAAAATATCGCCTTCAGAGTCATATACATATGGTTTAATGATAATCCTTTGGCCTGCTTGAACCTTTATGGTATCTGCTATAGAAATTTTTGGAGGGCTGTTTAGTGAACTGATTGAAAAATTGTGGACGCACTCCTCAATTACCTTGACTTTGCACAGGCCATCCGAACAATAGTTCATAGTGCAGTTGTTGTTGTCCTCACAGCTTACAGGCTCACTGTATTCACTACAGAGGTCATTATCAAGATTTCCGCATATCTTATATGAAACATTATCAACGCACATCCTTTCACTTAGTGCACATTCATCTTCGCATTTAAGCGACTCGTTTTGATTCATACCTGTTGTGTTTCCAACGCACACTCCATTTAAGCATCCCCCATCACAGAGAGGGAACGGATGGCTACTTAGGCATCTTCCGCTGTTTGAGCACCAACTTTCATTGCTGTCATCACCACAGCATAAATTGTCAAGCCATGCACCTCCGAAGTAGGCACAGCACTCGTCTAACATATCTCCGTCAGTACATGTTTCTTCCATGCTGCCCACACACAACCCATGCACACATCTTTTTTGTGCGCCGCATGAAACCGCAGTACGGCCATCAATGCACACTCCTAAATCGTTGCACCAATTCTCCTGCGCATCATCGCCGCAACAGCTGTTATATATCCATGTTCCATTCAGTTCAATGCAGCATATTTGGTTGTTATCCCCATCAATGCACACTTCCCCTTCGATTCTGCAGCCTTCCTCATCCGAGTCAATAAGATTGTTGCAGTTGTTGTCAATTCCGTCACCGCACAATTCGTTTGTTTGTGGAAAAATTACTGGGTTTGAGTCATTGCAGTCGCCGCATTGTGCGTCCCAGCTGTCGTTGTCATTGTCTTTCCCCATAGTTATTTTTGTGCACGCATCAGGCAGGCAACCAGCGCAAATGCCGTTTCCGCATTTTTTTTTGCAGGATTTGTCTTCGTTACTGTCGCACATGTACCTTCCGAGTTCACACACACAGTTCTCCCCGAGATTGCATACCCTTGTTTGTAAACCGCATAAATTTCCGTCAGTTTCCCTTAGACAGGTTTCAGTATAAGTATCGCATTCAGTGCCGGTGCAGCGTCTTTCCCCAGTTTCAGAGCAGACTTCATTATATACACATTCTTCGCATTGCGGTGTACATTGAATAATATCGCAGCACAGCACTTCTGCATATGAGCCTATCTCTCTATATTCAGGGTTTGTATAAACGCTCTGTTTGCATCCGAAGATTATTTTAGAATAATTCATAAAAAATATTCTTTGAAGGCTTTGAACGCCCGCACAAGAAATGTTATAATACGTAATCCTCTTTGTGCCGCAATCCTTAGTTTTAAAAAGATAAATCGGTTCTTCATTATTCTTACAGCAAAGCTCTTCCCCAACTGCAACATCTCTTAGGTCCCATCCCTCTTGGTTGCAATCGCAGTCTCCAATAAAACAGCTATAATCCTTATTGCAGAGAGTTTTTAGATTAGTCATTGCATTATAATTTCTGTTGTTGAAATCATAGTTAAAGCTCCATTCTTCGCAATTCTGCCATGTTTGCTCGTAGGTTGGAAAGGAGTAAGCAAATATAGGAATAAAGAAAATTAGAAAGACGAAAAGGGCATATCTCTTTTCTGCAAAAACCATAAGCAGAACCTCTGTATTAAATAATATAAAAAATTTCCTATGCATAATATTTTATGTTCTTTTATCTTGGTGTATCAATCTTAAATTCTCAAATCTACCCTATGTATATATGTATGATATGTAAGTAGGGGTTGATTTTTATGGAAAATTATTTAAAATTAGTATTAACTCACATATATATGGGCTCGTGGTCTAGTGGTTACGCAAGCCGCAGATTATGTCTGCAGTGCATGCGCTGCATATGACGTCGCCCTTACAGACTGCGTGTTAAGATAGGCGGAGGTCACCAGTTCGAATCTGGTCGGGCCCATTTTTTTGGGCTTGAGAATTAAAGCCCGGTTTCTTATTTTTTATTAATCTCTTATTCTTATTCATTACTTCTTAGAACATCTGTTTTTTGTTTGGTCTCCTACTGGCCTTAGAAGAAACCCCTAAAATATGTAGAACTAAAAAAGAAAAGTTTATAACCACCTGTAACAAACTTTTTCTTATGTGGCTTGAATTGCTTGTTTTGGTGTTGATTTTCGTTGTCTTTTTATTTTTTGTTTTCTGGCGTTTCTATTTTCTCCGCGAGCCTGCTAGGCATGTTCCACAAGGAAACAATCTAGTAAGCCCAGCGAACGGCAGGGTGATAAAGGTCTTTAGGTTCGGAAAAGAAAAAGTGGACATGAGCAAAGGGTTTGGCAGGATAATTGATATCGCAAGGGATGTTGGAGACGAGGGCTGGATTATTGTAATTTTTATGTCACCGTTTGATGTGCATGTTCAGCGTGCGCCTTTCAGCTCAAAAATTACAAAAGTTAAGTATACAAAAGGAAAATTCTTTAACGCTAATGAAATCCAGCCCGAAAACGAAAAAAACGAGATAGTTTTGCAGGACATAACCTTAAAAATAAAGGTTATACAGGTAGCAGGACTTATTGCTCGAAGAATAGAGTGTTTTGTCAAGGAAAGGCAGGAGGTTCTTAAAGGGCAGAGGATTGGCAGGATAAATCTAGGTTCGCAAGTAATTGTTGTAATCCCTAAGAATATGAATCCAAAGGTTAAAGAGGGGCAGGTGGTGATTGACGGCGAAACAATAATAGCGGAGTTTTAAAATGAGATTAAGGGAACTTTTAAAGTTTGCTGACTTCTTTACACTAGCTAATGCAGTCTCAGGTGTGCTTTCAATATTTTTTTCTCTGAATAAGGATTTCTTGCTTTCTTCAATAATGATGCTTATAGCAGTATTTTTTGATGCTGTAGATGGAAGGCTCGCTAGATGGCTTAAGCAAGAGAACGAGTTTGGAAGACAACTGGATTCACTTTCCGACATAATAAGTTTTGGTGTTGCTCCAGCCGTATTTGCATATAGCCAGGGGCTTACAAGTCTGCTTGCTATAATAATACTCTCTTTTTTTGTAGTCTGTGGTGTGCTCAGGCTTGCAAGGTTCAATATTATAAAAACAAAAGAATTTATAGGAGTTCCTATAACTACAAATGGATATTTATTCCCACTCGTGTTCCTTATCTTTGGGGAGTTTAAGGCTGCAGTCCTGTTGGTTTATGCTGCAATGTCTGCGCTGATGATAAGCTCACTTAAAATCCCTAAATGGTAGAATACATCATTAATACAGCATTATTAATACAGCATTAGAACAATCTGTTAAAATGTTAGATTATAAATCGCTAAAATGATGGCTGAAATATTCATAGAGGCAATAAGGAATAAGATTGTAATAAGCTGTGTTATAGTTCTTCTTTTTAGTCAGGCAATTAAGATGACTATAGATTACTTCAACAAGCGGCTTACATGGAAAAGCATTGTTGAAACAGGCGGAATGCCAAGCAGCCATGCCGCCGTTGTGACGGCTCTTACGGTTTCAGTTTGGTTTGAGGAGGGGATGTCAACTGTCTTTATAGTATGTGCAGTTTTTGCAGCGATAATAATACGCGATAGCTTTGGCGTGAGGCAGGCAACTGGCCAAAACACCCAGTTAATTAAGCGGGTAATAAGAGTTTTAAACTTGCAGGACAGATTTAGAAATATTAAAATTCAAGAGATCCTTGGTCACACCTTTTTGCAGGTTCTTGTGGGAGTGATTATAGGCATTGTTGTTTCTGTATGGGTGCATCTGGTGTAAAAAATGGCTTTTGCTACATTGCTTGACACTCTGCTTATAGCATTGTATTATACAGCGCCGGGTCTTATAGCTAATATGATTCCGGTCTTTACCAAGAAAATTAATTTTTTAGATACTCCTGTTGATTTTGGAAAAAGCTGGAAAGGTGCACGGATATTTGGGGACCATAAGACCTATAAAGGTTTTTTCTTTGGCATAATTAGCGCAATCTTTCTTGTATATGTTCAGAAACTTCTTTATACTTTTGACTGGTTAAACAGGATTAGCTTTGTTGATTATGGGAGTTTCTCTTATTTAGAAGTTGTATGGCTTGGATTTCTTTTTGGGTTTGGTGCGTTGTTCGGTGACCTCATAAAAAGTTATTTCAAGAGAAGAGCAGGTATCGCTCCTGGAAAAAGCTTTGCGCCATGGGACCAGCTTGATTATGTACTTGGCATAATTGTGTTTGTTTCTTTATATAAGCCGGTGACGCTCGTAATGGCATTTATGCTTGTTATTGTCGCACCAATGTTGCATCTAATTACCACAATAATCGGTTATAATCTTGGTCTCAAAGAAGAGAAGTGGTAAAGAAGAGTAAGTTTAAAGAATGGCAAGTTGATATATATACAAAAACTTGCAAAAGCAGTAAGCTAAAATAATAATGGCAAAAGCAGAATAATAAATGTAGCCTCTGGAAATATAATTCTTTTGACATCATGACGTTTTGCTAAAATAACGCAGTCTTTTATGTACGCACTCATCTTAATTGAGCCAAGAGCAAGCCCCGCAATGAACACCAGCAACAGGACAAACACAAAATCTTCTTGATTGTCTGCTAGAAAATAGATAATTATGATAGGAACAAGGTGCACAAAGCTGAGATACATACTCTTCATTTTGTATATAGTAATTAATAAAGAAGCAAAAAGGATAACCATGATAGGTATTTGAATAAAAGTCAATTGAACATCTAGACTTAAAGTCACGAATACACCCAAAGAGGCAATGCACACAGCATACAGAAGTTGCATGTATCTTTTGTATGATTCTATCTCTTCAGGGGCGATAAAAGATAAGGCAATGCCTAAAAAAACCCACCATATGCAACAATTGCGGCAAAAATGGTTTCAACAGACATATTGATTTTTTAAATTTTTGTTAGTATAAAAATATTATTATCTATCATTAGAAATTTATTAAGTATTAAAAATAACAATCTTGGTATAATAAGGAACTTCCCTCTTTTGAACTTTTTATTGTCTCTTTATTGTCTCTATTGTCTAGTGGTTGCTGTCTAAATATTCATCAACAACATTTAAAACATCATCTCTTGCTGCCTGTACAAAGTTTATTGTCCCGGCCTTTGCATGACCTCCACCCTGAATAATTCCATATGGTATCTTTTCTTTTAGTATTATTACGAGCGAATTAAGGTCAAATGGTAGCTCCCTATCGCAGCGAAATGTCAGAAAATCTTCACCATATCCGTATGCAACAGCAGGCTTCTTCATAGTCTCTCTTGCGTAATCAAGAGCCATCGATACAATTTTTCCTCGTTTTGGGTACTCGCCTTGATAAGACGACCTTGCAATGTCAAGTTTTGCTACGGCATAGGTTTTTTTGTCTTCAATAAATGTGAATTTTTTTACTGCATTCATCTGCTCGCATTTTCTTTTTGCAGCCTCCTTGGCTATCATTTCAAGAAGCTTTTTCTGCCTTGACAAGTCTCCAAAAAAAAGGTCATCAACCATATACCTGCTCTCAAGAAATCCAAGGTAGTATGTTTCAAACTCAATGCACTCGGAGATGTTTTTTATCTTTTCAACGGTATACCCCTTTTTTTCTGATAGCTTAAGATACTGCTCTAATTCGGTTCCTGTGCATTTGTCAGAAACTCCTGAGAGTGTGGCAAGAAGCTCAAGGTCTTCTATATCTGGGACAAGCATTTTTGCAATCTCTGCGCAAAGCATCCCTGCAGAAATATTCTCAACACTTCCTACATGATGGGGGTTTATATGCACATCAATGAAACTATCGTTTTCTGCAGATGGTGGATGATGGTCAATAACTATGATATGTGCACCATATATTTTTATCTTTTGCAATGCAAGCACATCCTCCCTTGTGCTTCCATTGTCAATTACAATTATGAGAGGAGTCTTATGCTCATATTTTGCAACCTCGTTAAGAAAATTGCTTACATCCTTTGTTGCATCTGTATAATCATAAAATGGAGCTAGCGAAGGCGAGCGTCTGTAATAATGAAAAATATCGCTTTCACGCCTGTGCGCCTTGTAAAGAAGCTCAAGAATCGCCCTTTCTATTGCAATAGCGCCCGAGTATCCGTCAGTGTCTGCGTGATGTCTGATTAAAATAGGCTTTTTACTCTGTATAGCAGAGTTAATTAGGTTTACAGCAGCTAAGATTTTATCTTTAAGATTTTCATAAATAAGAGAATTTACAATAAATCCCATTTTATTCTCTTCCTTCTATTTTTACTATTTATAACCACTCAGTATGACCCCACTGAACTAAGAGGTCTGCGTCAACTCTTGGAATATCACAACCTCCATAACAGCTACCTGCCCATATAAGAACCTTTGCTTTTGTATTTTTTTCTATATAGTCAGCGATTTCGTCTGCTTTTGGCTTTAAGCCATCGGGGAGCTGAATGCAAACTGTTTTTACATTTCTAATTTTTATAAATTTCGCTACTTTCTCAAGCTCTAAATCATAATCATATTCTGGGCAGTTCATTTTTTGTCTATTATATTCATGTGTCTTTAATTTTGTTAATGTCTGATTTTATAGGAATCTTTTCTAGGAAGATTCTAGGAGAAAATTTTGCAGAAAAATGCGACCATTGTGTGCTAAAAAACAAATACTCCCCCCTAACCAAAAGTAATCTTATAAAATTGCCTTTGTTTCTAGATCTCCATTGATGCCTCTTCAATCATGACTTCGTCAAGGTCAAATTTTGTAAGTTTCTGCTTATTAATTATGTTTTTGAGGTTTTTCCTTTGCTTTGCCTTTTTTGCTTCTATCTCCTCTAGTATTTCAAATTCGTCTTCCATCTTAAACCCTCTAAATCTAGATTATTAACTCTCTCTAATCAAGTTTAAGCAACACCTTAAATATCAGATTGTTTTTAAACTGACAAGCAAACAGGGATCAATATCGCCAGGGATCCTTCCATTTTGCGGTTTTTTTCCACTTTTTCCCAGACTGATCCTGATTCAAAATGTCAGTAAACATTCTGTTATCTGTCTTGCTTCTTTTCATCAAATACCCCCTTAAAATAGTGGTATTAGGTTTACCCATTTATAAATGTTTCGTTTTTTTCTTTCCTAATTCTTATTCTTATTTACTTCTTATTACAAGATTAACAAATTAACTAAAGTACAAGTTAACCTAAAGTTAGCCTATATACACTACATCCTTGCCAAACTTGCCTTCAATTTTTTTTAATGCGGTCTCTTTTGAAATCTGGTTAAGCTCTTTAGTGCGCTTAATTATCTCTGACTCAATGCCCTTTATTTCTTTATCCATTTCGGCAAGGTCAATATCCAAGTTAAGTTTTAGATTAAGAACTCTTAGTATCTCTCTTGCACCTTTTATGCCAAGATACATTGGGTGACCTACTGTCTCTGCCAAGAGAGACACTGCTTTAATATCCCTTTTTTTTGCAAGGCCTAAAAGTAGTCCAGATACACCTACAATAGGGCCTACTACGCCATATATTCTATTAGTGGCATCTGTACCTTCTATATATTTCTGAACAATATCCTTTGAATTGCCGGTGCAATAGACTCTTGGCGTTTTTGGAACATTCTGCAGTCCTATGCCACCGAGAGTCACCACCTCTGAACCATTGAACCGCTCAAACATATCAAGAATATTATCACAAAACTCATAGCATGAGACTTCGTCTATTGGTTGGACATCGCCTGTCAAAAAAAGCAAATCATTTCTTTTAGGGTCGCCGTATTTTTTGTAATAAACCTCGATACACGGCATCTCAATTAGATTGTCTTCTTTGACAAATACAGAGTGTGGCAGGGTATATGATGAAATTACATAAATTTTTTTTGCGCTGATTTTCTCCACAATAAAATCAGCTGCGATTTTGCCGACATTTCCTATCCCTGGAAGCCCTTCAATAAGAATTGGTCTTTTGAGAATAGGTGCTTTTGCTACAGATTCAAAACGCCAGCTCAATATAACCCCCTTCTACTTTTACTCTGTCCACCAAAATCTTTTATCTACCTCTGATTCTTTATGATAGCTTCTCTTTATGAGGTATACTTTACTTTGTATTAAATCTATTACTTTATATGTTAAATTTATATATTAAAATTTAAAATATCTATAAATATTTTAAAATATATACAAATAAATAAAAAAATATATATAAATAAAATTATATAAATAAAATATATATAATATAAAATATATAATCTAAACCATATAAAATATAGTTTTTCCTAAATAAGCCCTTTTGCTCTAAGTTCATTCTCTTTTGCTTTTCTTCTATACTTAGCGTACTTGTCTTCTGGAGAGTATTTTGGTGGTCTTGGGGAAAAAGCATCTTTGCCGCATTTTGGGCACACTGGCTTTAATGTATATGTACCACAAGAACATTTTAGTATATGCTTCATTTTTTACTCGTTCTTTTAGTATTATTCTCTTAGCAAAATGTTTTTTATTTTTTAAAATCTTTATTTTTCTATACGCTCAAATTTTGCATCTGCCTTATTATTCCCTAGGTAGTCAAGCACCTTATCAACCGAGTTTTTTAGTATTTTTTCTGCGGTTTTATAGTCTTCTGCTTTTACCTTAAGTGGATATTTTCCGGCTCCGATATAATTCAAGCTTAGTCTTTCCTTTCCTGCTTCTTTTAGCATTAAAAGAGCGTTTTTGATTATGTCCACTCCGTTTGGTTGGAATGTTGAAACATAAAGATTCCCTTCAATCTCAACCTCAGGAAGTTTAATTCTTTGTTTTATAAGCTCTTCAAGCTCCTGCGATTGATTTTTTGTAAGACCTAGAATGCTTATAGATGCTTCGCTCCGAACAACAGCCTCAAAAAAGGAATGAAGATTGTCATAATCATTTTTTATCTTTTCCATAATTGCAGAATAAATTTGCTGGAGATCTTCATTATGCGACTTTGCAAAATATTCAAGGATTTTCTCTGCTTTCTGCTCTTGCTTGATAAAATTAAGCTTTATTCGCTTTTGTGCTTCATTTACACGCCTAAGCGAAAGATCTATCTGTCCCCTCTCTTTATTGACTCTTAATACAAGGCAGACCACCACCTTCCCTTCCCTTACAAAATCTCTTATGTTTCTAATCCTTCCTGCAGAAATCTCAGATATATGTATCATACCCTGCTTGTCATACTCCTCAAGCCTTGCAAATACAGAATTAAACTGAATCTTCGTTATTGTGCAGAGTACAAACTCCGACTCCTGGGGATAGCCTTCCTTTTTGTATAACATTTACTCTAAGACCTCAAGGATTCTTGCCTTTATCCTGGATTTACCGCCGCTCGGCTCTACAAGTACTCTTGAGCAGACAAGACATTTGACAACTGATGCACTCTTGCCAAATGTTATTTGCTCGTTCTTGCATTTAGGGCATCTTACCTTGACAAACTTGCTTGTTGGTTCTTTCATTAGTTTTGACATACATTTCACCAATTAACTGGAAAAAACAGTAGTATAAAAAAGTTTACTTTGGAGCCAAAATCAAAATTAAACTATGGAAAATAAAGAAAAACACCCTACAATAGATACTTAATATGTTTATATTAATATTGTTTATAACGGCTGCGTTCAAAATCTCGTTTTCGGTCGGTTTAACATCCTGTTGGCACTTTTCCATTTAAATGAAAATATCCGGTTCTCCGTATGGAACAACTCACTTCAAACCCATATATTG
>JAWABL010000031.1:0-12490 GCA_038884615.1 Candidatus Woesearchaeota archaeon | reverse complement strand
ATTAGTTTGTTTTCGCTTGCCATGGTGGAGCTATCACCTCCACCCCCACACACAGCCTTATGGCTGTGGTGGGTTATAAATCTTTAGATTTTGAACGGTGCCCCTCAAAAACATAAATTATATATATTACCCTCTTTAGTAGTTAAGTATGCATAATGCTATGCATAAGGGAAAAAGGGGGTTGCCTAAAAGCATTGGTGTTCTTGTAAACTATTCAATATTCCTTGCAGTATTCTATCTTGTGCTTCTTATAACATCGGATATGGCCTTTTTTTTTGGTGTTGTAGTAATAGAGGAGAAAGCAAAAATTATAAACGGATGTGTTTTTGCTCTTGTCCTCCTAATAACTTATGGATTTATATATCGCAGGAGATGGGCGTATCATCTAAGCCTTGGAGTCTACTTTCTAAGCATTCTAAACAGCTTCATATCATTTCTGCTTATTGGACTTGTTCAAGAAACGGTTTTGTCGTCTCTTTATGATTTCATGCTTCCGACAATAATAATAACTCTCTTTCTAAATGGGCTTACTTTCTGGTTTGTGCTAAATAAAAGGGAGTATTTCTACAAAAAAGAGTACTCAAAAAAGGAAGGGCAACTAGACAAAATTTTTGTTTATTCAATATATAGTTTTTATGGCTTAATAACGCTTCTTTTTATCATGACTATTGTATTATTCTTCGTAAATACAATGCAACTTGTTGATAAGCTATCAGAAGAATTAAAGCCACTTGACCTCGCCGACGGAATGTCTGTCTGCGAAACAAAAATGGGCGATGAAAAAGACTTGTGTTATCTTATGCTTGTTATAAAGCACGAGGCTGAGGATAGCATAGGACAGTTATGTTACGACATAAAGTCAAACTTCTATCGGTTTACATGCAGCCAGGTGGTATCATGAGGCGACGAGGACAAGTAACATTGTTCATTATATTTGGAGTGTTGCTTCTCTTTTCAGCCTTGATAATTATATACATAAATTCAAAAGTAAAACCTATACAGACCTCTGAAAAAAAACAAGATGAGGTCCAGAACTATGTTGAAGGCTGCTTGAAACAGGTTGCAGAAGAAGGAATTATAAAAGCAGGTCTGCAAGGCGGATATATTGATGCTGCGCTTGCAAGAGAGATTTCAAGCGGATTTACCCATAACAGCCTCTTTATACCCTACTGGTTTTACCAACGGCCTATGGGGATTGACAGCTCAGAAATGCCAACCCTTTTTAAAAAGTCAGACAGGGACAATAGCATACAAGACCAGCTTGAGAGGTACACTACTGAAAAACTAAATGAATGCTTAAGAGAGTTTGCCGCAATAAAGGAGAGAGGGATAGAAGTAAACGAAAAAGGTATGCCTAAAACCAAAGTTTCATTTACAGACAGTAAAGTAATTGTAAAATTAGACTACCCTATTGAGATTGTAAAGGAAGACTCTGTTGAATCGCGCATGGAATTCAGTGCAGAAGTTCCAGTCCGGCTTAAGAAGATTTACGAGCTTGCTAAGGAAATAAAGGATTATGAAACAAAAACCTTTTTCCTTGAAAGAACCACTAAAAATCTTATCTCAATATATTCACGTATTGACAGCCAATACCTACCACCGATGGAAGGTGGGCTGGATTTTGCTCCTTGCGAAAAGCGTACATACTGGATTGCTTCAGATGTTGAACAAAATTTCAGAAGAATGCTTTCATCAAACATTCCATACTTAAAGATTGCCAACACTGATCACAGCAAGATTATCGTGACTTCAAAAGAAGAGCCTAATCAAAAGAGAAGGGAGATAAGACAGGGCGTCTATGACAGGTTCGTGCATAAAACAAGCGAAAAAAATTACAGGTTTATGGAGGTTATGTTCTCATTCGAGCCTACATACCCACTCGAACTTGATCTCGGCTCACAAGGAATATTAGAACCAAAATCTTTTGAAGTTGACCTGCTGCTTGCTCAACTGTGCATGTTTCAGTACAAATTCTCATACAATACGCGGTTCCCTGTACTTGTAACAATTATTGACAAACAGTCAAAGGCTGAAAATAAGGACTATCTATTCCAGTTCCCACTCGAAGTTGTAATAAAAGATAATTTTCCAAGGGTCAGGCTATCTGATGTTTCTGGACAGCAGAGGAAAAGCGATATAAGCTACCAGTGTGATATAAACCAGCGGCTTAGCGGACCAGTAACCCTAAATGTGTTTGATGAGCAAGGAAACGGGATTGACGGCGCACTTGTCTATTTCCAGTGCGGTCCTGAGTTTGTCTATGTTTTTGATGAAAATGGCACAGTAATCGAAGCAGAACGGTTCGCTGAAAAATGCTTCATAGGCAAAACCGATAAGGGAGTACTTGATACAAAACTCCCACCTTGTATTGGTGGAGGGCTCTTAACTATAAAAAGAGTTGGGTATGTTGAAAAAGGTGATGTTATAGGAACTGTAGAAGAAGGGCAGTCTTTTACCAAAAATTATAAATTGGACAGAATCAAAGAGCTTAAACTAAGTATAAAAAAGTATTTTGTAATGCCTCCCTTGCCAGATTCAGAGGTAACAAATAACAATACAAAACAAGGCATTATCATAAAAGACGGTGCGGTGGTCGCATGCAATGCCGATACAGAGCCCATTGAACTTTCAGATAATGAAGATGTAATTTTAAGCATACGGAAGGCAGACCTAAACAGCGGAGCGCTTAATGTCCTTGGATACTACAATAAAAACAACGAATCAAGGATTTCGCTTGCACCAGGAGAGTATATTGTTGACCTTCAGCTTATTAGAAGAGAGCGGTTTGAAGGAGAGATGACCTTCAAAAAAGAGAGCCAAGAAAAGAGAATTGAAACCGCCATAAGCCAAGAGACAATAAAATACCCTGATAAGGATGTTGCTTTGCCAGTCACTTTCACAG
The DNA here is from genome assembly GCA_038884615.1 of Candidatus Woesearchaeota archaeon. GTDB lineage: Archaea > Nanobdellota > Nanobdellia > Woesearchaeales > DSVV01 > JAWABL01. Next base: position 9,588 of record JAWABL010000031.1, on the reverse strand, counting down.
GAGGTGCACATTATAATATAACATTTACAAAAGAGCAACTAAAGAACGCAAAGGAGATTACCCTTTTTGTGTTTGACGAGGGTCCGCCGAGGACTCTTGAAGAGATAACACAACCACTTATGCATATAGAAGCATGCTCTAATCTGAACAGAGCCCTTATAAGCCCAGAATTAAAATGAATATACTTAAAATAAATAAAACTGAACTACAATCCTTAAGCTGCAAAAGATTTAAGTTGTAGAGAACCATTAAAAAAAGATTAAAATAAAAAAATTGATTAAATGACATAGATGAATTAAAGGATATGGATGAAAATAATATAGTTGAGTGAATATGAAAAAGTACACTGCATTAATATTGTGTTGGCTTATAATATCTTTGCCAGTTTATAGTTCCATTGCTTTTGCAAACAAAGGCTCTATAAGTGACCTTGAGGTTTACGGCAAAAACCAGGTTCCTAGCGCGCTGGAAAAGTACAGTGAAAATCTACAAGTAAAAGCCAAAGTGGTCATGACAACAGATAACGGTTTAACTAAGTTGCCAATAACAAAAAACAATATAAAACTCACAGTCTCGGGATATGAGGAAAGCTTCACAAACTGCACGGATATTGAAGGAAATGAGTATCTATGCCAGTACAAAGGACCAAAGAGGGACTGGGTTGCAGACAAGTACACCGTAAGCGTAAAACTATATGATGATTACTTTGTAAGACTTGCACAGAGTGATTTAACATTTTTTATTGATGAAAAGCCACCTGAAATAACAGGATTTACTGTAAAGAACGAAGGCACTAGTGGAATAAGCATACAATATGATATAAAAGATTCTGCATGCGAACGCTGTGGGGCATTATGCGCTGGCCTATCAAGCATGAATATTCAGATAAACAACGAAACAAAGAAAGTAGTAAACATCTCGGATTGTTTTGCTTCAGGAAGCCTTACTGCGTCATTTTCTGAGCTAGGAGTTTCTGAAGGAAAGAAGGAGCTATGCCTTGTTGTTTCAGATAAGTTCAACCATACAGCAAAGTCGTGCAGAACCTTCGGAATTGATTACAGCCCTCCTCTTATGTTAGAGCCAACACTAAAAATAGTTGATTTGGAAGGCAATGAAGTTACATACGGAACTACACTGGCGCTTGATGCAAAGATTGTAGCTAACATTACAGAGGATTTAAGCGGGCTTGTAATTAACACTGCGGTTGCTAATCTGTCTGCTTTAAACACAATCCAGCCAGAGGCGTATCAAAATGTCAAAGGTACATGCAGTGAAAAAGAAGAAGGGAAGTACTACTGCGAATGGGCTTTTGTGATGGACAACCCCACTCAAAGTCCGATAATGATATTCTTAGAAGATAATTCGGGTAATAATAAAACCTATTCCAAAACATTTAATCTCCCACTTGACAAGACAAGACCGAATATAATATCTATCTCTGGTAGGTATGGGAAATTTCTTAAGAAGAACAATAACTCAATCATTTTGGAAATTGCTGAGACCGGGAGTGGGATGGGAAAGGCAGATGCAACACTTAATCTATACGAAGCTAATCCCGCCCTTTATTTGTATAAGGCAAGCGAGTGTGCAAATGAAGGTTCTTGGAAATGTTATTTCAAAGGGTTTGATGTAACTGGAAAAGTAACAGGAGACCAAATTGGTGTTTCTGTTGCAGAACTCAGAGACGATTCTGGAAACACATATGACCCTTCTTCTGTCTCAAGAGAAATATTCATTTATGATGAAATCTCCCCTAAATTTCTCAATATAACAATAATCTCGTTTGGCACTGGACTTGATGTCCTTACATTAAACGATGTAGCAGAAATAAAAGCAATAATCAAGGAAAATGAGAGTGGACTCTCACCTGCAAATGTGCTTGCAGACCTAAGCATTTTCAACAGCACACTCATGCCTGCGACAGAATGCACTGCCAGGAATGATAGCACATATGAGTGCAAATGGCAATATTCTGGGTCCTTTAAGAAGGGACAGGTAAAACTGCGTGTAATAGCAACCGACAACGCAGGTAATAGTCGAGATAGCGCTCAGGACAATAAATATGGTGTAACATATGTTGTGGATGTAAAACAGCAGCGGGTTGATTGGTGGCAGGATTCAATGCAAGTTGCTCAGATTGCACCAATGAATAGGAACTTCATATGGATGTCGCCAAACGGCGCAATCGAGCGTGTTGAACTAAGTCTTGTGCCAAAAAACAGCGGTTCAAAATATGTCCATTCCTTGAATATAAACCAGTGTAAGGGAACCCTAAAAACTGACAATAAAGAATACTATGACCCCTTTCCTATAAAAGCGCAGTATTATTTTCCGGGACATGACAAGACCAGCAAATATATCATACTTAACATACCGAATTATGACAAAAATCTTACAGCAACAGCAAAATCAGTCAAAGTAGTTTGCGAAGGAGACATTGTTCAAAGCGCAGGCAGGTCTTCTGACATTATATCCCCAAATGAAAAGGTGAACGCATCATTTGAAATAAAACTGCTTGCTGGGATATTTGAAGCGCCGGACAGCGCTGCTATTGACAAGATAAATGAGAAACAAGCAACGCTCAATACAATAAATTCAATACTTGACAGCATTAAATGGCTTACAGACATCTTAAGGCCGCTGTGCACCCTTTTCTCAACAATAAGACAAATTTTCGCAGGCATTTGCCTTATAATAAACGGTGTGGAGATGGAATTCTTTGGCGCTGTAAGACCAAGTTCGTGTATACTCCAAAGCGACCTACTTGAAAGCATCTGGTATGGAAAACAAAAAATGATAAAAGCTCCCGACAGCGCTACAGGAACCGTTCCTGCACGCGGAACTTTCCTAAGCCCTGGAACAAACCCAATCAAACTTTCAAGCAAAGACATATTAAGCCTGGGCTTTGTCTGTGATCTTGTGCTCTGCGAAGACTGCAGCACATTCTGGAAAGGGAGCATACAAGGCATAAGTGGTGTAAACTTAGATAAATGGACTACTGATAAGCTATATGGCCATCTGCCGTTTGGTCCTGGCGTATCCGGTTTCGATATTTCAAAAAAGGCAGTGACCGACAGCAAGAGTTTAAGTCCGGTTGAGAAAGCTAGGAGCTCGGGCACATATTATGCAAACCTGTATTTTAATCCGAAAAAAAGCCTTGTAACAGCTGTTCTGTGTTTTCCCCCATGTCTAACAGGCATAGAAACAAAGCTTAATGTTTATAAACAGATAATTATAACATATAATGCATGTGTTAATGTTGCGACAATCAGGGGTGCTGACATTTCCGATTGTGAAGTATATCTCTCGAGCCAAATTTGTCAACAGATAATCGGCGAGTTTTGGTATATAATTGACGACTTCATCAAGCAATTTATTGTTAAATATGCGCTTTTTATTTTTGAGCAGAAGATATTAAACTTAGACCAATGCACCCAGATTTACATTAACGGCGGCGTAGCAACTGGAGGCATTGTAGCAACCTGTCTACCAGCACGCATTTATAGAATTGCGGGAATATTCCTTACACTTTCAGACACAATCCAGCAGATTGACAGTCTTATCCACCATGAATGGTTTAACGGCAATGACAATGCAAACCAGGTTGCTGCAGAAAACCATCTAAACCAAGAGCTAAACAAGGACAGCAAAGGCTCGTTCCCAAAGTATCAATGAGGTGAAAACAATGGACAAATTTTACCGCGCAATGTGGGTAATCCTGCTTATAATGATATGCTCAGCCCTTATAATGTGGGGGCATAGTAATAGAGAGAACTATGCATATGGCATAAGCGGAATGGCAGTCGAAGACCCTCAAAACACAGTTATTGAAAAGCAAGTCTATAAGTATAACAAGTATAAATCTATACAGGAGGTTGACAAAGAACTCAAAGAGATGGGTTTTGACAGGGTGAGGGAATAGATGGCAAAGGAAAAAAGGATGCTGAAAACATTTATTATCACAGCGCTTGCTACAGCTCTTTTTATATTGCAAGCATTGGCCCAAACCATTGAAAATTCTACTACAGAAGACTATGTGTCTTTCAAACCACCTATAAAAACTGACCCAAAGCCTACTGAACCATCTACAAGCACCACAGAAAATCAAAGAACCCACACTGCTCAATTAAGTGGGAGGTATAGTTCTACAAGAGTAAATATTGATACAGGCATTGTTGAAGAGATTCGACTTAGCAGCGGAATGGTGTTAAAACGCAATGAAAAGGGGTGGTACTGCAACGACCAGTTTTGTGTAACAAGTGAAGGAACAATTCGCGGTCCTAACGGTGCCGCACTACCTAAAGATGCAAAGATACCAGATGATTTAAGAATTTTTGCAGACGACCTTGACGATAACCTGGAAGATATACAAGAATTGGCTGCAGTAGACTATAAAAATCTTCATAACGACCAGAATATGCCCTGGCTAAGAGAAAAACTTCAGACCTATTACGACAGCATTAACGCTGCAACACGCTCAAAGCTTAATCAGATTCTTTCTGCCTATCTTGACGAACTTTTAGGACCTTTCAGCCAAGGAATACCGGCAGAGATGTGCGGTGACAGTTTATATATAAAAGAAACCGATTGGAAAAGTAAGGTGGCTGGCATACCTATCCCCACAAGCACATACGAATCAGAGATGGTAAAGCAAATAAATGAGAATATAAGAACGGTCATAATAGAAGGAGAAAAATCAGAGCTTACCAACAATCTGTATAGGTATGCTGTAACGCTAAAGATTATAGGAGACAAAAATGTTGAATGGGAACTTTATTTCTATAATAGCTGCACAAAGGAAGACTCTAAGGAATTCTGGCATGAAAAAGGCATGATTAGCAAAAGGCAATTTTTTGGAATGCACTATGCAGACAATACTGTATTTGACTGCGAGCTAAAAAAGCCATGCAGATTCAATCAGGCGTGCTTAAAGTTCAAGGATGAAGCAAAGGCACACTGCGTTACACTTGCCCATGGCTCAGGATTTAGAACAGGAGATAGGTCGTGCTAAAGAGATATAATAAATATATTATTATAAAGATATAATTATTATAAAAATATAAAAGAGTAATAAATATAAATAGTAAACATAGAAGAAAACATAAAGGCAAAATATTTAAAGAGAGGTCTAGTATTGAAATTAATAAGGACGAAAAGATGAACTACTTCAAGAATTTATGGAAAGCTTTCAGACAAAGCATAAAGTTTAGACTATGGTTCTTTTATATTATAGGAGTTGATATAGCATTCTACTTAATGCTTATAATTTCTGGAATTTTATTTTTAAACCTTTTACAGCCGCAGGTCGCAGTTATCCAACGAAGCGCTGGGCTTGCACTCAACGAGCTTGATGAGTCACTCCTAATGCAGCATTATATTGAACTCAAATCTGCAGCTGTTGCAGTAGTTATGCTCCTATCTGCATGGGTTTTCTTTATGTTATTGCTGTATACTGTTTCTAAAGGGGTTATATGGAATATTATTCTCAAGAAAAGTTTTAAGCCTATTGTTTTCCTTAAATTTCTGGGGCTTAATTTTGTTTTTTTTGCTTTCCAAATTATTCTTATTATCGGTTCATTTATTCTTTTTAAAGAAGAGTTTAAAATTTTTTTTATAATATTTTTATTATTACCCTCTGCAATATACCTGGTAAATATTATCCACCCCCTGTTCTTTATAAGAGAAAAGTTATGGCGCTCTTTTTTAGATGGTATAGGGATCGCTGCGAAGAGCGTACATAGATTTATTTTACCATTCACCTTTCTCGGAGTTATTTTCTTTACGATAATTGTTCTTCTACAATGGTTGGGAGAGACTAAATGGTTTAACAGTGATTTATCAAGGCTTTATACTATAGTGGTCATTATTTTTGTAGTGGTGTTTTTCAACTGGTCAAAGCTGTTCATAAAAGAGCTTCTTATCAATGAGTTAAAAAGATAACTAAAAATACCACCCAATAATTAAGACATATCTTTTAATATTACATGCTCTAACTTGCATCAATGGACCAAGATGTTTTTGCAAGCATAGAGAGTCTGAGAAGAAACATTTCAGAATTTGTTGCAACATGCAATCAGTCAATTTCAGCAATTAAAAGCGAGACCGAAAAGATTAAACTCCAGCAACAAAAAACAGAGCAGGCGCTGCATTTGGCCATAGACCGGCTGATGGAGATTGAGAGGAGGTCTTTTGCCTCAGGACAAGACAACTTGCGTGCAGAGCTCAATGAGATAAAGCTTTCTATTGAGGACATTAAGCGGGAAAAAGAGGTTTATGATAGAAGGATATTTTATATGCAAAGCGACATTGAGCACCTGAAGCGGAAACAGAATATGCCGGATGAAATGATATAGCAATGAGCAAACAAAGAAATAAATAAGATAGTAGCATTAGAGTTAAGGAGGGTATAGCAAAATATAAATATATCGTCAGCAACAACCAATTTATGAAAAAGATGGTGTTGCTGGCACCCTTTATTTTTTTGCCTCTTGTTCTAGCTGAGGACTGCATTGTGCCAGAGAAAGCAGACTGGAGAGAAGATGTCCTGCTTTGCTTAGAAGAGTATAACTTCTCAATGGGGGTAATAATAGAGAATCCAATAAGAATTGACTGCAATAATTCTACACTAATTGGAACGCCGGACAGATACGCGTTTTTAATCACTTCAAACGCAACTGTGACAAACTGTCAGTTCAGAAGCTTCGGAGCAGCCTTGGTTTTTCAGGGCTCAAAAAAAGCGTTAGTATACAATAATATCTTCAAAGATAACATTTACGGTATATATATGAATAAAAGCACAGAAAATAACATCACATCAAACAAGTTTCAGGATAATAGTCTTGCAGTCTTGATTGAGGAGAGTAGCTCCAACTATATCTATGGCAACGAGATATACCCTATCGGGATAAGAGACGACAACAAAAACATATATTGTTATAACGGTGTTAGCAATAGCTACTATAATACAACAGGACCAGAATGCCCAAAAGAAGAAGAGAACGCCAAAGCGCTGGGGGTACAAGAAGAATTAAAAGATATTCCTACAGCTGAAAGGGCGATAAAAGCAAAAAATACAACAGAGTTATCAAATACTTCAAGAACGCCGAGAATAGAAAGAAGCGGCGAAATCGTTATTCAGGCTCCTGCACTGCAAAAAACAGAACAAATTCTCCGCAGAGCATTTATACTTGAGGGAAAAAGCGAGCAAGAAGCCAGAAAAAGCCTTGAAGATTATTCAAAAACACAGCAGAGGGTCATACTTCAAAAAAAGCTGGTTATAAAAGACAATAGGACAATTGTTTTTACAAGGTTAAGAGCAAAGGCATTTTTCAAAGACCTGTATATTTATGAGTATATTCCTAAATGTTTTGCAAAGAACTCAAAAGATTTGTTATTTAAAACAAAGCCAACTAAGATAATAGAGAGCGATCCGATTATAATGTGGCATTTCGCAAATGTCCAGCCGGATGAAGAGATTGAGCTTGTTTATGAGACAACGAGAGAAGTTTATATAATGCCTGAAACTCTCGTTATAAATGATGATGAAATCGCACCGTCTTACAAAGAAAGCAACTGCCCTGAGTCCAATCTCCCGGTATCACTTCCGCTTGGAAAATGCAGAAGAATCGATTATACATATCTTCTTCCTGCTGTAGTAGCTCTTTTTATAACTTTTTCATATCTTTATTTCAACAAATTCAAAAAGCATTTCAAAATCCGATGATTTTTAATACTAGATAATTTTGCTTATTTCTTATATGGGCTCAATAAGATTATTAGAAGAGTCACTGATTGCAAAGATTGCTGCAGGGGAAGTTGTAGAAAACCCCGCAAGCATTGTTAAGGAGCTTTTAGAGAATTCTATAGACGCTGGCGCAAGAAGAGTGTATATTGCCCTACGCTATGGAGGAAGGCAAACTATTGAGGTTATTGATGATGGTGTTGGGATGGACATGGATGACGCAAAAATGTCCGTCCAGAGACACGCAACATCAAAGATACAAAATGCTAATGACCTAAACAATATAAAGACGCTGGGTTTTCGTGGCGAGGCACTAGCAAGTATCGCGGCTGTTTCAAAGCTAACCATAAAAACAAAAAAGCATGATTCTCTTATTGGAACAGAGCTTTTTGTTGAGGGCGGAAAACTAAACTACGCCAAAGAGTCCGCCTGTCCAAACGGTACACTTGTTAGGGTTGAAGAACTTTTTTATAATGTTCCTGCACGACAAAAATTTCTTAAGCCACCGGAAAAAGAGCTAAAAAAGGTTGTTGACATTGTATCTCAGCAGGCTCTGATATACCCATTGATAGAGTTCAAGCTGTCAAACGATGGTATTACATTATTAGACTGTCATGCCACCTCTGACTGGCTTGCAAGACTGGCTTCTATTTTTAACAGAAAGATTGTCAAAGAAGTTGTTGCAGTTAATTATGCAGATTCGGCTGTTCAGGTTGTGGGATTTATATCAAAACCTCAATTTGATAGAGGTGATAAATCCCGCCAAATCACTTATGTCAACTCAAGATGTATTAATAGCAAATTGCTTAATGACGCGATATATGAAGGATTTAAGGGGTATTTAGGAGTCGGAAGGCATCCACAAGCCATACTAAATATAATGGTTCCTGTAGGCAATGTTGATGTTAATGTTCACCCAAATAAAAAAGAGGTTAGATTCAGCAACCAACAGGATGTTGAAACTGCAGTCATAAGGGCGATAAGAGATGCTCTTACACAGGAATCCACTGTGCCTATTATCCAAAAACCTACATATCAGCACAATCTTATCAATGCTACTTCAATCAGCACAGAAATGCAGGAAATTCTTTGGAATAAGCCAAATATAGGCGTTAGTACAATAAGCAACTATCCTGAAGAAACAGTAAGGCCAAACTACGAAACCGAAGGAATAAGAATTCTTGGACAGGTTGCAAAGACATACATCATAGCCGAAAAAGATAGGGGGATTATTATTATTGACCAGCATGCGGCCCAGGAGCGAGTTTTATATGAAAAATTTCTTGAGCAATACAGAAAAAAGAATGTTGCGATGCAGGCACTCTTAGAGCCGATCGTGTTTGAAGCAAGCGCATCAGAGTCTATAAGCCTTCAGCTATCTAAAAATCTGCTGGAGCAGTTTGGATTTTATGTTGAAGAGTTTGGAAAAAATACATTTCTTTTGAGAAAGATTCCTACAATGTTCAGTGGATCGGCAGTAAGCAAGATTTTCTCTGACATTGTAAATTCACTTAGCGCTAAAAAACATATTGAAGCAAAAGAAGAAGAGAACATAATAAGAAAATCATGCAGAACCGCCGTTAAGGCAAACTGCCAGCTTGAAGTTCATGAGATGCGTAGTCTCTTAACAGAGCTGTTTCAGTCAAAAGAGCCATACACCTGTCCACATGGCAGACCAACTATGATATCATATCCTCTTGAAGAACTTGAAAAAATATTCAAACGCAAAGGATTCTAAATAGTTTTATATTTTGCACTGATTTAATAAAGGCTGCGTTCAAAATCTCGGTTTCGGTCAGCTTAACATCATGTTGGCACTTTTCCATTTAAATTAAAATATCTGGTTC
>JAWABL010000030.1:0-13014 GCA_038884615.1 Candidatus Woesearchaeota archaeon | reverse complement strand
GGAGAACCAGATATTTTCATTTGAACGGAAAAGTGGCAACATGATGGTAAGCCGACCGAAAACGAGATTTTGAACGGTGCCCTATAAATACATTACATATAAATACAAAAAAAATAAGTCATATAGTGTCATATAATAGAAAAAAGGGATATAGAAGATTTATATAGAAGTAAGGTTTATTTTATAAATTTAGGATGGATGTTTTCGTATTTGGGAGTACTCATGTTCCAGGAGACGACTTCGCCATACAGATTGCCAAAGATATAGAGAAAGAATTTGAGCACAATAAACAATACAATTTTATTTACTGCACTGAACCAATGACGCTTCTAAACCATGATGAAATCGTTATAATGGACGTAATAAAAGGCATAAGCAAAGTAAGATTAATTAACGACATAAGTATTCTAAAAGAAAGAAAGATTTCAACACTTCATGATTTTGATTTGGGTTATTTTCTGAAAATCGCAAAAAATGTTGAAATGATTAAAGATGTAAAGATAATTGGAATTCCGACATGTGGCGATATTAAAGAAATAAAAGAAGATGTTAAAAATGCGATTGCTTCTTTGAGTTAAACTACTTCCTTGTGATAAACTAATTTTACTAGTTTTATTATTGCTTCCTATTTTATTTTTTCCTTATTTTAGCTATAAAAAAACCTTCGGTATCATTATCTTGTGGCCAGATTCTAAGACATTTTTTTACGCCGGAATGAAATTTGTGGCCATTAAACTCAGTTACAGGGCTTGAGCGCCTAATGTTAAGATGAATATCTTCAGCAAAAGCATTGTCAAACTCCTCAAGCAGATAGCTTACAACGCCCTCGTTTTCCTCAGGCTCGCATGTGCAGGTAGAGTAAACAAGCACCCCATTCTCTGCTAAATTTTCAAATGCCGTCTTTATAAGATGCTTTTGCGTTGCTGCAAGCCTTCTTACAGCTATAGGATTCCACATCTTAAGGGTTTTTAGAGATTTTCTTATTGCTCCGGTGCCTGAGCATGGCGCATCAACTAGAATTCTGTCAAAACTCATCCCCCTAAAAAACCACCCTTTCTCCATTGTGATGATACAATTTGATACACCCATTCTCTGTACATTAAGAGCAAGCGCCTTAATTCTATCTACTTTATGGTCATTACTTACAAGAACACCTTTATTCTCCATATATTGTGCAATCTGTGTGGTTTTTGAGCCAGGGGATGCACATAGATCAAGGACAAGTTCTCCAGGTCGTGGTTCAAGAACGAGAGGAGGTATCATTGATGCCGCTTCCTGAACAAAGAAATAACCAAGCATATGCTCTACAAGATTCCCAATGTCTCTTCTTTTTTCTTCGCCTGTATGCTCTATCCAAAAACCTTCTCTACACCAGGGGACCTGAGTAAGCATCCAGTTTGCTTCAAGCCGATTTTTTAATTCTTCAATTGATATTTTTAGGGTATTAACTCTTATACATCTTCTAAGATAAGTTAGCGAAACCCTCTTAAATTCGTCAAAGTCCGTGAGCATTTTATAGCGCTCAACAAAAGCATCCTTAAACATTATACTTTTGTCCATAAAGAAGAGGTTTTAATTAAGATATTTAAAAACTACGAGTAGAGATATAATAGAGGATGATAAGAAATAATAGAGGAGATAAGAAATCGGATATTATCTGCAATTATTTTTACAGACCAGTTTTTACAGATTATTTTCAGTTATAATTTATAGATATATCTAGTTTATAGATATAACTTCAAGCTTATTTGTAACTAAGGCTTATATTTAAATATAAGAGAAGAATACACAAGTAAATTACATGAAGTGGTGATTTGATATGAAGGCAGTCATAATAACATTCATTGGAGTATTAATTTTTGGCTTGATGATTGTATCATGCCAAAAGAACTCACAGAGTGAAGATAATATAACTGACAAAAACGAAACAGGTAAGGCAAATACCACGACTGAAAATACCACCAAAAACCAAACAGGTATTGAGAATCCTGCTTCAAAATACTGCATTGAGCAAGGCGGAACACTAACAATGAAAGATAACGGCTCAGGCGTTCAAGGCATCTGCACATTAAAGGATGGAAGTGTCTGTGATGAATGGGCATATTATAGAGGCGAATGTCCGCGTTCATGTGGTCCATGCCCAACCTTTCCTCCTCCACCGCTGGACTTTTGCCCTTATGGTGTAATTGTCCAGGACGAAACCGACGAGTGTGGATGTGTAGGTCCTCCAAGATGCGAAGAAGTAACCTGTATAAAAGAAACAACGATATGCCCTGACGGTAGCAAAGTAGAAAGAGTTCCGCCAGACTGCGATTTTGCGCCTTGCCCTGATAACGGACCTTCAAACAGTCCATCTGAAAAAAGGACATACTGCCTTCCAGAGCAAAGAAATGCCGAAATATGCACAATGGAGTACAGACCTGTGTGTGGTTGGTTCAAAGAGGAAGTTCGCTGTATAAAATATCCCTGTGCAATAACTGCATCAAACCCATGCGAAGCATGTAAAAATGAGAATGTTGAATACTGGACAGAAGGCGAATGTCCGAAATAAGAAACACAAAGGAACAAACAAAAATAAAAAATACGCAAAAATGAAAGTTCCTGTAAACCTTGTAGTACTAGTTAATAAAAAGAACAGAAAGGTAGGTGTTGCTGAGAAAATAGAAGCGCATAAGAGAGGATTGCTCCATAGGGCTTTTTCAATTTTTGTTTTCAATAAAAAAGGAGAGCTGCTTATACAAAAAAGAGCGCTTACAAAATACCACTCTGGCGGAATATGGGCAAACAGCGTCTGTAGTCACCCAAAACCTGGCGAGTTTCTTCTTCAAGCAGCCCATAGAAGACTAAAAGAGGAGATGGGTTTTGACTGCAGACTAAAAAAGGAGTTCTGTTTTATTTACAAAGCATCATTCAAGAATGGACTTACAGAAAATGAGTATGACTGTGTAATCGCAGGTAGAACAGATACAACTCCTAAACCAAACCCAGAAGAAGTTGCTGATTATGCATGGATCTCAGTAGGAAAGCTAAAGAAGGACATTAAAAAAAATCCGGAAAAATATTCTGTGTGGCTAAAGATTGCATTAAAAAAGTGGCCGAAAAAACAGCTTGATTTATATACAAGTAATTAAGCCCACTAAATTCAATGGAACTCAGCGACTTCCTTTATCTGAACAACGAAATAAAACTTGGAATCTACGCTTATGCAGTAGGAAGCGAATGGACGGATTATTCAAAAATCAGCAGCTTTGCAGCAGAATGCTGCTGGAATATAAAGGACAATACATTGCGCAGTGTTCTAGAGTCCTTAGTTAAAGCAGGATTTCTTGAGAAAGAACAAGGACAGAATCTTAGAAAGGATGAACCTATTTACAAGAAAAGCAGATATTATAGAACAGCAGAGAAAGTGGAGTGTACCAATGCACTCGCAAAATACTTGATTCACACAACCACCGAACTTGGTATAAGCATATTTCCACTTATTGGCCAGGCAGAATATGTCCCCACAAAAAGAAAACATAATTCGTCTAGATTTTTAGTTATAAGCATGCTTTACAATGGTGCTACGCAGACAGACTACTACAGAAATCACTTTTCACCAGGCTCCTTGGCCAACCATTTTAGTGTTCTGTTAAGAGAAGGAATTTTAAAAGAGCCATCGCCGCTAAAATATGGTGATTGCAAGCATTATGTTCTAGTGGAGGAAAAAAGAGATACGCTTGTTGACAGGCTAAAAGGCACACGCTATGAAACTTTAGGTGAGATTACGAATGGAGCTCCGTTCACAAAAAATGATATCGCGGCCATCTTTGGTACAAAAAAACGCACTGCAGGCCAGATGATGCGCACTTTAAGGCAGGAAGGCTACTTAAAAGATGCGATTGTATGGAGGCATAATCAAAGGTTTGGACTTACTGAATTCGGAAAAGAAGTGTACAAAAGAATAGTAGCTCCTACAGTCTCATTTTTTGAATATGGAAAAGAAGAAGAATCATTAAAATTTAAAGACCTCAATGAAGATAAAATTATTTTGAAAAATGCATTTTACAATTATTTTCCTTATACTTCAAAACAAGATAGAAACAGCAGAACAATGGGCATTCTTTCACTTATCAAAAGTCATGGTCGACTAAGCCAGAGAAGACTAAGCGATTTAACAGGGCTTTCCATACCAGCAGTTCATTATTTTATTTCGCGTCTATCAGACGAAGAATTTATAGAAAGGAGTGAAAAAGAAAAAAATTATGTGTACTATAGACTGACAAAAAAAGGACGCCTCGCTGTAAACGGCACTATAAAGACTTAATCATATACGGACCCTCACGCCTATATCCAAGTTTACGGTAGTATTCTCTTGCGCCTATGCCTGAAATGACGACCATCTTTCCCATGCAAAAAGAATGCGCGATTTTTTCCGCTGTATAAAGAAGTCCTTTCCCAATGCCGCTATGCTGAACATCTCCTTTCTCACCGAAAGGTACTGTCTCTCCGTATACATGAAGTTCCCTAATAAGAGCAGTTCTACTGCCTATTTCTTTGCGAAGGCTTTGTGAAGGAAACCTAAGTCTACAGAAACCGTAAAGAGAGCCTGCAAGGTCTTCTGCGGAAATAAAAAACTCGAGCCCTTCAGAAGCGGTATATTCCAACGCTTTAATAAATACAGCCCCATGTTGCTTTCTTCTTCCAACTTCCCTACATCTTATACACCTGCACTTGGCACCTTGTTCTTTCATTATTTTTTGTACATACTGCCTTAAATTAGTTCTATCTACACCCGCAATAGTAGCATTTGTGGGTATATCTCGCTGGACACGCATTATTCTACAATATACTGGAACAATTTTTTTTATGCTTGCTATAAGACACGCTGCTTTTTGTGTTGTAAGAGGAGTGAACATCCCTTTCTTCCAGACCTCATAAAGTCCACTCTCTTTAACCACCATACACGGATATATTTTAAGCATATCTGGCCTAAACCTTGAATCTGTGAATAGCTGCTTAAACATTGCAAGGTCCATTTGCTGGGTGCTTTTTGGAAGACCTAGCATCATATGATAGTTTATTTTGAATCCAAGATCTTTTAGCTGTCTTGTTGCTCTAATAGACTCAGAAACATCATGCCCTCTCCTGATTTCCTTAAGCACATTGTCATAAAGGCTTTGAACTCCAAGCTCAACCCTTGTGCATCCGAGCTTAAGCAACAGGTTTAAATTAGAAAGTCTCGCATAATCAGGTCGTGTTTCAACAGTAAGTCCAATACATCTTATATGCGATTTTTCGTTTTTCAGCTGCTCCTTCTCAAGAGTGCTTATACCCTTCAGTTTCAGGAGCTTTGCATGTATTTTCAATGTCCTTTTAGGAGAACCAATATCACCAGGCAGTTCAAAAAAATCTTTAAACTTTTGAATGTCAAACGAACGCCTAAAAAAAAGCTTTGAAAAGTCGTTCATTGCTTTCAATGCATACATAACAAACATTTCTTGATAAGACTCTGAAAAGCTCGGAAAAGTTCCTCCCATTATTATCAACTCTACTTTATGGGGCATATGCCCTGTTGCGATATACTGCTCAAGGCGATTCATAACCTGAAGGTAAGGATCAAACCTGTTTCTTATCCCGCGCATTGCCGCAGGCTCTTTCCCTGTATAGCTTTGTGGAACACCCTCACTTGTCTTAGATGGACACATAAGGCACTCACCATGCGGGCACCTAAAAGGAGATGACATTATTGCGCATACTGCAACACCAGAAAGGCTCCTTGCTGGTTTTGTCCTGAGCTGTTTTTTTAGCAAGATGGTTGAATTTTTGTCAGCATGAAGAAAGATTTCAATATCAGTTGGGATATTCTTAACATTGTATTTTTTACATATTCTTCTTTTAATTCTTGCGATTTCGTCCTTAGAATAGTTTCCGCTTGCAAGCTTTTTCACAATTTCGTTCCAAAAATTACTGTTCATAGCGTTGTCAAGAATAATAGGTAATTTATAAGATTAATCACTAAAAATTAATCACGAGGATAAAAAGAAAGCGAATGCCTTGTTAAGATAAATTAATTAAGGTAAATCTCAACCTTTTCACCTGGATTAAGCTTTTCTGCTGCTCCAGCATTAACTTCTAACACATATTTTGCCTTCAATGGAGCCGTGTAAACAGGGCAAGGATCAGTTAAGCAAGGAGGGGTGCTTCTACTTATATGGACAACTGTAAGCTCACTATCAAGCCAAATTATATCCAGTGGTATATTCGTATTCTTCATCCAGAATGCGTGATAGTCTTCCTCTTCAAAAATAAATAGCATACCTTGGTTTTCTGGAAGGGAATCGCGAAACATCAAACCCAGGCTCCGCTCATGCTCGGTTCTAGCAATCTCCACAAAAAAGCAATTATCATGAAAACAAACAAGGTTATTTTGATTTTGTATTGTGCAGGAAGCGGTTAAAAAAACCGCAAAAAAGACCACAATTAAAAGAGAAAAATAAAATAGAAGCCTAAAGTTACGAAAATTAAGCATGTTTTTTACCGGCTTTTTTTTGCATTTCTCTGTATAAAGAGAGACTATCATTTTCAGCAGCAGACTTGAACTCCTCAATAACTTTTTTCTCTTCTGAAAGTCCTTTGGCTTGAATTGCATCAAGAAATCTCTCATCAAGCTTCAGGCTTGTAGCATCATCAGAGAAATTCATTTCTTCCTTTAGCATCCGAAGCAAAAAATCAATCTCGTCTATCGCACCTTCAAGTCTTAGGCGTGTTTCATGAGGCACACCCTCTTCTGAAGTCAAATCAAGAAGCTTTTCCTTTCGGTTTTCAAAGAGCTTAACCATTTTTTTGTAGCTCATTTTTCTCACCGTGCTTTAGTTTAGACAAAAAATACTGCAAACAATCTATTTCGCAAAAGGACGCTTTTTTTCTGAAGTCATCCGGACCAAATATTAGTGTATAGCTTCTCGGGTAGGTCTTCAAGTCGTTACCACAGGTAACACAGAACCCTATTTTAGCCCGCTCATTTTCCTTAATCTTGTCTTTTACAAGCTTTCTGCGATAGCTATCAGGCTTTAAGTCCTGTTCTAGCTGGTATAAATCCGATTCGTCGAGCTTGTCCAGGATATCCTTAAACTTCCATTTCATTAAACATCAACTTTGTCTCCTATATGTGGTACATAAACATGAAGTTTATCCTTAAAATAGCTGTAAAGGGAGTGCAACGCAGATGGGTCACCATGATGAAGGATTAGGGTTTTTGGAGAGGTCTGCTCTATAAGATGTATAAGCTCATCCCTACCTGCATGAGCTGAAAAATCGTACTTTTCAACAAACGCTTTAACCTTAAATCTAATGCCATCAACATAAACCCTTCTCTGCTCCAAAAGGAGCCTTCCATTACTATCTTCAGTCTGAAATCCGGTCAAAAGGATAGCATTTTTAGGGTCATAATAGTAATATTTAAGATAATCCAGTGCAGGTCCGCCGTCAAGCATACCTGAAGTTGTAAGGACAATCGCCTGCTCTTTTACAATTTCCTGGCGGTCTTTGATTCCGTTAACAAACTTGACCTTTTGCATCGCCCTTGACAGCTCCTGCGGTTCTTTTACAAACTCAGGCTTTCTCAAAAGAAGGTTTGTAATTTTCTTACTCATGCCATCTACATAAATAGGACAGTCAAACTTGCGCTCTTTTAGCACAAGCATAATCTCTTGCGCTCTTCCAACTGCAAAAACGGGAATAAGTACACTTCCGCCGTTTTCAACAACCTCGCCGATCTTGCTAAGAAAAGCTGCCTCAACCTCATTTCTTGGTGCGTGGTTTCTGTCGCCATAAGTAGCCTCGCAGATCATAACATCAACATCTTTCACTTTGTAGCTGGAAGCATTCATAAGCCTTGTGCCACTGCAGTTTATATCACTTGTATAAAGAAGACGCTTGCCTGAATGATCAAGCAGTACACTTGCACTTCCTGGTATGTGCCCTGAATAAAGAAACCTAAAAACACAGTCGTTTTTATAATAGTCTCTTGAGTACTTTATATTTTCCATGAGCCCAAGCACATTAGAGATATTAGACTTGCTATAAACAGGATTTTGCCGCTCTAAGATTTCAATATTATAGCTATCTTTAAGCAATATTTTTGATATCTCTTTTATCATTGAATTGCAGTAAACTGGACAATTTAGCCCCAGATGATTAAACATTGGCAATGCCCCACTGTGGTCTAGATGCGCATGGCTAAGAAACACAGCCCTGATTTTTGAAAAATCTTTTACATTAGGATATTCAACGCCTTCTTCGCTGAATTTTATGCCACAATCAAGAAAGAATTTATCATCTACTTCTATGCAATTTCTGCCAACCTCCATAGCACTTCCGTGGAATGTTAGCCTCATTTTATGCCTCTTTTTTTATTTGCGACTGGATTGCCATTGAATTTGAACATTTATAAATGTTTCCATTTGAGAGTTAAAACTAAATTGAGATTAAAACCTAATTGAGATTGTAAATCAACTAAAGAAAAAATAAAAAACAAACAATCTTATTTTATTAGGGTACTTATTCTCTATTGTCTTATTTTTTATTACATATTTATTTTATTATATAACTCTTCTTTATTATTATACTTCTTTATTATTATAAAGTTATTATTATAATTATATATCTTTATTATATTATTATATATTATATATGTCATTTATTATATATTGTCATCTATTTTTCAGCTCAGCTATCATAACTCAGCTATCATAAAAAACATTTTATAAGGAGCTAGTTTAAAGGATATAAATTAAAGCAAATGCAAATATTTTTATATAAGTTATTTCTATCAAGAATTGATATAAAAAGGGGTGGTGTATGATGAAAAAAAAGCATACAAGTGCTTCTTCTAAAAAAAAAGCAGCTCATAAACCTAAGAAAATAAACACAAAGCTTTTGGAGAATGTTCCGCAGGAGAAGTGCTTTATATTGCTTGGCGGAAAAACGCTGCATAGTCTTCCACAGCTTATCTTTGAGCTTGATGAAATGCCTGAGCATGTATTCAAGCATCATGTATCAGAAGGGAAAAATGATTTTGCAAACTGGATAAGGCATGTTATAGGTGAGATAGAGCTGGCAGACAAACTTATGGGAATTGATACAAAAAAAGACGCACAGCTTGTTATGTTAAAGCACCTTTTGCAGCATACAAGGTGAACTTGTATGCCTAACCTTTCAAACGCAAGACCTGAAGAAACTTTTAAGATGACTGCTGAGCTTGAAATTAAGAATCTTCAGGAACTCAGCCAGGTTCTCAACAGTATTCATCAATCAACCTTTGCAAAACATGTAAATTCTGAGAAGAATGATTTCGCAAACTGGGTTAGGCATTCTCTCAAGGACGATGTGCTTGCAGAAAGACTTCAGGCAACTAGGGACCTAAGCACCACAAAAGAACTTATAAACAAAAGGATTGATGAGCTCAGAATGCAACCGCCTTCTTCTAGTGATGATAAAAAAGGCGAAAAAAAGCCGATAGATGCAAAGTTTGAGGAAATACTAAAAGCTGAAGAGCAGAAAAAATGGCACAGCGAAGAAAAAGTAGGCACAGAAACAAAAGTAGAAAAGGGAGGTACGAAAGATTATGACGATGACGGCTTTTTTGCTTTTGACCTTGACGACCTAGACCTACCACCGCTTCCGCCTGATAATTCATCGCACTCAGAGCCAAATATTGAGAAAAAGGTTTCAAAAATAGATGAGCCAAAAAAAACCAGCCCATTAAACAAGCTTGAAGATATAAAAAGATCAACCGAAGAGTTAAAGGTACTACTTGATAAAAAACCAATGCCTGAGAGTTCTAGTTCTGTTGAGATGCATCCTGTTCAACATATTCAACAGGGTATACATAAGATAATAAGCGGATTTCTTGTTGGTCTTGTGACCGGTATGATAATTGGATTTGGAGTTGCTTACTATATTTTTAGATTGGAGTAAGTTAGAAAGCAATAAGATAATAAGCAATTGAACATAAAGCAAAAAATAAGTGGGTGTAAAAAAGAGCATAAATTCTAAAAAAAATAGTTTCTTACGAATGAGAGAATCTCTTACTGATATAATAGTCTACCAAGAACCTTTAAGAATTTTGCTGGGCTGTTCTGTTATCCTTACTGGTCTATAACGAAGCTCACTTCTTATCCGCAATACAATATCATTAAGTATATTCATAAAAGCAATAAATCCTTCATAAGGAGACTCATAAGGGTTGAAATACTTATGCACGTCACCATCTGCAAACCATTTAGTGCACATATAATAAAAATGGTCGCTCGTGGTAAGCCTTCGCCAGTCCTGAATAAGCATAGGTTCCCTTGTCGCCATAACCTCCCACTCTAGTGCATAAAGTTCTTTTATTGAATTGTGTTGCATTTTATTGCCGAGCCATGCTGAGAGGTCTCGTTCTATATCCGCCCATGAGATAAAATGGTGTATATCAAGTGAACCTTTTGGACTATAGCGTGATATGACCTCGCTTGGCATAAGAAAGTCGTTGTCAGGGTGCCTTAAAATTTTTTCAGGCAAATGCCTCAAAAACTCAAATATACCAGTATCTTCCCACTGATGTTCTCCGATAGTTTCGTAGTCCATAAAAAGATTTACTGTTTCGCCGTTTCCATTTATAGCGCTTATCCAGTGAGCATACTTATCGGCGGTAAGCGGCCATTCTTCCCATCCCTTGTTGCTAAACCTAAATGCTATATCATCTGAAAGTTTGTAATTCTTTAAGAGGAGCCTTATCTTGCCAGTGTTGATAGGCTGATAAACAAAATTAGGGCTTCGCCATCCAAGAATATGGTCTGCACCTTCTGCAAGTATTCCCTTATAACCCATCCCTTCAACAAAATGTGCAAGCTCGTTATTATATATTAGTTCAGTGTTTCTAAATATTTTAGGAACCTGACCAAAGAGTTCTTTTATTTTCTTTTTATGCATATTAACCTGCTTTCGGAACTCATCCTTACTGTAAAGATAAGATAAGCTATGATAATAGGTCTCACTTAGAAACTCAACGCAACCTGTTTCTGCAAGTTTTTTAAAGCTTTCAATTACTTCTGGGTTATACCTCTCAAATTGCTCAATAGCCGTACCTGTTATGCTATAGGCGATTTTAAATCTTCCATTATTGTTTTTTATAAGTTCAAGCATAAGATTGTTTGCAGGGAGATAGCATTTTTTTGATACTTTATTGCAGACTTCCCTATTCTTTTCTTCATCAAAATAATTATGGTTTTTTCCTATATCAAAAACAGTATACCGCCTAACACGCCAAGGTTGATGTACTTGAAAATAGAAACAAACACTAACCATATTTATAGCCTCATAGAATGTTTTACTACCTGATTATAGATAACTTGGTTGTATATATTAATACATTTTCTTGCAGGCTCTTTCCAATTAAACTTTTTAATTTCTTCCTGTCCGTTTGAGCAAAGCTCAGAATGAAGGGAGTTGTATTTAATAACTGATAGTATCTTGTTGCTAAGCTGATCAATGTCCCAAAAATCAACCTTAAGGCAGTGACTTACAACTTCACTTACTCCACTTGTTTTTGATATAATAACAGGAGTACCATTTCTCATTGCCTCCAAGGGGGTTATGCCAAACGGCTCGCTCACACTTGGCATTACATATAAATCGGCCATTCTATATGCTCTGTCAACATCTGCACCTCTAAGAAATCCTGTGAACAAAACTCTATGGCTTATACCAAGCTCTGCGGCTTTCTCTATTATCCAAGGCTCCATATCTCCGCTCCCTGCCATAATAAACCGAACATTAGGTTCTTTTTCAAGAACGCGCTTTGCAGCATATAGAAAGTATTCTGGCCCTTTTTGAAGAGTTATTCTGCCTAAAAACAGCACAGTTTTGCAATCATCCATCCTTTCATTTCCAAAACACCAATAATCTGGAAAATTAACAGCATTATGCACAACTTCAATCTTTTCAGGAGGGATACCATAATTCTCAACAATCTTCCATTTTGTATAATTGCTTACTGCTATTACCTTATCAGCCTCATGCATTCCCATTCTTTCAATCTTATAGACAATTTCATTTGGATGGTCTCCTGTTCTGTCAAATTCAGTTGCGTGTACATGTACTATTAAAGGCTTGTTTGTAATCTGTTTAGCTTTGATTGCCGCAGGATAAGTCATCCAATCATGAGAGTGAATGATATCAAAATCATCGCTTAAAGCAATCCACTTTGCTTTCTCGGCATATCTATAAACTTCTTCAAACAAGTTCCAGCCATAAAGCTCTGTTGTAAAGCTTTTATCATGCCTTGATTTTGCCACAAGAAGCATGCGCTCATTATATCCTTGAGAGGTTATATATGGCATTAAAAGGCTATTAACAACTTTTATCTTTACTTTACTTGGAAGAAAATTATCAGCAGAGACCAGGTTTATATTTGGATTTATGCTAACATCAGCAGAATTAATGCTTGGATTAGCCTTAGGTATAACAAATGTTATATAAGCACCTTGTTCTGCAAGCCCTTTTGTCAATCCTTGGCACGCAGTTCCAAGCCCCCCTGAGCTAAAAGGTGGAAACTCCCACCCAAACATAAGCACCTTCAAGTTTCATCCTCTTTATTTTTTACTTTATCCTAATTTTTTAATATTATTAATTTTATTATTTTTTAATAGTTATTTAAAGTAGATTATTATATTATTCAGTATTATTGTAAGTTATAATACTTTACAATAATGAAAACTTTTACCAAAACACTATTAAAAACTAAATTTGTTTTTTTGGTATTTTGTTTTTTAGTATTTTTTAGTATTTTAGTATATTTTTTCATTTTTTAATCAAACATTATGTATATATATTTTTTGCTTGTTTTTTTATTTAGAAATATTTGTGCTAAAAAAATTTCTAAGTATATAATTTTGTGTTATATATTATAAAAAAGAAATATATTTATATCAATTATTTTTATTAAATGATATATTTTAAAAAATTTATTTTTTAAAAATTTAATATTAA
>JAWABL010000029.1:0-13881 GCA_038884615.1 Candidatus Woesearchaeota archaeon | reverse complement strand
GAGGGTGTTTATGTTACCTCAACCGGCAATGTTGGGATAGGAACTAATGCTCCGGCACAGAGACTAGATGTTAACGGACAAATACATTCAACTGGCGATATCTGCACAGACTCAGGTGGTGGAAAATGTTTAAGCACAGGAACTTCTGCAAAGATTGAGAACTTTTATTGGGGTGAGACGCTAGGCACTAATATTGGAACAAGCGAAACTACTATAACTACAAAATCTTTTACTTTTTCGACCAATCAGAAAGCTTTTGTGAACAGTTATGTGAAATGTAGGCAAAATGTACCAAATGGAGAAACAGCGAGTGTGTCAGTGAGCATGACCATTGATGGTGTTGTCTGTGGCAATGGTGCAACCTTTTTATCATCTCAAGAAGACTCTCATAGATTTACACTAGGTCTTCAGTGTATAACTCCTCTTCTTACTGGTGGTGTTCCTCATACCATCGCTTTAATAGGTGATGCTAATGTAGTCGCTTGTCTTAACACAGAATATAGTATTGTTATTCTTGGTTTAGGCAATTAGATATGTGTTTTAAACAAGATATTACAAAAAGATATAATTTCAACAAAAAATAACAAAAATAAACGGTTCTAAAAATTTTCAGCCGTTAGTATAGCCACCCTGTCGCTGCCTTTGACCTTTGACTCCATGCCTACCAAGAACTTTATATCAGCTTTCTCTGCGGTTTGCACAAGCTCTTGTTCTACAACGCCGTCAAACACAACTGCGTAAATTCCTGAGCTAAGACTTTTAATGGTAGGGATTAATTCGCTTAAAGGGACTTTACCTAGAATAGTAAGCTTTTCGTTTAGAAGATATGCGCCTCTTGTGCCGATTAGGTCTTCAAGCATAAGACTAAAAGAGTTTTTTTCTTCGTCAGAGAGCTTAACCTGTCTCCTTTCAACTCGTGTTTCAACCCTTTCAAAAGTCTGTTGCGGACGCTGTTGTTGTGGTTTTTGCTGTTGCTGTTGTGGAGGTCTCTGTGGCTGCCTTTCAGGCCTATGGTTTTTTCCTTCTTCTCTTGCAGAGATCTCCTCCTTTGCTTGCTCAACACTGACCCTGCTCCTCAGCGCCTTATGTATCTCTTTCTTGGTTATTTCCTCGACCTCTTTACCATCTGGAGCTCGTGTGACATAATCAATCTCAGCCACTGTTGTAAGCTCTTTTATTATAAGGTCGCCGCCCCTGTCACCGTCCACAAACGCTGTGACTATCTTTCTTTTGCACAGCTCAATAATTCCTTCAGGCACGCTTGTTCCATTCATTGCGACCGCGTTTTTTATTCCGTGCTTTAGAAGGTTCAATACATCGGCTCTTCCTTCTACAACGATAATCTCATCAGATTCATCGATGCTTGGCCCAGCAGGAAGCCTGTCTTTGCCGTACTCCTGAATCTCCATAACTCTTACAGAATATGCGACTTCGTCTGCTAACTCCTGGCTATCAGGCATTGTTGTTTCCATGAGATTTTTAAGAAGCTCTTTTGCTCTTTCAATAACAAAAGCCCTTTTTGAAACACGGACATCTTCTATATTCTCAACTTTTATTTTGGCAGTACAAGGACCAATTCTTTGTATTACCTCAAGCGCTGCTGCGACTATTGCAGTCTCAGCCTTATCAAGACTTGATGGTATCGTTATATTACCTATTGTTTTTCCTGTTCTTGTCTCCGCATTAACCTCTATCCTTCCAATCCTCCCGCTTCTCTGTAACTCCCTAAGCTCAAGGTCAGCTCCAAGAAGCCCTTCGGTCTGCCCGAAAATAGCACCAATTACATCCGGCTTGTCCACTACGCCGCTTATGAAGATTGAAGCGTGGATGATATACTTAGCCGATACTGGACTTATCTTTCCCACTTTAATCTACCTCCGTTAAAAAAGCTGTTCAGAGAACTAGGATTTGCTGCCTAAAAAGATATGATAATAATATGAGCATAATCCTTCCCCTTTAACAGCTAGAACAAGCCTACACGGCTCCATACAATACGCACAATAATATCAATTTTTGGCGCATATTGCGCTGGAACAAAATAGCGTGATAAACTTGTCCTATTGATTTTTATAAGCATTATAAAGGTTTGTTGCCCGAAACACTAACTCCCGAGCTCATAGCTTGCTTTTAGCGTAAGCTCCCACGAGTACTCTCGTGACGGGCTGTTCTGCGCAAGAGTGTCTTTGTCTCATGGCTTAGGCATTTGCCAAAGCTCAAAAAAGGACCCATTTGCGCATTTCTGCATGTAATTAATGGAAAAATAAAAGGGGTTTATAAAAGTATGGTTTTGGGCCTTTACTTGTTGGCTAAATAACTCTGCTTTTTAATTTTTAGTTTATTTATTTAGTTTATTTATTATTTAATTAGTCTCTTAATATTTATTTCTTAAAAAGTTTAAAGGAAGCGCCAAAAAAACAGTGCATTGACCTAACAACCAAGCAATAGCTATACCAAACAATCCCTTATGGACAAAGGCTACACTTAAGGCTATAATACTGAAAGATACCACCAGATTTAGAAATATAAGGTGCACTATCTTCTTTTTTACATTTAGAATTGCACTATAAACTGACCTTACTGCCTGTGGTACTGCAGAAACCGCAAGAATCACAAGAAGCCAGTAGCCGTTGTTTGAATACTCAGCTCCAAAAAGAAGAAGAAGTCGCCTTCCAAAAACAATCATCAGCAAGATTACAGGAAGGAGAAGCATAGAGATAAGAAGAACCGATTTTTTTATGCTTTTTTTCAGGTCTATTTGGTTATAACTTCCCTCGGCGAAAAGGCTGTTTGCAACAGAAGTGGGAATTATAAAAATGAGGGTTGCTATCATCATAGTAACATAAAAGTAAGCAGTGTCTATTGGTGTTAGGTAATTTGTGATAAGCAAAGGTAGCACAAGCCCAGGAAGTTGACTTAGAATGGTAGCAATATAGTTAAGAATTGAGAATCTAAATATTCTTTTTAAAATGCTATCATACAGGACAACCCTTGGCTTGAATCTAAACTTTACTGCAAGAAAGAACATTGCCGCTATTATGGAAATAAAGAGTGATAAACCCCATGAAGAGAAAATTCCATATGCACCAAACACTACGAGAAAGAATGGAAATACTAGCTTTCCTATGCTAAAAAGTGTATTTTTAATTACAACGAACCTTGTGTCCCTTAAGGCAATAAATATCTGATCTATAAGATTAGATTGCGCCTGTAAGACAACAAAGATTATAAAGAGTATTCCATAGTACAAGTTTTTTTTAATAAAGAGTAGCTTTGGCGAAAGCCAGCCTAAATGCATAATAAAGAGAGTTGCGAGGGTTATTCCAGCTATTGAAACAACAACAATGCTGCTATTTATATGCTTATTTTTTTCAATAGAAGTTGGAAGAAACCTTATAAGCGCAATTCCAAGCCCAAGACTAGATAGCGTTGCAACAAGCGACATCGCACTTATTATTGTTGTGGCAATGCCTACATCATGCGAGGAAAAAAGTCGTGCATTAATCGTCCAGAAAAAGAACCCAAATCCTGTAAGTATTATCGAGCTAATCATAAGATAGATGCTATTTCTATAAAGCTTGTCCTTGTTCCACCTGCTTACAATATTAATTAGCCTTTTCATTTTTCACCCATGGGTAAGCAAGCCACCAAAAAAACAAAAAGTAGGCAATAAACAAAATCCATCCTGCATTGCTGTGAAACAGTCCGATTGCGAAATCCGGTGAGACAATAATTCCAAATAGCATAAGAAGGAATATCCTTAGGACATTTACAAAGAAAAGTCCTACAAGCCCAGGTAGGTAAAGCAGTGCAAGTCTTTGTTTATTTATAACATCCCAATCAACGGCAGCAATGAGAAGAAAGAGCCCTGTGAACATAACCATACTGTCAATGCCTGAGCAATCTTTGCCGACTGACACTACAAACTTGTCTACGCCTAAAAGAGGGTTGTCAGGCCATCTTATTTTTAATACCGCGTTGTCATAAAAAATTCCCAGCAAGAAATAGTCGCATTTGGCAACAACAGTCGACAAAAAATTCCAGAGTGATTTTATTGCATTAGAGAGTCCAAGATAGATACAAAAAAGGATGGCTGATATAATGATATTTCTCCTGAATTTTTTAATGAAGTCAAGCATAAAGCCAAGACCAAAAATAGATAGAAAAACTGAAACAACAAGCACAACCAGAGTAAGTATAATAGAGAGTGCAAAAACTCCTGTAATAATAGGGTGTGACCATACAAAATCAGAATTGGAGGAGGTATAAATCCTAAGAATAATATAGGCAAAGAACGCGCCAGCTGACAAAGCACCGAATGCTAAACTTTGGTTTACATTTAACTTCTCCACCTTTATGCTCAATAGGTTTTTTCTTGAAAGTATTAAAAAAGCAAGCAAAAAGAATATCAGCCCTGAGCCGATATCTACAAGATATATATCACCAAAAAGAAATATAAGTGGGTCAGTCTTTCCATAATACCTAGACTTTTGGAGAAAAGGGTAGGCTAAAATAGGCAATAAAATAAGTATAAGAAAGACAGCTATAAGCCTTTGCAAGATAGGCAGTACTTCTTTTCTTACTTTTTCCTTTTTTAGTATCTTTTTTCGTAACAAATACTTCTTCAGCATTTTCTTTTTTATTTTATCTGGGCAGTCTCTTACTTTCTCCTTATATCCTACTCTCTTTTCTACCTTGTATTTTATAGCAGAGAGCTTCTGAAGATTTTATATATTTTCTTATTAAGTAAATCTACTTTTGAAGTGAACTCTTGATATATCTTGATATATTTAGAAGCATTCTAGAAGCAAATGTCTGAAATCTTAATTTAAGGTTATTTGATTCTTAACCTAATTAAGCGACTAAATAAAACCGCTTAAAAATAATATTTCTTAAAATAATATTCTTAAAATAATATATCACGAAAAGCTATTTATTGCTATTATAAAGTAGCGAAATATTTATAAATCAGTTTTTTTTTCATCAAATAATGAAAAAAATATCGTTGCCAATAGGTTATGTTATAATAGGAATTACAACTGGAATCCTAGTTGTTGCTGCATTTCTTGCTTTTTACGAAGACAATAGTGCTAAAGTTAGCTTAGAGGAAACTAGCACAAAAGAGAATCTAGAAGATATAGGATTCATCAAGATAAATCAATCAGAATCATGGACAACTTATGAAACAAAAGAAGGTGATGATACTCCCAAAGAAACTGGTAAAGAAAGTGGTGAAAGAGATGAAACTGCAACGGCGTTGGAAGAGCTTTCATATCATATTACAAAACCCCAAAAGCCTAATTACTCCAAAATTGTTAGCACAATAAAAGTAGCTCCACATGATGTTGTTGGAAGATACTATACAGCTGAAGACGGAAATGTTTTTGTATTTTATCATAACACTGAAACCATCGGATTTGAGAAAATTCTTGAAAGAGGTAACTATTCAATGAGCTTTTTGATTAGAGGAACATACATGCCTCCGATAAGTTTCCACCTGTATGTAAATGATATTCAAAAAGGTGATGTAATTATAAACGCAATAGACTTATGGCAGGGTGCTGATGTTTATCTCGGTGAACTCTCAGGCAAAACAGACATAAAGCTTATGTATTTTGGCGACACCGCAAAATACAACGAAACTACAGGAAGGTATTATGACGACAGAAATGCATTTATAAAGGATATTTCTCTTAATAGAGTTGAATAAAATAGAATAAAATATTAGTTGAATAAAAAAGGTTCTGAGAAACTAAATATAGGAAGAAAACAGAAAGCAATGAGAGATTAAACAAAGCAACAAGCAATTATAGCATAGACAAGTAGGAGAAAAGAAAGCAAAAACAAGAGAGTGTGTTAGGAATTTTAAATAAAATTCATAAATGGTTCATAAACAACAATAAAAACTAGCATATATTAAATTCTACAATATATTTATTAAAACGTTAATACCTCGGCTTTTAAGCCAAGGATTTCTTCTTTTTTTAGTAACTTTTTTGTTTTTTAATGATAATGAAATGAGTGGCGCGAACTTCGCTCGCCACTCACTAACATCTTCAAGTTAGTGTGAGCTATGTGCGTTCGCCTGAGGGCGAAAATCATAGAATTGACAAATTTTGCGCATGGAGTGGGGCAAAATTCTTACCACTTGGTGTGGAAGCCTAAGTTTGCTTGGGATTGTTTCAAGTTTCCGTGGGTTAAAAATTATTGCGAAGCAATCATTAATAAAGCTGTGCTTAGTTATGGCATGATTTTGTATGAGCTTGAGGTCATGCCTGATCACGTGCATTGTTTCGTGGAAATTCCGCCGACTATGAGTGTTTCCCAGGCTCTTAACCTTCTTAAGGGTTATTCAAGTTTTAAACTTTTTCGTAAACATCCATGGCTGCGAAGGTATTTTCGCACAGGACACCTTTAGAGCCCCAGAAAGTTCTTCCGAAGCGTTGGGAATGTGACTTGCTGAAGCGATAAAAAATTATATCGCCCAATCTAACAGGATTGTAATGAACCGACAAAATTAATCACAAGATACCCCGCCCTTTAGGGCGGAGAGGTTCATTTTTGTATTATATTATACTTGTATTTTTGTATTCTATTTAAGGAGTTCTAATTAAAATTATAAAAAAATTAAAATTATTAAAGGCAGTAAAAGCCGAATTGATGTTATAAATGAAAATATTATAAATAAAACTTATAAGAAGTCGGCAAAAAAAGATAAACAAAACTTAAAAAGAAAAAAGCAAGAAGCAATCAAGCTTCCTCTTCAGCTCCAACCTGGATGTATTTTTCAGGTTGCAATATATTTCTGTAGACTGCTTCAACATAAGCAGGGCTTCTCGCCACATCAGACACCCTGACCTCATCAATGGTTCCGTTTAAGGTTCTGTCAAAGACAAATCTATCGCCTATATATGTATCTATTTGAGGCCATGTAAGTGTCGTTGCAGTTGAATTTTGAGAACTACCGTCAACATAAATGGTCGCCATAGTGCCGTCAAATGTTCCTACAACATAATGCCATTCGCCTGTGCTACCTTGCAACTTCACGACATTCTCGTCCACATACATCTCAAACAGGTTTGAGAGCGCATAATACTGCAGGAATGCACCTTGCTTTAATAAGTAATTTCGCTGGCTGATGATATATCCTTGTTTATTGTTTGTGTTGACCCATGCCTCAAAAGTGAACTGTGTCTGATTTTCCATAAGTTGCTGAACTAAGAGTCTGTCATCCACTCCATCAAAGACATACCCTCTCCCTACAATACCTTCTCCCTGTGTGACACCATTCTGCAACACGCAGTCGTTGCCGTTTGCCGTAGAGTCAAGCTCATCATCAAAGTGTTGCACTATCAAGTAAGAATCTGTCCATACATCTTGTGGCGATTCCATATCAACACTTTCGTTTTCGTTTCCATAATACATTGTTATCAGCGTGTCTTCTTCCGATGAAAGCAGTGGTATTTTTAACCACGCAACAAGCCTTCCACCCTCATAAGCCTCGATTTCATGGCTAAGATTCACATCTCCTATAGCAAAATATATGTCGCTTCCGTCTGATTTTGCCTTGGCTGCCAAATCAGGGTCGTCTATCTCTATTAAAAGAGAGAAATTCAAAAGGCTTTCTTGTGTAATGCTCTTATTTATAGTTATGAGTTTTTTGTATTTCCACTCCTTTTCAGGCGCATCAATCGTTCGGAATTGCATGGTTCTTGTAGAGCTATATCCGCTGCTATCTGTTGCAGTTACACGCCATGAATATACTGTTCCAGCTGAAAGCAAATCACCACCGATACTCAAAGACTGCCTCCCTGTACCAACATCGTTTATTTCGCCTATAGTGACCCAGCCGCTTCCATTGTTCAATTCAAAAACAAGGTCAACAGGCTCTCTCTGATAATCATGTACCCACACGGAGAACTCTGTGTCAAGCGATATATTGTTAGAGTTGTCAGCCGGATACGGATTTTTCAGAATCGGCTCTTTTTTTCCTGGAGGTTCGACATAAACAGGCGCTCCTGCCCTATATTCGCTGTAAAATTGGACCCAAGTTCTAGGTGCTGGATTTGGAGTCCTTGTAGGCGTCTCAAAAGCATAAATATATCCTTTAATGCCTGCAACGACAAGCTCAAGATAACCGTCGCTGTCTACATCATACATCCTAACAGGCATAAGCTGTCCTATACTTAGATTAATCTGTTCTATTAAATTATACTCATTGTCAAATATAAGTAGAGGATAGTCGCCTCTGTCTTCCTGGAGCCCTGCAGCTGCAAGAATCTCCATCTTTCCATCATCATTTATGTCACCTAATTTTGGAGGGAAGGTATACCATAGCCCTGTATTTGATTTAAATTCAATTTCTCCTGTTACAAGGTCAAAAACAACAAACTCCTTTGGTGTGTTATTATTGCCTATAGGATATGAGGTTGACATGATAAGCTCCATGTTTCCGTCTTCATCTAAATCATAAAGAGTTCCTGTGGCGTGAGTCGGCAGGACGCGTCTTGTATAGTCTAGTAAAGTTTGCCCTGTTTGCGCGTCAAGCACTGCAGGACCTTTATTTACAATATGCTGTGCAACAACTTCAAGTTTTTCGTCGCCGATAACATCGCCTATTATGGCCATTGGACTACTATGATGAAGGTCAGGTCTCGCCCAAATGCGTTCAAGTGTTTTGGCATCAAACACTTGAAGCCCTTTTGCAGGGAAGTAGTGGTATCCTTCACGCCTGTCGCCAAGATACACTTCAAAGTTTCCATCAAAATCAGTATCTGCAAGAGAGAGCCCCCCCCAGCAGGGATGATGTATCCAAGTGTCTTTCAAGACATTACCCTCATGGTCAATCATAGTCAATGCGCCGTTATACTCGCTAATATTTCCACTATAAGGGTCGGGATACTGATCTTCTGTTGCAAAATAGATAGTTGGATAACCATCTCCATCTATATCGGCTGCAACAATCGGAAAGAGCGCCTGTTCATTGCCCTTAAGTCTTGGTGTTGTCCATTTTATAGTTCCGTCACCATTCACAGCTCTTAATTTTGGCCCCAACATGCCATAAAGAATTTCTGGAGTACCGTCGTTGTCAAGATCTACAAGCTCAACAGCAGTGGCAGCCGCACCGTCCATTGTCCATTCTATCTGGCCATTATTGCCATTAACGACCACAATTCTCTGCCCAGCTGAAGTTACAATCTCCTGAACGCCGTCGTTGTCAACATCACCCATAACCGGAAGAATCTGTGTTCTCCAACCGTTGCCAATATTTGCTACCCATTTAAGTTCAAGTGCATTTACATTAACACTCAAATAACAAAAAAGAACAACAAGCATCAGAAAGTATCTGCAGCCTTCCTTTTTGATTCCTAAATCTATACAAAAATTATTTTTCTGTTTCATAAATACTCCCCCATTAGACTCCTTTTTATGAAGCAATATGCAGGTTTTTTTAAATGTTATCATTTAGTAACCACTAAAAGAGAACACTTTTGAGTATATTTTTTCTTTAAACCTTTAAAACAAAAGAGTCATAAATAATTTTTTAGGTAGTTTTAGGTAGATGAGGTTATTACTTATTAAATAAGTAAATATTATATATAAAATAAATTTATAAATAAGTTTATACTTATTAAATAAGTAAATTTAGATAGAATTTAGATATGACTAATTACCAAATAACCTATATTATACTTATTTAATAAGTATAATATAGAAATATTTTTAAATTCTAACTTATATGATAAGTAAACCTAGATGGAAAAAAAAGAGAACAATATACTCTTTTCAACACTGATATCATTAGTACAGAAACTGCGTGAAACAAAGGCAATGAGCGACATGGAGATAATTTCTGCAGTATGCAGCGCATGTGAAAACAAAGTTTTTATTCCTGTCGAGGTAATACGCAACAGAAATCTCGGACCTCTTGAATGCATTGTAAAATATCTAAAGGAAAAAAGAGGGTTGTCCTACCACCAGATAGCAGAAATTCTTGAAAGAGACGACCGCACGATATGGGTAACATACAGGAATTCTATAAAAAAGGGTGGTGTGAAATGATCATCCGCATCCGCCACGCTTTATTTCTTCACAGAACCTTGCGTTCACTAAAAAACTACAGAAAAACTCTTCCGCGTTATGTTCATGAACTTGAAATAGAGTTGCTCGCAAAGGGTGCAAATGCAAAAAAGATATCTGAGAATAGAACAAGATTTCTTAACGGCAAATCGCTTGAGCACTGGTTAAATTTTTGCGACATTAAAATCAGTGAGATAAGGAAGGAATTACAATTTATATATCTTGGGATTGCGCGCATGGCTGCGCTCTTATTTTTGCTTGTTTTCTTATCTTTGTCATTATTTGTGTTTTTTTCACAGCCGAAAATGCCTGTAGGGTACCTAACTCTTGAGGAGATTGCTCCGAATGCAACATGGTACTCGGTGCCAAGGTCAACATATACAAGCTGGGAGCCAATTGCAGCATACTCAGACAGAACCTATGAGAACCACATTGGATACGACGAATCGCGTGACAGATACTATCTAGTTTATCTTGGCGATGATATAAATCTAAGCTACATAATTGACCCAGATCCAACTGGAACAGCGCAGCAGGTATTTAATGGTATTTATGTAAACACAAGCTATCTCGGTAGAGAATACTATTTCAGGCCAAACAGAGAGGGGCTTCAACTAGAGCTTGACGGAAAAGTATATAATGCATGGGACAACGCGGGCATAACACGGGAGGTTCTTTCAAAAGAGATTAATGGCAAAAATATAAGCCTCCTTTATAGACTATCACTTAACGGAGACTCGGTCATTGTCAAAGCAACATATAGCATCAAAGGCAAGGTGCTAATTCTAAATTTGGAGAGCGATAAAGGAAAAGTTGCATCGTTGCAGTTCGCCAGAACCGGTGGTGAACCGCCTGAAGAGTACTCAACAACACCAATGACTTATGCAAGCAAAGTTGCATACTCCATCAGAAAAGAAAACTTGTTTGTTAAAATATACAACGACTTTAACAGAAGTTCTGCCACACGGCTTATATATGGCGGACCATCACGAGTGAACCTCACGCAATACAATTGGAACATAAGAATAAACTATGAAGAGAAGTCAAACGGAGAAAGAAATCCGTTGAACGAAACAATATATATTGTTGTCTCGCCCGACCTACTTGAAACATACCCCCAGATACCAAACCCAGCCTCACCTTATAGAGACTATTTTAACGAAAAGATTGTACTTGACTATTGGTATGCAAATGCAAGCTTCAACAATTATTATCTTTATTCGCAGAAGCTTCGGAATTATGGTATGACTAATCTTCATGTGATTATTGACCAATGGGGCAAATTTCCATGGCCAGAGTTCATCCCTCCGAGTTTTGGCGGTGAAGCACCATTCATTGAAATGGTTCAAAAACACAATTCACTAGGCTATAATGTCTCAGTATATACAATATGGCAGGACATATACCGCGAGTCAAGCTATTACAACGATTACTACTGCATGCATAATAATGATGGCACTATAATGCAGGGGTGGTGCAGCCAAACAGAGTGCACTTGCCCTATGAAGTATGAAAGAAGGCTTGAAGTTGCGCAAACACAAGTGCCAACCATACACTCATATGGTGTAATTGGTGAGTTTAGCGACGCGATTGCAAGCGGCTTTCCGGACAAATATGTTGACAAGACAGCGGACGGCGCGATACAGGGAATGTACATAAAAAACCTTATGTATGAAACAGAGCTAATACATTACCTAAGAGATACTCAGGCTGGACCAATATCCTCTGAAGGATACAGCCCGCTTGTGTGGGTGGGAATACTAGATACCTATGACGCAACATCAAGTTGCTGCAACAACAGCCAGGTGAACCCAGTGGTAGTTGATTATGTGCAAAAGGTTATACGCAAAAAAGTGCAGCCTTATGCAGGCTACTATAGAATCTTTTTGCCTGCCAACAACAACCCTTATTACAGACAAATAAGTGACGAAGATATTGATAAATACATTGCGACTAACATAGCATTTGGCCATACCGGCAGAATTGACTCAACAGTTCCATGGTTGCACAACATCTCTGACAGAACGGTAGTTCGCATATATTATATGTGGAAGGAATTACAAAAGCAGTATTCGCCTTACGAAGCAGAGGAAATTAAGTATTATTCAAACAATGAATGGAAGACTCTTAGCGAAGCGATGCGCGACAATTATGATTTTGTAAACGCTCAGATAAGAATAGCGTACTCGTCGGGCCTTGTGATATATGTAAATAGACACTCTTCAAGCTCACTTACAGTTGACTATAACGGAACAGAGTACACTATTCCGCCCTCTGGATGGCTTGCCTACAACCCTGGCATATTTTTTGAGTTCTCAGGCATCCTTGATGGAACAAGGGTTGATATTGCAGAAACACTTGAGTATGTATATATAGATCCGCGAAACACGCCAAAAAAGATTGTGCTGCATGACAACCATAACTACACTGCAAAAACATTGGGAGATGGAACGCTTGTTGACATTGAAGTCGGGCTTTTACTGGAAAACGGGTTTACTGCAATAAACACCGATGTTCCCTTGATTATGTACAGACAGCCAGAAACCCTTGGGGACACCAAGCCGCCTGAAATATTCAATATAAGTATAATTCCAAATGCAACATCTGCTATAGTGGTATGGGAGACTGACGAACTTGCCGACTCTAAGATTATCTACGAAGGAAACACCGCTGAAAACACAACAAAGACCAAGAACCATTTTGTAAAGATTGAAAACCTACTCCCTGGAACAGAGTATAGCATAGCAATAAGGAGTAGTGACGGCAAGAACATTGCAGAAAGCCCTATACAGGACTTCAAAACTACGAAAATAATTCCAGGCGAGTTTATCGTAAAGGTTGACGAAAGCGAAGACATATACGCTGACTATAGTGGCGTTCATACAGTTAGCATTGAAAAGAATAGGCCAATCGCAAAATTTGCATTTGACTTCAGCGGTAGCTATCTAGACTTACGCAGCGTTTCTGCAGAGCAGAGTCCAGGTTTTGCGTCTGTCACAAACTTGGACATAAACAAAACACTTTATCTTGAGACATACAGAAAAACTGGCAAAATCTGCATAAAAGACAGCGCAGATTCAGTAAGCTCATCCTGCACAGAAGAGGGCGAAATCCTGTTAAGTTGTCCTGGAACCTATGAAGGCTACTCATGCGTTATAGATACGATGTATGAGATAACCGGGCTTATGCACTCAGCTGTAAGAGAATATTATTGTAACATGCTATGGACATGTACAGAATGGAGCGAATGCAACGGCACATCCCAGACAAGAGATTGCTCTTGCGGTTGTATTGATAACTCATGTTTAGGGTCGTCTATAGAGGAAGTTATATGTGAAATAGGCAGGCCTCCAGAAATCTCAGGAATAACAGTAGAGCCATTAAGCACAAACTCTATAAAAGTAAGGTGGGAGACCGACGAGCTTTCAGACTCTGTAGTGGATTATTGGAGCAATGGCTCTATCAATTATACAAAAAGCGACCATGCGCTTGTTGCAAGCCACGAAATTATGCTCAGCGGACTATCGCCAAACACCATCTATACATTTACAATCCGTAGCACAGATGCTGACAACGAGTCTAAAAACTCAGAGCCTATGCAGTTTACAACGCCGCCGCCAAAAATTCTGGCAAGAGAAGACATAGAGGTTACGATTGGCAATTCAACAGACCTTTCAATTTTATTTAACACAACCGAAAAAGTGGTTATAACAGCAAACAGTGAAGATGTAGTCCGGTTTATGTATGATTTTAGAAATGGAACTCTTGACTTAAGAGACTTAGAAATAAACAAGACAAACGGCG
>JAWABL010000028.1:0-14495 GCA_038884615.1 Candidatus Woesearchaeota archaeon | reverse complement strand
CGCCTTAAAAACCTGCCGACAAAGCTTGTTGCTGACAGGGGGTATGATGCAGAATGGTTGCACAGATACTGTGCTCAACTCGGCATCCAAGCAGTAATTCCTATGCGAAATTATGGTGCGAAAAAGATTTACCGCGGCAAGTCATTCAGAAAGAAATTCAGAAAGAAATCTCAAAAACACTTCACTCTGCGCACCTATCACCGTAGAGAAATAGTTGAAATAGTACTGTCTGCCATAAAACGTAAGTTCTGCGCTAGCGTAAGCTCAGTAAATCTCAAAGCACAAAAAGCCGAAATGTATTGTCGGGCTATCGCACACAACATTTCAGCCAGCCTTTACGACTTTTTGAACGGTGCCCAAAGGGATGAGTAAAGTATTAATATTGGTGTTGTATCTACCATCTAATGAAAAAGGTACTAAAAGAGTTATTAATAATGCTTGTCTTTTTGTTGCCTGTTGTAATCGCCGAAGATGAGCCAGCAAGACTTATTCTTCTTGCGGTTTCAGAAAGCGAGGATGGATATGTTGGAAACACTGCCGAGCTTTTCCTTGAGATAGGGCCAGGCACAGGACATGTTTATGTTGACACATTTCCTCTAACCAAAGTTGACACACAAATGTCAATTAGGTTTGCAAAAGAGATCGCCTGCGACTTTCTTGAAAAAGACTGTACAAATAAAGATTTCTTCTACACTGTCAGAAGCCAATCCGCAATAGTAGGTGGGCCAAGCGCAGGCGCTGCAAGCGCAATACTGACAATAGCAGCCTTAGAGGGCATAAAGCTAAACCAATCTGTAAGTGTAACAGGCACGATAAACTCCGGCGGGCTTGTTGGGCCAGTCGGTGGACTTAGGGCTAAAATTGATGCTGCGTCTGACGCAGGATTAACAAAAGTACTTATACCAAAAGGCGAGAAAATCGTGTTTGATGGCTGCAAGGATTGCGGCGACATGGTAAACATAACTCGGCTTGATATCTATGATTATGCCGAACAAAAAGGCATCGCAATCGCCGAGGTTTCTACGATAGATGATGTGTTTTTTGAGTTTACTGGGTTGCATGCAAGGAGCATAAACAAAAGCATAGAAATAAGTGAAGACTATACTAAAACTATGCAGGACATCGCCCAAGAGCTTTGCAGACGGACCAAGGATATTGAAGCGAAGGTGCGGCCGTCTGAGTCGGCTGTATACAATGAAGCAAAAAATCTAAGCATGAAAGGGGTTGAAGCGTACCGTGCTGGCGCGTTTTACTCTGCTGCAAGCTACTGTTTCGGCGCGAACATAAAATACAATTTTCTTTATCTTGAAGCTAAGCACATGCCAAATGATGAAATAAAAAAACACCTTTTAAATTTACAGAAGCAGGTTACAAATTTCTCAGAACTGGTTGAAAACCGCGAGCTTCTTACAATGACAGACCTTCAAACATACATGATTGTAAAGGAGAGGCTTATAGATGCAGAGGATTCGCTAAAGGACGGATTTTCAAACCTGGAAATGAACAATAGGAAGGAAGCTATTTACGACCTTGCCTATGCACATGAGAGGTTCCAGAGTGCATTATCCTGGAGTTCATTTTTCAAAAACACCGGCACAACATTTGTCTTTGACACAGAATCTATAAAGGAAGGGTGTATTCAGAAGATTTCAGAAGCAGAAGAGCGGTATCAATATGCCCAGCTGTTTTTTCCAAAACCGAGAAACCAGACAAAAACAGAGATTATGAGGGCGTATGAGGATCTTGCGGGCGGCAATTACGCGCTCTGCCTTTTCAAGGCAAGCAAAGCCAAAGCAGAGTCTGACTTGCTTTTGAGTGTGATTACTATAGAAGAGGACCCAAAGGCGTATCTTAACCAGAAGCTTACCCAAGCAGAGAGGGTAATTGCGATACAACAAGAAAAAAACGCGTTCCCTATACTCGGCTACAGCTACTATGAGTATTCAAAGTCGCTTTCAGAAGATGACATAAGCTCGTCCCTTATATATGCAGAGTACGCCCTTGAACTCAGCAACCTTGACATTTACTTCAGGAGAAGCGAACATAAGATAAATTCCTTGATATATAACAATTTAGAATCTATTAAGCTTGGCGTAATGTTCTCGCTAGGCGTATGCTTTGGAGTTTTACTAAGCATGTTAAGGAAAAATTGAACTTCACTTGTGATTTTGTTTATGACTCAAATCTTTTCCATATACTGGCATGCACCACATGTCCATCTGTCCTTGTGCTTGGCCATAAATACACCGTTTCCGCATTTTGGGCAGAACTTGTTTTTTCTTGTAAGGCTTTTACCCGCTACTTGATAGTTTTTCCATCTGGCACTGGTCCTTTTTTTCTGACTTGGTTTAGCTGCCATCTTTCTCAGACTCCTTTTCCTTGTGCTTTGCTATAAGCTTGCCAAGCTCAAGTCGTTCAAGTGATTCTCTTGTTTCATATATATTTGCAACTACCTTGCTTTTATTAGCACCAAAAACAGGGTAAATATGTTTTATAACGATATGCTCCTGATTTACACCGGTTTTCTTTGCAATCTCTCTAAGTACTTCAATCCTTGATGGTGTAGAACCTTTGTAATGAATAAAAGCAGTAAGCCTCTTCCTGCTAAGGAGGGGCGTTTCTTTCTCCTTTAAAATTTCAATCTCCATAGATAACTCACCTATTAAGATGTAACCTAAAAATTCACCTGACTTTTATTGCATACTCTCCTTTTACTGTTGTGCCCATTCTTTTTGCAACTTCGCTCTTAT
This sequence comes from Candidatus Woesearchaeota archaeon, assembly GCA_038884615.1. Classification (GTDB taxonomy): domain Archaea; phylum Nanobdellota; class Nanobdellia; order Woesearchaeales; family DSVV01; genus JAWABL01. The sequence goes on along the minus strand of JAWABL010000028.1, from coordinate 11,745 downwards.
TTGCATCTATTATAAACACTCTACCAAGCCAAGTGGTTGAAAAACTCTGTCCTTTACAAAGAGGACACTCGTTTCCCTCAACAAAGATCTTGCACGACTTGCATACTTTTTTCTTCATTTTTTCTTCTCCTGGTCTTCTTCAACCCAATCAAGCTTGCCAAGCCCAGGCTGCCTCATTGTAAGCCCAAACTTAGGGTTTGACAAATCTTTATAACTTACTGCAATAACTCTTGCTCTACAGAGGTCGCCAACTTTAAGGCTTCTTTTTGTATCTTTGCCAAGAAGCACCTTCTCTTTCCCAAACGAAACAAAATCATTCATTGTCTGTGAGATATGAATCATTCCTTCGGCAGGTCCAAGACTCATAAAAGCACCGAAATCTGCAATGTCTCTTATCTTTCCAAGTAGAACCTCCTGAAGTTCTGGCTTGAAAGTAAGAAGGTTGAACTCAACCTCATAATAAGGCGCACCATCTCCTGGTATTAATACACCTTCACCAACATAGTTCAAACCAACAACATCAATGGCGATGCCTAGCTCTTTTGAAATATAGCCATCATACTTGGCTTTTATCTGTTTTATTATGCTTTGCTCCAACTTTGAAGTAAAGGTGTCTGGAGGAACCCTTATATGGTCTTTTACTTTTGTTTTGTAAAACATTTAATTCATCCTCGCAAAATCAATCAATTGTCCTATATTATTATCAAATACTTAAATAAATATAACTTATATATTTAAACTATTATAAGATGCTTTTTTTGCCTAAGCACAATAATCCTTCCTGAGCCTATACGCTTTTTAAGCTCTTTGTCCATTGTAGCTATATAATAGCCATTCCGGCTCAGCAAAAAAAGACAATCATCAACGCTTTTTTCACGCAGATTTGGGATGATATTTATATTTTTTGCTTTTATAAGCTCAAGCGCAAGCCTTGCCGCTGTCCTGGTGTTATGCCTTTCTCCAGTAGTGCTAAGAGCCTCTAGCTCGGTTAAAACGCCATTTAAAACATTTATTTCTGTTGCACCAAGCTGTTTAAGCTCATATAACAAATCTATACCAACATTTAAAGAATAAATAAGAAAGTTTGCATCAAGAATCACTTTCATAAGTGGAAATGCTCGCCTAAAATTTAAAAAGTTTACTAATCTATGATTTCGATTATTATTTGATTCCTATTATTATTTCTATGTTTCTATAATTACACTACTACGATTACCCTTATTCTAAATTTACATTAAGTCCCATATTCGGATTAGTCTATTTTTATTCATCCATTATAACTATACAGACTGTGCTTACTTTGCCAAGCCGCTCAATCTTAACATTGTATCTACAATAGGTAAGTATGTTCTTATCTGTTTGCGAAACTTTCGCCTCAATGGCTCTTGTAGGTTTAGGCTCGTTTTTGCAACATTCTGTCTTATATTCAATACCTTCAAGCGAATAATTCCAATGAACTTGCCAGCCTGGCTTTGCTCCATCACATTTTTCCTTTACTGTTCGAGAGTCTTCGTCTGAGACCATATTTGGGAAGACACATCCATTTACACCATCGCAGTCAGCAGAACATCTTAGCTCCCCAGTTCCTTCTTTAACAATATATCTGCTACAATCAGTCCTGCAATCGCTAGTAAGCAACAATGCCGCATCCTGCAACATATCCATTCCTGCAAGATTAAGTTCATAAGTCTTTGTTTCATATCCTGGTTTTGAAAAGACAAGGTACCTCAGCCCATTTATATTAGGAACCCTCAAGCTATAATCGCCATTGTTGTCTGTAAGCACCCTTTTCATTGTTACAAGATTATTAGCCCACTTTATTTCAACAGTGGCTTCTTCTGAAGGCTCAAAATCTTCTGGTAATACGCCATCCGTATTGAATTTTTGCTGGGTAACTTTTCCGGTAATAGTAATTATGCTATTAGTGCACTGTGTAAGCCCATTATTATCCACATAGCATATATCGGCATTATTATCACAACATGCCTGACAAGTTAAGGGGTCATTTATATAAAACTCATTTGCATCATCACCGCAACAGCTTCCATCCCCTCCTTCAAAATACATCATTTCATTATACACATATCCTCTACAGTGCTCACAGCTAGCTCTTGATGTATCTGGGCTTTGGCATGCACTGCAACAAATCCTTACTGGATAAGTAGAGGTGCAGTTTCCTGCATGTGCGTTGGTCGTATCTGAAAGCCGCACAACGCATTCAAACCCAGAGCTGCAGTCTGCACCATTTGAAAAATAACATGAAATATTATGGTCTGCAGAAGATAGGTTAACAGGAACAGGATAGTTTTGTATAGGAGGACCGTGTATTGAAGCATGCGCGTTGATTGTACCTGAAAGGTTCATAACAATTGTTGAATTCCAGCCTGGAGTCAACACAGTATTTAAATTATAAGAGCCATCGCCACAGCAAACCCTTGATTTGTACATCATCGTCTCTGATGTACTAATCATTGCATTTGTCCAATTGTTATCCAGAAAAAATAGATTAACATAACCAGCAGGGCATGGAACATCGCTTACTAAACAATCTATTTCAGCAAATGCAAAAGAAATGCTTAAGAGAGAGAAGATAAGAAGTAAAAGATACAACTTCATATTTAAACCTCCTTTTTTTGTTATTCACATCAATCAGGTATATAAATTTTACTAATATAAATTTTAATATAAATCTCATCATATAATTTATTAATAAATCTTACTAATAAATAATACTATATTATACTAATTATTTTACTAATAAATTTTACCCCCTAAGCAACGAATAACACTTTACTTAAAACTTTAAAACACGTTTAATTAAGAGCACCACTGCTTAAGCGTACTTAGGGATTTATCTTCTATTTAAGGTTTTCTAGAACTTCTTTCATTTTTAGCGAGTCCTTCCATGTCACAGGCGACTCGCTGATAAGTGTAATATTAAGTTTTCTTTTAATAATCTCTTTTGCAATAGGAAGAAAAAAGGATTTATCCATCACGAGATGCCTTCTTTCGCCCTTCTCACCAAACTCAATCCCTGAAAAGTGGGAGTGAATATGTTTAAAATGAGAAATTTTGTCAAAAACATCGCTAAATTTTATAGTTCCCTGCGACCTTGCATAAAGGTGCGCAAAATCTACAGTAACCTGGCAACCGGTTTCTCTGGAAAGCATAAGGAGTTCATCAAGGTCGCCAAACTGACTTGGCTTTCCTGTTGTCTCAGGAGAAAGCACTATGTTACTCCATTTGTTTTTTTTAATTTCCTGCATTAGATTGATAATCTCTTCCTTAATCTTGTCATACGACTCTTTTTTGGTGCGCTTTCCATAAAAGCCAGGGTGAAAGACAATCCTTCCAGCGCCGAGATAGTGCCCTCGCTCGCAGCTGTCAAGTATTCTTTTTCTTGATGCAGTAATTTTCTCCTTCTCATCAGAAAGAAGGTTTATAAAATAAGGGCAGTGAACACTTACCTCAATTCCAAGAGTACGCGCTAGTTCTCCAACTCGCATTGCCTTATCATTCTTCATGCTGACCCCATGCGTAAATTCAATCTCAACAGCATTAAGCCCCATATCATGGATACGCCTAAGCCCTTGAAATGCGTCGCCGTCAACACCAGCCGGACCAAGCCGAATCATTCTCTCACCAGGAAATGTTTAACACACCAACTCAATATTTCAGATAATATAACAATTGATAAGGCAAGCACAAAAAGCGAAGTTCCTTGATAGGAGAAATTAAACACTGCACTAAAAAGTACAAGAGATGTGGCTGCTGCTGGGAGCGCAACTGGATACTTAAAGGCAATAATCGCTTTTTCAAGCTCTGAAAACCTTCCTTTGCCTATAATCACCTGAATGCAGAACCACCTAACAAGCATAAAAACAAAAAAGATTATAACGCCTGCTGTGAATATGTCAGAATCAAAGAAAACAAAACCAAGGATACCAAATAGTACAAAGATAAGTATATGCAGTGCTTTTGTGATATCACCTGAAAAAACATAAATTTTCGGTTTACCTCTTACATACATGTTACCTAAAATAAGCCCTACAATACCAACAGCTAAAATGCCATTGCCATCAAGCAATTCGGCCATAACATAAGAAAGAACACTAAAGCACGCAACTGCCAGATAGCTCAATTTATCATGATATGCTTTTTTAATAATCTTAATTAGTAGAACTCCTGCTACAATACCCATACCGATGCTCACTACTATTTCTTGCAAAAAATCTAGAGGAGTGCCTTGCTTTATAAATGCTCCACCTAATATCAAAGGGAGTAGTATTGCAATCGGCGCTGCAAATAGAGACTCATTTAAAAGAAAATGTTCTATTCTGTTATTATGTGACATAATGATTATTGAAGCCGGAATAAGGGACGCAAACACAACTGCAAGTTCAAAATCCATGCCTGTAAGTTTTATACAAAAAAAACCAATTACTGCAATTGAAACCAAAAAAAGCAGAACTGAAAGCTTCAAAGGCATCTGAAACGAGCTGTCAAACTCTTTCCATCGAAGTCTTGCCGCCAAATCAATCATTATAAGACTAATAGAAACAATAGCAAATGCATTTAATATTTCATATGGGAGCATTATCCCTAAATAGCCTAGCAAAAAACCAAGAAGAATAAGCATTAAAGGTACAGGAAAACGGAGATACGAAGCCAAAAACATGACCACAAGTCCTGACAAAAGGATTAAGATTATACTCGTGAGGAGAAGTATTGCTTCCATTCTATATATACCTCTTTATACCCTTTTTTAAAAGGACTATTTTTGTTACTTTTCACTTTCATAAGCTCTCTAATAAGATTTTTTTGTAGTTATAATTTAATAAAATGATGGAGGGATTATTAAACTTTTCCATTAAGATATTAATTAAAAATATTAATTAATTTTTTCTGAGTAAAATTCCTTTTTATTAGTCACCTTCTCTCAGTTATTAATCTTAGTTACCAATCTTCATTCAGCTTGTCCGTTAACAAAGAACTTCTGCCCATCAGTCTTTATTTCTATGGTTCCAATAGTATCAGTACGAAACACATCAATTCCGTGGTCTTGAAGCAGTGAGGCAACTTTCTGGCTTGGATGTCCATATTTGTTTTCCCCGACGCTTATAACAGCAATTTTCGGCCTGACTTTACTCAAAAAATGAGCGCTTGTTGAGCTGCTGCTTCCATGATGCGCAACTTTAAGGACATCTGCCTCGGTCTTTTCTAAAGCTTCCTCGCAGTTTTTCATACAGTCACCTGTAAAAAGAAAAGACGACTCGCCATACTCAAGCAGGAGGACTATGCTATTATCGTTGTCTTCTTCAAATAGGGTTAACGGAGGATTAAGCACCTTAATGTCAATGCCATCTTGAAGTAAGATTTTATCTCCCTTTTTCACGCAGTTTTTCTGCGTGTCTGCAGTATAGTATTCAAGCTCAAGGCAGGTTTCTGTGGTGCAAGGAGCACAATTGTAAACATACTCACCAACAGAAATGTCTTGGAAAATCTGCAAAAGTCCGCCGATATGGTCAGAATCAGGGTGTGTTGCAACAACCACATCAATTTTCTTGATGCCACGAGATTTGATTTTTTCTAAGAGCGATGGACCAGAATTTAGACTGCCCCCATCAATAAGCATGCTCCGTCCGTTAGGCATCTGAACTAGTATTGAGTCTCCTTGTCCAACATCAAAAAAGACTACTGAGATATTGCCAAGGGTAGTCCATTGCTTTTCATAATTACTTCCATAAAAAAGAAAAAAAGCAAGCAAAAAAAGAATTAATAATACTATTAGTACGATTAAAAGAGCAAATACAATGTGGCGTGTTTTTCTATTCATATTTCCTAGCCATACCTTTTTAAATTTTTTAATTTATTAGGGTTATAATAACTAATGAGTATAATAATATTAATATAAAATTATTAATAAGACAAAAATTATTAATAAAAAAGTATATGACTAAATCCTATAAGTAAGAGTATATGAGTAATAAAATAACCAAAAAATTATGATTTAAATATTTTCACAGGATAAAGGCGGAGAGTCTCCGTAAGATTAAAATACCACTTTTTGTTCCCCCAGAATTATGGACAAAGAAAGTCAGGAAGTAATGTTTCTACATTTCGTTTTTAGCCTACAGAATGCTGTAATGATTCAGCTTGGAAAAATCGCAAACCCAATGACAGGCGAGATTGAAAAAGACCTTGCGCAGGCAAAAGCCACAATAGACATGCTTGAAATGCTTAAGGAAAAGACAAAAGGTAATCTTTCTGAGCACGAAACAAAAGTTTTGAACAATATCCTTACTCAACTCCAGCTTAACTATGTTGACGAGCTTGATAAAGAAAGAAACAAGGAAAAGAGAGAAGGAAACAAAGAAGGAAAAGAAAAAAAAAGCGAGAAAAATAAACAAGAAACATGATTTTTTACTGAGTAATAGGTACATACCCAAAAATTTAAATACTTTTTCTCCATTACTAAACCAACATTATAAAGCAACATTAAATTATGTGGGGTAGTTTTATATGCTACACATGTTTTCAGGCAAAAGAGCCGTTACCGTTCTTGGAGTGATTGTAATTGTGGTTGTGGGTATGTTTCTTTACTGGCTTGTCACAAAGACTTCAGAGAAGAAAGAATGCAGAAAAGACACTGACTGTGGGGAAGGATTTTACTGCGGAAGCGACTATTCTTGCCATGAGTTTAAGGTTATAGAAAAGACTGTAGTGCAGTACAATCTTTTAGGCCCTTCAATAATACTAGGTATATCAATCATAATAGCAGCGCGCATTTTGCGCACTAGAAACTATCCGAACTGAAGATTATAAATAATGTAAAGTATCAAAAAGAGAAAAAAGAGTATTATTATTGCAGACTGTATATTCTGCCAGTTCATAATCTTTATGTTTTCTTTATGAATCTTGTGCGTTTCCTTTACTATATCTGTTTGGGTAAGCATGCCTTTTAATTTGCCATCGTCAATAACAGGCATGTGCCTTATGCACCTGTCTTTCATAATCTGGCTTATCTGATACAACGGCGTATCAGATCTTACACTGAAAACATTTTTTGTCATCACATCTTCAAGCTTTAATTTTGAAGGGTCCTTGCGTGGAAGAAGTATTTTCTTAATTAGGTCCCGCTCAGTCACAATGCCTATGACAAGATCGTTCTCTGTAATAAGAACAGAACTTACCTTACTCTCCGCCATTAATTTTATAAGATAATCAAGCCCTCTCTTTACATCAAGGCTTATTACCTCTTTTGTCATTATGTCGCTTGCAACGACCATACTAAAATTTATTTAACTATTTATTTATAAACTTTTTGTTGCTATTAATCAAAAGGTACTTTTTTATGATTTTTTTCAAGTTCTACAGCAGTTTCAACAGAGCGTATTGCAACCTCAATCTGCGCCGCGTCCGGTTCTTTTGTGGTGATCTTCTGCACAAGAACCCCAGGCAAACCAACCAGAAAAACAAGAGGATTCTTTTCAAATCTGGCAGTAAGTTTTAGAATCTCATAAGAAACCGCTAGGATAGGCAAAAAAAAGATAAGCCTTATCAAAAGAAGAATGCTTCGCTTAAGAAACCAATCAAGCTCAAGTACCCACGGCACTAAGCTTTTGATTAGTATTGGAATCAATGTGAAAATAAGTATGCTTACTAATATGACTAGAAGTATAAAACTTGTGCCGCATCTTAAGTGTATAGGAGAAAATTTCTTGACATTTCTAGGTGTGAGCTTTCTGCCTGACTCAAAACAATGGACCGTTTTGTGCTCTGCGCCATGGTACATAAAAACCCGCTTTATTTCTTTTATCTGTGAAATCAACAAGACATATACAAGAAATACAGCCATCTTAATAATTCCATCTATAATGTTAAATGCCACGGCGTTTTTTTCCTCGTAAAATCCAAAAAAGTTTGTAGCAAAATAAGGCAGAATAACAAACAGAACCGTCCCAAAAACAAATGCGATTACAAAAGTTATTACCTTCTGTGTACTCGTTGACCTTTCCATTTCAGGTATGGACTGCTCTGCTGAGTAGTTAAGTTCTTTTACACCTATTTTCAGAGTGTCCCAAAAAGCAGCGATGCCTCTAAGCAACGGCCACCTAAAAGGAGCATACCGCTCTGAAAGGCTTCTGAATCTATAATTTCTTGTAACAATTGATTTTCCTTTTCTTATGCTTGTAACAACATAATGCGGACTTCTGATAGTTACTCCTTCAATAACCGCCTGCCCTCCTAACTGAATGTGCATACAAGACATCTATTATATATTATATTTAAATGTTTACCATCTTAGCAGATACCATTAATATGCCATATATTTAGAGATATGCAGTTTCAAAAGATTTAAATAGGGCTAATGGAATAATATTAGAATAATATTAAAACAATTAAAATACTACCCAAGTATAGGTCATAAATTTAAAGACAAAAACATATCAAGTAGAACCATAGAAAATTAAACTTTAAACTAAGATAACAAATCAAAATCACTGATATGATGCCTGATAAAAAAAGGAGGTGCAAGCATCGACAGATTTTTTAACTCAAGAAGTGGTGTAAGTCCGCTCATCGCAACAATTCTTCTTCTTGCCTTTGCAGTTGCGCTTGCCACAGTGATTATTCAAGTTCTTCCACCATGGGGTGCTTGCAAGGGAGACGAAGTGTCCATAGAAACAGGAAAGGTCTGCTTTAACAAAGAAAGTAAAAGAATAAAGATATTCATAAACAACAGAGATATAGTGGTAACAGGATTTAGAGTTGATGTAGTCGGAAAAAAGGGTGTTTCGCCGTCAACAGATATTGAAAAACTGGTCAAGGTTGAACAGCCTGTTGATATAAGTGTTCCATATGACGAATCAACCTACGGAGACATTGAAAGCATCTCCATAGTTGCAATGCTCAACAAAAGCAACAATATAAAAGAGTGCCCTATAAAGCAGAAGGTAACGATGGTTAAGCCCTGCTCTTAATAGTCTTGATAGAAAAGTTTTTTATTCTGCTTTTATACTACGGGTATAATGGTGAAAGTTGTTCTCCAAATTGACAAGTCTCTTGAAGAGAATGCCGGAAGGTATTTTGAGAATGCAAAAAAGTTTAGGCAGAAGGCATGTCGGGCAAAAGAGGCGCTTGCACAAGCAAAGTCTTCGCTTTTGAAAATAAGCGAGGAAAAAATCAAGAGCATATCAAGCGAAAAAAAGAATCAAAAAAAGAGGGAGTGGTATGAAAAATTCCGTTGGTTCTTTTCGTCTGAGGGTTTTTTAGTAATAGGAGGTAGAGATGCAACGACAAACGAGATTATAATTAAGAAATACACCTCGCCCGAAGACCTTGTATTCCATACAGACATGGCAGGCAGTCCGTTTTTTGTTGTAAAATGCTCGGGAAAAAAGCCTTCGCAAGAAACGATGCAAGAAGTTGCAGACGCCACGGCGTCATACTCAAAGGCATGGAGACTTGGCCACAGCACAACACCTGTTTTCTGGGTGCGGCCTGAGCAAGTATCAAAGTCTGCAAAAAGCGGAGAGTACCTTGGAAAGGGAGGGTTTATGATATATGGAAAAAGTAACTACATTGAGAACAAGATGATGCTAGCTATTGGGCTAAAAGATGGCCGAATTATAGGAGGTCCTATAAAAGCCATTGAAAAAAATGCAGAGAAGTTTGTCGTGATTTCACAGGGTGACAAAAAGCCGAGCGATGCCGCGAAAGAGATAAAAAAAATTCTGGGCGATGGCGACATTGACGAGATAATAAGATTTTTACCAGCCGGAAACATAAGTGTGAAAAAGAGGGATGGTGCAAATGCAAAAAGTAAAGAAAAGTGACTGTATTATACTTAGTAGGAGCATTGCAAGCCACAAGGGTCAAAACGGAAATGTCCTTGTTGTCGGAGGCTCTGAGGACTATACCGGTGCTGTTTATCTTGCTTCTGTTGCAGCTCTTAGGACAGGCGCAGATATTGTAACTGCATGTTGCCCTGAGCAGGTTGGGCATTCAATAAATTCACTTAGCCCTGACATAATAGCTATAAAAATGCACGGAAAGAACTTAGGGGCTGAGCATTTTGCAAGAATCATGAAGCTTTCAAAGGAAGTAGATGTCATTTTGATAGGGAATGGAATCGGCGTTCGCAGTGGTACCGCAAGACTGATTCGGAAGATAGTCTCTTCCTGCAAACATTCCCTAAAAGTTGTTGATGCAGATGCACTTAAGGTACTAAAGCTTGATGAGATAGACAATGCAATACTTACGCCAAACAAAAGAGAGCTTTATTTCCTAGCAAACAACTCTGGTATGAGAGAGTTAAAAATGGAACTAGTGCAGAAGAGACTTGGCACAAATGTTATTATAATCAAAGGGCCTGTTGATATAATAATGTCTTCTAAAAAACGGTTTCATAACACTACAGGAAGCCCAGGAATGACAGTTGCAGGGACCGGCGATGTCCTTGCAGGTCTATGTGCCGGCATACTTTCGCAGAGTGGAGATCTGTTAAAAAGTGCTGTAACTGCAGCGTATCTTAACGGCAAGATTGGTGAGAGGCTTACAAAAGAGAAAGGATATGGTTTTCTTGCTAGCGATTTCATACCTTTGATACCAAAGTTTTTTAGATGGCAGGTTAAAGGTTAAAATACTAAAAGATAGTAAAAAATGAAAACCCTCGTGATATCAGTTAAAGTATCAGTTAAGCACAAGATTTATATAAAGCCGCAGGTTGCATATAAAGTCGCACATAAGGCTATATATGCTAGATAGATAAGGTGATTTTTTATGAATAAAAACAGAAAAAATGAAGTGAATACTATAAGCATGTCTTCAAAAAAAGCAGGCGGAAATAATGAAAAAAAGAAGGACACCATGGTTATTACAAGAAAGATGACTCTTGGTGAGGCTGTGGCAAGATACCCTAAAACTGCGCAGGTTATGATGTCTTATGGATTACACTGCATAGGCTGCCATGTAGCTGCATGGGAGTCTATTGAAGACGGAGCAAGGGGGCATGGGCTCTCAGAGCAAGAAATCGACGAAATGATAACTGAAATGAACAAAGCAATAAAAAAATAAATGCGGATATTAGGTTAGAAGTGATCTAAAAAAGAAAAATGTATAACGAGTATAATATTTAACGAATATAATTAATGAATATAAAAATTCAGCAAATAAAAAATCACCAATTCTCAAGCTCTGAAATCTCGTCTGTTGCTTTGTCAATCTGGTCAGGATTAAGCTCTTCCGTTTCTTTTTCAATTTCGGCTATTTGTTTGTCTACTGCAACGACTTCTCCTGTTTCATCAACCTTTGAGACTTCCTCATTTGCTCTCGGAGAACCAGAAGAAGGAGCGCCGACCTTCTCAGGCTTGGTCATCGGCTGAGTTTGAATTCTAGTAGTTGCAGTTTCCTTTGCGCACGCAAAAATAGACATAACAACAACAAGAAACAGAGCCAACCGATAAATTATAGACATTCTACCACCTCTTTGTCTTTTATTATAAGCCTAATTATAAGCCTACATTAAAAGCCTTGCCTTCTATAAGCACGAATGACAAAGACACTATTAATCTCATAAAATTGTATTCAACCAATTTATATTCTATCCAAAATTAGTTATTTAAATAGTTTTTTATTTTAAAGGCTGCGTTCAAAAAGTGTGTTAGCATCCACCGCGTATGCACATTCATGAATCATATATGGGTTTGAGGTGAGTTGTTCCATACGGAGAACCAGATATTT
>JAWABL010000027.1:0-16741 GCA_038884615.1 Candidatus Woesearchaeota archaeon | reverse complement strand
AATGAAACAAAAGTGGTTGATAAAAGAACTTCTGATTTTGATTCAACAAGGCGCAGGAGAGAATGTTTAAGTTGTAAAAAGCGTTTTACTACGTATGAAAGAGTAGAAAACATTGAAATGACTGTTATAAAGAAAAATGGGGTACGAGAAGCTTTTAATCGCCAAAAGCTTAGAACTGGAATTCTTAAAGCCTGTGAAAAGCGTCCAGTGAGCCTTGAAGCAATAGATAAAATTATTGATGAAATTGAGTCAACTGTAAAAACAATGGAGGGTGATATTCCTACAAAGATTATCGGTGAGTTGGTTATAGAGAAGCTTAGAGGGCTGGATGATGTGGCGTATCTTAGATTTGCATCAGTATATAAGTCCTTCCAGACTCTAGAAAGCTTCAAAAAGGAGATTGATGACATAAAAAAGAGGAGTGATATTATGCCTGTAATTACTGTGAGAAAAATTAGGAAACGTGACGGTAGGATTGTTGATTTTGAAAAAGAAAAAATTACAAACGCCATATTTAAAGCTGCACAGGCAGTAGGAGGTTCAGACAGGGAAATTGCAGATAATTTGGCAAATCAAGCCGTTTTTTTGGTATCTGAGAAATTTAAGGATACTATCCCCTCTGTTGAAGATGTTCAGGATATTGTTGAAAAGGTTTTGATTGAAAATGGGCATGCTACCACTGCAAAGGCTTACATTCTTTACAGAGCGCAACGCACAAAAATAAGAGAAACAAAAAATGTAATGATAGATGTTAATAACACAATCTCAGAGTATCTTGACAAGCTTGACTGGCGTGTTCAGGAGAATAGCAACGAGCAGTACTCTTTTTCAGGATTGCTTCTTTACACTGCTGGAAAGGTTATCTCAAACTATGCCCTTAATTATATCTATACGCCTGAGATTGCAGAGGCACATAAAACAGGACATCTGCATATACATGACTTAAGCCACGGCTTTATAGGCTATTGTGCAGGCTGGAGCCTAAAAAATCTTCTCTTAAAAGGCTTCGGTGGGGTTAGAGGTAAGGTGGATTGCAAGCCTGCAAAGCATATGAATACCGTGGTGCACCAGATGGTTAATTTTATAGGCTGTTTGCAAATGGAGTTCGCCGGTGCACAGGCGTTCTCAAGCGTTGACACGCTTCTTGCACCCTTTGTCAAGGTAGACAACATGACCTACAAAGAGGTCAAGCAATGTATGCAGCAGCTTGTATTTAGCCTTAATATTCCTAGTAGGTGGGGCTCACAATACCCCTTCTCAAACCTCACATTTGACTGGACTGTTCCTGATGACATGAAGAACGAGAAGGCTATCGTAGGAGGCAAAAGAATGGACTTCACCTACGGCGACTGCCAGCATGAGATGGATATAATAAACAAAGCTTTTTTGGAAGTTATGATTGAGGGTGATGCACTTGGAAGGATATTCTCTTTCCCTATACCTACATATAATCTAACTAAGGACTTTGACTGGAACTCTGAGAATGCCACACTCCTTTTTGAACTGACTGCTAAATATGGGACACCTTATTTTCAGAACTATATCGGCTCAAATCTAAATCCAAGATCAATTCGCGCTATGTGTTGTAGGCTGAATATGAACACAGATGAGCTTATAAAGCGTCCGGGAAGTATGTGGGGGCCTGGCGATAGCACAGGTTCTATTGGTGTAATGACCCTTAATCTAAACAGACTTGCCTATGAAGCAAAAGATAAAGACGAATTTTTCGCCTTAATAAAAAAATATATGTTGTTGTCAAGAGACGCATTGGAGATAAAGCGAAAAATAATTGACCACAATCTTAAAAATGGACTGATGCCTTATACAAAGAGATACCTTGGAACATTTAAAAACCACTTCTCAACAATAGGGCTCTGTGGCATGAACGAAGCATGCTTAAATCTTATTGGTAAGGACATAAGAAGCGATGAGGGAACACAGCTCGCAATAGAAACACTCAAGTTTATGAGCGACATGTGTGCACAGTTTCAGAAAGAGACAGGTAATCTTTACAATCTTGAGGCAACACCCGCAGAGTCAACAAGCTACAGGTTTGCAAGGCTTGACAAAAAATATCATCCTGATATTATAACCGCAGGAAAAAATGAGCCATATCTCACGAACTCTACACAGTATCCTGTTGATGCAACAGAGGATGCAATAGAGGCGATTGAGCACCAAAACAAGATTCAGCCTCTTTATACAGGAGGAACCATTTTTCATACATTCTTGGGAGAGCGCATGTCAAGCGGAGAGTCATGCAAACGGCTTGTGCAAAGAATCGCATTTAATACAAAGCTCCCTTATTTTTCTATAACGCCCACATTTAGCGTCTGTCCAAATCACGGCTATATAAAAGGAGAGCACTTTACCTGTTCTGAATGTGGCTCTGAAACAGAGGTTTATTCAAGGATTGTAGGCTATTTTAGACCGGTGAAGAACTGGAATGCGGGCAAGCAGGAAGAGTTTCGAGACAGGCTTGAGTTTAGAGAAGACATCACAATGTCCCATCCACTTCCAAACGAACTTGCTGCAATAGTAAGAATATAAATTAGCATAAAATTTAAATTAAGTTTAGTGATAACAATTATATTTAACATTTATATTTAATAATTAGATTTAATAATTAAATTTAAAATATTAACATACAAAATTAAATGTGAGCCAATTAGATTATTTAATGGTGGATAGTATGATAAAAAGATATCTCTTCTTTATGACACCAATGTGCCCAAACTGTGCAGACGTCCATGAGTATCTTTCAACAGTGCATATCCCAGGTGACGAGATTGATGCAACAGAAGATGCAGGAATGGAAGTTGCTCAAAAGTATGGAGTAATGTCAGTTCCCTGGGTGATATTCCTTGATGAAGAGATGAATGTTGTTGCACATGCGCAGTGTGTTAATGATGTCAAAAAGATCATTGAAAACAAGAGCCTGTTTTAAGTCTCTTGAGATGACTTTAAATCTTTTTTATTTAATCTTTTTAATTTGAGATTAGGATGATGCGAGATGCAAATAAAAGGGCTACAGAAGTTGTCTCTGATAGACTATCCTCCTTACTCAGCCGCGGTAATATTTATTTCAGGGTGCAATTTTCGTTGTAAATTTTGTCAAAACCCCGGTATTGTTCTACATTCAAATGGAATCCCATCAATCCCAGAAAATGAGGTTCTTGCGTTTCTTGAAAAAAGGAAGATGTGGCTTGATGCAGTTGTAATCTCAGGAGGCGAACCCACTCTACACTCTGTTCTTCCATTATTTATTAATAAAATAAGAGCACTTGGCTATAGAATAAAGCTTGATACAAACGGTAGCAATCCGGAGATGCTGCAGACCCTTATTAGGGAAAAACTCATTGACTGTGTTGCAATGGATATAAAATCTTCACCTGAAAAATACACTACCATTGCAGGCGAAACGGCACATACAAGTTTAATAAATGAGAGTATAAAAATTATTATAGAAAGCGATATAGAACATATTTTCCGCACAACAGCATTTCCAGGGCTTGGTGTAGCTGATTTCGCTTCTATAGGCCAGTGGATTAAAGGCGCAAAGACTTTCCATATTCAACAATTTAGGCCGGAAGTCTGTCTTGACAAGAGCTTCGAGGCGCTTAAACCTTACACATATAATGTTCTTTTAGATTTTAAGTCAGCAATTGAGCCGTATGTAAAAAAAGTAGAGATTATTTATTAGCTTAACTCTTATAAATACTAGAGGGCATTCGTTGTGTTTGAATAATTAGTTGTTTTAGAAGTTACTTTAGCCTTATAATATAAGCATTATTATATCAAATATAAGAATTATCTACTCTTTCTTACCCACGAAGATTGTTTATCTTGTCTATCCATTGCTTATGCGGCGTTCCACTATCAATGGAAAACCCACTTATGAGCTCAACATTGCCGTTTATCCAATGAACGTTTAAGATGGGCCGGCTTTCTTTCTTTGAATGAGTGAGTCCATGGCTTAGATTAGTTATATATCTTAATGGAATGATAATCTTCTTTCTACTTAATCTCTTTTTAAAAATAAGATATCTATCTGTAAGTCTTATGAAACCTTTACTTTTTGCAAAAAGACCATTTGAGAAAATTCGGAAGTTTTGAATATCAAAAGTGCCGTGATAGTACGCTTTTTTTGATTCAAGAATATGTTCGCCTTCCTCATCAATGAATATCTGGTTCAGCCGTTCTGAAACGCTTTTAAACTTCATTACCACAGCCCAGATGACTATATTTAGAGCGAGCACAACGAACAGTATAATCCCTATTTCTAGTATCATCACCCTTTTTGTTTAAGAGGGATTATTTAAAGGTTCCTAAAAACGATTTACAATTTATCTCTTATAACTAAATACCAACCTGTCCAAACATTTGCTAAATATTTATAATGTTGAATCTGTTTTAATGGCAAGATGAGCTATCTACACACCATCATTTTCGGAGTTCTTGCTTTGATAAGCTATGGATTAAGCGATTCATGGATATCTATAGTTTCAAGAAAAGTTGGTGCAGTAAGGACGACCTTCTGGAGAAATATCTTTGCATCAAGTGGACTCTTTTTAATTTTAGTTGCCTACCTTTTTTTATTTCCACATAGCATAGAAATATCATTTAAGTATATTCTTCTAGCTTTAGCAGTATCTTTCATTGGTTACTTATCAGTTTTGTCATTTTATAGCGCCCTTGCGAATGGGAAGCTTGGAATCGTAAGCCCTATATCTAATTCCTCTATCTTGTTTACTGCGGCACTTTCTGTTGTTCTTTTCAAAGAATCTCTTTCATGGTTTCAAGTGTTTGCAATAATAATACTCTTCATTGGAATTATTACTACCACAATAAACTTTCGTGATTTCAATAAATCAGAATTAATTGAAAGCAAGCAAGCGGTTACCCTCTCATTTTTAACATGCATCCTTTGGGCGATTCTTTTTTTTCTGCTGAAAATAAATGTGCAGTATCTTGGACCAATTTTAAGCGCATTTATTATAGAGTTTGGAGCAGTAATCTATAGCGCTTCTCATATGCATATACGTGGATTGAGCTTCCAAATCGATAGAAGAACTCTGTTTTTCTCTTTTTTAGCGGGCATCTTAGGCGCATTAGGACTCTTATTTTATAATATTGGAATAATAGGAGGGTATGTTAGCATTGTTGCCTCAATAACTTTCTCAGCTCCGCTTATATCTGTCTTGTATGGAAGAATCTTTTACAATGAATATCTCTCATTTCAGCAGTATATCGGCGTTTTTTTAATCCTGGCAGGCATAATAATTCTAGCATCCTTTTAGAAGTATCTTCTTAGTAGCAGACTTTTATTATTTCGGCTTGCTCATACTATCCGCATATACCTTTGATTAGCATCTACCAAGCCGGAAAAAAGGTAACTTTTTAATACCCACGAAAATTGCCTCTTTATCATGAGGCCAGACTGGGACGAGTATTTTATGAACATAACAAGAGAAGTTGCAAAAAGAAGCACATGCCTTAGTACAATTGCTGCTGCAGTTATTGTAAAGGATAAAAAAATTATTTCAACAGGCTACAATGGGGCTCCGAGAAAGACAATGGATTGCATTGAGCGCGGTAACTGCCTCAGAAGAGAACTAAAAATCCCCTCAGGCCACAGGTATGAGCTTTGCAGAAGTGTACATGCTGAGATGAACGCCATCATCAATGCTGGAAGAACAGGGGAACATATTGTTGACTCTGACCTTTATCTCTGGGGCATGAAAGTCTACAACAACGAGAACAAGCTTGTTGATATATTCCCTTGCTTTATCTGCAAAAAGATGATAATCAATGCAGGTATAAGGCGCGTCATCGCCTCAAATGCAGACGGTACATTTAATGTATATAATGTAGAAGAATGGTCAAAAGACTGGCAGAAAAAGGATATGCTTGACGACATGAAGGTTTTTGATTCTAAGTATTACTAAAATGAAAGAGCTGAAAACTGCAATATACTCTGCTAGGCAAGCTGGCAGAATACTTCTTAAGCACTATGGTAAAGTGAGCCATGAATATAAAGCCGACAAAAGCTTTGTCACAAGAGCGGACAGGGAGGCTGAGCAGAAGATTAAAGAAATTCTAATGAAGAAGTTTCCCAACCATTCTTTTCTTGGAGAGGAAACTGGAAGCCATGGCAAGTCTGACTATGTGTGGGTTGTTGACCCGCTTGACGGCACAACCAATTTTATAATGATGAACCCTTTCTTTAACACTTCAATCGCTCTGTTCCATAACAATAAGCCTATACTCGGAGTTGTTTACAATCCTCTCACCAAAGAAATGTTTTATGCGCAGCATGGTAAAGGAGCCTTCCTGAACAACACAAGAATTCATATCTCTAATAGGGCTAACTTTGAAGAGACCATACTTACATTCTGCCATAACAAAGATAAAAACAATATATCAAGATTTCTTAAGACATACAGTACAATAAAGCCTGTAAACCACAACATCAGGCAGCTTGGAGCTGCGGCTCTTGAGCTGTGCTATGTTGCCGCTGGCAGGATTGACGCATTTTTCATGTTCGGCGCTAATCCATGGGATGTAGGTGCAGGATCAGTCATAGCCAGGGAAGCAGGAGCCAAAGTGACTGACTTTGAAAACAGAGAGTTTTCTCTCTCGTCGCATGATATAATTGCTACAAACCCTGAGCTACTTGGTAAGCTCTTGGCAGTAATAAACAAATTTAAATAGTTCGCTTATTCACCGCTTTCTATGTACAAAGAATTGTCTGGTCTTTATCTGTGTGATGCTAGGGGAAACAAGTTCAGTTTAGAGGTGCACGAAAGATGGCAAAATATCAATCTCCAAAAAAATCAGGGATGGACTTCTTATCTCAACTCAAGCCAGCTTGAAGACAAAATCATTACAGAATTCAAATACTATGGTCAAGGAGATAATCGAAACCTGTCGCCAGAATGCACAGCAATAGGATATGTAATTGATGGCATATCTGGTAAGATAGAATTGTCTATGACACTTCCACCTATGTGAAGGGCGCCGCAGATAACGATTCATGATGATGATATTTACTGTTTCAGGGTGCTTCATCCAGAACATGAAGGATTGTCCAAATTTGCCGTGTTTAAAAGGCTTGGCTATGTACTTCCCATTGAGATAGAGATAAAAAAATTTCTTTTTGCACTAATCAACAGAGATATAAAGGCTGCAGGGTATGTGCAGGGGTTTTGCCAAAAGTCTGAACATATGTTTGCCTTGTATATAACTTGTATATAACTATGAGTCAGAAAGACGGTTGGCTCAGCTCTTCTTCTACAAAGAAGATTTCTTCGTATGAAATAGGCATATATGGAGGTATAAACCTCCTTGTGCCAAAAATTGATTAATAATCAAAACCAATAAATACCACCAGGTTAATCTCATCTTATGCCAGTCTCTTTATACAACACCCTTACAAGACAGAAAGAGGAACTCAAGCCTATTGAGAACAACACTGTCAAAATATATAGCTGCGGACCAACGGTCTACAATTTTGCGCATATTGGCAATTTCAGAGCTTTTATATCTTCTGATATTCTTAAAAGATATTTAAAATACAAGGGTTTCAAGGTTATGCATGTTATGAACATAACTGATGTGGACGACAAAACAATAAGGGACTCAAAAAAAGAGGGACTAAGCCTCAAAGATTTCACCCAAAAATACACTCTATACTTTCTGGAAGACTTCAAAACTCTTTCTATCCAGCTTCCTGATGTAATGCCTAAGGCAACAGAGCATATAAACGAGATGGTTTCCCTTATTAAAGAGCTTCTTGCAAAAGGTGTTGCATACAAGGCAGAAGATGGTGTCTATTATAAAATATCAAAATTTCCGAGCTATGGCAGGCTTTCAAGGATAAATCCGGAGAAAACGCTTGCTGGGGCAAGCAAAAGAGTCCTGAAAGACGAGTATGACAAAGAGAGTGTTGAGGATTTTGCTCTTTGGAAGTTCTGGGATGAAAGTGATGGAGATGTTTTCTGGGATACAACTTTTGGCAGGGGAAGGCCCGGCTGGCATATTGAGTGTAGCGCGATGTCGATGAAATATCTCGGCGAACATTTTGATATACATACAGGCGGCGTTGACCTTATATTTCCCCACCATGAAAACGAAATTGCGCAAAGCGAGGCAGCAACCCAGAAAAAGTTTGTCAATTTCTGGTTTCATAATGAATATATACTTGTAGAGGGAAAGAAGATGTCAAAGTCTCTTGGTAACTTCTATACACTAAGGGATATTCTGGCAAAGGGCTTTAGTCCTATGGCAATTAGATATCTTCTTCTTTCTGCTCATTACAGGCAACCACTCAATTTTACATTTGAGGCCCTTCGTTCATCACAAAAGGCAATAGAACGGCTTTATGAGTTGTATGATAAACTGCTTTCCTATAATGGAGGAAGTTTTAATGCGGATTTTGATGGCTTTCTTCACAAAGTGAAAAACGATTTTGAGAGCGCAATGGATGACGATCTTAATATAAGCACAGCCCTTGCAGTCCTTTTTGATTTTGTAAAGGAAACTAACAAGATGATATCAGAATCCGGCATTGATACCAAAAATGCAAAAGATGCACTTCAATTGCTTTTAAGCATAGATTATGTCCTTGGCATTCTAAGCATGGAGAAAAGTGATGTGCCTCAAGAAATAATAAATCTTGCAGAACTGCGTGAACAAGCAAGAAAAGCAAAGGACTGGAAAAAAGCAGACAATCTTAGAAGTGAAATTCTCAATCTAGGATACTCTGTCGATGATACTCCTTCTGGTCCGAAGATAAAGAAATTGTAATCTTCAAAAAAAAATTATAAAAATCTAGGCAGTAAGTATTTCAAAACTTACTTTTTTTTCTTTTTCCTTCCACCTCTGTTCATGGGGACCATTGAAATGTCTCCCTGCTTGTCTACATAATATAGGTAACCGTCTTTTTTCTTTATGCCTACCTTTGCAACTTTCACTGCTTTTGCCAAAAATACCACCCCTTATCTTTTTTAGTACTTGTTTTATTTTCCATAGTAATTTTATATTTAAATCTTTTCATTTACTGCTTTACTTTTCATCTATATGCCTACTCTTTTGAAAGCATCATCAATCGCTTCACTACTTACACCTAGATTTTCAAGCCCTTTCCTAATGTCTTGCTTTTTAATCCCTTTTGCAGCCGAGAGCTGAATGTACTCAATAACTTCTTTGTCTAGGTTGTTTTCATCAGATTGAGATGCTGCATCAAGCTCAATGAACTTGCGCTCAATATCCTTTTGCATAAATCCGGCTTCTAGAAGCACGTTTTCAATATCCTCTCTCTTTGAGCCTGCTTGCAAAGCTTGTGCTATGTAGTCCCTGAGCTCATCTTTTTCTGTGGCATCCCTGTTTGCAGGCATTTTGTTGTCATGTAGTGTATCACTTTCATTTGTTTTTCTTTCTTGCTTCTCTTTTGCCTTTATCGCTGCAAAAATCTTGTCGATTTCATCATCCCTATGACCTACCCGTAAAAGCTCCTTCCTTATCCTTTTTTCACTTAGCCCCTCCTTAAGCGATGAAATAACATACTCCATTACTTCATGGTCTTCTGTCGGATCGTAATGCAAGAGGTCGTGTATCTTTTTGTCAACAACACTTTGTTCATACCCTCCACTAATAAGCCCTTTTCTTATCTGCTCAGCAGTAAATCCCTGGCGACTACATTCAAGAATATATTTATCAACATCGTCAAGGACAGCAGCGGCAGGTTGTTCTGCCGCTGCTGCAGAATTCTGTGTCGGGTGTATTTGTGTTTCAGCAAAGGAGTCTTGTTGGGGGTGTCTATGTGACCTATAGACGTAGTATGCTGAACCACCTCCCACAACCACGACACATACTGCAATTATTAACCATAAATTCAACTTTTTTTCACCTTCTATTTCAGAGGGCTTCTCCACCTCAGGCACAGTTGTGTTGTCGGTTATCTGCGCCTGTGGCATTTGTTCCCCGATGATTGAAAAAACAGAAAAGCCAGGGCTTGTTGCCTCAAAGTATGAATAACTAGCGTCAGAGCTTAGGAAATTCGTATCTTGCTTCTCCCACGTGTTCGTATACCTCATAAGGTAAACTTTATTTAAGTCTATTCTGTTTGTATCGCTCCAAGATTTCGCAACCCTAAACTTAATCTCCGCTTTGATTAGCTTGTCTGCTGCAACTTTATCCCTTGTAATCTCAAAATACTGGTAGGCTATACCTGTGTCAGGTTTCTTTACGCTTGAAGTGTCTGTAATCTTGCGAATGGCAAAACCAGCGTTTGAATATTCCTCGTCAACAGTTATGCGTATGTTGGTTACATCCAACCCTGCTTCATTGACGCTGAAATCCTTTGGAACATTTTTTTTCAAGGCGCTTAAGTATATACCTGTTGTAGCAGTCTTTGCTGTTTCAGAAACATCTGAAGCTCCTACGGCTGTAAATGATGCAACTGCAGGCGTGGTCATGACATTACCTTTTGTGTCGTTGCATAACACATAGTAAGTATGAATGCCATTTTGGAGGTTTTCCAGTATATAGCTATGCTCTTTGCCTGTACCTGTCATGACATACTCCATTGAGTTATAGGCTATATTGCTTTTTGAGAGCCTACATACAGAATCCTCGTTTGTTGAAACATGGACTTTTATGATTCTTTCAGTTATTGTTGTATTATTAGGGCTTATTGCCATCACAACCGGTGGTGTACTATCTACCATTGTAAAAGTGAAATTGTATTCATCTTTATTTTTTGCATTGTCTTTGCATGCTACCCTAACAAGATAATAACCGTCTGCAAGGCAGGTCTCTAGCATTGTTGAATAGTACCTCTCTCTGCTTGAGCAGTCATCTATGCACTCCTCATAGTCTGCTCCACAGTTATCAATGCAATCGTCATAGTCAGCATCGCATTCATCCTCTTCATCATTGTTGTTAGCATTATCCATACATTTGTCTTTTTTTCCATCGCAGTTGTTTTCGCACTTATTTTGCTCGTCATCACAAATGTCTTCACAGGTGTTCTGCCCTTTAAGCTCATCTAGTTTGCCGGAGTCTACTTTCTCATATCTTTTATCGTCGCAGTTTGCTTCGCATTCTTCATACTTATCTTCGCAGTCTTTTTCCTCCTCGATGTTGTCGGCATTATCTATGCACTTGTCTTGGTCTGTCTGGCATTCGTCAACGCAGTTGTCGTAATCTTTTTTATGGTCTTCGTATATTGCATACTCGCATGTGCTTTCCTCATTCACGCTTACATTAATCAGCATGTCACTACAATCTAGTACAGTCGCTTTGTTTTTCGGGTTTTTTAGCTTTATGCTTGGCGCTGTAGAGTCAACTGTAAATTCTCGCTGGGTAGTTTTATTATTGCCTTTGCTATCAACAGCATAAATTGTGATGTTGTGTTTTCCTTCACCAAGGTCTGTCTTTGTATAACTATAATAGCCTGATGAGACAGTTAGAGTAATATTAGTTCCTCCGTCAATTGAAAGTTTTGGATAACCTATGGCAGGAGGCTCGCTCAAACTAAAGTTTATTGTAACATTACTGGAATTAGCATACCCTTTATCAGAAGGTGTTGGGCCATGAAAAGTAATAACTGGGGCAGTCGTGTCGTTTATCTTGAAATAAGTGGTTGTTGAATTTGAGTTTGAAGAGGCATCGGTGCAGCTAAGTGCAAAATAATTGTCATAGCCAGTAGAGTCTCCTGTTGAGTTAAAAGGTCTTGTGTGCGTAAGGTTGCCCGTTCCTGGCACGAGCGTCACGCTATTTGTTGTTAGGACAAGACCAAGTTTATAGCTTGTAACTATGCATGTTGATGCCTCGCTTGTTGTAACAGATAGAATAATGTTTGCCCAGTCGCTCACAATGGTTCCGTTTTGAGGGTAGTTTATTGTTATCGATGGCGATGTTAAATCAACTATCGTAAAGGTGTACTCGCCGCTTTGATTTGAATTTCCGCTAGTATCGCTGCTATTGACTACATAGTAATATGTTCCTGTTGAGAGCCCTGTAAGGTTTACAAGGTGTGATGTTACAAGCGATGAGTTTGAGTATGTTATTGAATAGCTGCTGCTTGCCGTCCCATACTTTACAACGCTTGTTGAATTTTCATTGGTCCCCCATGTTATCACTGCAAAATTCTCTCCAGTCGTATTTGCGATACTGATTACTGCAGGTGGGGTTATGTCAAGCGTGGTGAAACTATACTCTACGCTTTGATTTGAGTTTCCCGATGCGTCTGTGCTGTTTACAACATAATAGTATGTTGTCTCAGAGCTTAGATTTGTAAGAATTATAATATGACTTGTTGAGAATGATTCGTTCTTTTGGAAAAGGGTATAACTACCACTTGCGGTCCCATACTTAACAGTGCTGTTTGCATTCTCATCTGTAGTCCAGCTTATCACTGCTCCAGTGCCAGTAATTGTTGTGTTCTGCAGAGAGGTTATTGTTGGCGCTTTTGTATCTGTATTATTCAGAGTTCTAAAACTGTATTGAGAAGAGACGCTACAGTGTCCATTCTGGTTGCATGAACTTACATTGTAATAATATAGTGTATTATTTATTAGACTTAGTGTAATGCTGTGTGTAGTTGTGTGGGTTGAATTGTATACAATGCTTCCAAGAGAAGTCGTTGTTCCATAGTAGACTGTTGAGTTGCTCATGTCGTCTGTTATCCATGTTATTACTGCGCTTTGGTTGGTTATTGAGCTGTTTGTAACAGAGCTTATTTGTGGCGCGCTTGTGTCAAAAGTCAGGAATATAAACAAGTTTGTTGTTAAGTTGAATGACGAGATGTCTGTTCTATGTGTCCCATTATACGCAACAAGAGTGTAATTTGAGTAATATATAGAGGTGGCATTGTTTTGCATAAACGATGTAAGGTTCTGTCTTGTTATGCGGCCTTCTATGCCGGTTGTGCCGAAAAAAACATTTCCAAATGTGCTGTTTATCACAACGCTTGAATTAACTACAGGGTTTCCTAAACTTTCGTTTACATAAGCATCAACATACCATTTTACAGAAAGCCATCCGCTGGAGGAGATATACTTAAGTGTACTATAGCTGACATTTAACAGCGTATTGTTTGAGTCAAGGTTTGTATAGATATCTGCAATCCCAGATGATGATACCTGAGTGTCTATTATATTACTCCCACATGATGATTCAAAATATATCCCATCTACTATGCTTCCTGTTATATTATTTCTAATGACATTTGAGTTATTTGAGGAGTCAAACTCTATACCATAGCTGTTGTAATAGAGTGTGTTATTTAGCAGGAGTGCGTTGTAGTTTTCTGTCGCAAGATGTATACCATAAGTATTGTTACGAAGGGTGTTGTTTATGAATGAACAATTTTCGCTGAACCTTGCAAGAATACCCCTGCTAAATTTCTGAAATATGCAGTTTTTAATAGTGACATTATCAAAACCATTGATATAAACGGCATATCCGCTAAGGTTTCCGTAGATTCCTGAGTTGTTGCAGTCTAAAATAACATTGTTCGCCTGAATTGAGATTACCCCTGAGGCAGAAGTATCATTCACATAATAGGAAGTTGTGTTGGTTGCAACATACTCCCCAGATTCATTTATTATTATGGTTTTTTCTGTCCCTGAAATGTTTGATAGTGCTTCGCTTATTTTAGAAAAAGTGCATCCTGAGCTGCAAACGGTTAACTGCATATGCGATATAGTGAAAATGTCGCTTACAGAAAGGACATCGTAGCCCATAACTGAGCCGTTGCAGGTTACATTGAAGCTCATGTTTCCAAAGCCCTGAAAGACTGTTGTATATTCATAGTAGCCGCTGCTTGAATTGAAGCTCATGTTGTCAACAATGCTTCCTGCTCTGATTTCGCAGTAAACTCCACTGCCATTTATAGGCGTTGTTCCATTGCTATAATTTGCAAAAAATGACATCGGCTGTTCTTGATAGACTGTTAAATTGTCTGTATCGTCCCAGATTGTAAGGTTAGCATAAATTCCGGCCGCAAAGCTTGAGAAATGGTTTACATCGAAGGAGAGTGTTGTGCCATTGCATTGTATATTTGAACATATGCCCGCGGCCTCGCAGTCTGTTCCGTTCAGAAACACTTGGCTAATATTTACAGTGTGAATATTTGCATAATATATCGTATTTACAGGACAGGAGACATTCTTAATTGTGATACTTGCGGAAACATTCAGGTTTGAAAGACTTTGTGTATTTATTGATACTATATCGTCGGAGAAGTTGATGTTTGAATCAATATCCAGCCCAGACACATTAACTGGCACAGTAAAGATAATCTTTATCATGTCATTGCTTAGGGTAAGGTTTGTTACATTTGTCAGGTCAGCAACAAAATTTAGATCTGTCGTCTCATTTGATGAGAACTTTGTTATGTTGGGTAAGAACCCTGTTTGGTTCTGAAGAGCAACCTCAAATAATCTGTCGTTTGTGATATTTTCTAAAAAGCTCCTTGAGACATAACCCTGCTTTGAAAATGTTATGTTGTAGATGAAACTAAAAGTTCCTGAACTATTTGCTATAAATTCAGTTATGTTTAATGATTTATTGCCCCAGGAATCGGTGAGCTGGCTAAAGATAATATTGTTGTACTGATTTTTAATTGTTATATTTACACCATCAAGGCCATTGCCCGAAGAGTCGTTGACATGAATGTTCAGTAGCCATGTTTGATAATCATTAAATGTCAGCGGCAGCCAGTCAATGTTACCTTCTGTTATGTTGTAGTAACTATCACATATTCCATCTGTTGACAGTGTGCAATTTTCAGAAAACCCAATCCCACTTGGTGTTGCCCAGTAATTTCCTCCGATGCACTTCCCGCCGATGATGTTCGGCCCTGCCGAGCAGTTGAGGGTGGTGTTCCATATGTTCCAGTTGCTTTCATTGTTAGAGTATACATTGACTGTGTTGTTGAAGATGTTGTTGTAGAATGTGTTGTTGAACACCGCAATCGCGTAGTACTGAAGATACACGCCAGCGATGGTGCTTTGTGCGATTATTGAGTTTTTAAATTCGTTGTTTTGCGGCCCTCTATACATACTTATGCCGTAACCGTTTCCCATGAGAGTAATGTTTGAAAAAATATTCTTTTCAGGTGACCCTTCACCTACATAGACGCCTTTTGAGCTGTTGTATATGTGCAAGTTGCTGTAATTGCCTCCGCTGTGCATAACATGTACACCATCTTCACACATTATACATGTATAGTTAGAAACGCTTACATTTGAAGACCTCATTATAATAAGCCCATTGTTGTAATTGCCATTTATTGTGACATTTGTTATGTTTGAGTTGTCTGCGTTACATAATTGAATCAAGCCATAGGTTGAGTCTGCTAACGACACAGAATAGTTGAAATAGCCGAATGGGCCGTTTGTTACATTAACATTTTGAAACTCATTATTGCAATTAGAATCGGCCCATGCACTGTTAAAAATATCAAAACCTGTGTTGTTTACAACTGTTATATTTATGAAATGATTACCATCTGGAGACTCCAAATAAATCCCATAGACATCCCCTGGATATTTGCTGTCCTTTATTGTTGTGTTTATAAACCAGTTGTTAGAAGCTCCATATAAATATATTCCAATATAACCACTGCTGTTAATCATACAATTTTGGATGAGGTTGTTTGATGGTGTGTTAATTAATCTAATACCCGTCGAAAAGTCATTTATTATGCAGTTTTTTATAGTAGAGTTAGTTATGTTTGAGCCGTAAATTCCATCATCACCGCTAACAGCGTCAATAATTTTTCCTTGGCAGTCAAAGATTACTCCTGTTTTTCCAGTTAAGTTTATGCACACTGATCCTGAATAATCGATTATATCATTATCAAGATAAATTATATCACCTATTACAGCATTGCTAATATTTTCGTTGCAGCTCGCACAATCATTGCAGTGATACTCAGCAGCGAATATTGCTGTTGTAAATATAGCAGTAAAAATTAAACACAACCACATAAAATTCAGTTTGTTGAGTGAGCGGTGGCGATTCATGGCGGACCACCTCTTATCTCTTCATCGTCAACAATAGCCCGCCTTTTTGTATATGGAAGGTTCCATATCTTCATGAACTGCTGAACATCTTCATCATACTTAATAGGCACAAGAAGCACTGTTTTACCTAAATGCACAATTTTTGCGCTTTTTATAATGCCTGATTTTCCGTCCCTGCCCTTTAAAGCATAAAAAAATCTTATTTTATCCTTTTTTAGAAGATGCCGTGTAGAATATGTATAAATGTAGTATTCTGAGCCACTTCTTATAAAGTTAATATCAAACATAAAGACCCCTTTGTTAATTAGATTAACTTAAGTATTATTTAAATATTTTGGTGATTAATTAACTAACATATTATTTTTATTTTTAATAGAAATTATAAAACAATAATATATTTATAAAATTATTATGTTAAATTATATAATATATTAAATAAAAATTATATAATAAATATTTATTATAAAGAATTTTTTGTTGTATTAATTAACATTTTTATAAATAAAAATATTATATAATATAACTAAAATTAATTAAAATATATTATTAGTTAATTAATTATCATAATAAAAAATATTTTTATGATATATAATTAAACAAATTATTCTTTTTATTTCTTATTTGATATTAAAATAACCATATTATAAATTTTAATATTATGCAAATATATTATATAAAACTATTTATGTTATATAATTTAACAT
>JAWABL010000026.1:0-18448 GCA_038884615.1 Candidatus Woesearchaeota archaeon | reverse complement strand
ATCCACATTATATATATTAAATAATAGAGTATGTAGATAGTAATAACAGAATTTTTTATACTAAAAATATTTAAAGAATAGATTAAGGATAGACTCTTTGCTATATCATATTTAAGATATTAAAACCACAACAGAGTAAATGCTATATTAATACCATTTTTAGGATAGAATATTATGCTAATTTAGGTGTGATGTATGGTTGAACTTGAAGAGATGGTAGGCTCTGTTGAGCCATCAGCAAGAATGGAAGCGACATATGACCTAAACCTTAAAGATGTTCCTAATACTGACAGGTTTTTTCTTGAAGGATGGGAAACTTTTAGGAAGTAGGTCAAGTTCCTATAGGGTAGTTATATTCTGGATGAAAGTTAATTGGCTCAAATTGGCTTGCATCTGGATAAACTATTTCCTGCTCTTTTAATCTTTGGATATCTTTTGTAGGTATAAGCATTCCATTTAAGTAAAACATATTCTTCCGATACGTCACATCCCCATTAGAGCCATATGTATCAAGAACACCAACAAGAGGCTCATTCCCCAAAACAAGATAGATTTTCCTCTTTTTTAACCCTTGCTCATTTGGAGAAGGATTTAACAACTTGTTCACTATATCTCCCAACCTTTTCCAATCCTCGCTTGAAATCTTTCCGGCTAATATTTCCAAATTAACCTCCATATAAATCACCTTTAGAAGTTTTTGCCAATGCTGGGGCTATAAAGCCTTTACAGAATAATAATAATTCCACTAAGTACACAAAGAGAAAATATAATCATCCTTGAAATTATACCCCTTAGCATTTTAGTATCCATACATTTAAGTTATATAAAAAAGTTTCCTTTCTATTTTGGGCACCGTCCAAAAAGTGTGTTGGCATCCACCGCGTATGCACATTCAGGAATCATATATGGGTTTGAAGTGAGTTGTTCCATACGGAGAACCGGATATTTTCATTTAAACGGAAAAGTGCTAACATGATGGTAAGCCGACTGAAAACGAGATTTTGAGCGGTGCCTAATGGTAGGATATATTATTAATATTATTATAGTATTTTATTATATTATCATACTATATATTACATAGTATGATATATATAAAAATTTAAAAAAGTGCTTAGAAACCTTTTTATAGCCTTGTCTTTCCTTTCGACACTTATAGCCCCGTAGTGTAGCGGCCAAACCCAGACAAAACTGGAAGCCAATCATCGCGGACTTTGGATCCGTGGACGGCGGTTCGAAACAAAATTTTGGCTACAAAGATTAGATTTTGTGTGCTTAAATGGGTTTTCCTATTTTAGCTCACAAAGAGATAAATGCTGAAATTTGCCGGATGTCCGCCCGGGGCTATTATATCTATATTCAACCTATATTCAAACATATTAAAGCATATTTAAGCAAGTAATCAAATATATTCAAGTAAAGTTATTTGATAAATAATTCATGGAACTAAGATGGTTGCTACTAAAGTTTTATTAATTTCCTCTAAATCCATATAATAAAATGGGCTCATAGCTCAGTCGGTAGAGCAATCGGCTCTTATATGCAGCCACTATACTGCTTGAAGAAACCGATAGGTCCAGGGTTCGAATCCCTGTGGGCCCATACAAAAGTTTATAAATAACCTGTAAGCCCACATCAAATAACAAAAAATCGATAGATAAGCTTGTTTAATGCAGCTGCATTATGCTTGCTTATACTGGAGACAAGGATCGTTCTTTGTTTCCCTTATGGAGGAATTAGCATGGCACGAATCTATTCAAGAAAAAAAGGAAAATCTGGATCAACCAAACCTATGAAACAACAGACTCCTGCATGGATGAGTTACAAACCCAAAGAGATTGAAATTCTTGTTCTAAAGCTTGCAAAAGAAGGCAAAACGCCTTCACAGATTGGAGTTTATCTAAGGGATGCATATGGAATCCCATGGGTTAAGCTTGTAACAAAGAAGTCTGTAACCCAGATACTAAAAGAGAAGAACCTTCTTCCTGCCCTGCCTGAGGACCTTATGTCTATCATTAAGAAAAATGTCGCACTGAGAAAACACCTTGAGGAGAATAAACAGGATAAGGTTGCAAAACGAGGGCTTACTATTGCTGAGTCAAAGATTAAAAGACTTGTTGATTATTACAAAAAAAGTGGTAGACTTCCAAAGGACTGGAAGTATAGCCCTGAAAAAATCAGAATGCTTCTGGAGTAAAGGATGGAGATTGAATTCCTTGCAAGGATAGAGGAAGCTGTCCAGAAGTTCAAGGAGTTCGGACACAAGTCTAACAAATCTATTAAGATTGTGTCGCATCTTGATGCAGATGGGATATGCGCGTGCGCAATACTTACAAAAGCACTAAGCAACGAAAACAGGCATTTCTCTATCTCAATCCTACCACAGCTGGACAGAAGGATTATAATGTCCTTGGCTGAAGACACCGCCGGGCTTATTATTTTTTCTGATTTTGGCTCTGGCCAAATAGACGCAATCAAAAAGTTCCTTTCCGGAAAAAAAATTATAATTCTTGATCATCATCAGCCTCAGAATGAAACCATACCTGAAAATTTTGTTCATGTAAATCCACATCTTTTTGGTATTGATGGCTCAAAAGAGATTTCAGGAGCAGGCGTGAGCTACTTGTTTGCAAAAGCCCTTAACAAAAAAAACAGAGAGCTTGCCCATCTTGCTATAATAGGAGCAATAGGTGACAACCAAGAGAATTATGGATTTATAGGAATAAATAGTAGACTTCTTGAGCTTGCTGAAAGATGTGGAAAGATTTCGGTGCAGAATGGGCTTAGACTTTTTGGTGCAAACACGAGACCGATACATAAATTACTAGAGTATTGTTTTACACCGTATATACCCGGTGTTACGGGCACAGAAACAGGAGCGATTGCTTTTCTTAAGTCACTAGGTATTAACCCAAAGAAAGGTTCAAAATGGAAAATGCTCGAAGATCTCACTAAAGAAGAGCAGAGAAGACTGCTTGAGGGTCTTATATTGCGAAGAATGAACGAGGAAACACCTGAAGCGGTATATGGACCCATTTATACGATTTGTGAAGAGACAGGAATGCTAAGAGATGCAAAGGAATTTTCAACGGTGCTAAATGCGTGCGGAAGACTAGATAAAGCATCTTTAGGCATAGGGATTTGCCTTGGAGACAACACCAGCAAAGAGAGAGTATTCTCTGTGGTCCATGAATATAAAAGACAGATAATGGAAGCATTAAAATGGTATGAAGAACAAAGCGAGAATATTGTTTCAGGAGAAGGCTTTATAATAATCAATGCAAAGAACGAGCTGTTACCAACGATGGTTGGAACGCTTGCTTCAATCATTTCCCGTTCGGTAAATATTCCGGCTGGTACATATATCCTTTCTATGGCCCGCACAGAAGATTTTATGGTCAAGGTTTCGCTCCGCATAGCAGGAAAAGCTAATGCAGATTTAAATAAGACTTTAGGATTTTTAGTTGAAAGAGTAGGCGGACAAGCGGGAGGGCACAAAAGTGCAGCCGGAGCACTTATCCCACAAAATAAGGAACAACTTTTTGTTGAGATTGCAAAGACATATTTTGCAAGAGGAGTGATAGAGGAAAAAATCTAGAAATCTAGACATAATAAAATAATAAAACACATTTCAAATTATTTGAAAGTTAAAATGATTTTAAAGAGCCGCCCTTATTTTTTCAATACTTTCAGCAACTTCTGTTCCTTTCTTTGTTAATGTAAGAAGCTTTAGTCTACCAGTTTTATTAAAGCTAACAAGACCAGACTTTTCCATCTGCTGAAGTATCTTTACAACATGAGAATATGTACAATCAACCTGCTTTGCTAGGTTTGAGGCATACACCTCGCCTTTTGTATTATAAAGTTGTGTCAGCATCATTGCTGGCTTCTCTCTGAAAAAAACATTGAAGATGTTCTTGTTTTTCATTGTTTCCACCCCAACAAAACAATTTTATTGCAATGCAAAGCGTATATAAATATTTATCTGTTTTAAAACATATTTTAAAGTATAATGGAAAAGAAACTAATTAAGTTTATATTGATTTCGGTTTTTTCAACATTGAATGGACTCAGACTCAATCCTTTTTCCATATACAAAAATAAGACCTGTCCAAGACTTGCTTATCTCTGATGTACAGACTGCTCTCAAAGAAAAAAGGTCGCTTATTGTTCATGCTCCGACCGGCCTTGGAAAGACAGCAGGGGTCCTATCGCCAGCTCTTACCTTTGCTCTAAAAAACGAGCTGTCAGTTATCTTTCTTACTTCAAGGCATACACAGCACACACTCGCACTTGAAACATTAAAAAGGATAAGAGAGAGGCACGGAATAAACATTACTGTAACAGATATCATAGGAAAAAAGTGGATGTGTGCACAGGAAAATGTTTTTAGATTATCTTCATCAGACTTTGTTGAATACTGCAAAAGCATGAAGGATGCTGACAAGTGTGTGTATTACAGCAACACCAAGAGCGGAGCAAGACTTAGCGTGCCTGCCAAAAAGATACTTCAAGAAATAAAAACAGGCATAAACCATACAGAGGAGGTCATTGAAACCGCAAAGAAAAGCGAGTTGTGTCCTTATGAGATTACATTAGCAGTTGCTGTAGAATCAAAGATTATCATCGCAGATTACTACTATGTTTTCCATCCTGTTATCAGCAATCATTTTCTTAATAGAACTCAGATTTCACTCTCAAAGTGCATAATAATTGTTGATGAGGCTCACAATCTCCCAATGCGCATCCGTGACCTTGCATCAACAACACTATCAAGTTATATAATAAGAAAGGCGATTAAAGAGGCTAAAAAATACAGTCCAAGCCTCATTCCAAAGATTGTAGGTATACAGGATATTCTTAATACGCTCGCCTCAGGCAAGGGCGAGGTTGAGAGGCTTGTTGAAAAAAAAGAGTTTATAAAAATGGTTGATAACAAGTTTGATTATGAAGAGATTATAGAAGAGTTTGAAAATGCTGCAGCATTGGTTAGGCAAGAGCAGAAACAGAGTTTTTTGGGAGCTATTTCAAGATTTTTTGATACCTGGCAGAAAACAAACGAGGGTTTTGCAAGAATAATCTCTAATATAAGCCATGCCAATTTACCTATGGTAACGCTGTCAAACATCTGCCTTGACCCTAGCATTGTTTCAAGGGGTGTTATGGAGGATTCCTACTCTGTTATAATGATGTCAGGGACTCTTTCTCCAACCTCAATGTACAGAGACATTCTTGGGGTGTATAATCCGATAGAGAGAAGTTATAAAAGCCCCTTCCCCAACAAGAACAGAATAAACCTTATAATACCTCTCACTACAACAAAGTTTTCCCGCAGGACAGACGACGAATATAAAAAAATTGCAGATGTGGTCACTGAGGTTGTAAATGAAGTACCAGGAAATTCTATTGTTTTTTTCCCAAGTTACAAGGTTCGCGACATAGTCTTTGAAAAAATCACAGGGTGCAGGAAGAAGATGCTGCTTGAAATGCCAAACCTGACTAAAGAAGGCAAGGAAACGCTTCTTGACGAATTCAAGAAGCTCAGCGATAATGGGGCGGTGCTTCTTGCTGTAGTTGCTGGTTCATTCGGAGAAGGCATAGATCTTCCAGGCGACTTACTTAAATGCGTTGTAATTGTTGGACTTCCGCTAGAGAAGCCAGATCTTGAAACAAGAGAGCTTATAAAATACTACGACTCAAAATTTGGAAAGGGTTGGGATTATGGCTATGTTTTCCCTGCGTTTAACAAAGCACTTCAGAACGCCGGCCGCTGTATAAGAAGCGAAAATGATAAAGGAGTGATAGTATTTCTTGACGAGCGCTATCTCTGGCCAAATTATTATAGGTGTTTTCCATCCGAATTAGAACTAAAGGTCACAAAAGAATTCAAACCTATCATAAGAGAGTTTTTCAAGCAAGGTTTAAATAAATAATAAATCTCCAATCTTGCATGATTTACTGGAATGTTAATGCAAAAAAGACTAATGCACAGAATCAGCAGGACACAGTCTTATCATCAGCAATGTTTGAGGAGCTCCGCGTTGTTGTTCTTGCAAATGAGAGTTCCACTACAAGAACGCTCAAAGAAAAACTGTTGACAAACAAAGCTTTTGAAAAGATTAATGAGACTCTTATTTTGGACTATACTCTAGAAGCAATAATTAACGGACTAAATCCTCAAGAGATTTATGTTTACGCAAATGAAAACTACCTCAGAGAGTCAAAATTTTTTGGCATGTTTAAGTGTATACCTCCATCCGACAAATCATTTTACGGCACTGTAACTAAAACCTTGGATTATATAAAGCCTCAAGATGGGGAGTTTATCTATTTCAATTGTTGTGACCATATATTTATGACTCCATCTGCGCATAGAAGATTTTTGAAAAAGGCATCGCAGTATATTTATGATAAAAATATAATCTCGCCCGTCGCCCTGCCTGACAGAATGCTTGAGAATATTTGCGGAAGAGACTATGTTCATACAAGGGAGTTTAGTTTTCGTGTAAGTGGTAGCGCTCTTATAAGGCCGCAAAGCATAAAATTAGATAGGATTGCATTGGGCTACTCATTAAGAAAACTCGAAGAACCAGCAATCATGCTCCAAAGTATAAAAGAGATGCTCAACATACTAGGTTCTGACTCGCCACGAATCTTAAGAGATTTCTCTATTCTTATAATTGCGAGAGAACTTAATAAAATCTACAGACAAACAAGATTGAACATTTTTAAAAAAGCTCGCGACCTGTTCAAAAACAGGGTTCCTATTTATAAGCTTGAAGGATACATAGCAAAAATGATAGGTACAGAGGGTATAAAACTTATTCCTGATGGAGCCCATATAGGGATGGATATTGATTTTAAGCATGAGCATGAGATGTATAGCAGGCATTATGAAAAAATAATTGAGAGAGCCAGACGAATTGATGCGAGTCTTGACAATGGAGATGTTTTAGATAACTACCTTAAGGCAGGCATAAGGTAGACATAAAGCATATGAAAGTCTTATAGTGGAAAATTATATAAAGACATTCTAATTTTTTGAAGCCCTGTTGGGCCTGTAGCTCAGCCTGGAAGCCATTTGCATCCGCATTTGACTGGGAGGTTAGAGCGCTGGTCTTATATGGCCACGTTGGCGACAAATCAACAAAACTAAGACAGCCAGCGGTCTGGGGTTCAAATAACGGAACGCCTAAAAATGAGACTGTATGTGAAATGTTGATATTTTGTGTGTTCCGATTGGATGTCCCTGCAGGCCCATCTTATTTTAAATGACAGGATATTTATTCCAAAATATTTGTCAAATTCTTTATATTCAATTATTTATATTCATATGGCTTATTTTTATCTATAACTTTCTTTCTAGACCAATAACTGCCAAGACAAATGCTACCAGAAGAAGTCCTAGAGAGAGAGTAGGATGCAAGAGCACTGAAATACCACTAATATATCCGACAAATACAGCAGCAAGCCCTAGCTTTCTTGCCTTTTTGTAGACCTTTTTAACCATCATAATAAAACTAATCAAGGGCATTAAAACAAAAACAAGCTGAACGAGAAGGTTGTCTACAACAAAGTTCATGTACCGACCCATAAACGAAAAAACCTCGTCCAGCGGACTTATTCCAATAGCTGTAAAGAGACCCGTAAGAAAGCCAAATAGCACAACATACTGAAGGAAAAATCGCCTATATTTTTTCTTAATCATTTATGCAAACCTCCTGTGCCTGTTTTTTTGAAAACATTTATATATTTTACCCGCTTATTAGAGGAAATGACAAAAGTTCTTAATGTCGTTTTTGGCATAGCTGTTGGTGTTGTGGTTTTTGTTCTTGCTCTTTTAGGAATACAGGCTTTTTATCCTGATGTGAATTATGAGGATTTCTGCCCACAACAATACATAAGTGAGCCAAGGTTTGGCTTTGAGATATGCACAGATAATATTACAGTTGGCGAGTGCAGAGCCCTGATTTCAGGCAGAACGTTAAACACTGAGCAGCGGAACTGCGAAATTGAGTTCAACAATGCAATGAAAGCTTACAACAAGAACTTTTTTATAATAGCCAGCAGTTTAGGAGTTTTGATTATCCTTGTGGCTTTCTT
Organism: Candidatus Woesearchaeota archaeon; assembly: GCA_038884615.1. Taxonomy (GTDB): domain Archaea; phylum Nanobdellota; class Nanobdellia; order Woesearchaeales; family DSVV01; genus JAWABL01. The sequence continues at coordinate 10,348 of JAWABL010000026.1, read as the reverse complement.
TTTGACCATAACAAGCATAAGTGCTGGAATCGCATGTTCTGGTATTGTTCTCATACTTTCAGCGTTTATTCGTGGTTGGGAGAGCACAGACGACAGGCTTAAGTTTGTGGTAGGGATTGTAATCACGGCTATAGTAACAACGCTTGGAGTTATAGTAAGCAAAAGAAAAAATAGGATAGAAAATAAAAAGCATTGAGAATTAAGATAAATACATTCTATATTACAAATTTACAAATGCAAAATAGATTTAAAAAAGAGAACATATTAAAATTGTCAAAAGTATAAATCATGTGCCCGTTTTTTTTAACCGTCTTAATTAAGTATCTAATTCTTACCCTAGTAATCTATTTATTTTAAGCCTCTCCATTGCAATATCCATTGCAGCCTGTCTCGGAAGTATTTTTTCATTTCTGGCCCTCTCTAGAACAAGCTTAGTATTAGTTGAAATCTTCTCCTTAATCATTGCAAACATCTGTTTAGGGGTGCCATTTATGTGTTCTACATAGCTTGAAATGACACCACCTGCATTAGCAAGAAAATCAGGCACAACAAGAACGCCTTTACCAGCAAGAATTTTTTCCATCTCAATGCTCATTGGAATATTTGCAGCTTCTACAATGACCTTTGCCCTGACAAATTCAACATTGGAAGAGGTAATAACATCAGGCCTTGCACCAGGAATCAGCACATCAACCACAAGCTCAAAGAGGTCTTCATTTTTTAGATTTGCGGAATCTTTGTAATTTATCACGCTTCCTGTCTTTACTTTTATTTCTTTTAGTTTTGTGATGTTCAAGCCATTTATATTCATAACCGCTCCTTTTGAGTCTGAGATTGCTATTATCCTAGCTCCCTTGGCCTCAAGAAACTCAGCAGCTGCCATGCCTACCTCTCCAAACCCTTCAATCGCTACTGTCGCATCTTTGATATTTCTCCCTAGATAAGACATCGCAACCTCTGTTGACTCTGCAACACCAAATCCTGTGCTTCCTAGCTCGTGCGGAATTCCTCCAAGCTCAACAGGTTTTCCTGTGGCCGCCCGCCTGTCACCAACTTCATCAACGATCCATGCCATTTCTTCTGAGGTGGTATACATGTCTGGCGCCGTGATGTACTGCTCAACCAGAAAGGGTTTTATTGCTCGCGCATATGCCCTAATTATTTTTTCTTTTTCATCTTTTGATATCGCTTTGCTGTTAGCAATTATTCCACCTTTTGCACCGCCAAACGGAAGATCTGCAAGAGCAGTCTTCCATGTCATGGCCCTTGCAAGTTTTTTCATCTCATCCAGTGTTATGTGTGGATGAAACCTTATTCCGCCTTTCCCAGGCCCACGAACTGTATTATCAATGACAAGAATACCCCTCATATTTGTTTTAGGGTCGTACACCTCAAGAACTTTCTCTGGTCCAATCTCATCATGTTTAATATGATTATGCATAATACAAGAGAAATCATCTATGCTTTTTATATTTTTTATATATCTAAATATAGATATTATAGATCTTTAAAAAATTTACATTAAACCACACTATTATATTCGGGTATTTTATATCTTGGTATTTTATTATTAGCATTTTATATCCTCGTGCTAATACAACACCCAATAAGTACATATAGTATTAAGAAGTATGCTTAAGAAAGATGCTTGCTTAGGTTATTAATTATTAGATTATAGATTCCTGTTTTTTTTCTCTTTAGCATATTCCTTATAAGAAAAAATAACTAGAAATATGCTGAAGCAAAATAGAGGTACAAAAATAAAGAAGATATAATTTTCTGGGAAAAAAACGCCAAAAAGCAGGAGAAGTGATATGAGCTGAAAGCCTATCCCTCCAATTCTATTGGTTTTGTCCCAGACTTTGTCGCTTGAAAGAGTCCAGGGGGTCCTTACGCCTATGAAATAATTACGTTTTGATTTTTTCATTATAACTCCCGCTGTAAACAAAAGAAGAGAAAGCATTGGTACGATGATATAGTTAAACTTGAATCTAAATCCAAGCGCAAAAATGATAACTGCAATGTGAAGCACAAATATGAAGACAATAAAAACCAGCTTGAAAAGAAAAATGTACGAATAAAAGGAGAGGATATTTTTCCTATATACGGCGATATAAGGAATTGCACTGATTAGGATGTAAAAGCAAAGGGCAATTACTGGAAGCAAGAAAAGCCCGACAATCCTGCTGCTGTATCCATCAATCTCGCCACTTTTATTCCAGTGTGAGGGTATCTTTTCCGGCACAGCATTGTAGGTAAATGATGCGACTGCAAACATTAAAACAATTATTGCAAGGAGAATATACTCCTTTTTGTCCATCTTCCCTGATGAAAAAGAGAAGCCTGTATTTTTACCGATGGTTTCTTGCATTTTGTTTCAATTCAAAGAGGCTATCAACATAAACACATGTAGAAGTATTTAAAATGTTCCAAATTATAAAATAAGTTTATAAAATACAATAGGAGAGAACACACTTATTTGTCTTCATCAAGAAAATCGCCCTGCAAGGCAAGAAGATCCTCTGTGGTGAGCTTCTGTCCAGTCTTTAGTTTTGTCTGCGCAATATCTCTTTTTTCTTCAAGCGTAAGCCTCTCTTTCTCTTTTCGGTCTGTCCTTACTTTTATCTTGTGCTTTTCAATCTCTTCCCGCAACGCATTCAGCTCAGGAAGTTTTTCTTTGAGCTGCCTATTAATCTCATTAAACTGGTTTTTTAGCTCCATAAACTTAGCATATGCTTCTTTTTCCTTCTCTTTAAGCTCGTCAATTCGGTTGTTTATCTCTATAAGATGCTCATGCTCGCTCTGCGACTTTTTCGCAAACTCCTGTACCTTACCATATGCGCTTTCTCTCTCGGCTTTAAGATGGTCTATTTCGTCATTCACCACCTTCAACCTTTTCCATTCGTCATTTATAACTGAGAAGTCCTCAAGCTTACGCTTTAGCTCCTTAATCCTCTTCATGAGCTTCTCTTCCTTATCAAAAGAAATCGCTTCTCTTTCAATGATTCGCTCTAATCTTGCGATTTCACGCCGTATTTGCGACGGGTCGCCTTCAAGACGATATTTCTTCTTTAAAGCCTCAAGCTCGGCACGTATTTTTTTTGCCTCTTCAATTTTTGAAGATATCTGCGCGTCAAGCTCAGACTTAGAGGATTTTTGCGCCTTCACCTGGCTTGTAAGGCGGTCCCTCTTTTCCTTAAACTCTTTTACCTGACGAATCAAGATTTTTATCTCGTTGCTTGCTTTTTCTTTCTCCTGAAAAAACTTTTCTTTCTGGTCGTTAAGCCTGTTTAGAACAGACTTTAATTCAGATATCTCTTTACGCTTGTTTTCAAACTCTTCAAATATCTTCTTTTTACCCTCTTCCATTCTCTAAACCATCCAAACCCGAACCTTTGTTATCACTATATTTAAAGTCTATGTTGCGATAAAATATTAGATTATAAAAATTGTAAGTAGCAAAAAATCAGCCAAATTCAGCCAAATAATGCTCCAAGCCCTGCCGCTGCTGCTTCTTCTTCCTTCTTTTCATCAACTTTTGGCTTTTCTTTCTTTTCCTCTTTCTTTTCAGAAGGCGCGGCCTCCACCTGCGCGGGTGCAACAAACGAAGCCTCTTTAATCGCTTGATCAATATCTACTCCTTCTAAGGCTGCAACAAGCGCCTTTACTCTTGCATCATCCACTTTTACACCTGCTGCTTCAAGAACTTTTTTTACCGAACCTTCTTCAATCTTTTTCCCTGCTTTGTGCAGGAGCATTGCAGCATATATGTACTCCATTTTCAAACCTCCGCAATAATCATTTTTTCTTGAGCTTTTCAACAAGCTCTCTTATCTTTCTTATGTCATCATCCGTCAAATCTTGTGGATTGAACTCTACAACTTCATCTTCTTGCAGTTCTTTGAGTGTTTTTTCCATAATAACCACTTTTTATATTTTTGGACCTAATTGTTTTATTTATTTTTTACAACCATCTTCTATATTTTTGCAACTGTTTTTACACCGACCGCCTGCGCCTCTGCCTTCCCTATAATAAATGGCAAAGTTTCTGAAGTGACAAACACAGATGACAAGGAAAGAGACCTCGCTTCTTTTGATGCTTTTGAAACAAGCAACTTTATTGTCTCTTTTGTTGCATACCCAATACGCATGGCGAGGTTGATGGTTTCCTGTGACGCATGCTTTACCTTTATAAGGTATTCCTTTTCATCAACCGCAAGTATATCTTTGGTGTATATGGTTCCTTTTTCATACACAGCTACGAGGTCAAGGCCTATTTCCATAGGCTCAATGCCAAGCCTTGCAAGGATCGTCGCCGCCTTTGAGCTGACTTTCTCTCCCTGTTTAACTACCACGGCGTCCTCTTTTATAGCTACCTTTCCTCCTTCTATGCCTGCCTTTATTTTAAGCTGCCCAAGCTCTCCTATAATAGGTCCTGGCGCAAATGAGGTGGGACCTTTTTGTACAATTATATCTTTTGGGGCTGTTTGCCCTGCCTTTGCTGGAGCAGTCGACTTGTTTTTTTCCAGTGTTTTATACAACGTGAAAGGATTCTCTTTTGTAAACAACAAGGCTGGCATGCCTATCATATGTTTTTTAAGCCCATCAATTCCAGGTTTTATGCCTTTTACTTGCTCAATAGCAATATTCATAAGCCTCCGCTTTCCTCCGAGGATGATGACTTTTCCTCTTAGCTGGCTACGCATCGCCTGTAATTGCTTTGCGGGAAGGTTTTCAAGGTTGACTGCACCGATAATAGGATATTCTTTTAGTAAGGACACAAACTGCTCCACACTTTCTCTCTTCCAGCCTGCCGGCACTGTGCCTTCTTTTTTCATTTTATCTCCACAATTTTACCCATTGTCATTTTTAAGAATAATTTACTGATGTTGTTTTCATGATTTGGAAGATGATTTACTACCTGACTGTATATTGTAAGGATATTGTCAATCACTTCTTCTTCAGGCTGCCCCTCTGTCCCAACTGGAAGCTGAAGCGCAAGAGCGTTTTTTGTCCTTACGCGAACAGTTTTCTGAAGGCGTTCGTACAACGCCTTAAGATTCGCATTTGGAGGCACTACACAACCTGCCTTAGGATTGGGCATTTTGCCTCTTATTCCAAAAACCTTACCAAAATGCGTAGCTATCTGGGGCATTATATTAGCCTGCGCAATAAAATAGTCGTACTCTGAAGCAAGTTTTTTTGCAAGTTTTTTGTCTTTGCTATATTCAGGAAATTGATCCTGGAGTACCACCTTGTCAACCGCCTGCTTTGCTGCATCAGCCATCTCAGGCCCTACTAAAGCACAAACCTTGACTTTTTTACCCTTGGTATAATGAAGAAGCGCAAAAAAGTCTATTTGCTGGTCTTGTTTTTTTAAGTCGAGGTCGCGAAGTTTAATAATAAAATCAAAAGTCTGCTTAAACTTGCGTTTCTTAGAAGACTCAATCGCCTTATGCAATGCCTGTTGTATTTTTGTCTTGTCCATTCTAACTCCCTTCTATTTGCCTATGGCAATAGTTCAACGGGATTTTTAGTTAAGATTAATAAGTTATATTTAAAGGTTGCCATGTTTTCTTAGAGTCATTATTCTCTTAAATAAGCTTTAAATAACTTTTTTAGATAAGTTAGATAGAAAATAAGATGACAAAGAAGATAGCAAATAAAAGATGCAATAAAGAATACAACAAAAGAAGATAAAATGATATATACCATCAGTGATACCACGCGAAGCATACAATAAAGAATAATAACAAATCAATAACAAATAAAATATTTAAATGTGACACAGACACCATACTTATGGTTATTGGTGTAATAGGCGGAACAGGCGTACTTAATTTACGGCTTTTTGGAGATTCTGAGCGACACATTCATCTTACAAAATACGGCAAGGTGGAAGTTTATCACTCAGGAAGTATCTTGTTTATTCAAAGGCACCAGTATAGCAGACCGCCGCACATGATAAACCACAGAGGAAATATTCTTGTATTAAAACAGCTTGGCGCAAAAAACATAATTTCGTTATGCTCAACAGGCAGTCTTAAGAAAGCAATAAAGCCTGGAGATATTGTAATCCCAAACGATTATGTGCAACTTTCAAATATACCTACATTCTACGACAATCAACTGAACTTCACAACGCCTTCACTTAGCGAAAGACTGCGAAAAAAAATAATTAGTGCGGCAAAAAAAACAAAAGTCAAGCTTCATACAAGAGGGGTTTACCTGCAGACCACTGGGCCAAGGCTTGAAACTCGCGCAGAGGTTAGATTCTTTAAGACCTTTGCCGATGTAGTGGGTATGACAATGGCAAGCGAAGCAACGCTCGCGAATGAGCTTCAAATAGAATATGCTGCGATATGCTCTGTTGACAATTATGCCAATGGAATTGACAGTTCACTTACAAATAATAAGATTGAGAGGGCAAAAAAGAAGAACTTTGAAAATATAAGGTCTGTTTTGGAAAAAACACTTGAAACCATAAAATGAAACTATAAAATGAGCATTCTTATAAAAAATACGCTATTAAACATAAAAAAAGTGGACATTTTAATAGAGGAAAATAGGATAGCAAAAATTTCTGAGCGCATCAAAAGCAACGCTGAACACAAAATCAATGCAGAAGGAATGGCAGCTATACCTTCCTTTGTCAATGGACATACACACGCGGCAATGACCCTCATGAGAGGGTTCGCCGACGACATGCAGCTTTACGAGTGGCTAAGCACAAAAATATGGCCTATTGAAGCTAAGCTTTCAGAAAACGATGTATATATAGGGTCAAAATTAGCATGCCTTGAGATGATTAAGACGGGCACCACCTTCTTCAATGATATGTACTGGCACTGGAAAGGAACTGCAAAGGCTGTTCAAGAGATGGGTATAAGGGCGGCCGTTAGCGAGGTGTTTATAGACCTTGGCGACCAAAATAAGGCAAAAGAGCAGATGAGGCTAAATGCCGAAAGCTTTAACGAAGCAAAGAAATATGGAGACAGGATTATGTACATGCTTGGACCGCATGCGATATACACAGTTTCAGAAGAATCATTATACTGGGCAAAAGAATTCAGCATTAAAAAAAACTGCCTTATACACTTTCACCTATCTGAGACAAAGAAGGAGGTTGAAGACTGCATAAAAAAGCACCGGATGAGACCTGTTGAGTACCTTGAAAAAATCGGTTTTTTGTGTAATAATCTTGTTGCTTGCCACTTGGTATGGCTTAATGAAAAGGAAATCGCATTGTTAAAAAAGCATAAAGTAAGACTTGTCCATAATCCTGTTTCTAATATGAAGCTGGCCGTCGGAGGAACATTTCAGTATGACCGGCTTAAGAAAGCAGGGCTATTAACTGCGCTTGGAACAGACGGTTGTGCATCCAACAATAACCTTGACATGCTAGAGGAGATGAAGGTTGCAGCGCTACTGCATAAACATACAAGCAGCTCTCCAACAATGATGCCTGCTTCAGATGTCTTTAGTATGGCCACAAGTGAAGGAGCAAAGGTTTTTAACCTTTCAATTGGAGAAATAAAAGAAGGCAATCTCGCAGACCTCCTCCTGGTTGACCTCAAACACTATTCGCTCACGCCAAACCATAACCTCATAAGCAATCTTGTATATTCTGCAACAAGTGAAGCTATAAATACAACAATCTGTAATGGCAGGATACTTATGAGAAACAGAAAGGTAGAAGGCGAAGAAAAGATTATAGAAGAGGCGCGAATGATTTCAGAAAAACTATTTAGCTAAGAAAATGGTTTTACAGGTTTTATTTTTAGGGGTTTTGAGTTATGATTGATTTATGGCCTTATTGCCTTAGATGTCTTATTATTTCTTCTGTTGCTTCTTCAAGGCTTTTTGCAAAGCTTAAAATACCGGATTGATGCCCTCCAAGAACTATAAGATTATAGTTCTTGTTTTTTGATGCAACCTTCATTATATCGTGTGCAAGCTCTTGTGAACCATATGTTGCATGTGGAGAGGTGGTCGGAAAAATATTAATGAGTTTATGCCACAATTCTTCGTGATGAACATGGATGACCGCGGCTGTCTCTCTTCTTGCTTCATAGACTGCTTGATGTGAAAAGAACTCGCTTGATGGCATAAAACTATTTTCAAAATTTGTATGAACAACATAATACCCAGCAAGATCATAATTTATAACCCTCGCACAATGCTTCTGAGATAGCGTTTCAAGTCCACCTGTTTGTGAACATGTAATTATTATATCTCTGCTGTCTTCAACCTTAGTGCTTATATTACCATAGCCTTCGCCGTTTTTTTGACCGATGAGCCCAAATACACGCAGTCTGTTACGCGAGATATTTATCTCCTTAACAATAGAAATGGGTGGCAACGGGCCTGGAACTGCAACTGCACGATACTTTACAACCTTAGATATTTTATCACCTGTAATCATATTATTATTTTATTATTCCATATCCTATAAGCCTAAACCTGCTATTTATAATTCTTGAGATAGTAACTCTGCTTCCAGGCTCTGCACAAACAGGAAGCTTGAGCTTGCAGAAAATAACATCCTTCTTTAATTGTGTTACAACGCCAACAGTCGCAGCGGAATTAACATTCAACATCAGAGACTCCATTGGTTTTATAGGCTCTACAACAAGGTCTTCTTTTGAACCAACGACTCTATCAAGCAGAGTTACCTGAAGAGAGAGTTCGCTTAAGGTTGGCGGAAGTTTTCCAACAAGCCCAACAACAGAACCTGTAAGCTTGTCTGACTTCACAATCGCCGGGTCAAGCGAAGTCTGAATAGCGATTGAACCGCCAGACCCGGCTTCATCTACTACTGACGATCCTGTTACTATTGAGATTATTTTTGTCTTGAGCGGTTTCCAGACCTTCTGGTTTTTTTCATCTAACGAATAACCTGGTTTTATTTCTATTTCTTGCCCTACTTTCAGTCTCCCCTGCTTTAGGCTTCCACCTAGAACACCTCCTTTGATGTCTTCTATTTTTGTACCCGGCTTGTTGATATCAAAAGACCTCGCAACAAACATAATAGGATCTTTTGACGCGTCTCTCTCCGGCGTGGGAATGTCTTCTTCAATAGTTTCAAGAAGGGCTGAAATATTTACATTATGCTGCGCAGAGATAGGTATCACTTTTGAGTTTTCATAGTCAGTGCCTTTAAGAAAATCCTTTATCTGCTGGTAATTCTTCAGCGCCTTCTCCTTGCTGACAAGGTCAATCTTGCTCTGGACAACAACAAGATTCTTAACTCCGATTATTTGCAAAGCCATCAGATGCTCTCTTGTCTGGGGCTGAGGACATTGCTCATTTGCAGCAATAAGAAGAAGCGCTCCATCCATTATAGTTGCCCCAGCAAGCATTGTCGCCATCAGACTTTCATGCCCTGGCGCATCTACAAGACTCACCTTTCTAATAAAAACACTTTCTTCATTGCATATCGGACATTTATCTGCTACAGTGTAGAGTCCGCACTTTTCGCATTTTCTTATACAAAAATCTGCATATCCAAGGCGAATTGTAATGCCTCGCTTAATTTCTTCAGAATGAGTATCTGTCCATTTGCCAGAAAGCCTCTCAGTAAGGGTGGTTTTTCCATGGTCAACATGGCCCACCATCCCTATATTTACAACTGGCTGTGCATTTTGCTTATCTATCGACTGCCTGTTGTTCGGCTGTTTTTTGTTGTCTTGCTTATTATTCTTTTTTGCCATCCTTCTTCTCTTTTTCTGGGAATACCAAGGGAACCGCACCATCCTTTATAACTTTAAGGTTTATCTGCGCTGTTTTTGCATGGATGGTGTTGCCACAGACTGTTTTTCTCTGTCTTATGCCACTACCTAATTTCTTGAAGCCCACGCCTTTAACAGCCACAATCTTTTTTCTCTCTGAACCTTGGACATCTTTCCTCATAGGAAAACCGCAATTGTCGCTCCCTCCTGTAATCTCAAACTCATATCCTGAAAGGTCTATTAATTCGCCTCTTACCTTATCCCCAATCTTAAGCCCTATAAAAGGCTTTGCAGAATCATCCTTAACAACTTTTTGAAGGCTTTTTCCCTGTTTTGGGTCACCGATTACAATTTTAAACTCAACCATATTTAGTCCTCCCAAGGCATTATGGCTTTTTTCAGCCACCCATATGGGCGCCTCAGCATTCGCAAGAATTAGTGTTTTGTTTAAAAATTTTTGTATTTGACTTTCAGGATATGAGAATATATAACAGACAGAGTAGAGACCTTATAGTCAGATTTATATAGTGTGCTGTGCTTCACTTTTAAAATGAATTTTCAAAACCTTCAAAAAATAGAAAACAGCCGTTTTTATCTTGATCTTGCATTTAGAAATG
>JAWABL010000025.1:0-20266 GCA_038884615.1 Candidatus Woesearchaeota archaeon | reverse complement strand
TTGCAAGTTTTTGAGCAGCTTCCAGCCTGCGTATATATTCCTCCTTAGGATAGATGTTAGGATTATAAAAAAACAATACAGTATTGTAAGTTGCAAGTCTCATTATTGCCTCTGTTGAGCATGGTCCACAGCATACATGTAAGAGCAAGTTCATTACTCGCTACCCCACAGAGTATGTTCTTCATCCCAGTACTTAACATAAGAAAAAGCCTCTTGCATAAAATCGTTTGCCTTGTTATCTTTTTTTGTTGCGATTTTAGCAATTACCATTGCATGCATCCTCTTAAGAAATTCAGCCCTATCTTCAATCTTGAGTATATCCATCTGTCCCTGAAGCACCAAATTGAAAGCAAACGGCGATGGAATTTGGGTTTCAATATATTTAACTTCAATCTCTCCGTTTAAAAGACGCCTCAACACACTCAAAGCATTGGTCTTGTCCATTAAATCCTCAAGCACCTCTCTTCTTGCCTCTTTTAGTATAGGAAACTTGTCAGACCTCTGTCTTACAGAATTAAGCAGAAGCATTGAACCAACTTGCTGTCTGCCTACGCTCTTTTTTTTCCCCATGTACCTTTTTAGTATCATAAGAGCTCTTGTCGCGCAATGTCTAAATCTTCTACTAAGAACCTCTGTTCTTTCTATAGCCAGTTTTAAAATTTCGTCCATTTCACTTTTGCCAACAACTTTTAAAATGTCCTTGACTTTAACTGGGCTTTCAGAAGCAAGATAAAAACCGTTATCTGAAACACCAATCTCAACATCCCGATTATGCAACCTGCCTGCTATATAAGCAAACGACCTTGAGAGCGCATCATTAACTCTTCTCCCATTTAGTGCATGAAATATGTAATAATTCTTTTTACCGTCGTTATAGTGTTCAACTACAAGCCGCTTATCATGAGGGATTAATGCATAATGGAACTGCTCCTTGCAATAATGATAGATAGACTCTGCTGCATTTGTATCAACATAGAGGTAGTCATAAATAAACTTCATAATTTCATGTTTACTCTTCCCAGCAGATATTTTCTCATCAATGAGGCGCCTGAACTTGGAGATTTCTTGTGCAAGATCAAAGCTTAAGGGCAGCATTTCGCTTGTCCATTGAGGGATTGTCGGTGGCCGGTAAACGCTAGCATTTACCTGCACAACCGTTCCTCTTGAATAAAGGAACTCGTATTTTTCACCGCCTAAAACAAAAACATCTCCTCTTCTAAGCCTTCCAAGAAAAGACTCGTCAATCTTCCCTATTATTTGCGTGCCTACCTTAACTGTAACAAAGCTCTCATCGGGAATAGTACTTACATTGGTCATATAAATCATACGAGCATTTTTCCCTTTTTTCCCTATCATGCCGGTTTCTTCATCATGCCAAATTTTAGCATAAACGTGCCTTTGCTCAAGATAGAATTTTCCAGAAAGATAATCTATAACATCATTAAAATCATTTCTTGACAGATTATGATAGCAATAGCTCCGTCTAACAAGTGCAAAAACAGAATTTAGGTCTATAGGCCCTTGTAAAGAAATTCCGAAAATTTGTTGAGCAAGTACATCAAGCGCGTTTTGTGGTATGCCTATCCTGTCAACCTTTCTTTCAATCGCATTTTTAAGAAGAACCGCACATTCAACAAGATCGTCTCTATCCATAGCAATTATTCTTCCTTTGGTTATGTCATGAAGCCTATGACCGCTTCTTCCTGTCCGTTGGAGCGCGCGTGCCACGCTTTTTGGGCTTCCCAGGAGTATTACTAGATCAATATAACCTATATCAATACCAAGCTCAAGTGAGGTTGAGGAAACAACGACCTTGAGCCTCCCATTTCGCAATCGCTGTTCAATATTTCTTCTATGTTCTGCGGAAAGGCTTCCATGATGCGCCCCTATATTTTCAGAGTAATTTTTAGGAAATCTTTCTTTGAGCTGGTCAACAACTCTCTCTGTGGCTGCACGCGTGTTTGTAAAGATAAGCGTTGTCCTATGCTCTTGAATAAGACTATTAATAAGATGATAGAGTGCACTTTGTTTTTTGATGTAGGAGGTATCAATCAGATTTTTGACAGGACATATCACTTTGAGGTCAAGCTTTTTTATAAACTGAACATCAACAATCATGCAATCTCTTTCAGAGCCATCTTTGTAGCCGACCAAGAATTTTGCTATTTCATCAATAGGTGCAACGGTCGCAGAAAGCCCTATTCTTGCCATTGCAGGCGACATCTCCTGTAGAACTTCAAGCAACAGGCTAAGCTGCACACCGCGCTTATTCTCGGCTAGTGCGTGTATTTCATCAACAACCACCCACTCCACGCTTCGCAGGCAGTCTCTTAATTTTATTGATGAAAGAGAAATTGCCAGAGACTCTGGAGTTGTAATAAGTATATGTGGAGGGCGTTTTACCATTTTTGTCTTTTCTTTTTGTGGAGTGTCCCCTGTTCTTACAGATACCCTTATTCCAAGTTTTTTTCCTGCAACTTCCTCTATCTCGCGCAAGGGTTCAACAAGGTTTACCTCAATATCGTAGTTAAGCGCTTTTAGAGGAGAAACATAGACAGCATAAACCTTGTTCTCAAGTATGCCTTTTTCTGCGCTGTCAACAAGCGTATTTAGTATTGAAAGAAATGCAGTAAGAGTTTTTGTTGAGCCTGTTGGAGCGCTTACTAGCAGGTTTTTTCTGCTTTGTATCTCAAGTATGCTATAGAGTTGTGGCTGTGAAAACTCCTTAAATCTGCTCTTAAACCACCTTCTTATATAGGGGTTAAGACTAGACATGATGTCTTCGCTTGAATCTGGATTTTTTTTAAAAATAATCATAGAAAACACTATATTTACTCAATCAATTTACATAGCCTTTTACAAGGAGTCGCCCCATGAGGGTAAGTTTTACACTTATCTTTCCTTTATACTCATCTGCTGAAACAAGCCCCATATCCTTGAGACCCTCGCTTTTTAGGTTTCCATTTATATGATAGGAAAGAAGAGGAAGACTCATTCCAAGCTTTTTGCTTAGCTCTTCAAGACTCGCACAGCATCCTTCGTTTTTAAACAAAAACTTAATAATCTCCATTTTCTTATCTGTAAGCAGCCGATAATACGAAAATTTCATAATAGGGAGAAGCAGAAGATCATTGCCTTCAACAGTAAATGCTTTTAGTCCATTCACAAATGCAGCAGAGCAGATTGCGCATTTATTTCCGCCGCTGTCTCCGGACGCTGCATTAATAATAATATCCTTCTCGCCTTCAATCTCTTTTATCTCTTTTATCGCATGAAATGTTCCCTCCCAAACCTCGCCTTCAATACGTTTTATTAATACGGGGATTTTGAATTTTTCCAGCTCCTTTTTAGTTTTCTCTGCAAGTGCAGTTTTATCCTTAGTTGCAAGGAGTATGATTCTTTTTGTTTGGAACTCTCTTATGCCAAGAAACAAACTGTCCATATTTTCTCCGACACTTGCGACTACTGTGTATGCCATGAGGCTATGGTAATTATGTTCATATATAAAAATATTCATTTTAAACAAACCGCTTTAAATTTAAACAGATAGTTTAATTAGTAAACATACTTACTATAAACCTTAGTTATTTTTCAAATAGATGAAAATGTTATGCAAAACATGTGGAAGACAAACAAAAAGCAAAGGGCATTTATGTAGTCCCCATAAAAAAGGTAATGTCTATGTTTGTATGGGGTGTGGAATTATAACAACTGACAAAGAGCTTTTATGCAAACCAAAAGTATTAAAGCTTAAATAAATACCCCTCTTGGAATTAAATTAGATTAAAGCCCTATGTTGAATATTAAATTAATATTAATTAATATTACATTGATATTAAACAAATAAAAAATAAGATACTAAATCAATGCTTTTAATTAATATACTTAAGAAAAAATAAAAGCAGTGTCTACTAAAGCATTAAATTCATTATTGCCATGCCCTTAATATTTGAATGGATAAAAAAGAGAGGTTAAAAATGAAATACAGCCAGAAAAACTATGATTCTCTTGTAGGAATAGAGGGCTTTAGCGAGCAGTTGCTTAAAAACCATTTTGTACTCTATCAGGGATATGTAACAAACGCGCAGAAAATTAGTGATGCCCTTATAGAAATGGAGCGCAACGGAAAAAGCTCTACACCTGAGTATGCAGAACTAAAACGTAGGTTTGCATGGGAGTTCAACGGCATGAGACTACATGAACTATATTTTGAGAACATAACAAAGAACATAAATGAGTCAAAGATTCCCCCGCGAATTAAGGCACTGATTGAAAATGACTTTGGTAGCTTTGACGAATGGGCAAACTCATTCAAAACCACTGGACTTATAAGAGGTATAGGATGGGTTATACTTTACTATGACCCTTCTGAAAAAAGGCTTTATAACGCATGGATAAACGAACATGATTCTGGGCATCTTGCCTGTTGCACACCCTTACTTATAATGGACATGTTTGAGCATGCGTTCATGCTTGACTATGGGCTCAAAAAAGCAGATTATATAAAATCATTTTTTGCAGCCATTGATTGGCAAGCAGTTGAATTCCGACTCCCAAAATAATGAACTAGTAAGTCGTAATATAAAAATAAAAGTTGGGAGGTAAGTTAGTAGGTAGGGCATAAGCAGTGCACGGTAGCCAACTTAAGTATATGTGGATATTTGCTTTTATTAAACCAAGAAGATTAAAAGAATAAACAAATCTAGACCGTTTCAAATAAGGGTAAAATATGAAAATAGTTAGATGCAGAATTACAGACATTAAAGATGAGACCTATGATGTAAAAACATTTAGAGGAGTATTATCAGAAGGCATTGAATTTGTGGCTGGGCAGTATTTTTTGCTAAGAATGCCTCAGGTAAGTGTTTTTGAAACCGAGTGGAGACCATTCACATTTTCAAGTTCCCCAACAGAAAAAAGATTCATTGAATTCACTGTAAAGAGGATGGGAGAGTTTACAACGGCACTGCATTCCCTTCCCAAAGGAAGCATAGTAGAGATTGATGGCCCAAGAGGAGAAGCACTGAATTTCAACGAGAGCGTTAAGGACGATGTTGTTTTCATAGCCGGAGGTTCAGGCATTACTCCTTTTATATCGACCATAAGGTTTTCTGTTGCAAAAAACCTAAATAACAGGATTACACTTATATTCAGCAACAGGACTTATGAAGACATCATATACAAAGATGAACTTTATGCTCTTAATTCGAATGGAAGAATAAAGGTTGTGCACACGCTTACTGACAGTTGGCCTGTCGGTTGGGATGGAGAAACGGGAAGAATAAACAAACATATGATTGAAAAAGCAGTTCCACGAATGCAGAAGAATATTTGGTATGTTTGTGGTCCACCTCCAATGATTTCCGCCGTAGAGGCCATTTTACATGAGTTAGGCATAGAAAGAGATAAAATAAAGATTGAAGAGTGGCAGCTTCCAGGAAAACATTAAAAAATTAAAATAATAAAAACAAAGAAATTGGTAAGTTATAGCTATTTAATTGTTGTAGAGTTTTAATTGTAACAGTTGCGAAAAATAAGGAGGTTATCTTGTCATGCAAAAGGAAGCGGTTGTTATTGAAGAAGATGACACAGTAAGATATCTAATGCATGAGATACTTAAAGAGGAGGGATATAATATACATTTGTTTGCAAACTGTAATGAAGCAGCACACTACTTAAAGGAGAATGAGTGTAGTGGGTATATTTCTCCTGCCCTCTTCCTTTTCTTGTATACAAGTCCTACTGAGATGGTGCGTGCCAAAAGTATACCAATGCTAGGGAAGGCTAGGTTTGAGCTAAAAACAAGCAATCTTGAAGAAGTAATTGGCGAGATGTCAAATAAACACAGCAGGTTAATTAAAGAAGGGATTGAATGCCCGCTTGTTATAGCAACCACTCAAAAAGAGATAGATAGTATTGTTCAATTAATTAATACTGAGTATATAGAATTGTATAATAAGTAGGTTAGAATAATTGGATAGGATTTATTATAGTAATAGAATGTATTATAGGATAGGATGTATTAAAATTAAAGATATTACAATTAACTACAACTAAAAAGGTCATAATAGGTCATAAGAAAGAATACTAAAAATTATAGTGAGGTGACAAATATGCCATCAAAAAAATTTTTTAGATGCAGTGTATGCAATGATGTCCATTTCGGAGTTGCGAGCCCTGAAATATGCCCTACTTGCAAAGCAAAAAATGCATACAAGGAAATAACAAAAGACGAAGCAAAGAAGTCACAGGGGTTTGTTTAGGATTAAACAAAAACTTTAAAAAAAGAAGTAGGAGCACAGTATATATGCATTACAGCCAAAATATAATCTACTATGATAGTACGGATAAAAGCAGGCTGAATAATAAAAGTAGCAGCTACAATAGCAGGGACAATATAATACCCCAATTAAAAAATATGTACCCCTCTAAAAACACGGCAAGTTCAAATAACTATAGAGATTATTTTATAAAAGAAGCCAGGGGTGAGAGTTATTTTCCTGGGGTGAGACCAAGAAACGACAATTTTAATGTTGGAAGCGATTATCAAGAAATATCATTAATGAGAATGTTTTGTGGAGGCGGCTGCCCTGTATGCATACAATGCAGAAAGTAATAGCTGCATGGAAGAAGTAAGCTAAGAGTTAGTTTATATGTCAAATAATTTACAAAGAGTGATGAGGTATGATAACAAAAAAAAAGCAAAAGAAATCTAAAAAGGATCTCACAGAGGAGTGCTTTATGTTCTCTGGACAGAGAGTATGCAAAAGGTGCATGTGCGAAGAGAGTAAATGCACTTGTGAGATGATTATGGAGGGGAAATAATGGTAATGTTATTTAGGTGCCGCATTTGTGGAGACCCATATGTTGGTGAGAGGAAGCCTTCTCGTTGCCCATGGTGTGGAGCATATAAAAAGTACATAGTTGAGGCAAAAGACTATAAGGAAACTTTTGACGTCAAGCTAAAAGAGATTGATATGCAAAATGTTCAGAAAGCGCTTGAAATTGAGTTATCAAATGCATCGTTTTATTTCTGTGCTGCGAAAAAAAGCGACACGGAGGAAGGACAGCAGCTTTTTAAGGCATTAGGAAAGGTTGAAGCCGAGCATGCAAGCATCTGGACAAAAATTTTAAAGGCGCAGAAACAGGACATACCGCAGGTTGATTCCTGCGCAAATGAAACAATTAGCAACCTTAAAGAGAGTCACGATAGAGAAGAGAGGGCCATAAAATTCTACACAGACGCCGCTAATCAATCAAAAAACGGCAGGGTAAAGAAAATATTCAGGGCATTGATTGATGTTGAAAATGACCACTTAAAACTTTCGGAGGCGATGCTAAATGATTAAAGTATATTCAACACCTACCTGTCCGTGGTGCGCAAAGCTCAAAGACTACTTGAAGGAGAGAAAAGTGGAGTTCGAGGACTTTAATGTTGCGACAGACATACGCGCAAGGCGTGAGATGATAGCAAAATCAGGTCAGCTTGGCGTTCCACAGATTGAGATAAACGGCAAAATAATTGTTGGGTTTGACAAGGAAGCCATCGACCATGAGCTAAAAAACGGCCTAAAAAATTAAATGGAAGCCCGGTTTTCTCTATTATTGAAGCAGAAAGGAGCAACAAGATGAAATGAAAGAAGTGATGTACGATATAATAATTATTGGTGCAGGCCCTGCAGGCATCACTGCAGCGGTGTATGCAGCAAGAAAGAAGCTAAAGACGCTAGTCCTAACAAAAGATATAGGCGGTCAAGCGGCATTATCATGGGATGTTGAGAACTACACAGGCTATCAGTTTATAACAGGTCCTGAGCTTGTCAAAAAATTTGAAGACCACCTTAAAAGCTTTGCAGTAGAGACACGCGAAGGTGTTTTCATAAATTCTATCGAAAAGAATGATGATGCATTTATAGTAAGGAGCGCCGATGAAGTGTTTATGAGCCGTACAGTTATAATAGCAACAGGAAGAAAACCAAAAATGCTTAATGTACCCGGCGAAAAGAAATATATAAACAAAGGTGTAACCTATTGCGCCACATGTGACGCGCCAATCTTTGAGGGCAAGCCGGTTGTAGTAGTGGGCGGAGGAAACTCTGCGCTTGATGCAACTATTCAGCTTATGAGAATTGCTTCAAAGATTTATCTTGTTAACATTGCTGAAGAGCTAACAGGCGACGCTGTAATGATTGAAAAAATCAACTCGTCTGAAAAAGTTAAAGTTATGAACAACACAGAGGTTGTTGAGATTTTAGGAGGCGACTTTGTCGAACGTGTAACTGTGAAGGCAAGAAACGAAAAAAGAACTATTCAAGCGGAAGGCGTATTTATAGAGATTGGCTCTGGTCCTGCTTTAGTAAACATAAAGGGTGCAAACATCGCCCTAACTGAAAAAAAGGAAATAATCGTAAACGACAGATGCGAAACAAACATCGCCGGCTTGTTTGCTGCAGGGGATGTAACGACAG
Source organism: Candidatus Woesearchaeota archaeon (assembly GCA_038884615.1). GTDB lineage: Archaea > Nanobdellota > Nanobdellia > Woesearchaeales > DSVV01 > JAWABL01. The sequence goes on along the minus strand of JAWABL010000025.1, from coordinate 11,798 downwards.
TCCCTGAAAAACAGATAATAATAGCAGCTGGGCAAGGATGCATTGCCTTACTGTCTGCATTTAGGTACCTAGCAAGAAAAAGGTTCAAATGAAATGGCAAGAATACTCCAGTTCATTATTTTCCTGTCAATCTTCTTCATCGTTTATTTTGGCATACATTTCTATGTTTTCACAAGACTCTCCTCCTTGCTTGAAATAAAGAGGGGTCTTGCCTTTTATTTAACAATGGCGGCATTTGCATTTTCATTTCCTGTCGCAAGCTTTATTGAGCGAGCTACGAATGGACCAATCGCGCGGGTACTTTATGTATCATCTTCAACATGGCTCGGCGTAGTATTTCTGCTTTTCTGGGCCATTATATTTTATGAGGTTATAAGCCTTATTTTAAAAATTGACCATAAAACTGCGGGTATATTTATTATCATATTGGTTACCATAGTTAGCATATTCGCTCTGTTCTCCGGCAGAGATATCAAAGTTAATAGTATTGAGATTCCTATAAAGGGGCTTGAAAAAGAGCTGCATATTGTTCAATTATCAGACATTCATATCGGACCGATAAATAGGGAAGGATACATGAAGAAGATAGCTAACAAAGTGAACATGCTTAAACCTGATGCAGTACTGATTACTGGAGACCTTGTAGATGGCGAAGGGGGTTTGTCAAAGGAGTCTGTTGATGTACTAGATGGTATAAACGCCAAGAAATTTTTTGTGATTGGAAATCATGAAAGATATGCTGGTGTAGAAACAATAATCAGCAAGCTTAAGGATACCGATATAATTATCCTCAGGAATGAAGTTTTTGAATTTAAAGGAGTTCAGATAATAGGCATTGATGACCCCCAAAACGAGTTTTCGAGTGAGAATACCGTCATAAGAAGCATTAATTTTAACTCAGAAAAACCATCACTTCTCATGTATCACCGACCAACAGGTATTGATGATGCTGTAAAAAAAGGTGTTTCTATCCAGCTGTCTGGCCATACACACAACGGACAGATATTTCCTTTTAATTTTTTTGTGCTGCCTTTTTACAAGTACATCAATGGTCTCCACAGTTATAAAGGGATGTGGATTTATGTAAGTCCTGGAACAGGTACTTGGGGCCCTCCTATGAGGCTGGGCTCATTGAACGAAATAACATATATAACACTTAAACCTGCATAAGCTTATGAGTAATAAGCAATAAAGAGAGAAACATAGAAACTGAGGTCATTAGAAAGAGATGGGCACCGTTCAAAAAGTGTGTTAGCATCCACCGCGTATGCACATTCAGGAACAATATATGGGTTTGAAGTGAGTTGTTCCATACGGAGAACCAGATATTTTCATTTGAATGGAGAAGTGCCAACATGATGGTAAGCCGACCGAAAACGAGATTTTGAACGATGCCGAAAGAGATGTAAAAATATAAAAGGAGAGAGGGGGTAAGAATGAGTAGACTTGCATATATAGAGATTGTCGGTGTGCCGTTGATAGTGTGGTTAGGCATAATAGCGCTATGTTTTATTCTAGCTTCTGCGGTTATTGCAGCTCTAATAAGAAAAGGATACTCTATATCTATTAAGTGGCATATTGGGTTATCGATTGTTGGAATAATTCTAGCGATCACACATGCAGTACTAGCTCTATCAGCAAACTTTTAAAATGCAAAAGCTTATTGCAGAGATTAAAAAGGCTGAAAAAGAAATTAAGCCGTTGGTTGAAAAGAGAATCAAAGAGTTTTCAGCTGTTTGTAAATCAGGAAAAGAGAGAATTTTCTGCGAGATGTGCTTTTGTATTCTAACCGCAAATTACTCAGCAGAAGGGGGGATAAAAATACAAAATATGGTAGACCGCGGTTTTTGCACATATTCGCAGAAGAAAATGGCGAGAACATTCAAAGTGCTAGGCTATAGATTTCCAAACACTCGCGCATCATATATTTTCAGCGCGAGAAAACATATGAGCAGTCTTCCCTCTATCTTAAAAAGTTCTGCTCACAAAAGAAAACAAAAAGACGAAGAGCAAATCCGTGAATGGCTTGTGAAAAACATAAAAGGTCTCGGAATGAAAGAGGCAAGCCATTTTATGCGGAACATCGGGTTTAGGAATGTTGCAATCATTGACTTTCATATCATAGACATTCTAGAAAGGCATAAAATTATTGAAAAACCAAAAACCCTTACAAAAGGAAATTACTTGAAAATTGAAAAGAAGCTTAGAAAGCTTGCTCACAAACTCGGGTTAAGTCTTGCAGAACTTGATTTATATTTATGGTACTTGGAAACAGGAAAGGTGCTTAAGTAGTGTTTGAAAAAGGGGGTATTAAACAAAAATAATTTAAACATTGGGGACACTAAGAAATAAGGAAGGGGGAGGGCTAGATTAAAAAATGAATCAGCGTGAGATTTCTATTGTACTTATTTCAATAGGATTCCTGCTTGCTATTTTCGTCTATTATCTAAAGATAGAGCAAGAGAAGCATATCAACCTTATTGTTGATAAGACAGGCACCTGCTTTCTTGAGGATGGAACATGTCTTCATGAACAAAGCAACACAATGTATATTATAGGCTGGGTTTTCTCTGGCATAATAACCTTTTTTGGTGTATTTTTATTTTTTGACAAGACTCAAAAAATGCTTGCTGAACAGCAGATTAAAATAAGTGCTGCTTTAAAGGATGCCGTTGAAAAAGATAAGCAAAAAGACGAATTTTCTGCATACTTGTCTGCGTTCTCGTCTGAAGAGCAGATGGTCATAAAAGCAATACATGAACAGGAAGGCATATTACAGAGCACACTTAGGTATAGAACTGGAATGTCAAAAGCGGGCTTGTCTATTCTTCTAAAAAGTTTAGAAGAGAGGGGCATTGTTTCAAAAAAACCTAAGGGAAAAACAAACCAGCTCTTCTTACGCAAGCGATTTTAAAAGGCAAAGCGGTTATAAATCGTTTTTAAACATTCCTAAACTGAAATTCTGCAGTTATAAACATTTTCACATAGAATTTTTTGTAGGGAGGGTATTAATAATTGTAAGATATCACACAGAAAGATCACAAAAAAGATTACAAAAATGCAGGGCTTACTGTAAAGATATTGTATGTTGCATGTAAATAGTAGGGAGTTATGCTTCAGTAGAGAACCATTTTTTAAATAAGACTAAAAATAATTTAGGAAGAGGTAGGCTAAAAATGAATAGAATTAGAAATGTTGTAACAAACAAAACAAATAATACTGCACAGAATATAAATGAAAGTAGGGAAAGCATAAACAATTATTCAACAAACAAAGAAAGCACTGAGAGTATAGAGATTAACCAAAAAAAATCTATAGAAGTGGAGAGAAAAACAGAAAAGCTTGAACATGCAAATCTTTTTGTTGATGGGATGCAGTGCAAAAGCTGTGAAGAGAAACTAAGAAACGCTGCATTAACTGTTTATGGTGTGAAAGATGCAAAATTTGACTATGGTAGCAGAAAAGGCGTAGTAACTTTTGACCCGAAAAAAACAAAAAAAGAAAAAATCAGAATTAGAATTGAGAAGGAAGGCTATTTGTGCAAGGAGGTATATATAGAGAAAGATAGAGAGAAAAGTGGTGGTATCCGCAAAAGCTTAGGTCTAATTTTTTTGCTCTTAGGAATTGCTATAGCAGGTTTCTTCATTTACAACATAACACAAAGGTATGGTATTGAAATAAGCGAGGGGATGAGCTACTGGCTTTTGTTCAGCCTTGGTCTTATCACAGGATTCCACTGCATAGCCATGTGTGGCGGATTTGTCGTAGGTTATACAGGATATATTTCAAGAGGGCAAAAAAATGAACAGAGCATGTATCCGCACATGATATATGGTGCAAGCAAAACAGCATCCTATACGATAATCGGAGCAATTTTCGGACTTTTTGGTTCAATCGTAGCATTCACGCCACTTCTTAGAGGACTTATTGGGGTTATAGCAGGGCTATTTCTCGTATTTTTTGGTCTCAGAATGCTAAATGTAATTCCAGCCTTGCAAAGGGTATCATTCAAAACTCCTGGATTTGTAAGTAAGCTTATTGGACAGAATAGTAGTTCAAACAAAACTAATACAAGTATAGTTATTAGCCCAATGATTACAGGTCTTCTTAATGGGCTTATGATTGCATGTGGACCACTTCTTGCAATATATATTATGGCGGCCGGAACAGGTAGCATGCTAGAGGGTGCAAAGATGCTCTTTGTTTTTGGACTTGGAACACTACCAGTAATGCTTGGGTTTGCATATTTCACCAGCTTATTGACACAAAAGTTTACAACAAAAATAATAAAGGTTTCTGGTGTAATTGTAATTCTGCTTGGAGTTATAATGTTAAATAGAGGGCTTGCGCTTACAGGCACGGGGTTTGATTTGAAGTCAATAAGCACCTCTTTTGCTGTTTCATTAAACAAGGAAGAAGGCACAAGTCTAAATCAGCCACCCGTCAATATAGACAAAGGTTACCAAGAAATAAGAATGGAGGTCTATGCAGACGGTTGGCATCCTGATACTTTTGTTTTAGAAAAGGGTGTTCCAGTTAGATGGATAATCAACGGAAAACAGATAAACGGATGTAACAATGCAATAGTTGTGCCAAAGCTAGGGCTTGAGTTCGATATAAAACAAGGAGAGCAGGTTATTGAATTTACTCCAACAGAGGAGGGTATTATACCATGGAGTTGCTGGATGGGAATGATAGATGGCACATTTATTGTAAAGGAGAATTCATCCTCAGAAGAAACATTACAAGGTCAAGGACTGAAGAATTTGCAAGACAACCTACCAATAGGGTTAAATAATACCTTATCTCTTGAGTCAAACACTTATGAATCAGATAATTATGAACAGAGGTACTCAACACAAGTAAACCTCACCTCTCAAAGCAACAGGAAAAGAGGATGGTGTGGTTGTATGCATAAAGAAAGATTATTTGATGACGGCCAAAAAAAGGAATAATTAAGGAAGAAAAGATGAATCTATAGCGCTATACCCTATATAGACGCTATAAATAGCACAATACACATATAAATACACATAAATGGAGAGGGTATAACAATGAAGACTGTTAAGTTTTTAATCAGTGGAATGCACTGCGCGAGCTGTGCGACAAACATACAAAATGCTTTGATGAAGAAAGAAGCGATAAATGAAGGTCATATTAGTTTTGCAACCTCACAAGCAGTGATAACATTTAACGAAAGAATGGTCTCTGAGAAAGATATAATCAAAATGATTAAAGATTTAGGCTATGATGCAGAGATAGTTTCAGAAGACAAACATGAATTTTTCAAGCATCAGGCTTCTGTACGCGAAGATTACAAAAAAAGATTTTTTTTAAGCCTTATATTTGCGTTTCCCACTTTTATAATAGGTATGGTTCTCCCGCTTTTGGGTTTTGAGACTCCTTATATGGAATATATTCTCTGGGCACTTGCAACACCTGTACAGTTCATAATTGGCTGGCCGTTTTATAGAGGTGCATTATATGCATTAAAGAACAGAGATGCTACTATGGACACTCTTATTGCCCTTGGGACAACAGCAGCTTATGCATTCAGCGCCTATAATGTCATTTTTAATCCACGCCAAGGACAGTATTTTGAAGTAAGTGCCGTACTTATTACTTTAGTTATCTTGGGTAAATGGCTTGAAGCAGTGGCAACAGGAAAGGCGTCTGAAGCAATAGAGAAACTTATTCAGCTATCTCCAAAAACAGCCATGGTAAAAAGAAAAGGGAGGTTTGTAATGATAGGTGTCGAGGACATACTTAAAGGTGATTTAATATTGGTGAAGCCTGGCGAGAAGATTGCTGTAGATGGAGTGGTGGTTGAAGGAAGCAGTTATGTTGACGAAAGTATGATAACCGGAGAAAGTATGCCTGTTCAAAAAACAAAGGGAAGTGATGTATTTTCAGCAACTGTAAATAAGAACGGTAGTTTTGTTTTCAAGGCAACACGAGTTGGAAAAGATACAACGCTTTCAAGGATTGTGAAGCTTGTTGAAGAAGCACAGGCAAACCGAGCACCGATACAGAGGTTTGCAGACAGGATTTCATCTGTTTTTGTTCCTATAATCATACTTATTTCTGCTATGACCTTTTTTGTATGGTATGTAATTCTTAATTCGGAGCTAACTTTCGCTATGCTCACATCGATTGCAGTGCTTGTGATTGCGTGTCCTTGTGCACTTGGACTTGCAACTCCAACAGCGATAATGGTAGGAACCGGAAAGGGGGCGGAAAACGGCATATTAATCAAGGGAGGGGAGCCACTTGAAAAGGCTTATAAAATAAAGTACCTTATACTTGACAAAACAGGAACCATTACAAAAGGCATGCCAGAAGTGACTGATATAATAGGGGGGGATAATGTTCTTAATATAGCCGCCTCTCTTGAACATATGTCTGAACATCCTCTTGCAGAAGCAATAGTCAAAAAAGCAAAATTGCAGAGATATAAAAAAGTTAGAGACTTCAAAGCCATCTCAGGAAAGGGAGTCCTAGGAAGAATAGACGGAAAACTATTTTTCTTTGGAAATAAAAAACTGATGAAGGAGAACAAAATAAACCTGAACGGGTATAAAAAGCAAATTGCAAAACTTGAATCAGAAGGAAAAACTGTTATGGTGCTTGCAGAAAAGAGGGCTCTCGGCATAATAGCAGTGGCGGATACAATAAGGGAAAATTCTAAAACGGCGATTAAAAAGATTGAGGAGCTTGGGATAGAAGTTTACATGATTACTGGTGATAATGAGCGCAGTGCAAAAGCAATAGCAAAAAGGGTTGGAATAAAAAATGTATTCGCAGAGGTTCTCCCTGAAAAAAAAGCGATGTACGTAAAAAATCTACAAAAGAAGGGATTAGTCGCAATGGTAGGAGATGGTATAAATGATGCGCCAGCACTTGCACAAGCAGATATTGGAATTGCAATGGGCTCCGGAACAGACATTGCAATGGAATCTGGTGATATTGTGCTTATGAAGAACGACCTAGCAGACGTGGGAAAAGCGCTTGCTTTAAGCAAACACACTGTTACAAAAATAAAACAGAACATGTTTTGGGCGCTTATCTATAACATAATCGGTATCCCAATAGCAGCCGGTATTCTATATGAGTCAACAGGCTGGCTTCTTTCACCGATGATAGCTGGAAGCGCGATGGCGCTTAGCTCTGTAAGCGTTGTAGGAAACAGTCTGCTCTTAAAGACAAAAAAGATCTAGTATCTTACTACTCGTCATTATAATAGTAAATTCAAGTTAACAGGAGGTAGTCCTTGAGTGGCATTTGCAGAAATTCCACCTTGTCCATACCAACATAATGATATTTTAAGGACACTGAAAAAGAACCATTATTTTTTAGCAGGCTGAGTTCCTCTATTTCTACAGGTTTTTTGTTTAGCTCCTTTATTTTGACTGCTTTCTTTACTATTTCTTCCCACAGATAATCTGCTTGACGCACTGCGCTAACTATATAGTCTGCACAGTGCTCTAAACCGCCTACATTGCTTCTTAGTACATAAAGCGTATCTGTAATAGAGATTTTCATAACGCCGCGACCCGGATTCGAACCGGGACACCCTTGCGGGAACTGGCTATTTTTGACGAGCGATTAAATTTAAGAGCGTACTAAATATTTAGTGACCACACGCCGCTCAAGGCCAGCGCAATACCAGATTATGCGATCGCGGCATTTTGCAAAAGAAATATCTGCTGTTTATAAAGATTATTAAGAAAACAGCAGAGGTTAACAGGGTAACATCCGAGAGTCAGTGGTAAATTTTTTAAAGAGGACAGGAATTCATTTATCAAAAAAAACTAACAAATAAACAGTTACCTATGAGCAAAAGTTAGGCCTGGTCAAGAGCCGAAAATAAGAGTAAATTATAGATAAGTCATATGTAACACAAAAATACTTACAAACACGGCAGTGGTCCAGCGGTAAGACCTCACCCTCCCAGCCTTTTGTTCGTGCCTTGTACCAAACAAACAAGTAAGCAAATAAAAAAAGAAGTAAGGAATTATGTTGGTATGATGCTCCACGAACTAAGGTTAGAAAGGTGATGACCCGGGTTCGAATCCCGGCTGCCGTATTCTAATCGGTTCTATATATCACCTTCTATCTATTCTTATATTCTTATATTTTTTATTTTATTATATATTTCTTTATATATTATATGTCTTCTTTAATGTCTTCTTTAATGTCTTCTTTAATGTCTTCTTTAATGTCTTCTTTATATATTCTTTATAGAGGTCTTTATATATTATATATCTTTATATTATATATCTTTAGGTATATTCAAAGAGCCAGATAAAAGAATTCAAAGAGCCAGATAAAAGAAGATACAGCGAGATGTATATATGAAGCGATTGTGCGATTAAAATTGAGTAGCTAGTATATTGAAGTCAGATTTAAATATAGATTAATAAGAAAGTAACTGCCCCCAAAATTCTTCAAGTTGTGGGTCAAGCGACATGCCATATGCTCGTTTTAAAGTAGGTCTTTCTTTTCCGACATTAATCCGTCTCATAAATCCCCTTAAAAGAATATAAAATTTTATGTTCTGTTTTTGCCAATCTATTTTTTTATTTGTTGCTTTTTTACTTGGTTCTTTGGAATAGAGATGACTTAAGCATAAGTCATTAATGAAATTCTCAGAATATCTTAGACGAGTAGAGTTATAATACTTACTGTTTTCAGCTCTAAATCCATCCCTAAATGTATAGTAGGAAGATGCGTGCTTTAAGTTGCTTGAACTCGTCTTGATTGCAGAAATCAAAGAGCGCTGTTCATCACAGTTCTGATGATAAGATGTGTACGCACCACCTATTTTTCGTTGCTTTTTGTCATTTTTTAACATGACGACAGTTACATGAGACTCAAACGCGACTATTTTGTCAAGCATAGCTCGGTCTTTTCAGGCAATCTTTAAATTTTTTATGGATTTCGATAAAAAATATTTTTATTTCCAAACGCTTTTACAAAGTAATAATGGACTCTGGCTCATATTGCCTTATAATAAAACTACAAAAAAATATAAAATTAAGGATAAGAGAAAATAAGACTACATACCCAAAAGGCTTTTACTGCTATGTTGGCTCTGCATTAAACGGACTTGAAAAAGAATTCAAAGGCATAAAAGGAGAAAAAAGACGCTTTTCTGGGACATTGAGTATTTGCTGGAGCATGCAAGTATAATTGAAGCAAAAACCATAAAAAGTAAAGAAAAATTGGAATGTATTCTTGCACAGAAAATTTCAAAATGCACGCGAAACATACCCATTTTAAAATTTGGATGCAGTGACTGCAAATGTCAGACGCATATGTTTTATTTTCCTTACGATCCGAGGCTTATGCATGAATTTAACCAGATATTCTGGGACTAAAGAATACGCGCTGAAAAAGCTAAGAGAGCACTATAAGAAGCTAAGCATGCTAGGAAAATTGTCGCATAAAAGCCCATTCTATATTTTAATTTCAACAGTTCTTTCTCAAAGAAACAGGGATTCTGTGACGCTAAAGGTCGTGAAAAAATTCTTTTCAAAATACAGATCTATACGGGATGTTGCGAATGCAGACCTAAAGCAGATGAGCACAATTATAAAGCAGAGCGGGTTTTACAAAACAAAAGCAAGGAGGATAAGGGATATCGCGAGGATTCTTATAAGAGATTACAAAGGAAAGATTCCTCAAAACATAAGTGATCTCTTAAGTCTACCCGGCGTAGGAAGGAAAACAGCCAACTGTGTTCTTGTATATGCGTACAGAAAGCCTGCAATTCCTGTAGACACACATGTACACCGCATTTCAAATCGGCTTGGATGGGTAAGGACAAAAACACCTGAAGAAACAGAACATGCGCTTAAGAGCATAATTAAAAAGGATTTTTGGAGCATAATAAACGAAGTTTTTGTCATACATGGACAAAACATTTGCCTCCCTAGAAGGCCAAGATGCAACATATGCCCAATAGCAGAATACTGTAAAAAAGTTGGTGTTTGAGCAATAAATAAAAAAGTTAGATTATCTACTCAAGGATAGTTATAAATAGCAAAGGTTTATATAGGAGTGATTTTTTAAAAAAGTAGATGGAATTGATGACTTACAATATAAGGGAATTTCAAAACCATCTAAAACAGAACCTTTTTGATTTAATCAAAGATCATGAAGTAAGGGAACATATAGTAAGAATTATACTTGGCTTTGTTTCTGAAAGCAAACTTCCAATAAAAGAGCTTAGTGTAGACACAAAAATTATTAATGACCTTTTTGAGCAAGGAAGATGCTATGAACTTATTTCAAGAGGTGATGGGTACCTATTCATGTGTGGCTGGTTCCCTGAATACCTAAAAAGGCGGCATGGGATGGGGATTGATTTTTACATTGAAAGAGGAACTGACTCATATGACTTGGCATTATATCTTGTAACAAAGAAAAAGATAAGCGGCGTAACGCCAAGTTTGCTCTCAAAGCTCTCAGACGATTTTAGGGGCAATGTAGGAAAGATATCGGAACTAAAAGAAAGGCTTAGAGTTAAATCTGATTCTATGTATGAAGAGGGAGTAAATAAAAACACTCAAATTCCAGCTGAAAGCTTGAAAAAACAAAGAATCCGGATAATTGAGGGAGGCATTGATTATACAGTAAAGAGGTATGTAAACAAAAAAGAAACAGAAAAAAATAGGGAAATGCTTAAATTTCAGGTGCTACCTGGAAAGGACTATCAATGAGATAATAAAAACACAAGGCATTAAACAAATAATCATTATATTTATATCGATGAGAAAGTTAGTAAATGCAAAAAAATATAAACTGGTTTTCTATTTATGTAAAGATGTCCGATTATGCGAATATGTCTGAGGTTTACTTCTTAAGTATAAAAACCAAAGAGTTTGTTGAGGGGATAGGAAGGCTTTTTGACAAGGCTCTTGAAGGAATTGTTAAAAAAGGCGACCTTGTCGCTGTAAAAGTGCATTTTGGCGAAAGAGGCAATACTTCTTTCATAAGACCAGAGTTTCTAAAGCCGGTCATTGAAAAAATTAAAGAAAAGGGCGGGAAGCCTTTTCTTACAGATACTAACACACTTTATGTAGGCCATAGAGGTAATTCTGTTGACCATTTTTACACTGCTCTACTTCATGGTTTTGGAGCGTTGCAAACACCAATAATAATAGCAGACGGACTTACCGGAAAAAGCTCAATAGATATTGACATAAAAGGAATATTGCTTAAAAAAGTAAAGATTGGCCTAGATATTGTAAATGCAGACTCAATGATCGTAATAAGCCATGTAAAGGGTCATATGGCAACAGGCATGGGAGGGGCAATAAAAAACACTGGCATGGGGTGTGCAAGCAGAGCAGGCAAACAGCATCAACATTCCTCAACAAAACCCATCGTCAACAAAAAACTTTGCACTGCATGCAAAATCTGCAGTAGATGGTGCAGTGTTAATGCTATATCTTATAATAGCGGAAAAGCTTCGATAGACCATGGCCTTTGTGTTGGCTGCGGAGAGTGTACAGTTAGCTGCCCAAGTGGTGCCCTTGAGATTAGATGGGATACAAGCACACAAGACCTACAAGCAAAAATGGCCGAATACGCGCTAGGGGCTGTAATGAACAAAAGAGTTGGGTATATTAATTTTCTAATCAACATAGTACCTGACTGCGACTGCTGGAACAAGAGCGACAACGCAATTGTTCCGGATATAGGGGCTCTTGCCTCAAAGGACATTGTGGCCATTGACAAAGCAAGTTTTGACCTTGTAAATAGTTCCAAAGGCATTAAAACTAATAGGTTAA
>JAWABL010000024.1:1189-20434 GCA_038884615.1 Candidatus Woesearchaeota archaeon | reverse complement strand
GCGGAGAACGCGAGATATGTCTTGTTGCCGTACTCAACATAAACAGAAACATTGCCAGTGGCATTTCCCCTGAAGCTTAATGTGAACACCTCTCCTTTTATCTGCAGAAAGTAGCTGGTGCTGTTGTGAATGCTTAGCTCGCTTGTATAAGCTGTCATACCCATAAAGTTCGGCTTAAGAAAGATAAAAACTCCAGAAAAGAACAATACTATCATGAATGCTATAAAATACTGGACTCCAAGTTTTAGTTTTTTCTGCCTTCTTTTGTCAAGCTCTACAATTCTCTTTTCTGCAATTCTTAAATAGTGGTCGTAGTATGCCAAGTGTCTGTCAATTTGCTTTCTGTTTTGAGGAGTCCTAATTGCAAGAAGCTCGGCTTTGTACCTATTATAATCACTAATCCATTTCCGTATTTCCTTTCTTTCACTCACTCTTAGACCTTTTTTTGATAGATCTGTTGTATATTGTCCACACCGTCCTGTCGTCTCTATTAAGAAGGACGGCAATCTCGTGGAATGAGAGGTCTTTTTTTTCCTTCAGATACTCAATAATTGCTTCAAAAATCGAGAGGCGTCTATCTGTAACAACCGAGATGGGAATAGTATATCTGCCGACTAACTGCTCATTCGTTTTTTCTGCTTTCAGTTTCCTCACCATTTAAGATTTTTTACTTACAATGTAGGTGTTGATATTTAAAAAATTTATATTAAATTTTTTACTTACATTGTAGGTATTATTTATTGATTTTATGAAAAAATTTAAATACTTACTATGTAAGTTAATGCTATATATAGATGCAGAAGCCATTTTTTAACTTACAATGTAAGTATCTATATTTAAATGTTTTTATTTTTTTTGCGTTCAATAAGACTATAATTTTTTCTCGTTTAGAAAATCGTGCATTTTATTAACAACCTACTGACTACATCTAACGATGGCTAAAACAATGCACCTGCTTTTTATAGAGGCAAGGCGTAAGTGCGTGGTTAAGCTTGACGAAGAAGATATAAAAAAACTGCCTAAAAAAATCGCACTTTTTGCTACAGTTCAGTATCTTAATTCACTTGAAGCCATAAAAAAACAGCTTAATTCATACGGAAAGAAAGCTTTAGTTAAGAAATTAAGACACTCAAAGTATAAAGGGCAGATTCTAGGTTGCAATGCGGATTTTGATGAAAGGCTTCAATTCGCAGATTGCTTTTTGATAGTCGGAGACGGCGATTTTCATTCTTTAGGTATACCATCACAAAAGCCGGTCTTTTGTTTAGGACCTGACGGACGGCTTAGGCGTCTTGACAACAGCCACAATGAAAAAATTAAGAGAAGACGGATTGCTGCTTTGACAAGCTTCTTGCACAGCCAAAAAATTGGAATACTTGTCTCTACAAAGCCAGGGCAAAATATGCTCAAGCAGGCTGAAGCTCTAAAGTCAAAGCTACAGCAAGAAGGTAAAAGAGCGTATGTATTTTTTTTTGATACATTAGACTTTGAGCAGCTAAATAACTTCCCTTTTGTTCAATCTTGGGTTAATACCGCATGTCCCAGAATAGCTTATGATGATTATGAGAAGTTCTCAAAGCCTGTGATAAATGTTAGCGATATTATCAATTACGCAGAGGTATGTAAAAAATGAATGTGCTTCCTTTTCCCTCTTTTGATTTAACCTCAATCTTTCCATTGTGTTCCTCTATTATATGTTTCACAATGACAAGGCCAAGACCTGTTCCGCCATGCTTTCTTGTCATGCTCATATCAACCTGATAGAACTTGTCAAAAAGTTTTGGGATTGCGTCTTTTGGTATCCCTACTCCAGTGTCTTTTATGCTGGATATAATCCAAGCGCCTTTCTTTCTTACATCCACTTCAATTCTTCCTTTTTCAGTGAACTTGACGGCGTTGCTTAAAAGGTTCATAAATACCTGTTTCATGAGGTCAGGAGCAGCCTTTGTTTCAGGCACCTTCTTAGCTTCTACTAGAAGCTTTATCCGCTTTTCGTTTGCTTGTGGCATCATCGCGGCTGCGCACTCTCTTGCAATCTCGTCAATCCTTGTCATCTCAAATACAGGCTTGGCTTTGCCAGACTCCAGTCTTGACAAGTCAAGAACATCGTTTATGAGTCGCGTCAGACGCTCGCCCTCAGAAGTTATAATCTTAAGACTCTCCTTTTGCTTGTCATTGAGCCTGCCGAGCTTCTCCATAAAAAGAAGCTTGCTGTAACCAGTAATGCTAGTGAGTGGCGTTCTTAGCTCGTGGCTGACATTTGAAACAAACTCAGATTTCATCCTGTCCATTTTTTTCAGCTCCTCGTTCGCTTCCCTTAGTTCGCGCGTTGCTTTTTCTATCTCCTGCGTGAGCTGCTCATTAAACCGCCTGACCTTCTCATAAAGCCGTGTGTTTTCAATAGCTATGGCGAACTGGTTTGTGAGAATCCTCACCGATTTTGCCAGTCGTTCAAAGTTTGCAGGCTTTTTGCTTTCAAGATACAAAACTCCTATGACATTATTCTTCATAACAAGAGGCACTGCGGCGATTGAAGCTGCGTCTCTGGAAATTTCCCCCAGCTTCTGCCGATTTGATATGAACTCCGGTCTGCCTGTCATCGCAACGCTGCCTATTATTCCCTCGCCAATTTTATACTCTTTATTTACAATTCCATGGGGAACGTCTCTTGAGAACTTCACTCTAAGGACATCACCTTCAACAAGCATAACCATACCGGAGTCTGCGCCGGTATAAGCAACGACCTTGTCAAGTATGAGTTGGAGCAGTTTTGTTTCATGCAGTGTTGAGTTCAAGGATTGGCTTATTTCAAGAATGAGGCTCAGGTTTTCTTTGTCTTCTTTGATTCTTGAGTATAACTTTGCGTTCTCTATCATTATGCTTATCTGGTTTGCAATGGTTTTTATCAGGCTCTCCTCATCAATGCCAAACCTTCTTTTTTCTTTTGTGAAAAAAGCCAATGTCCCTATGCTCATTCCCTCTACGCCAATCGGCGTAACATAGACATGCTTATATTCGGAGCCGCTGTAAAGCAAGAACACATCAAAGTTTTGATAAATCTCATTTTTCATCGCCCATCCTACTTCAAACGCTTTGAAAAATCCAATCTTTGAGCTGGCAGCAACAGGCAGAAACATTGATGACTTCTTTTCAAACAAGTAGACGGCGCTGGCGTCAACTTTAAGAAGCTCTGTGAGTTTATTAGCAGCGTAGTTTAGAATATTCCCTATGTCAAGTGTTGAGCTTGCGGCCCTAGAGATGTCTAAAAGTATGCTCTGGTTTTTGAGCTTTCTTTGTATTTCGTCATACAACACCGCGTTCTCAAGCACTGCAGCAACATGGTTTGCAAAGGTCATGAGGAAGTTCAGGTCGTCAGAGGAGATTTTCCTTTTGGAATACTTGTTGTCTACGCTTATCAGTCCAATGACTTTGTTTTTGCAGAGAAGAGGAAGACTTGCTGATTCAATGATTTTGTACTTTTTAAGTGCGTCAGGATACTTGCTTAAAATATCTCGGAGGTGCACGGGTTTTTTTTTCACAATCGCTTCATACGCCTTTGGGTATGTTTTTGTGATTTCAATGACCTTTTTCTGGAAGTCGCTGTCCTTGCTGTGGCTTGACTTAAGCCCATACAACTTCTTGTCTTTCATTAGGTAAACCCTCACCCTATCATAGCCAAGCGACCTGAAGCCCCCTACTAGTATGCTTGCTATTTCTTCAATGTCTCTTGTAAGCTGGAGCATCGTGCTTGTTGAAAAAAGTGTAAGCAACTTTTCATTTGCTGATTTCAGTTGGGTTTCTGCAACATGCACCTCTCTAAGATCTTTTGTAAGCTGATCCATCATGTCATATTTTCTTATCGCTTCGCCAATAAATGGCATCATTGACTCAATATCATGCACCTTATTTAGCGATATGCCACCTTTTCGTCTGTCAGCCATATGAACAACACCTAGCACCTTTCCCTTAGCTTTTATAGGGATTACTGCCAGCGTGTTGAACCCGTATCTTGCGCATACAAGCCTAAGACCTAATCCAGTTTTTGTTACTTGCTTTTTGTAAGCTTGCAGATTATTGCTTATGAAGCTTCCTTGTTTTGTTGTCTTTTTTGAAGAAGCAGGAATCTTTTTGCTTTTTGTAACAAGCTGGCAGATGCATGAATCTTTATCAAGAGATATTCTACCTTCCAGCTGCCGAAATTTTTTTGAGAATCCTATATAAGAAGCATATGACACCTTTCCCTGCGAATCAATAAGCCTAATCCCTATGTTTCTGCAGCCGCTCCACTGCCTAAGCCTTGCTGCAAGGGAATCAAGGTACTCTCTCCGTGTTTCGCTTTTTGCTAAAAGCTCTAACAGAATCTTGCTTTTTTCTTTGTCAAGCCCTTTCATTTTTTTTAGCTTTTTTTAATATGGCTTTGATTTGCATCTCAAATCTCTCAGGGTCAAACGGCTTTGTGATGTAGTAGTCTGCTCCAAGCCGAAGCCCCTGTATTATGTCCCTTTCCTGCGCCTTTGCACTCACCATTGCAATAGGTATTTTTTTTAGGGTGCTGTCTTTTTTAAGCATCTCGCAAATCTCAAACCCATTTACTTTTGGCATCATTACATCAAGTAGTATAAGATCAGGCCTGTGCTTCTTTAGCAGATTTAGAACCTTCTCCCCGTCGTCGGCCTCTAGATATCTATATTCTTTGCCAAGTATAATCTTCACAAGGTTTACTATATTTGGTTCATCGTCTGCTATCAGAATCGTTTTTTTTGTCATGTAAAAACCTCTTTTGATAGATTTTGCAGTCCTTGCACAACTCAATCTTGTCAAATTGTTCCTCTCCATCTTTGTAGGTTCCCATAATTAGCCAGCACCTCGTATCTTTGCTCTGATACGCGGGACACTTTATGTTTTTACAGGCTTTTTCCTCCCAGCATTTATCGGTGTCTGCGTCACATACCTCTTTTTTTGGAAGCGCAAAGCTTATTGAAGTTCCTTTGCCAACCTGGCTCCTTACGCATATGAGCCCATGATGCAGGGCTATTATCTCCCTAACAATTGCAAGCCCAAGCCCTGTTCCTCCCTGTGTTCTTCGTAAATGACTTTCAACCTGGTAAAATTTGGTAAAAAGTTTTGGTAGGTTATTTCTTGCAATTCCTATACCTGTATCTATGATTTCTGTCTGCACAAAGTCCTGCTTATTTATTATTCTAATAGTAATCTTTCCGCCGGGCGGAGTGAATTTTACTGCATTTGATATCAAATTTGTAAACACCTGCATTATTTTTGCTCTGTCAGCTGACACCTTAGGAAGGTTTTTTGATACCGCAAACTCTACTGTTATTCCCTTTTTGCTAGCTAGTATCAGCGCTGGGCAGCTCTTTGCCACCTCGTCCAGCTTTAACATCTCAAACTTTACTTTCGCTTTGC
Organism: Candidatus Woesearchaeota archaeon; assembly: GCA_038884615.1. Lineage (GTDB taxonomy): Archaea > Nanobdellota > Nanobdellia > Woesearchaeales > DSVV01 > JAWABL01. Next base: position 15,013 of record JAWABL010000024.1, on the reverse strand, counting down.
CAAGCTCCATCTTTGAAAGGTCAAGTATGTCGTTTATTAGGTTTGTAAGGCGCACGCTTTCCTTGTTTATTATGTCTAGCGAGCGCTTTTGCTGTTCGTTCAATGGCCCCATCTTTTCATCTGCCAGGAGAGTTGCATAGCCTGTAATGCTTGTAAGAGGCGTTCTTAGCTCGTGGCTTACAGTACTCAAGAACTCAGTCTTCATGTTGTCAATCTCTTTTGCTTTTGTGATGTCTTCAAATACTATTACGCTGCCTGCTGCTTTGCGTCGCTCATCCAGAAGCGGTCCTATCGTAACCCTTATTGCTTTCTTGAGCTCCTTCTGCTCAATTTCGCGAACCTTAATTATTGGTTTTTTCCTTGGCACAATTGGCTCCTCTGATTCTGGGAAATCCTGTCCAAGCGACTGCATCTTGTACTTCTCAAGAAAATACATTATGTGTCTTCCAATGAATTTTTTTGTATTCAACGAAAACATGCTTTGGGCAGCGGGGTTTACTAGAACAATTTTGTACTGCGAGTCTGTTACAATAACCCCGTCTGCCATGCTGTCTATAATTAGCTCTGCTTTATTCTTTTCCCTCTTCGCAATATGTGAAAACTTAGTGCGCTGAAGATTGCTCGCACTAAGTTTCTCTATCATTTCGTTGAAGCTGTCCACAAGCTTTCCGACCTCGTCGCTGCTTCGCTTCTTTATCTTGTAGTCAAGTCGCCCTGATGCGACAAGTTGAGTTCCTATTATGAGGTCGTCAAATGGCTTTATAAGGGTGTGCGCAAAGACTAAAGCAATTATAAGCACAAATGTAAATGTCGTGAAAATGATTAAGAAGGTTTCTTTCTGAAGCTTTGTAACGCTCGGCTGGAGGGTTGAGCTAGAAAGCTGCGCCTTTGTAATGTTGAAGATATAAAGTCCAACGATAAAGCTTGATGAAAGCACAAGGAACATTACAAGCAGTATTATTTTTGCCTTGATGCTTATTCCCATCAGGCCTCAAACCTCAAACTTTCCTTTTGCCTTGTACTTGTCAGAGTTTAGTATCTCATTGTAGCTTTCCTCAAAGTCTGCCCTTTCTCTGTGCCTCCTTACAATGTCCTGTAATAAATAATATGCCCATATGAAACCAACCAAACCAAACACCGTCAAAATAACAAGATTGCTGTTATTCAGGAATTCATCTAACATCTTATCACCTATTCTACCAAATACTCATCTTTACCATGACTTCGCTTAATGGCATTGAGCGCTTTTTTATCTCTGCGCTCGTTAGCTTTGAAAAACTCAAGGAAATGTGGTTTTTTGGAGGAGTACTCTTGTATATATAAGGCAGAAGCTTTTCAAACGACTTAAAAATTTTTTCATTAGCATCTTTTTTTGGAGAAATTACAATGAAATGATCCCTGTGTGTGTGCCCAAGCAGGTTTCCTTCGCTGACCGGAAGGATTTCAGAAAGCATCCTTGATAACAATATAAGGACATCATCACACTTTTTAAAACCATGCTTCTTTCCAAAGGTGTCCATGTTCTCAACTTTGAAGTTGTAGATTGTAAAATCCTCTTCTCTTAGCATTCTCTTTTGTATATCCTCCCTAAGACTGTTTTTTCCTGGGAGTCGCGTAAGCGGATGAACATCCATATTATGGTTTGTTCTTCTCAGAACCAAATTAACCCTGCTTTCAAGTTCCACAGGGTCAAACGGCTTTGTGATGTAATCTTCAGCACCTGCCTTTATGCCTTTCATCTTGTCGCTAGCTTCGGTCTTGGCAGTCAGCATGATTATCGGAATATGCTGTGTCAGCGGATTCTCTTTTATCTTTTTGCAGACTTCAAATCCGTCCATTCCAGGCATCATAAGGTCAAGTATCATCAAATCAGGAGACTCCTTCTTTACTTTTTCAAGTGCATCAAGCCCAGAATAAGACTTTACAACCTCATAGTTGCCTGGAAGTAGGCTTAAGGCAGCTAGGTCTACAACATAAGGCTCGTCGTCTACAATCAGCAATTTGGGTTTTCCACTTTTTTCTACAATGCGCCAAAGCTTTGCCTGGGCAACATCATCATAGGTTATGAGCTTGTGAGCACGCATTATTTCCAAGTATTTTGTTACAGTCACTCTGTTATGCCCTATGCTTTTTGAGATTTCACTTGATGAAGCACCATATTTTGTGGTCTTCAAGAAGTCAATTATCTTTTTTTTAATCTCCGTATTAAGATTTTCCATTTTCTGGTAGGATGGAACCTTAGAAGCATTATTTAAAGATTGCGGTTTGCTGTTCTTTTCGCATAACAAAACTGCAAATCATTCCCTGCATTCCATCCAATTGTAAGCTGCTTGCTATTTTTAATTTTCAAATCTAGCATCTGCCTAAATTCAAGATTCATGTTTGTCCGTTCTGCCTAAGCGTCCGTTCCGTTCAAGTTCAGCCTTATTCTCCTTTCTAGCTCAAGCGGATCAAACGGCTTTGTGATATAATCATCAGCACCACAGTCGATTGCTTTTATCTTGTCTGATATCTGCCCCTTTGCGGAAAGTATTATTATCGGCGTTTTTTTTGTAGCTTTATTTGAGCGAAGCGCGTGACAAAGTTCATAGCCGTTTACTCCAGGCATCATCAGGTCAACAAGAATCATGTCCGGCTGAACCTTGTCAAGCATTGCAAGGGCTTCTCGTGCAGAATAAGCGCCGCTTACTACATACTTCTTATCGTTTAAGCTTAGCCTTACAAGATTCACAATATGTGGTTCATCGTCTACAATCATTATCTTCTTTTTTTCCAGATTTTTTTTAGGCACTTTTTTCACCTCTTTATACACTACTTCATGTTTTTAGATTTCCTATAGTAAATCTTTATTTTTGATATCTCTTTTAGTTATTTTGCTAATTAGTAGTGTTTTGATAATCAATTCTGTATAATCTAATTGTTTTACATATATATAAAATTTTTCTTTTTAGACGCAAAAAACACCAATGCAAGAAATGCTAAGACGCATTGAAAGAAAGAAAAGCAGCACTTCTATTTTTATTCCCTTCTCATAATGGGAAAGAATACAGTGTCTCTTATACTCTCGCAGTCTGCAAGAATCATAAAAAGCCTATCTATGCCAACGCCAAAGCCCGCAGCCGGCGGCATTCCTATTTCAAGAGAATTGATAAAGTCATGATCAATCATTTGCGCTTCCTTGTCACCTTCATCACGAAGCTTTTGCTGGGCAATAAGCCGCTCTTTCTGATCAATTGGGTCATTTAATTCAGAGTAGCCGTTGCCAACTTCAGAGCCTGCTACGACCACCTGGAACCGTTCTACCTTCCCAACCTTTTTTCTATGCTTTTTTACGAGTGGCGATATATCAATAGGATGATCAACAAGAAAGCATGGTTGAACCAGATGCGGCCTTACATACGCCTTGTACAGCTGGTCGATAATTCTGCCTCTTCCTATAGTCTTATCAATTTCAAGCCGTAGCCCTCGCTCTTCAATTGCTTTTATTAAGCTTTCTTTTGTTGGATGTTCATCGAGGTTTATTCCTGTCTTTTCCATAACTATATTAGTATAATCAATCCTTGGCCAAGGCGGCGTGAAATCAAGCTCCTTTTCCTGAAAGTTGATTTTTTCTGAACCGAATATATCCTTCATCACTGTGATGTAAAAATCCTCAACAAATTTCATAAGGTCATTATAGTCTGCATAAGCCCAATAAAATTCAAGCAGCGTAAACTCCTGAAGATGCTCTCTGCTCATGCCTTCGTTTCTGAACACTTTTCCAAACTCGTAGATTCTTTCAAAGCCTCCCACAAGAAGGCGCTTATGATGAAGCTCAAGCGATATCCTCAGGAAAAAGTCTGTGTCAAGCGTGTTGTGGTGCGTTACAAACGGCTCTGCATCTGCTCCCCCAGGCACAGTTTCTAGAACAGGGGTTTCAACCTCTAAAAACCCCTTGCTCTCTAGATACTTCCTCATCCTCTTTATGAATTTAATCCTCTTCACAAAAGTTTCTCTCGCTTTCTGATTCACAATTAGGTCAATGTATCTCTGTCTATATCTCTGCTCTATATCTTTTAAGCCATGAAACTTTTCAGGGAGAGGTCTCAGAGATTTTGTAAGTAACTCAAAAGACTCCACATATATGCTTACTTCGCCGGTCCGAGTCTTGAAAACGCCTCCCCTTGCTCCTATGATGTCTCCAATGTCAAGAAGTTTGATAAGAGCATAGTTCTTGGTTTCGCCATCCCTGAAGTAAAGCTGGATCCTTCCTGAGAAGTCTTGAATGTGCAGAAAGGTCGCCTTGCCCATCCTTCTCATGCTTACTACCCTTCCTGCTATGCTTGTGATATCTGCAGTTTTCTCTTCGCTGCGAAGTCCTTGCTGGTATTTCTCAATTATGTCTCTTGCACAATGAGTTAGGTCATATCGGTAAGCATAAGGCTCAACGCTTTTTTTCAGCTCCTCAAGCTTTTTTAGTCTTTCAGCCATAAGATGGCTAGTTTCCTCGTCCATAGAAAGATGCAATAGGTAGGATTATATAAAATTTTCTAGATGCATTTAGATATCATAAATAAACAAATAAACTATCAAATAAAGTATAATTTGAATCATCACAACTTGTATTATTAGATATAATCATTATAATTTATGAACTAAAACTAAATGTATACTAAAATATAATTAAAGATATAAGATATAAGTAAATATAAGAATTTATAAGTAAATATAAGAATTAAGTAAAGAATTAAAACAGAAAAATAAAAAAAGTAGTTGATTCTTCTGTTATTTGGGGGTCTTGTTGTACAAAAAACAAATAATTCAAAGAATATTGATATTGTCAGTTCTACTTTTTTCTTCATTAGCGGCCGCTATAGACGACCAAAATGTAACATTTAATTCTGGAGGAGTCCAGTACATCTTCTTTTCTTTACCTAAGTCAACTGTCGTTTCTGCATCAATGAGCTTAAGAGGGTTTGAGAATTTAGGCTCTTACCCTATAAATGTCAGCATGAACATTGGAAATGATAGTGATACTGAATGGCAACATATCGCATACAACAGCACTGTTCCTTTTAATGCTAGCGATGTATATTACATGTCGTCGACAAACGCAGGTGCAAACAGCGATTCCCTGCAGGTCAGAGTTGGAGTAAACTCCTCATCTTGGGGGACTCTGCTCGGCTACCTTACACCGTCAAATAATTATGTAGACTCGTTTGAAGAATATGGGGGGCTCCTTATAGGAAGCAACGACCAGATTGCTGAGCAAATAGTAACTGTCTACACTGATAAGGGGATTGTTGATGTGTTCCTCCCTAACCATACCAATGAGAATATGAATCTTTATTTTTATATAGCAGAGGGCGGCTCAGCATATTACTGCCAGCCAAACAGCACATACCCCAACGCATTCTGCAATCTTACTTTTCAGGATTCTTTTTCCGGTGGGCATATTGCGAGAAACGCAACAGATATAATATTCAATTTTCAGGAGTCATTTGCTAGTCCTCGGTTTGTAGAAGAGCTTAACAACTATCTTGCAGGATGCACTGAACCGTGCAGCGTGCCTATTAAATTTGCCTCCTCTACTCCTGGAATAATCCAGCTTTCCTCAATCTCAATTGTCCAAGATAGTCCTCTCCCTGAAATAACTCTGGGCGAAGATGCAACAGACTACTATGTAAATGTCACAGGCAGTATAACTAACTTGAGCTACGGTTTTGGCACAAGGCCAAGGGTCTTTGTTGCATACTCTTCTGCATCAGATAATCCTACTACACTGTCTCAAAATGAAACAAGAAAATGGAATATATTTATAGCAAACCTATCAGAAAGATGGGACCATCTTACTGAAAGCAAACACCCTATTGAGTTCTACTTCCTTAATTACTCGCTTATACTTGAGAATTATTCTCTTGCAAACAATAGTCGACTTCTTTTTGCCTATGAAACCGCAGACGAGATAAGAAGAAGGTACCCTTCTCTGGTTGAAAACAATTCAATTTATGTTGCAATTGACTCGGCAAATATATTTGATTCTGATGACAGTGTAACTGCACGAAGCAGCATGAACGAGCATTCTGGTATTGGAGTAATCAGCTTGGGAGGGTTTTCAGACGAAAGCAACCTCTCAAGGCATTATAGGTATGAAGAGGAGGTTATGATAAACACGCTACTGCATGAACTTGTGCATACATTTGCATATCTTCCGAATGAGAACGAGTTTTTTGATTCAGAGCATCCAAAAAGCTTTACTGATGTTGAGCCAGGCTATGACAGCCCAGCGCAAAGCCCCACAGGCAATGAGGGATATTACGAGTTCTATTCTATTCTTAACCCTTTTAGACCATTAACCGCGCAGGCAGACGCACAGGATAGACCGATTGTGCTTGATAATCTTACAAGGATGGCTATTGGTATACAGTCAAAGTATGAAGCAGATAATTTTACTTTTTATGAGGGCACTATAACTAAAACCAGCAACCCCACAAGATATCGCTTCATCTATGGCTCTACTTTGGAGTCAAACAGAACATGCAGGGAGTTTTATGAGGCAGCGGAAGAGATTTCACATTCGGATATTTGGGACATTCATAGGCATATCACCACTAATCAAATAAGCCCGGTGTCTAATTTCAGTTTTTCAAAATCGCTCCAGCAAAACAGAAGCATTTTTGTTTTTGCATCTTCTGCGGCCTATCCTGGATTTTTCAAAGTCTTTAATAACTCTGCACGCAGCAATGTAATGATTCTTGGCTGTAACTTGACCCTAACCTCAAACACAACAACCCGCCTTACAAACACTTCAACAACATTTTCAACAAGAACAACCGAACCTACAAATGTTACTATGAGGCTCTACAACAGCACAGGCGCGCTTGTGAAAACAATAACCAACTCAACTTTTGCTACCGCTAGAGAAGTTCTTCTCACAAACCTTTCGCCTGGCGCAACATACTTCTACAACGCAACAATGTGCATCCCCTCAGGAGAATGTACCCAAACACCAACACACTCAGTTAATGTTCCATTGAAGGTTGTTAATCTTACAGGTGTAAAACAGCAGATGACAACTGTTGTTGTCAACGGCTCTAGTCCAATAATCGGATTTTTTATTGAATACTACGGTATAGGCTCAGATGAAAATGTGAGCATTCCTATCCCTTTGATAAATAATGTAATAAACTATAGCATTAACGAATCAGGCACTATCAAAAGTGTTTCGGTGGGCCAGACGCTAAGCTGGCTCGCGGACCTTGCAAAAACACCTATGCTTATTGCCTATGTCCCTTCGCCTAAATATTCACTCAAGAGTCTTGTTGATAACGGAACAAACTACAGAAAAGAAGTTGAGATAACATCAAACAATTCCTTTACAGATGTTTATATAAGTGTACCTATAAATTCAAAATATACCGGCTGGCGTCTTTACTGGTATAACGGTGCATGGTTTGACAAAACCAGCGATTTTGAATTGTCTGTTGCAAGTGGGATTGCTACATGGCATAACTTCAACACGAGCAATCAAAGCTTTTATATTGAAGGAACCTGCACTGAAGACTGGGAGTGTACCAGCTGGAGCGCGTGTTCAGGAGGTAAACAGCATTGTATAGAATGGGAGGACAACAACGACTGCGGCACTACCATTAACAAGCCAACTAGCGAAGAAAGAACATGCCCAAGCGGCGGGGGAAGCAGTAGTAGTGGTGGCGGCACAATATACCAAAGTCCTCTGGTACAGATATTTAGCAAGTCGTATGACTCTTTTGTAAGAAATCTAACTATACGATTCAGCAGAAATGTAACTCCTCCAGCGGTGACCTTTACAGTACTTAAAAATCCGATTATTGAAGGACCTGGCTCTACTGTTTATTCAACATTCAATATCTCTGTCAGCAATATTCAGTATATTAGCAATATTGAGATAGTCTTTGCAGTAAACAAGACATGGCTTGCCGAATACAATTTTAGCAGCATTGAGCTTTATCTTTATGAGGACGGATGGAGACTACAGGGAATTGAGAATATAGGCGAAGACCTGACTAGCAAAATATACTATACGCAGCCAGATTCCTTGGGGTATTTTGCGGTTGTCGGAGAAAAACCTATGGTTTCAGCTGCAGAAACACCGCCTCCTGCAAAACCAGTTACTATTTCCGATAACGCAAATGCAAAAACACAGCCGTCAAATGAAACAAAAAACATAACAAGAGATACAGGCGGCTTAGAAAACAAACAATCAACTAGCAGGCAGAAAACCTTCAAATTAATTCTGTTTATAGTTCTTTCTATACTTATGCTCATCTTTATTATATCATTAGTACTCCTTCGGCGTAGAAAAAATTTAAATAATTTGCAATAATCCGCAATTTTATTTAATTTTTATTTTAAACACACCACATATTTTAGAGCAATTTTGAGCCGTGCCCATTTAAATTTTAAGTCTTGGTTTTAGAGGTATTAATAGTTAGTTGTGCTAATACTAATAGAGGGTGATTTTTATGTCGGTAAAGTGCATTAAAAGGATAGGAAAAATAGCGAGCGTCCTTGCAATGGCAGCTGGGTTTAATCTTGTCTCCCCCCCTCTAGAAACGCTTGACAAAAAAATCAAAAGTGAGGCTACTGCGGCGAGCTTTACACTCGCGTGGGATCCGAATACAGAACCGGATATCAAAGATTATCTGCTTCAGGTAAGCGCGACTCCTGACCCTTATTCTGCAGAGCCGCCAGTAATTGTTACAGGAACACAATATACATTCACTAATAGGCCAGACAATAAAACGCAGTATTTTTGGGTAAGAGCTAGGAACACGAGCAATCTTAAAAGCGGATATTCTAATATGGTTTCTGCAATTAAATTAACAAGCCCTTCCAATGTAGACCTAGATTATCCAAATGCAATACTTAAGATTGATACTCCTACGAATAATTCTTATGTGAATACACCAAGCATAAACTTGCGTGTTTTTGGGCTTGGAAACAATTTTAAATATTCTCTTAACGGTTCAAGTTGGACCACAAAGAGCTTTTCAAATTTTGTGGGAACTACAACGCTCACGCTCAGCCCTGGAACCAATATAATCTCAGTTTCAAGCGAGTATCAGCCTCTTACTGGGTGTCCTAGCCCAAAAAACAGTTATATGATTACATCATGTACAAAAGTATCTTCAACCTCAGAAGTAAGAGTAACTTTGGACACCACGGCTCCGCAGATGACTATTGATGATAAACTAAACTTTAGATTTTCTGACATAAATTATTCAGGCGCAACAATGACTGTCACTGAAACAGGAGAAACTGTGGCACTACCTGTCTCTGGTAACTTAGCAAGTGTACTTCCAATGTCTGTCTTTTCAAACCTAAAAACTTACAATTTGACAATTTCTGCAACAGACCGTGCCGGTAACAAAACAACTCAAAAATGGCAACTTACTCCATATCAAAGTCCATTGTTTAGAAGCCTGCTTATAACACCTGCGAATTTTAATGTTGGAAGCTACGCTTCAAGCATTTCACTTTTGCCCGGTAAAGTCCTTGAAGAAATTATTCATGGTGGGATATTAACAGAAGGCATGACCATTGACTATCATCCTGCAAATGATACAACACGGCTATTTATAACAACTACGCTGCCTAACATAGACCTGCGACCTTATAAGTATCTAGAGGCGCTTATAAGAGCAATCTCAGACAATCCATCAGTTATTCCAAAAATTAGCGCACAGATATCAAACACTTCAGGGGGAAGCACTACTTGGTCATCACTTGCGACTATTAAACCCTCAAATTCATTCTTGTGGTATAGCATTCCAATTTCCCAGTGGACACGAAATAATTCAAACGCTTTGAGGTTTTATATGTTAGGAAGGGGCGATTATGATATTAAGCAAGCTCAGTTTTCAAGCTTAGACCAGACAGACAAAAATATAAAGTTTGTATTTCTTAATGGGTTTGATAGTCTTACCGGTTTCCAATGGGATGACCTGATAAGTCCAAACTATATAAAAATAACACAAAAAACAAGCCAGGCAGGCGGACTGTGGCAAGTTGATTATGCCGGCGGAAGAGCTGCGTTATTCTCGCTATACAATTATATGCAAGATTGGACTCCTATATATTATATCATGATTAAAACAAAGAGATTTAGCACACAGTCTGGCAATCTTAGCATATCTCTGTTGAATAATGGAGTTGAAAGTAACTTTTTAAGCGAAGTTCCTATACCCTCAGACGGATATATTATATTTAATGTGAGCAATCTTGCAAGAAATGCTCAGCAGGGTATAACTTTTAGAACTAACTCCTCATCGCCAATTAGTTTTCAGATAGATGATATGATTGGAGTAGTTAAAGGGCCTGGTTATGAGGGAGTCCCTGTAATATTCGTCCCAGGAAAGCCTGCACTCTATACCGCTATAAAACAGTGACGCAATAATTATCTTAGTTTAAAAAATAAGAGATTAAAAAATAAATAACTGTAAACATTAAAGTAAAATAAAAAATATAAAGAATAGGTAGATAAATAGAATAAATAAATATAAATTGTATAGTATAAATATTATAGTATAAATATGATAGATATATAAAAATATATATACAATATATACAAGATACAATATATACAAGAATACAAGACTAAAAAGCATCACAATTAAAAAACATGAGAGAATTTATCATTCCATTCCTTTTTTATCTGGGTGTTTTTCCTATTGTTTTTTTCTTTACAGAAGATGCAACTATTGCAATAATATTTCAGCTCTTCATTGTTTTTGGGCTTATCATATATTATCATAAGGATTACAGGTTTAAATGGAGTCTTGATTTGCTGGCTATATTTGTGGGCGTAAGCATTTTTTTTATTTGGATACTTTTAGAAAACTTGCCATATCCACGGTTTCATACTTCGCCGTTTGTTCCACAAAGTGCGTTTGATTCGGGAGTTAGGCTTCTCTCGCTTATTGGTCTTGCACCTATAATAGAAGAATTCTTTACCAGATTCTTTCTTACAAGGCTTTTAGTAGACAACAATTGGAAAAGAGTTCCAGTTGGAAAGTATACTCCGCTATCTTTCGTATTTACAATCCTATTTTTTGGTTTTGCGCATGATAGATGGCTCGCAGGAATTATTGCTGGCGTTGCTCTAAATCTTCTTTTATATTATAGAAAAAACATAGGAAGCTGTATACTTGCTCATGCAACTGCAAATCTTATTCTTGGAATATATATAGTTTCAACAGGAAACTGGAGCCTTTGGTAGTACATCAATTCTTTATATCAATCATTTGCATTAATCATTTATTTATAATATCTCATTATAGCTTTTACCATATCTTATCTACCATATTTTATTATCTGGTGTACCAAATTTTTAGACACAAAAATTATTAAACTTAAATTATCTACCACACAAAAACTCACCTGATTATTTGATATGCTAATTAGTGTTACTATTTGATTATAAAAAATAAGGTTTTTTCCGTTAAAATTACAACCAAACCAAAATATTTATAAACCCTTTAAACTTTTCTGCCCTGATAATCTGGGTGTTGGGGGTAACTACATGGAAGTCATAAAAGGAGTCTTAAAAAGAAAATTATATCTAGCATCTCTTATTTTGATATTTATTGTTGGAACAATTTCTGTATATGGACAATCTGCTCCAAATTTCTGCATTGATGCAGACGATTGTAATGATGGAAACGATTGCACTCAAGACATCTGCAACACAAAAATATTGTTTCTTGATGGAGGAACAATAGAAATAGAATTTGATACATGCTCATGGAATGCACTTGATAGAACACCTTGCGGATTTGGAGGCGTATGTGATGATGGGGTATGCAAGAAGAGGCATGGCTCAGGCGGATCAGGCAAGAAAACAACTACAGAAACAACTTCTGAAACAAGCGAGCAAACAAACCCTCAAAATGACGGACTTGAAAACTCCGAGCCTGAGAACGATGGAAGTAATGGAAGCGTTCCTGAATTTTCAACCATTGCAGCAGCACTTGCATTTGGTGGTGCAAGCGTAGGTTATTTATTGCTAAGGCGGTTGAACTGAAAATAATAAATGAGATACATCAAAAACAAACATACAAGATTATCAAATATAAATAAGATATATAATACTAAAAGATTACTATATTATAATAGTATATTATAATAGTATATTATAATAGTATATTATAATAGTATATTATAATAGTATATTATAATAGTATATTATAATAGTATATTATTATATTATAATAGTGTATATATCAGAGCCAAAATATTATTGGTCAAAGTATTATTGATTAATTTGTTTTAGTTATGAAAGATTGATGAAAGAAATATTGATAAAAGTTGAGGAGGAGTGGTTAAAATAATTAGGTCAACAATGTTTGTAACTGCAATATTGATAATGTTGGCTGTTGTACCAGTTTCTGCTTATGGAACAATGACAAAAAATGACGAGATACTTATGCAAGTGGTCAATAGCGAATGCAGAGGTTGTCTGGATATCTGCAATGAATGCAGAGGACCATGCGGCGAAATTAAGGGACCTAAGGGAAGAGTCTGGTTTGAAAGAGAATGCCCTGAAACTACAAGTGATGGAAAGTATTTTTGCTATTGTGATGAAAGCGAACCGTGGAAATGGACAGTGGGTAAAGGAAGGCTACAAAGAACTATAACTGCAGAAGGCACATGCAAGAAAAATGGTGTTGTACCTGAGTTTACAACAATGGCTGCAGGCATTGCGCTTGTCGGTGCAGGAGCAGGCTATTTGTTGATTAGGCGCAGAAAGCAAAATTAAAGTTCAGATAATTGAGATAAATTAGTATAATGTTTTTAATGTTAATTGGTGTAATCTAATTGTTGTAATACGGGGTCAGTGTCTTAATAGGCAATAAAAGAAGATATAAAAGAAGATATAAGGGGGTAAAAATGAGAATAAGGCAGGTGTCTATGGTGTTAATGGGTCTTCTGCTATGCACACTTGCATATGCAGAGACAATGGATGTTGTTGTTGACTGCTGGAATTCAGCAGGATGCAATCTTTGCGGAGATGAGTATTATTACTGCAGAACATGGGGCGGATTTCTGGAGCAGTGCAGTTTTCAAGATCCTCTTCCAAATGGCGCCACACTGACCAAAGTTGAAGTTACTCCAATGGGTGCAATGTGCGGTTATGTTGAAGTTGCCCCGACAATTGAGGGAACTGAAGTCGGCGATGGTAGCATGACAGGTGAATGTAGTTGTGATACATGCGACTCTTTTACAATAGAGTCTAGCGAATACCCTTCAGGTTTTCCAAACTACAATTATGGCGGAACCAATGTCCTAAACTTGAACAGCGGTGGGGATGGCTTGTTCTGCCTCTCAAAAGTTAAACTCACTTTGCATTATGAAGAAAAGCCGATACCCGAGTTTACAGCAATTGCCGCAGGTGTTGCGCTTGTCGGTGCAGGAGCAGGTTATCTGTTGCTCAGGCGCAGAAAATAATTGTAACTTGCAGAGAGAGAGAAAAATTAGAATAGACAAAAGAAAGATTACAGAAAGCGAAATGCCGAGGTTTACAGAAAACAAGTGGCAGTTTAAGGCAGAGCAAAGCAAACTGCTTGAAAATTAAATAGACTTATAAACAAAAATATTTTTTCTCTTTTTTATGACACATCCAGCACTACACTTTATTATCCCTGTTCTTATTCTTATTATATTTAAGTTTGATAAACTTCTTGTACTTCTTATAAGCCCTCTGTCTCTTCTACCGGATATAGACTATTTTTTTCCGCCGCATAGGGCAGTAACACATAATATATTCTTTGGAATGCTTATTATATTCTTAGCTTTTTTTATTTT
>JAWABL010000024.1:0-1179 GCA_038884615.1 Candidatus Woesearchaeota archaeon | reverse complement strand
GCAAAGAAAATTTGACAAAAAGAAGGTGATTATAGTAGCATCATTTATGTTTTTGTCACATAATATACTTGATGCAGAGGTCTGTTGGCTTTATCCTTTATCAGACCTTAGGCTAGGGTTTAACCTCAACGGCGAATTCGTTGCTGACCCTGTTGAGCTTCCAAGAGCATATTTTCCTTATACCTATATTGCTGCGCAAATAGCGATAATTCTGTTACTTGTGCTCGCGGTCCTTGCCCTACCAGATATTCAAAATGTTTCCTATAAACAAGAAGCAATGCTACATTCAAGGCAGCAAGCAAAACAGTTGCAATGAAAATCTCCTTGCTGTATTTCTTGCTTACCTCTTTGATCATTCCGATGGCGTTTTTAGCAGCAACATTTGAGAATTCTTCTGGTTTTTCTCTAATCAACTCTTCTGGTCGAGGTTCTGATTTGCGATTCTCTTTTTGAGAGTAGTTGTTTTGAAAGTCTGTGGGTCTAAATGGCTTTTCAGAACTTTTTGTGTTTTTATTTTCGGTGGCTTCTGTTTGATTTTTAGGTTCTGTGTTTCTTTCAGGCATCTTTATGATTGGACTGCTTCCTCCGCCACCACCGCCTCCGCCACCGGTCGTTTTTTCTTCTTTTTCTTCTCTCTGAGCTTGCGTCTCGCAGGCTTCTTCTTCGTTGTTTTCACCTATACAAAGTCCGTTTGCACAGGGGCATTCGCATGACCTTGTACGCGAGCCATTTACGCACTCGCCCCATTCTGAACAGCTCCACTCTATTTCACAGACATACTCTTTGACAAGGGAATGGGTAAGTCCACCCACTTCATAAAAGCCAGAAACAATACTGCAGCTTATATCCCCTGAGGCAGGACAGCTCAGTAGGCGCTCTTCTGTGCCGTTGCACGCAATCGTAGTTGATATACTGCTTACATCAGCGTCTTTTATGCATAGGTAGTTGGTTGCTGCTGTCTTTTTAAGAAGAACAGTCTTGTTAGCTATATGTAAGCCTTTTACAAGCACAGCGCCGTTTGTCTTGTTTATTTCTAAGTCTCTTAAGTCAAGAGTTCCATTTCTAAAATCATACATAAACCGGACTACATCTTCACTGTTTGCTCTTATAACCACTTTTTCGGTTGTGTTAAATAAAATTGAAAGGTCTGTTGAATTGCCAATCGTAACCTCTATGTCT
>JAWABL010000023.1:0-21622 GCA_038884615.1 Candidatus Woesearchaeota archaeon | reverse complement strand
ATTGAAATAAGAGCAACTTTGTAATAGTAACAAATATAAATAACATCTGCTTTTTGTTTTTTATGGCTAAAGATAATGACAAGGATAATCTTAATGCTGTAGAACCCCTTAACGCAGTTAATCTTGCTCAAAAGCAGTCTATAGATTTTCATTGTCTAAACTCTCTTAAAATTTTAAACGATATTGACAAGATAATTAATGCGAATATATACAACGCAGAAAGAGAGACTAAGCCCAAAAAAAGGCTTGAATACTTGGTCAATGCATTCAATAGATGTAAATCTGCACAAATAATGATCGAACAAATACCCAACTTGGGAGACTACTGGCAGAGACATTTTCAAATTAAATATCAGGAAAAAGAAATGCAACTTGAAAGAATGATATCTCTACTAAAAAAAAATATACACGACGAGGAGATATATAAAGCCGAATTAGCTAAACCCTCTCTTGTTGTTGACTATAAAAAGCAAGAGTATACTCTATCTGATTTAAGGCTTGCAAGAGGGTATGCTTTTATGTGTATGCAGCTTGCCAATTCAAGCGTCGGCGAACAAAAACTTAAATATTTGAATCTTATAGTGGAAAACTGCAAGCGTGGGCACTTCATGCTTCTTTCCAGGAGTGTGTCTCCCGAGCAGTATAAAACATACTACACCTTCTTTAATGTTGCAATGGTAAAGGCATTAGAGAAAATTGAAATATACAGTATAAGAATCGGTAATAAAAAAGGTATAGAAGATAGTCCTGGATTGCAGAGGCATTATAAGAACACAGTTCACTAACAAAATATTTAAATAGCTTTCTAAAGAGATATAAACTCAATGTATGACATCATAATAGGCAGAACATCCGAGGACAGAGAAAAGTATGGAAGCCGGGGAACAATATTTCTTGGAAGGCATTTTATCAAGATGGGCCAAACTACTTCGCTTTCAAACAACATACTTCTTGATGTTGTAAGAAGTCATGTTGTATTCATCTGTGGTAAAAGAGGCGGAGGAAAAAGCTATACAATGGGTGTTGTCGCAGAAGGAGTGTGTGATCTTCCTGAAGAAGTTAAACAGAATATAAGTGTTATTATGCTTGATACAATGGGTGTATACTGGACTATGAAGTATGCCAACCAAAAGGAGGAAAACCTACTAAGGGAATGGGGACTTGAACCTAAGGCCCTTGACATAAGAATATTTACTCCAGTAGGGTTTCATCAGCAGTTTATAGAGCAAGGAATTCCAAGCGACTATCCGTTCTCTCTTCTTCCAAGCGAGCTTGATGCAAACGACTGGTGCATGACCTTTGGAGTATCGCTTCTTGACCCTCTTGGCGTGCTTATTGAAAGAGCTGTTGACAAGCTTAAAAAATCTGGAAAAAAATACTCTGTTCAGGATATTATTGATGCTGTAAGGTCAGATGACAAGGCAGACAAGCAGTCACGGGACGCAGTTGAAAATAGGTTTACGAATGCTCTTAACTGGGGTATTTTTTCAGAGCACGGAACTGAGCTTAAAGAGCTTGCACAACCAGGCAAAGTAACAGTCCTTGATGTTAGCTGTTATTCCGCAATGCCGGACAGCTGGAAAATAAAGGCAATGGTCATTGGTCTTGTGTGCCAAAAGCTCTTTATAGAGAGAATGACTGCGCGAAAACTTGAAGAATACAAGCAAGTCCACCACTCAACACACTACTTTGAAGAGGACGAAGATACAAAACAAACTATGCCTTTGGTGTGGATAGTGCTTGATGAGGCGCACGAATTTCTTCCTAACAAAGGGCATACAATGGCGACCGACGCGCTTATAACCATCCTTAGGGAAGGCAGACAGCCTGGAATAAGTCTTATTCTAGCATCACAGCAGCCTGGTAAGATTCATACTGATGTTATGACACAGGCTGATACAGTTATAGCCCATAGAATTACTGCAAAACTTGACACTGAGGCACTTGGGACGCTTATGCAAAGCTACATGAGGCAGGGACTTGACCAGGAACTTGACCAGCTTCCAAGAAGCAAAGGCGCGGCAATAATTTTTGATGATACAAATGAAAAAATGTATCCAATGCAAGTAAGGCCAAGAACAACCTGGCACGGTGGAGACAGCCCTGTTGCGTTAAAATTACAGGACAAGCGATTTCAGATTTTATAGTCTTTTTTTCTTATCTAGCTTTATTATCTGTTTTTATTTAGCTTTGTTATTCTTTATCATTTTTATTCCTTCTGCACAACTATGATTTCTACACGAGCTTTTTTCTAATCGCCACGGAGCATTGCTTCAAGGCGCTTAAATCTTTCTGTTGCCTGACGGTAAAAAACGCCGCTTGAAATCCTTTTCATGTCAAGAATCCCTGTTTCAATAATCTCGCCGTCAAGATACTTCTCATGCATCTGGTATGTTGTTATGTTCATTCCGGGTTGCTTTTGGACAAGCCTTCTATGCGAGCTGCTTACTGCAACCTTTGGCGTGTTTGCCTTTGCAGCCATATATATCATCTCCATTGTCATCTCAGAAGTTACAAGCTCTGTTCCATATGTTTCCTTCCACTTTTCTGCTATTTCTTCTGCAAAAAACTCGTCAAACCCTCCGGGCAGCAACACCGCCGTGAATTTATCTAGTGTGTCAAGAGCATCGGTTACGACACCACACTTCACAGCACCGCTATTCTCGCTTAAGCGCACTCTCTTTCCTATGTAAAGAAGTGCCATGTCATCAGAGCAGCCAGGACCGGCAACATGCCTTATATATAATGGTTCAACATCCTTGTCGTTAACAGCACCGTTTTGAACAACAAGCCCTATGCTTCTGTAAAAATCCATCTGCTCTTCAGATTGTGGAACTATCGCTAGAAACTGGGCATCAAGCTTGCATTCAAACAGAACCCTTATGTTTACAGGCTGGGTTGAGCCTGAGCCTATCTGTAGCGGTTCGCCTGAAAAGCTTGTTTTGTACGTTTCAACAGTTTTTCTCCTCCAATAATGGCTGTCTAGTCTGCCCATAAGAGCAGCCGCCCTGCAACATTCTTCAGTTAGATACTCATAATCGCCAAGCCCTTCAATTCCAAGCAACGGCTCGTTTTTCTTGTTGACAAGGCGCATATATCTCTGTTTTTCTTGGATAGCTGTAAGAAAACAATCTCTTACCTCCTCCATCTGCTCCTGTCTGTATAATTTGAGTGCTTGGGGATTTCTTCCAAGGCCGGCCTCTACAAGACCCATTGATGCATAAGGATAAATATATCTTGTGTTTTTTTCTTTAAACTTTCCATGTCCATTTTGCATGTGTCCTAAAATTGATTGAGAAAGTATGCTCTTTTTCTCCATCTGCTCAAGCTCGAGTTCCCATGTCATACAAAATTTATAGTCTTTTTTTAATTGCCTCTTCATTTTTTTGATAGGCATTTTAAGAATTCTTCCTTGCTGGTCAAATATTTTAGGATACAGGACATTGCTTGCCTTCTCATAAGTGTCTAGCTTGTTGTCTATGCTTTCAAGCATTCCGCAGCTCAGAAGCATACATCGCATAACTTCTCTTTCCATATTTTTTATATGTTGCTCTAATCTCTGTCTTCTGGCCAAGTAGTCACCACCAACCTTTCCTTGCGAGTAGCAAACATATTTATAATCTTTTCTGTGGTTAAATATTCATTAGCAGAGTAGGTAAGAAGATTTATTAAGACAATCTCTGTATTAACAATGTACAATCAATAAAAAGCAATTTACAATAAATACAGTTTTAGATTTTATAATTTTTTAAGATGATGGTTAAGTGAGGCAAAAATGGCTATGAAGAAAGAGATACGCCTTCTTGGGATTGACGATGCTCCATTTGATAAGTTCAGCAAAAAGAGAGACACGTTTGTAGTTGTCACCTTGTTTAGAGGAGGCAGTTTTATGGACGGCGTTCTTACAACAAAAGTCAGAGTTGACGGATACGACGCTACAAGAAAAATTGTTAAGGTTGTCAAAATGACTAAGTTTAGACCACAGGTAAAATGCATCCTTCTTGATGGAATTGCACTCGGCGGATTTAATATAATTGATATACAGAAGCTGCATAACAATACAGGTATCCCTGTGATAGTTGTAATGCGAAGGCTTCCAAATCTGGAAACAATTAAAAAAACGCTTTTGAAGCTCGGAATGAAAAAAAAGATACACCTTATTGAAAAAGCAGGACCTATTTATCCTGCAGGAAGAGTCTATGTGCAGGTTGCAGGCATTAGCCCTGATGCCGCAAGGGAAGTTATAAGCATATCATCCACCCATTCTTTTATACCTGAGCCAATAAGAGTTGCGCACCTTATTGGGCAGGGACTTGTATTTGGCGAAAGTAAAGGAAGAGCATAAAAGATATCTTTTCCCCTCTTTAAATCTCATTTTTGTTTTTTTATCTGTTTCTGTCTATTTCTACATGTCTTTTTTGTTGATATGGATTTTTATGTATTTTTTGTGATAAATGAATGCTCCTCCGATGCCTATCAATAATAATGATGACACAGCTGCTTTTTTTATAAGCGAAGTTGTGAAGTCAAGAAAAAACTCCTCTGGAAACATTACAATGAGGTTGTCTGTTTTTGGGTCAAGAAGCCAAAGGTCATTTCTGAACAGAACCTCATGGAACTTTACAAAGCTTTCTTCGAAGTTCAGCGCAGCGATGCAAATTAGAGCCAAGAATGCAAGAACAGCAGTGCCTGAAAAAACAAGGATAACCCCTGTTTTCTCTAATGAATTGTCTCTGAAATGAAACATAATTACTCCATAAAAAAAAATTACAGCCAATATGAGTAGATAGTACAATACGCGCGCTTTTGAAATAAGTTCTTTTACATCAGCAAGATGCAGCTTTTCTTTCTCATTGAAAAAATCAGTCTCAAGCTGTTCGCCGCGAAAGTAACCAATTAATTGAATTGTTATATTCTCTTCCTGTCCATGAAATCTTAAGCTGACATTGTTTTTTTTGAATTCGTCCTTGTAAAAATCATAGTCGTAAAGCAAGTCAAAGAAATTGTCTAATACAACAAGTAATGCTGTAGCCAATATTGCTGCGATAATTATACTACGCATAGTAGTGTTTTTTGCTCTCTTTTTGTTGCCTATCTTTTTGCGAGCCAGGTTTGTTTATTCTTGGTCTTCCTGACAACTCTTCACGCCGCAGTGTTATGCCGAGATGTGATAGAAGCTTGTTCATCCCTTCCTCCATGCCAAACGGCCCGTCGGCGATGCCATGCACCGCCGGCATACCTTGAAATACAAGCAGTCTATTTGACAAGTAGTCTATAAAAACAAGGTCATGGTCTACGACAAGGACAGAATAGCCTTTAAGATGCGCAAGATTATCTATAATCCTTGCAACCAAAAGCCTTTGCTCAATGTCTAAGTATGCACTGGGCTCGTCAAGAAGCACCATATCACAATCCTTTGATAGCGCAATTGCGATTGCAACGCGCTGTAACTCGCCTCCTGAAAGCTGGTTAATTTTTTTCGTTATAAGCCCCTTAAGTTGCAGTGGTTTTATAATCTCATTCTGATAGGATGTTAATGCTTCCCTTAGAACATTTTCAACACTTTCCTCACTGGTGTTATCTAGGTATTGGGGTTTGTAGGATATAACCACCTTTTTTGGCACCCCCTCGTCGGCTTGTACAACTCCTGCAAGAATTTTTGCAAATGTAGTTTTTCCAATACCATTCTCACCAACAACACCTACAACTTCATGCTTCATTACTTTTCCTGGCTTAACTTCAAGCGTGAAGTTGCCAAGGGATTTTCTGATGTTCCCCCATTCTACAAGCGAAACCGCCTTTTTCGCATCAATTGATGGCTTTATTTCAAACTTTATCCTATATTCCCTAAACCTCACATTTTCATCTTTAAGATAACCCTCAAGATAGCTGTTTATCCCTTGTCTAGCTGACTTTGGCTGAGAAACAATCCCATAACACTCTTCCTTTCCATACATTATATTTACGATATCAGCCATATAGTCTAGGGCGACAAGGTCGTGTTCTATTACCATCACCGCAGTGTTTTCGTTAGCAAGCTCTTTAATGAATCCTGCAATCTTAAGCCTTTGCTTTATGTCTAAGAAGCTCGTTGGTTCGTCTATGATGTATAAGTTCGCATCTTTTAATGCGGCCGCAGCAATTGCAACACGCTGCAACTCCCCCCCTGAGAGTTGCGGCATCTCTCTGTTTAGAAGGTGGCCGAGCTCAAGCCTTCCAACAATCTCGGCAAACTTGTTTCTTTGGTCAACCTTTTTAAGAAGCTCGCCTACAAGCCCCTTTGTTCCAGCAAGCATCTCAACATGCTGCGGCTTATACGAAACCCTAATCTCACCTTTCTTGAGCTTTTCAAAAAAATTTTGTGTTTCTGTTCCCTTGAAAAAATCAAGCATCTCATCATAGCCTGCTTCATGCCCGGATTTACCAAGATTTGGTTTAAGGATGCCGGCAAGTATCTTTATGGCTGTGCTCTTTCCTATACCGTTTCTGCCTATAATTCCAACAACGCTTCCAAGCACAGGCGTTGGCAAAGAAAACAGGCAGAATTGATTGGGTCCATATCTATGAATCGGCTCTTCATCTAGCTCCTCAGGAAGATTTATTATGTTTATTGCCTCAAATGGACATCTATTTGGGCAAATTCCACAACCCGTACATAGCAGCTCATCGATTTTCGGTTTGTGGTCTGCACCTGAAACTATGCAGTCCTTTCCTGTTCTGTTTATCGGACAAAGTTTTATGCATAGATAATTTCCACAACCTACAGGATTACACCTGTCTTTTTGGATTATTGCAATTCTTGGCATATACCTCTAGAGATAGAAGAGCGTTTAAAAAGTTTTGGTAAAATACATGCACTCTAAATGTACCTATAATTTTATTCAACTTATAAGATAAATCTTCTAATTATTTATCATAATTTATTTATCTAAATTACCCAGTTAGAAAAAGCAAGAACGCCAAGTTTTCCTTTGCCTTAACACTATGCAACGCGTTTTTTGGCATGGCTATAAAACTAAATTGTCTAATAGGAATACTTCTTCCGTATAGATTGAATGTTCCACTTCCGCAAAGCACCACCAAGCTTGCTAATTTCGTTGAGGTATGCGGTTCTAGAGAAGTTCCTTTGGCCATGCACATGAGAGTTACGCTGTTATTTTTAGATTTTGAAATAACTTTGCTGGTTATTCCGCCGTTTTCAAACTTAATAAGACTCGAGAGGTCTTTTGAAGACAACTTCATTTTCTTGCTTTTTTCTTAGGCTCTTCCTGCGCTTTTTTGAACTCTTTTTTTGCAGTGCCCAGCGCCCTTGCAAGCTCAGGAAGCTTTTTTGGCATAAGCAAAAGCAGCACAAATATTGCAAGTATAACCAACACCTCTGTTAGACCCAATGCCATTTTTAAACCCCCTCTCTTTTTTGCTCTTTCTTTATTGCCCTCTTTTACCCTCCTTACTAAAATCCCTGACTAGATAAAAATAGGTGAAATACAGAATCTATTTAAATGCTACGATAGGCTAGTCTACAGTAATTGCCACTTATTTCCTTAATGGGCTGTTTCTGCAACTGAAATTAAACGGTCTAAAACTAATAAAAATCTAACTAGCAACTCAATTCTACTAACTATATTAAATTGTTAATCATGGTAAAAATTATAAATCTGAAGTTAACAAGAAATATTTATGCTTAAAGAAAGAATTGATTATGTTAGGCAGCGAATAGACCTTGCTTTGCGAAGGTCAAAAAGAAGCCATGTTGTAGAGATTGTTGCAGTAACAAAAAAGGTAGGGGTTCCACAGATAAGGGAGGCCATACAGCTTGGAATCACGAATGTTGCAGAAAGTCGAGTGAAAGAGGCCGTAGAAAAGTTCGGCGCACTTGCTGACTTGAGTTTTAAAAAGCATATGGTCGGTCATCTTCAATCAAACAAAGTCAAGCTTTGCGTTGAAAATTTTGACTGCATTCAGTCGCTTGATTCATTGAAGCTTGCAAAAGAGATTAATCTGCGTGCGATGAACGCCGGTAAAATAATGGAGGTGATGATTCAAGTTAATACAGCTGGTGACGATAGACAGGGGATTTTACCATCGCAAGTTGAGCATTTCTACGGCAAACTCATTTCGTTTCGCAATATCAAGGTTATTGGGCTTATGACAATTGCTCCTTATGTTTCACCAGAGGAGACAAGACCTTCTTTTAGAATGCTAAGAGAAATAAATGAAAGGCTTGGGCTAAAATATCTATCAATGGGCATGACGAATGATTATGAGGTTGCGGTTGAAGAAGGAAGTAACATGATCAGAATTGGCACGGCTCTGTTTCATTGAGCATCTAGGATATAGTTTATTTTATGTGTGGTCTTCCAGGAGTTGATTATAAAGTTAATTTTAAATAAACGCTATTATTCTTATCTTAATATGAAATGCGAGATCTGCAGTGTAAAAATAAATGAGACTTTTCTCAAAAAAATAATCGGCACGGTCGTAAAAGACAAAAAAGGCAAAAAACACTATATCTGCAGCCAATGCCAGAAAAGGCTTAAAACGAAAGAGAACCTCTTGAAGGAGCTCAAATAAATTTATAAATCTGTTATTTATAGCCTTTCTAATATTTAATTTTTAAGCATTAATTTTCAGGCATTAGATTTTTTAAGCACAAGATGCGCGCCCCTGTAGCTCAGTAGCCAGAGCGGCTGCCTCGTAAACTTTTTAGAAGCCTAGCAAAGTTGATGGTTTTTGCGCTGTGACTTGCACATAAATCTTTTGTGCCTAGTAAGCAGCAGGTCGAGGGTGCAATTCCCTCCAGGGGCTTAATTTTCTCATCCTTAAAAACTTTAAAAAATTAAACCCCTCTGTTTTAACAAATATAAGAAAGAATAAGGATAACAACTAAAAATAAGATAAATGATTTGTTCCTTACTTATTCTTTAGGTTCGCTTGCTAGGAACGCCCACCATGGTTTTTTTGTTTGTATTACTTCTCCGTTTTGAGCGTCTACATGAGCTTGAACCTGCATTTTTGTCTTGAAAAGCCCTAAAATCCTTGCTTCTTTTTGAGCATTGATTTCATAAGCAGCTTTTACCTGCTCTCCTGAACCAACCTCTTTTAGTTCAATTGAGCAGCCATTTTCAGCAGAGCAAACTTTTATCCTTAATCTTTCTATAGCCTTTTCTGAGGCTGTGTCAGGCATAACTTTTACTTTGGTATCTTTTCCATTGCTTAACTGAACCTTTAATTTTGTTCCACTTTGGGTTTGCTCTTGAAGCATTTTCATTGAAGTTCTAGCCTCTACATTTCCGGATTTCAATTTTAATTGATTGTTATCTTGTGTTTGTATCTCAATCTGTTTTCCTCCTTCTAACATATGACTCCCTGTTTGAATTTGCTTTGCTTCCTGTGTTTGCATATTTACTTGCTTCCCTATTTCAGGATTATTGATTTGGGATTGATCCTGGGTTTTGATGCTGGATTCTTCACCCTTATTTTTTGTTTCAGTTTCAGTGTTCCTTTCTAAGCCTTGACCTTTTCCTTGTCCAGACTCCATTGATCCAGGTTCTTGTGCTTCTGTTCCGGACTCTTGAACACCACCTTCTGATTTATCCTCATCACCAATATCAGGCTCCTGAATTCCTTGCTGACTTCCAGAAATACTTTTTCCAGCTGCAAAAGCAGTGCTGATAGAAAACAAGCAAATCACAAAAAACACAACCAGTTTTTTTACTGCATTTATTCTCATACTAAATCCCTCCTTTGTTAGCTTACTTACCATTAGTTAACAAAAAACTTATATCTCTCATAATTTAACTTTTTTTCTAATACTTAATCTATTTAAATATTTCTATACAACCCCCTCTAACTTCTATATTAAACTTCTATATTAAATTAAACTAATCTTAAAACAAGGAATCTTAGAAAAATAGGTGTTTTTTATTTTCTATGGAAATAAGCAAAAATGACTTAAATGATAACTTAAACTATATAGTAACTTAAACTATATTATATATATCGATTATAACTCTTGTTATCCCTTATTTGGTGAATTATGAGCTATATTGAAAATCATAAATCTGTAAATAAAACTCATTTTGAGAGGGCCATTTTTTTATCCTGGTACTGTTCAAAAGCAGACTGCGCTTTTTGCTATATGTCTACACAAAGACACAAGATAAAAGAGCCGAAAAAAGCTCGGCGAAGCCTTGCGTCAATATTTGCAGAAGCGGCAATTTCAAAAGCGTGCGGCTGGAAAATAGAATTTCTTTCTGGCGGTTGCGATTCGTTTTCTATTGAAGAGTTGGTTTATATAACCAAAGTGGTTTATGATATAACCGGTCAAAAACAATGGCTTAACATAGGGTATTTGAGCGAAAATGAGCTTGCAAGGTTTGTGCCGTTTGCAGAAGGATTCTGCGGAGCTGTGGAGTGCGTAAATCCAAAAATAAGAGCTGAGGTCTGTCCTTCAAAGCCGCTTGTTGATATTATTGATTCTTTTAGGGCGTGCGATAGGCTTAGGCTAAAAAAAGCAATGACCCTTATTATTGGGCTTGGCGAAACAATAGACGATTTTTTTCTCCTAAAAAAGTTTATCAGACAACATGGAGTATGCCGCATAACCTTCTATTCTCTTAACCCCCATAAAGGAGGGAGATTTAAGAAACCACCATCTATTGAATATTACCGAAAGTGGATAGGGCTAACAAGAAAAGAGTTTCCTGGGATTGAAATTATCGCAGGCGCATGGCACGATAAAACTCATTATTTCAGGGAAGTTCTTCTTGCAGGTGCAGATTCTATAACAAAGTTTCCGGCTATAAAGTATCTCGGCAAAAAGCAGGCTTTCGCTGTTGAAGACGAAATAAAAAAGGCTGGGAGGGTGCTTGAAGGAACACTTACAAAAATTCCAAGGGAGGTTGATATCTCTGCATGCCCTTCTCAAATAAAAGGGCAATTGGCGGCAAAAATAAATCAATACCTTACTAAGTAGTTTTTTGTTAGATAATCTTAGTGTTTATTAATCTGATTTCAACTCTTCAAAATATTAATCAGATTCTTAATTTTATTTTATAAGTGTTGTTTTATTATATTCTGTTCTTTAATCCAAGATTCTTGTCAATCTCTTCTGCTATCATAGACAGATTGTCAAAAAGCCGGTTTGCATCTTTACGCATCTCTTCTACCGCAGCCTTCACGCTTCCTTGCCTTAAAATTATCTGCTTTTTTTGCCTGCATATAAAACCAGCTTCAAGAAAACTGCGTAAATGATAATTAACTCGTTGCACAGCCACATCAAGGTTATTTGATATGCTCTCTGAGCTTGTATAGCCCTCTCTTGAGATATCCTTCAACATGCTCTGGAGTATTTTTGCAGTAATTCTTTTAGTATCCCTACCTTCAAAAAAGCCAAGACTTTCACCTAGCCAGTCAATATCTGTATATACATTTATTTCTCTTGGCATTTGTATCTCTTTTATTATAATTTGTTGACTCATTTTATAGGCTTGTTGAATTATTTTATATATAAATTTTACTAAAAAAATGATTTTAATTAAATAAAAATTAATTAAATATATCCAAATTCAAAAAATTTAAATATAAGCTCATTTTTGCGCAAATATTATCCCATTGTTTAAATTCCTGTTATTTAAGTAATTAAATTGTTGATTTAACATCAACAATTTAAATTTAATTTATTTCAAATATATAATATATACTGTACTTATACTGTACTTTGTAGTACTTTGCTTTTTTAATTAAATTGTAATTAAATTATAATATCCAAAATTAATTAGGATAATAATACTAAGGTACAATTAAAATAAAGATGATTAATTAAAATAAAAAACCTGAATAAAACCTAAATAAATCCTTGATACAACCGAAATAATAATTCATAAATGGTGAATTCATAAATGGTGGAAGAATGAATAAACTGCATGTATCATTTTGTATCATAATAATCCTTATAACAATTGGGACAATCTTCTATAGCATTATTGAAGGTTGGAGCATTCTTGATTCTGCTTATTTTTCAACAACCACACTTACAACAATAGGCGGTTATGGTGATTTGCACCCAACAACTAATTATTCCAAGCTGTTTACTATATTTTATGTTCTTTCTTCTGTGAGTGTTGGGCTTTACGCGCTTTCATCTCTTGGAAGTTATCAGCAGCCGAAGTTTGAAAAAGCTCTCATAAGGGCTATAAGAAAAATGCCTGTTCAAAAACTAAGGCTGCTCACAACAGAAATAAACGAGCGATTGAAAGGAGGGAGACAAAATGAAATTCAAGCCACTAGGTGAAAGAGTTCTTATTAAACAGCAGAAAAAGGATGAAAAGACAAAAGGAGGAATCTATATACCTGAAACAGCCAAAGAGGAGAAAAAAGAAGGGCAAGTTATTGCAGTTGGGCAGTTTAAAGATGGAAAAGACCTTCCATTAAAGCCAGGTGATAGAATACTTTATGGTGGGTATAGCTCTGAGGAGATAGAAGTAGATGGCGAAAAGCTTGTTTTTGTCAATTATAAGGATGTGTTGGCAAAAATAGAATAAAATTTGACGGCGCAGAACGCCAAGGATTTTACATGTTAGATGTTTTTAAGTATTATGCTGTGAGGTGAAAAATA
This sequence comes from Candidatus Woesearchaeota archaeon, assembly GCA_038884615.1. Lineage (GTDB taxonomy): Archaea > Nanobdellota > Nanobdellia > Woesearchaeales > DSVV01 > JAWABL01. Next base: position 9,003 of record JAWABL010000023.1, on the reverse strand, counting down.
TGGCAGATGCAAAGCAGATTACTTTTGATGAGAACGCAAGAAAAGCGCTTCTAAGAGGAATAGATAAAGTAGCGAACACGGTTAAGGTTACTCTAGGGCCGCAGGCTAGATTCGTTGTTCTTGATAGGTCTTCACACCCGCTTATGTGCAATGATGGAGTTACAATTGCAAAAGAGATTGAACTTAAAGACAAGTTTGAGAATATGGGTGCAAAGCTTGTTAGAGAGGTAGCGACAAAGACGCAGGATAATGCAGGCGACGGCACAACAACCTCAATAATCCTTGCACAAAGCATGATAAGCCAGGGCTTAAAAAATATTACAGCCGGTGCCAATGCGGTGGAGGTCAAGAAAGGGATGGACATAGCCACTAAAAAGGTTGTGGAATATCTAAAATCAAAAAGCGTTGATGTAAAAACCAAAGACAAGATAACACAGGTCGCAACTATCTCAGCAAACAATGACGAGGAAATAGGCAAACTAATTGCTAATGCAATGGAAAAGGTTGGAAACAGCGGAGTCATAACTGTTGAAGATGGCAAGAGCTTTGAAACAACTCTTGAGCTTGTTGAAGGAATGCAGTTTGAGAGAGGGTTTGTTTCACCTTACATGGCTACAGATCATGAAAAGAGAATAACTGAGTTTGAAAACCCTCTGATACTAATTACAGACAAAAAGCTTTCAAGCATGAAAGACCTCATACCAGTGCTTGAAAAATCGGCAAGCGAGTCAAGACCACTTTTGATTATTGCTGAGGATATAGAAGGAGAAGCACAGGCAGCACTTATACTTAATATTATTAGAGGAGTCCTAAAAGTATGCGCTGTGAAGGCTCCTGGTTTTGGAGACGAGCAAAAAGAAATGCTTGAAGACATTGCAATCCTTACAGGCGGAAAAGTAATTTCAGAGGATAAAGGAATGAAGATTGACAAGTTTGAGGACTCTTGGCTCGGAACAGCAGGAAAAATAAAGGTTGACAGTGAGAAGACTATTATTATAGATGGAAAAGGCTCAAAGAAGCAGATAGAAGCAAGAAAACGTTTGTTGGAAGGGCAGATAAAACTTGCTGATTCAGAGTACAAGAAAGAGGACCTTAAGAAACGGCTTGCAAAGCTTGGCGGCGGAGTTGCGGTAATAAAAGTTGGAGCAACAACTGAAACAGAGCTTGCAGAAAAAAAGTCAAGAATTGATGACGCACTGCATGCAACAAAAGCCGCGGTTGAGGAGGGCGTTGTGCCTGGTGGAGGGATTACCCTCTATAGGGCAATAAGAGTCCTTGATAAGCTTAATCTTAATGGCGACCAAATCATTGGCGTTGAGATTGTAAAGAGAGCACTTGAAGAGCCAATTAGGCAGATTGCTGCCAATTCTGGTAAAGAGGGTGCAGAAGTGATTGCAAAAATAAACGAGCAGAACAATGAAAGATACGGCTATAACGCCGACAAGGATGCATATGAGGATTTATTTGAAGCAGGCGTAATTGATCCTACAAAGGTCGTAAGAAATGCATTGCAGAACTCTGCTTCAATAGCCTCAATGGTGCTTACAACCGAAGCGCTTGTAGCTGATTTTGACGAAGAAAAGGACGAGAAAACAGCGACTATTGTAATTTAAGCAGAGTTTTTTAAGAAGCTTTATTTTTTTAGTTTTTTATTCTTTTTATACTTCTAATTTCTTATGCTTTTTATTTTTTATACCTATTTTGTTGTAATTCTTTGATTTTTTTCGATAGTTACTGGATTGTTTTTTGCTTTTTTCCATCTCTTTTCTTCTTATGTAGTTCATTCCGCCTATTGCCACAATAGCACCGGCCAAAGTGTCAAATATAAGGTCTGTATTTGTATCAAAAAGACCTGCTGCAGGGTTTATCCATGTCATTTGGGCGTTTGTTAGCAGAAGATGGTCAGTCGCAAACTCGCCAATCTCCCATAAAGCGCCTATTGCAATTGCAAATGTGAATATGAATATACCTATCATTCTTACAGTAACCTTGATTCTGCCAGAATAGTGAAGGGCAAAGACAATGTGAAACGCAAGAATAGCAACAACGCTTGTCCCAAAGATATGCATCATTATATCATAATATCTTAAGTTATGATAAAGTCTGAATGAATTTCCTATTATATGAAGGGAAAGTGCAAGAAGTATAAGGAATTCCAGAAGCCATGGCATGGTTATTCTGTAGTTACGGAGTATGAATGCTGGGATAAATGAAACTATTATAGCTGAGATAGCAGCAGATGCATAAAGATACTCTCCTAAGATGATTTCGTGAATAGCAACATAAGCAAGCAGCCACAAAAGCAGATAATTTACTATCAGGTTAAGCCGTGTTTTTTTGTTTGGTTTTATTTCTTCCATATTAATCTTATTTTGAGCTAATGGCTTATAAGCTTTTCTGTTCTTTACGTTTGTCTATATTATTATTCGTATCTTAGGGCATCAACGGGGTTTAGTCTGGATGCGGCACGGGCCGGAAAAAAACCAGATGCTAGTCCAACTATAAATGCGAATATAAGACAACCAGCGGTGAGCCACCATGGAAAGTAAGGCTTTAGCAAGCTGTAGCCAGCACTTGCGGCGATTAGTCCGCCTGCTGAAGCAACCGCATAACCAGCGATAACACCAAGAACGCCGCCTGTAAGGCCAAGAACTCCTGATTCAAGAACGAATATTGATAAGATTGTCTTGTTTTCAGCACCTATCGCCTTCATAACGCCTATCTCTCTTGTTCTTTCAAGAACAGCAGTGTACATTGTATTCATTATATTTACTGCAGCTACCACTACACTTATAAGCGCAATTATTACAAGTATCGCATTAAGTACATTAACTATTGTTGTAAAAGTTTCAAGAGCCTGCTCAAAAGTCTGAACAAAGAAATCCTCCTGACCTTCCTTTTGCCCTTTAAACCTTCTTAGCCTGTACTGAATATCGTCTGCAAGTCTTGAGGGGTCTTCCCCTATACTTGTCCTTACCATAATGTAGGAGTATCTATCTTTTGAGTTCAGTAATTCCTCTACATCTTCCTGCGTTATGTATATATTTGCATCATCCTGGGGGTTTCCAATCTCTTTGTAAAAACCAATTACCTTAAACACCTTACCATTGATAAAGACTCTTTGACCTAGTTCAACTGGCCTTTCAAATATTTTGTTTGGAACCTGGTAATTATGCCCCAACACAACCTTACCATTGTCGCCTGTATGTAAGTCTCTTCCAGCTTCAATTTTTAAGTTAAATGTTTCTTTAAGAAGCTCATGGGTTTCGCCTGTATCAATTCCCGACACGAATACAAATTCACCTGGTTTGTTTTCTTCAGTTCTTATTTCAGCCTGCCCCATGCTGATTCCAACCACCTCGTCAACGCCTTGAATCCTATGTACAAATTCAACGTCTTCTTTAGTTAAATATCCTGGCATTGTGCCAGGAGGACCAAATCCCTTCATCTGTATTATAAGCTTGTCAGTACCCATCTCCTTTGCAAAATCGTTTATGTATTTCTGTAAACCCTGGCCAAAGCTCAGAAGCGCGTATATTGACATTATTCCAATTAATATTGATAATATTGTAAGCGAACTACGAGTGATTCTTTTTCCTATGTTTTTTAGTACATAAACTAATAAATCTCTCATAAGCTCACCTAAATAAAGCCAAAGATAAGATTACTGATGCTTTTTTCTCATTCTTCTTCATTATATATACATCGGTGTAGCCTATATCTTTGCTGTTTTTCCTATCTCTTTCTTTACCTATCTTTCTTAATTCTATTTTGCATACTTTAATGCTTCAACTGGATGAAGCTTTGTCGCTTTAACTGCTGGGAGGGCTCCGAAGACACTGCCTAGTATAAAAGAGCCCAATATTGCTCCTACAACAAGCCATGGATTAATCTGTGCTGCGATAAGATTGCTTTCAAGAACCCTTCTACCTGCTGCAGCGAGACCATATGAGAGTCCAACACCTATGCTTGCACCTATTATGCCACCAGTCATCCCTATTAATCCAGATTCAATGAAAAATATATTAAAAATGTTTGAATTTTTTGCTCCAATAGCCTTCATTATGCCAATCTCTCGCCGCCGTTCAAGAACTGCAGTGTACATTGTATTCATTATTCCTATCCCCCCAACAACTATTGAAATGCCTGCAATGATATAAACAAAAAGGTTCACTGCAAAAAGGGTTGAATTAATCTGCTCAAGTGCTGCCTGTGGCGTTCTTACGCTAAAATCCTCCTCCCCTTCCTTAACCTTTCGCTCCCTACGCATAAGTCTCTCTATGTCTTTCTCTACTTCTTCTATATTAGCTCCTGTGCTTACTTGGACAGCAATAACATCAACATCGTTAGGTGCTCTATTTGCAATCTCCCTATACTCCCTCTCATTTATTAAAACAATTCCATCAAGAATGAAGCTTCCCTGCTTTTTTAGAATCCCTATTACAGTCATCTTTCTGCCATTTACAAAAATTTTTGAGCCAACCTCTATCGGCTTTCCAAACGCGTTGTCCTGTCTCCCAAAATTGCTGCCTACAACCACAACACCAGAATCGCCGTCCTTTAGAAGCCTTCCTTGACTTACTTTAAGGTTTACTGTTTCTTCAACAAGTCTTCTGTCTTCACCATCTGGCATGCTAGCGATATATCCTATCTCAATTCGCTCATTGTAACCTATTTTTGCGCTGTCTACAAGCCTTGCCGCCGCCCTCTCAACCCCGGATATCTGTCTTACTCTTTCAAGGTTTTGAGTAGTAAGAGGCTTTACAACACCTGTGCCGGGAGGACCAAACCCTCCAGATGCTGTTATTGTCAGCTTGTCAGTACCAAGCTGTCCGAACTGAGAACTAATTGCGTATTGTAATCCTTGTCCTAGTCCAATCAGCGAAACAACAGCGGCTATGCCTATGAATATGCCTATCATAGTTAGCCAGCTGCGGAGCTTTCTTCTCCGCAGGCTTTTTAGAGCATATGCAAAATACTCTCTAATCATGGATTATCTGCTCTTCCTTCGCTTGACAAGCCTATAGACTACAATCCCAACTATCACCAGGACAAATCCTAATATATAGTAACCAGTGTGGCTCTTTTTCTCAAGCCCTAAGACCTTGATCTGCTTTTCAGTGTAAAGATTTGCATACAAAGTTACTTTCTTTTCATAATGATTATTGTTTGCGTCCTTGTAGCTTATTTCCAGCGGAAGGTGTATGCGGTCTTTTGCAGTTGGCTCCACATAAATTCTAAAATCCGATGTCTGAAAATCATCAGACTCTATATTGCCCACATAGTCCTGCTCTGCTGAAAGAAGCTTATGGTCGTCATTTGACATAAGCTTGACGGTTACAAACTTTATCTCTGAAACACCTTTATTGACAAACTTTATAGTAACTCTTCCGCTTGTGCCAGGCATTGTCACATCATAGCTGTCAAGCAAAACTTCAAGTTCTGGCGTGCTGCCTACAACAATGCCTACCAAGTCGGTTTTTGTGATTTGGTTTCCTTGCTCATCATAAAAAGTTATTATAAGCGGGATTTTGTAAACCCTGGACTCTGCACTGGGGTAGACCATAATATTATAAGCAAAAGTCGCCTCTTCGTTCGGTTTAAGGTATGCAATCTTCTGCTCTGTGGGGCCATCCATATTGGCAAACGGTAGCGTATCTAATACCGAGCTAAATTTGCTTGAGCTAGTGCTGAGCGTGCTGCTAGTTCCGTATGAGGCAAGCGAAGTGAGCATTAAGTCAAGCTTAACAGAAACCTGCCTAATCGGTGAAGAAGCGATGTTTTTAACGGTAACTTCAATAGTTCCTTTTTTACCAGGTTCGAATATCTTTGGATTGGTTGAGATTGTTTGAACTGCAATTGTTGGATCAAGGCTCTGCACATCAATCTCAAAATCCTTTGCAAACTCCTTCAAAACGCCGTTTTTGTCTTTGTACATGTACTTGAACCTCATGATGTTTGTTCCGTCAACTGCGTCCCTACTTACCCTTACTTTATACTTTACAACTATTCTTTGGTCATCTTTCATAAGCGGGCCAACCACTGCAAAGCTCTTGTTAGCTATTTCATTTGAGTCAAGAGAGAACGGAAACTTGGGCTCAAAAGACAAGATGAAATCTGTTGCAGGTAGATTGCCTATGTTCTCTATTTTTAGTCTTACATTAACATACTGCCCAGGCTCTGCAGGGTCCGGGTCTTGGTTAAGAAGCGTTACAACAATTGCCTCATCCGCAGGCTCGTTAGCCGCGAAAACTGATTCGACAACTAAAAACAGAAAAAATATAATTACAACTGAGTTCAATGCATCTTTAAAAGTCCTTGTATTTTTCAAAATTCTTTTCTCATTCATTCTTTCACCTCATATCTTTACAGTTTTGATTATCTTTCCATCTCTTAGATATTCAATTCTTTCGGCGTTTTTTGCTAGATTTTCATCGTGTGTAACCATAACTATAGTTTTTCCCTCATTTTGATGCAGTTTTTTAAGAAAGTCAATTACATTTTCTCCTGATTTTGAATCAAGGTTTCCTGTTGGCTCGTCTGCTAGTATTACTTCAGGGTCGTTTGCAAGAGATCTTGCGATAGCGACCCTTTGTTGTTGTCCTCCGCTTAGTTCCAACGGTCTGTGATTTAGCCGTTCACCAAGACCAACAAGCTCAAGTAGCTGTGTAGCGCGTCTAACCCTTTCAGAAAAGGAAACATTCTGGAAAGTCATTGGAAGCATTACATTCTCAATAGCAGTGAGTGTGCCAATTAGGTTAAACTGCTGGAAGATAAATCCTATCATTTTTCCACGAATCTGTGCGAGTTCGCTTTCTGTCATGTTGCTGATATTTTCACCATCAAGAAATATGCTACCGCGCGTTGGTACATCTAAGCAGCCTATCATGTTCATCGCTGTTGACTTTCCGCTTCCTGAAGGACCCATTATTGAAACAAACTCCCCTCTCCTTATGTCAAGGGTGAGCCCCTGAAGCGCAATAACTTCTGTTTCACCCATCTGATATATCTTCCATACATCCCTCAGACGGATTATTACATCGTTTTTTGCAGGTGTTGCTTTTGCATACGCCCTTTCTTTTTCTGTTTTTGAGATTTCTCTGCCTGTAATCAACATTTTCTACGCCTCTCTTCCATCCTCTCCATGTCCTTTATCCATTTTGAAATCAGCTTTTCAAAAAGTAGAATCTCTTTATAGTATCTTTCAAGTATGGTAAGCTTTTTTTTAGTAGACTCATCCCTAGCATTTAACTTGTATCTTTCAAGCATCTCTGGAAAAAACTGCTTTGCGTTCTGAACAAGCACAACCTTTGCTGTGGTTAGCTTGCTGATGTGCCACTCCATCATGCTTTTAGGCGTATAGAAGAAAGCTTTTTTTGTGCCAGGCTTCCTAATTCTCTGCACAACTCCAAGCGACTCAAACTGCTTCAGAGTGTTAAAAACACTTGCTACACTATAGCCTGTTCTTTTGGCGATTTCTTCCATTGATATTTCATTCGGCTCAATATACAATACTCCAAATATTTTGACTGACGGCTCACAAAGTCCGTAAACCTTGCCCACGCGCTCAAGAAATGCAATGAACTCCTTGTCTATATCGTTTGTGCTGCTTATATAACCTTTTCTTTGGCTCTTTTTTGTTTGTACCATCTTTCCTTGTTACCTCTTGCTATTCGTTTTTTATGCTACTTCTCTCGTCCATTAAGATTTTTTGTTTAAATTGCCTGGTAAATCAATTTTATTTATAAATTTTTATAATATTTATATTTTTTATAATTTTTTAAATATTAAAAATTTAAATAATTAAGACTTATAGTGACACCATTTAAATAGTTTGTGCTTAACTTTAGTCTGGACTTTTAGAAGTTAAAACTTCTACTATTTAGCATTGCGATTAACAAAGGCTTTTGTGAAAAAAAGAAACTTTTGTTAGGCATTCCTGAATCTATTTATTATTCTTTTTTATATGCGTGCGAAGGTAAGGAGATGCAGTTTACCTACTGAATGAATCAAATGATACTTTAATTTTGCCGATGGAATTCGCTACTATTAAAACTACTATTAAAAATTCCTTCTAAGCAATATACCTTTAGTACACCTTCATGGCCTTCTTTTTTGCAAGTATTTTTTATGTCACATTTAGGGCATAGTTCTTTTTTTAGCCTATCCTTACTAAAATTTAATGTTCCTAATTTTTCATGAAGCCTATATTCATGAAGCCTATATAACAGTTTAAGATATTTCCCCTCTGCAATTCTCGGTACAGAATCTTTGTTTTTTAGTCCAATCCATTCGTACAATCTCTTGCTTCCTTTAGAAGAATTACATTCTCTACACACTTTAATTACACTATCCGGAGTGTCTGGACCACCGCAATGTTTAGGTAGTATATGCTCTGTGGTTAAATTCTTTTTTGAACCGCAATATATGCACTCGTTTGGTCGCTCATGCTCCTTAATCCACTCTCTGATTGTAGAAGACCACCTAATTTTTTCTTCCCTTAAAGCAATGAATCTATTCATCTGAAAGGTTCTTTGTTTAATTCCAAACCCAGCAGATTTAGATATTAGTTTAGCATACTGCCAAAAAATTTCATCTTTAATTGTTTTAACGATGGAAGGGGGCATATTAAACCCTAAAAAATATTGATTTAAGGATATTTGGTATCTGATGTATAAAAATATATCGCAACAACGAATCTTTTTGCGAATAACACTTCATTTAGATTACAAATCCATGGCCACTATTTTTTTTGTAAAATTAGGACACTCCATAATTTTATACAATGCAGATTTTATACATTAAAATTTTGTATTGGTATGTTTTCTGTATCGGGAGGTTGATAACAAAGTATATTATGTGATATAATACTATAAATCACAAAATTCATAATAAAATCCATCGGCTGCGTTCAAAATCTCGTTTTCGGTCGGTTTAACATCATGTTGGCACTTTTCCATTCAAATGAAAATATCTGGTTCTCCGTATGAAACAACTCACCTC
>JAWABL010000022.1:25058-25359 GCA_038884615.1 Candidatus Woesearchaeota archaeon | reverse complement strand
ATCTTAAATAAAAAATCAGAACAGAACCTGTTCTGGCTATTTTATCTAATCCCAATTGCACTGTATTATATACAAAGGCAGTTTGTACCGGAAAGACAACTTATTTTTCTTCCCGCATTTGTTGTTATATCAGTAATAGGTGTATCGTGGGCAGAACAAAAACTAAAGAAAAAAAGGTACAAAATTATATATCTCCTAACATTTTTAACTATCATCTCTTATATATCATTAGTTGCATTCTTTCCAGACCTATTTCCAAAGGAGTGGAGTGGTATAAGGGGGGGTATAGCCGGCTTTATAG
>JAWABL010000022.1:0-25048 GCA_038884615.1 Candidatus Woesearchaeota archaeon | reverse complement strand
AATGGTGGCAAAATACTATTATGTGCTAATTGGATTGATTGCACTATTGTCAGCTTTGTTTATAATTATTTCTCGGTTAAGGAGATTACTACTAAAGTACATAAGTACCTTTCTTATAGTGATAATCATTGGTATCAACGCGGGTTTCTGCATCGCTGCAACATTAACAGGCATGGGTATATATAAGAGATCCACAGATATTTCGGTAATTGGAGAATACATCTATAAGAATCTTGGTAACGAGCCTTTTTCATGCGTTGCAGGTATACATGCAAGAACCCTTACTTTTTATACAGGTAAACCGTGCCTTTGGTGGTTGCTTGTTAATGAAACATGGCTTGAAGAGCATAAGGAAGAGGTTAAGTATTTCGTTGTTGAGATTAATTTAGATGCCGGTGGGACAGGAGGTCTTGGTAAATTTACTCCTACTGGAGAATTAGATCTTTCTAATAATAATACAAGAGAGTGGGGTAGGAATTACCCTAATAAATACAGATGGCTTATTCTGAACACTGTTGATATAACTGCAGAAACTGGCCTCCCATCAAACAACCAAAATTTCAGGGTTTATAGATTAAAATAATCATACTTTTCTAGATATACATATAAGAACATAACTATTTTTATACTTAAAATCTTCTGTATAAATCGGCTCTGTCAAATGAAATATGAGATGGAAAAGCCTATAGAAAAGGTGTAGTAATGGTCCTGTTGGCTTATATACTAGATGTCCAAAAAGATTATATCCATAAATCCTAGTAACTTTAAGCCCATGCTGAGAAAAATCTGAAAACAGTATTTCTTTAGTATAATCAATTTCTGGGATATCGTACCCAGCAAGCTTATTTTTTCGAAATATCTTCCGTAAGGGATGTACTCCACTTGGAACTATAGTCATAATAACACCCCCCCTCTTTAGAAGTAAAGCTTGTTTTTTTATAACTGATGAGCGAAATTTATTATCTAAAAAATGTTCCATTACCCCCACTGAAAATATAAAGTCATAGATTTCCTTTGTCTTTAATTGCATAATATCTCCATTAATAATTTTTATATTTAACTTTCTTTTTGTATAATGCTCTATCTCTTGTTGGTACTTTTTAAGACTTTCTAAAACATGTTCAGATAAGTCAAGTGCATGAACCTCATATCCTCTATAAGCAATAGGAACCGCATATTTCCCTCCACCTGCACCAAAGTCAAGAATTAGTTGGCAGTTATGTTTCTTGATTACTGAAAGTATTTCATAAGATAATATATTACTAAGGTATATTTTAATTAAGGCATCACATGGACCTGATACCTTTATTCTATATGAATCATTCTTAAAAACGCTTTTCCATCTATCATTTAACCTCATGAGATTCATCTTTGTCCTGTTCTTTTTATCTTTTGTGGTTTCAAAAAATTATTATTGCTTTTATATAAAATCCTAAACAAAAACAGATTTTAATCGGCATGTAACATTTCAATGCATTGCTTTTTGTGGATTTAGTTCATGTAATTTAAAAATCTAACAAAAGGATTTTTATTAAATAAATCAATTCATAATATTTAAAAATATTTATCCAATTTTAATGCCTTAGACACTTAGAAAGTATAATATTAAAAAAAGAAGAGTAGAGCATTATTTTAGTGATAGATAATGGAAACAAAATCTAATGCAATGACAGAGATCGTGTATGGTGGGTCTATAACATTTCTTGGAGTGATACTTTCTTATGCTATATCCTTTATATATCAAGTAATTGCAGCTCGATACCTGGGTGTTGAGCAGTTTGGGGTGCTTTCAGTAGGAGTAATGGTGATGAGTGTATGCCTAACCATCTCACAACTTGGATTGGCTCAAGGTGCAAAAAAGTTTGTTGCTTTCTATATATCACATAAAGACAATGCTAGAGTCAAGGGAGTATTGATACTTACATTAGGGTTAACAACAGCCATATCTGTTGTGCTCGGCACTATAATTTTTTTGACTAGCAAAGCTCTTGCAGTTATTATTTTAGGAACATCAACCGCGGTACCAGTGATTAGAGTATTTGCACTAGCTCTTCCTTTTGGAACTTTCATAATTGTTACAAATGAATTATTTATCGCATACAAAAAACCTATTTATCGGATAGTAACGGAAGCAGTTTCGGATAAAGGTATAAGAGTAGCACTTCTTAGCGTGGTGGTCTTAGCGGGTGGTGGTCTACTTATAGTAAGCTACGCATATCTCGCAGCCATGGTCATCACTGCAATAATTGGTTATTTCTTATTGCATCGGCTTATTGATCACAAAGTTTCTGTAAAGGTAGAACATAGGCATATAATATACTTCTCTCTTCCTCTTTTTATGGCCGCTATAGTTGGTGAAGTAACAAGAAGAATTGACAAGCTATTAGTTGGTCATTTTCTTGGAAGTGTTGACTTAGGTGTGTATATAGTTGCATACACCCTTGCTGAAATGTTAACACTTGGACTTACATCACTTGCAACATTGTATTATCCAATTATAGTAGGTTTGGATGGTAGGATGCGTTTTATTGGCGACATTTATAGTTCTTTAACAAGACTAAGTTTAATTGTAACATTACCTATTTTTTTGTTCATTATTTTTTTTCCAGGCTTAATCCTCGGAAGGATATATGGTGAAGATTATAGTAGTGGTGCTTTACCATTAGTGATTATTTCATCTGCGCATATACTCACTATTATGCTCGGACCAAGTACAGCAACACTAGAGGCTCTTGGCAGGACTAAAAGAATCTTGTATGCAGGGGTTATATCTACACCAGTAAATATTATCCTACTAATTATATTGACACCAAAGATTGGTATAATTGGCACTGCAATTTCAGCATTTATTGCACTCCTATTACAGCATTTAGTGTTATTTGCAGAAGTTAAGAAAATAGTAGGATTTAAAATTATGTTTAAACCTTATTTTGGTATTTTCTTTAGTGGTTTTATGGCCATTATACTAGTATATATTATAACTAGAGTCTTGATAATCCAAGGGATTATAGCCCTAATTGCAACTTTTTTAGCCTTTTTTATACTCTATTTTCTCTTTCTTCTGCTTTTTAGAGCATTTAGAGAGGAGGATAAAATCATCCTAAATGAGATTTTACTAAGGATAAGAAAGAGTATGCAGGATAAAAATTAGAGGAGAGATATATAGTGAGAAGTCAGTGGTTTATTTCACTAATTAATATATGAAAAAATTCGTTGGTAGATAGAGCGGTTTGTTAATTTTAATAATGTTGTTCAACAAAAAATAGAGAATAGGAAAGTAATAAAAGGAGCAAGAATTTATAGATAATATAGTTAAAAATAAGATGGTTAGAAATGTTGGCTAATGCAGCGGATGTATAGTAAGGTAAAAAATGAGAGTTGTCGTATCAAACTATCGCCGGTTTTGGGCTTTTAGAATGGCAGAGGAGCTTGAAAGACATAATGCTCTTAAATATCTTTTTACACAGGAGCCCAGAAGAAAAGAAGATGCTATCCCCAAAGATAAGATTATTGGATTGAATTATCTTAGACTAACAAAAGGTCTTGAGATATCGTCATACTTCATTCCGTTTATTAGAGGAGTATCTAAATGGGTTGACTATAAGAAACGGAGAGTTCATGATAGATTTGTTAGCGAATATATAGGGGGTATTGATTTTGATGTTCTTATTACATGGCCACTAAATCCACTGACCATAAAGAAAGCTAAAGAAAGAGACATACTTACAGTCGTTGATTCTGGTAGCACACATCCAAATTTCCAAAAAAAGATATTAATGGAGGAGAATAAGCTAATATTTGGGAAGGAGATACAGACCGCGCCTGAAAGTATTATTATGCAGGAGATTGCCGATTATAATTCTTGTGATCTTATTTTAGTACCCTCACATTTTGTCAAAAAAACATTTGTTGCAAATGGAATTGAAGAGTCAAAGATAATTGTTGTACCATTTGGTGTGGATACAGACATCTTCAAAAGAAAAAGAAAAAGAGATAAGGTATTCAGAATTGTTTGGTGCGGCACAATATGTATTAGAAAAGGAATACACTATCTCCTCCGAGCATTTCATGAGCTTGCAATTCCTAATTCTGAACTTTTACTTATAGGAGGTATAAGTGAAGAAATGAAGTCATTTGTTGAGAGGTATAAGGCTCAGAATATAATATATAAAGGGCCTGTTGCTCAGAAAAGCTTACCTGAACTATATTCACAAGGTTCAATTTTTGTTCATCCTTCTTTAGAGGAAGGATTATCATTAGTGCAGTTAGAAGCTATGGCATGTGGGCTCCCAATAATATGTACTACCAATACAGGAGGGGATGAAATAATAAAAGATGGTGTTGAAGGATTTATAATTCCAATACGCGATGTTGGTGCTCTTAAAAAAAAGATAAATTACTTATATGAAAACCCAATAAAGCTGAAGGAAATGAGCAATGCTGCAGTGCGCCGTGCAAATAAGTATACATGGAAACATTATGGTGATAATCTTATTAAAAATCTTAAAAAGGCGGTTAAAGACAAAAAAATGCATAAAATTATTAAATAAAATGGGTTAGAAATATAAAATTTATTTTAAAAATAGACTTACTTTATGGGAATTTAAAAACTCATTAGGAATAATATTAGACTTAATAAAAAGTATAAGACTTAAGCAATAATAAAAAAGTGTAGTCTATAAATCTTTATAAAAACTGGATGATATTATGATAAGTAATTGTTTAATTATCACGCCACATGACCCTAAACTTAATGTTATAAATGTAGGCTTTTTCTGGTCTCTTCCACTTAAGAGGGCTGGGGTAGACTCTGAAATCTTTAATTTTGACAGAATGATAAACCAATATAAAATATATGCTAACAAATTTTTCAGTTATTATACCGGCAAAGAGTTTTTTGATGTTTACACATCTGTTGAAAGAAGATTATTAAATACACTAAAAAAAAAAGACTATGATCTTATTTTTTTCTTTAATATAAAACACGCAAGAGAAGAGCTTTTAGCAAATATACGCAAAATTTCACCTAAATCCATCATAATAAATGTGTTTCATGATAACCCCTTCTTTTATCCTATAACACTTAAATCCATTCATTCATATGATTATTTTTTCATAAAAGATGATTATGTGCTTAAAGAAATGGACAAACTTGGAATTGACAACTGCTACTTTCTTATGCATGGCTTCTCAAAAGACTTTCATAGACCTTATAGTGAAGAAGAGCTTTCTCAAGAAGAAAAAAAGAGATACACTGCAGACATATCTTTTATTGGTAGTATTTACCCCCAAAGACAGATAATATTAGAAAATCTTAGGGGATTTGACATTAAACTCTGGGGCAAGTATATATGGGACTCAGTGGATACTAATAGCTGGCTCCTTAAACATCATAACTCTATTCTTTGTGATGATGAGATGAAATCAAAGATTGTGTCATGCTCAAAGATAAACTTAAATACGCATAACTATCAGAATGACATTGATGGTTCAAACTCAAGAACTTTTGAGATATGCGCATCTGGTGGATTTCAACTGGTCGATTATAAACCTGTTCTAGAAAAATATTTTAAGATTGGTAAAGAGATAGAAGTGTTCAGAAGTGCAAAGGAACTTAGGGAGCTTGCACAATTCTATCTTTCTAATGACAAAGAGAGAAGAAAAATTGCTTGTGCAGGTTATAGAAGGGCAGTTAAGGAGCATAGTTATGATAACAGACTTAAAGAGATATTTAAGGTGATTAAAAAGTGACCAAACTTCTCCGTTTTTTATATCATAAGGTTTATGTTAGAATATTTCCTAGTTATCATATTGAACTTGAAAATGCCATTGAGAATTGTGAGACTATACTTGATGTTGGTTGTGGAACTTTATCTCCTCTTAAATTTATTCGAAAAAGGAAGAGCATGGGGGTTGATGCTCATCTACCTAGTATAATGAAGAGCAAGATGAATAATATTCATGATAAATATATAAATTGTGATGTGATGAAAATTGACAAAAAATTTAAAGAATGCTCTTTTGATTGTGTTGTTGCTTTAGATTTAATTGAGCATCTAAAGAAAAAAGATGGTTATAAGCTTATCAAAAAGATGGAAAGGATTGCCAAAAAAAAAGTGATAATATATACACCAAATGGATTTTTATCTCAAAAATCTTTAGAAGGAAATCCGTACCAGAAGCATAGAAGTGGATGGCATGCTTTAGAATTTCAAAAGATGGGCTATAAAGTTATTGGGATCCATGGACTAAAAAGTCTTCGTGGAGAATTGGCCGAACCGAAATATAGACCTAAATGGTTGTGGTTTGTTATAAGTGATATTACCCAAAAATTTGTAAGAAATAAGCCTGAAAAAGCTTTCCAGCTTCTTTGTATTAAAGAGATGAAAAGATGAAAAAAATTGTGTTGTTTTCACCAAAACCAAGCGAATTTACTTTTTATGGAGGAGCTCCGCTATCACTTTTGGGGCTTGCAAGATTCCTTGCTTATGAAAAAGATTTCAAGATTAAGATAATAAAAGCTACACCTAAGTTTGATTATATGAAAGAACTAATAAAAGAGTCAGAGGACGCTGTGTGTGTTGGGATTTCAAGCATGACTGGCTATCAGATTAAGGAAGCTTTAATCGCTTCAAAAGAGATTAAGAGCAAGTATCCCTATATACCTATAATATGGGGTGGTTGGCATTCTACAATTCTTCCTTTAGAGACTCTAAAAGACCCTAATGTAGATATAGTTGTAATCGGTCAGGGTGAGAGGGCTTTTAATGAGTTAGTAAAGGCAATTGTTAATAAAAAATCACTCTTAGGTGTAAAAGGAGTCTGGTTCAAAAAAAATGGAGCAATCATTAAGAATCCATATAGAGATTTTGAGGACATAAATAATTTTCCTCCCTTACCGTATAACATTATAGATGATATTGAAGATTGCATAAAGCATACTGAACTTGGGACACGTACACTTAACTACATCAGTAGTATAGGATGTCCATTTAGATGCGCTTTCTGCGCTGAGAAAATGATAAGTAATAGAAGGTGGTTTGGACTACAACCAGAGAGGGTTGTCAATGAGATTGAAAAACTCATAAAGGACTACAATATCAATGGTCTTTATATATCAGATAGCAATTTTTTTGTAGATAAAAAAAGAGTAGAGGAAATATGTAAAGGCATAATAGAAAGAGGAATTAAAATAAGAATTGGGAGGGTCAATGGAAGACCAGATCAGCTCTCTAAATTTGATGATAAATTATGGAGTTTGCTTAAGAAGGCAGGATTCTACTCAATTCTTATAGGCGCGGAGACTCATTCACAAGAGATATTAGAGGTCATACATAAAGATACAACTATTAAGGATACTCTTAATCTTATGAGAGTGTGTGATAAGTATGACATTAAACTTACCTATTCATTTATGATTGGTCTTCCCTTACCAGGTGGTATTGAAAGAAGCAAGAATTTTGTAAAAGAAGACTTTAGGAAAACTGTTGAGTTTATCAATTTTATTAATAAGAATTCAAAAAACTATTCTATTCTACTTTTTATATACACTCCTTATCCTGGAACTGAACTCTTTGAAATGAGTCGTAAGTATGGTGTTCAGGTACCCGATGACCTTTATTCATGGAGCAAATTTAATCTACATAACCAAAACACACCATGGGTACCAAAAAAATATATTTCTCTTATCAATCAACTATCAATTTCAATACTTCCATATCTGCCTAGAAAAAGGGAAGACCGCCATATCTATGCAAAGATACTACACCATATTGCAACAATAAGAATGAAAACATATTTTTTTGGGTTGCCAATTGAATATTTTTTGATGAAGTTATATATTGATAAAACAGATTTCAAAAAAAAAAGATGGGATTTGTAAATTAGGTGGTAAAATAGATGTAGTAAAAAGGTAGTTAATTATATCATAAAACTAAGAAAAACTTCACTTGAAATATTAGAGAAATTTATCTTTTAGTTTAATCCATAAAAGATTTAACAGCATCTGTTACTGCGAACATTTCTTCCTCGCTCATATCAGGAAAAATAGGCAAGAGCAATAGACTCTTCCATACCTTATCTGTAACAGGACAATCTACCTTTATATGATTATAGACCTTCTGAAGGTAAACCGGTTTGTAGTGAACACTTGAATGTATCCTCTTTTTCTTTAAATGAAGAATTAAATTATTTCTAATTTTTTCATTTTCCTCTGGTGTACCTACATTCACACGTATACAATAATTATGGTTTGATGAATCTGCATATGGTTGTTGTTTTGGTGTTTTTAGCCATTTCAATGAAGCAAACTGCTGGTTATAGAATTCGGTTATTTGTCTCCTTATTCTATTATTCTGTGGCAGCCTCTTAAGTTGAACCCTTCCGAGAGCAGCTGCAATGTCAGTCATCTGAAACTTGTAGCCAACCTCACGAATTTCATATTCCCAGTTGTACTGTTCTCTTTCAGTCCTCTGAGAAGTATCTCGTGTTATACCTACCCATCTAAGAACCCTTACATTTTCTGCCCACTCTTTGTTGTTGGTAGTAATCATACCTCCATCTCCTGTTGCGATATTTTTTACAGCTTGAAACGAAAAGCAACCTATATCACCTATAGATCCAAGTTTTTTCCCTTTATAACTTGCTCCACTTGCATGTGCACAATCTTCTATTACAAAGAGATTATTTTCTTTTGCAATCTCCATTATTTCATCCATTCTACACGAGTGACCTCCATAATGAACTGGTACAATGACCTTTGTTTTTCTAGTAATCTTCCTTTTTATATCATCTGGGTCTATATTGAGTGTATCCTCTTCTATGTCTGCAAAAACAATTTTAAGATTGTTGTAATCAGCTAAAAAAGCAGTGCTAATAAAAGTCAATGGAGTTGTTATTACTTCTGAGCCCTTTGGAAGATTTAGTACCTTACCAGCAAGATGCAACGATGCAGTTCCTGAATTTAGAGCAACAGCTTCTGAAGTTCCTATGAAAGATGAGAATTCTTTTTCAAATTTTGTAACCTCTGGCCCAGAACCCCACCATCCTGATTTTATAACAGATACTACCGCACTAATTTCTTCATCTGAGTATGACGGTCTAAAAAGAGGAATCAATCTTTCACCCTATTTCAACTGAGGAGTTGTCGCCTATCACAAAAATATTTCCAGAGGGCACCTTACCTTTTGATGTTACTCGTGCACCTCTACCTATTACGCTATTGATTATTCTCTTTTCTGTGTCTATTACTACACCGTCCATTATTATTGAATTTGAAATTTCACCTTTATAAATTGAAACATTATTGCCAATAGATGTATAGGGACCTATATAAACATTTTTTCCAATCTTTGTTCCATTACCAATTACCATTGGGCCCTGTAAGACACATTCATCAGAAATATCACAACCATCTCCAATTCTTATGCGTCCTTGCCAATTCCCATTAATAAGATTTTCTTTTGTTCCATCTTTAATCTTAATTTGGTCATCAAGAACAAGTGCATTTGCAGCAAGAAGTGATGATGCAGTACCTGTATCCTTCCACCATCCATTAACCTCAAAATACTCTGATTTAAATCCATTCTCAAGCAACCACTGCATAGCATCTGTAATTTCTAGCTCATTTCTCCATGAAGGTTTTATATGATTCATCGCCAAAAAAATATCTTTAGTAAACCCATAAACGCCAACAATTGAAAGGTTGGTTGGAGGATTTTTAGGTTTTTCTAGCAAACGAGTTATTACCTTTTTTTGCTCATCTATTAATGCTACACCATATATCTCGGGATTTGGCACTCTAGTAAGCATTAAGTTAATTGCAGCATCACTTGACTTGAACTGCTCTACAAATTTGGTAATTCCACCTTTTAACATATTATCTCCTAGGTACATTACAAATTTATCGTTGCCAAGAAAATTCTTAGCAATCATAACGCAATGGGCAAGTCCACCAGGAAAATCTTGCTCTATAAATGTTATACTTACATCCTCTCCCCATCGAACACCATTTCCGACAGTTGCCTTTACCTGTTCTTTATTAGGTCCTACTATAATCCCGATATCTTTTATTCCTGCATTTACGAGGTCCTCTATCGCATAGAATATTATTGGTTTGTTTGCTATTGGAATGAGCTGCTTTTGTACAGTGTAAGTAATTGGTCTTAGCCTTGTACCGTGCCCACCAGAGAGTATTAAACCTTTCATTTTTTTTCTCTAACATAATTTACTTTTGCCCATTCAATGGTTTTCCTTAGACCAACTTCAAGACTTGTGGTTGCTTCCCACCCTAGAAGCTTTTTTGCTTTTTTAACATCTGGAACTCTTTTATGTATATCTTCATAGAGTGACCCATAATTTTTTTTTGTGTCAAATATTTCTGGCGAAATATCATCTTCTTTGCCTGCTATTTTTATTATTTGTGTTATTAGTTCCCTAATGCTGGTCTCCTTATTAGAGCCAATATTGAATACTTCACCATTTGTTTTTGTAGCAGCTAGGATTGTTCCTTGAACTGCATCTTCAACGAAGGTAAAACAGCGTGTCTGTTGCCCCGTATCGTATAATAAAGGTCTCTCTCCGTTTATAACCTTATAAATGCTCTGGGAAACAACAAAGTGAGGTTGCTGCTTTGGACCATATACATTAAAGTATCTTACAATTGTCATTGGAAGCCCCATTGTTCTATGCATTGCATATAACATATGTTCTCCAAGAGCTTTACTAGTTGAGTAATTCCATCTATCAATTGAAGTGCTTCCTAGTACCCTATCATCAGTCTCTTTCCAAGGTATTTTTGGATTTTTGCCATATATCTCAGATGTTGAAGAAAAAACAACCTTTGTATTACTTTTTAATGATAGCTCAAGCACATTTTTTGTACCTATCACATTTACATCAATAAGTTTTAGAGGAGAATATAGATAATGTTTTATTCCAACCACCGCCGCTAAATGATAAACATAATCCAGATTTTCTGAGAAAACTTTTTTCAGTATCTTTTTGTTGGTTATATCTCCACTCACAAATCTAAAATTTGGTCCATTACTGAATTCTGCAAGATTTTTTGCCTGTGTATAAGGTATGGAATCAAAAACGATAACTTCATTTTTTGGGTCTTTTAAGAGCTCTGCAACTAGATTAGAACCTATAAACCCACTTCCTCCTGTTACAAGTATCTTTGCCATTTGATCACCTATCTCCCAATTCCCTTGTACTTAAAGCCTACTGCAACAACCTTCTCTCTTTCAAATGAGTTTCTACCATCAATAAACCAACAATCTTTTTTTACTAGTCCAGCTAGTTTGTCTAAAGGATAAGATATGAATTCAGGATGCCCTGTTAAAAAAGCAATAACATCTGCTTCACTAACAGCCATTTCAATGCTATTCGCTTGGACCATTCCAGTAACGATTTTTGTGTCCTCTTCATTTACCCATGGATCGAATACCGCCAGTTTATAACCCCTCTGCTTCAAAAGCTCAATGGTTATTTTAGTGGGTGTATTTCTTACATCTCCAGTGCCATTCTTAAATGAAAGCCCAAGTACCGCAACTTTTGACTCTTCAATTTTTTTACCTTCACTTTTCAATGCTTGTTCAATAAGACTAAAGGTATAATGTGGCATATATTCATTAACATTTCTTGAGGTCACTGGCGTTTTTAGGTGGATTCCATTTTTTTTTGCAAAGTTAAAGATAAACCAAGGGTCTTTAGTTAGGCAATAACCACCAACACCCATTGAAGGCAGTAGTATATTAACATTCCCCATGACTTTTGGTAAGCTATTCGCGGCTTTAATAACTTCAAGAACATCTGCTCCAATCTTATCACATACCAAAGCTAACTCATTAGCCAGTGCGATATTTAAATCAATCCAAATATTATCTGCAAGTTTAGTCATCTCGGCTACTAAGGTACTTGAAACATTTATCGTTTTAACATTTAAAATATTTGACCAAAAAAGAGAGGCTAACAACATACTGTTGGTGTCATCTGCACCTATTACTATAGGGATACTTTGTAACTCTTGCACTGCACGCCCCTCTGCAATTCTTTCTGGACAAAATGCAAGTCCAAAATCCTGACCCACCTTAAAGCTATACTCAAGAATCGGTTTAATAAAATTTCTCGTTGTAAATGGAGGGACTGTACTTTTTATGATTACCATATGACCTTTTTCAAGGTATTTTGCTACTTCGGTTGATGCTGCACGAATGTGATCAAGAATAGGTTCATAATCTTCTCCAATAGGCGTTCCAACAGTGATAATAATAAAATCAGCTTTTTTTACAAAAGAAAAATCAGTCGTAACAATCAGCATATTTTTTTCAATTGCTCTTTTTAATAGGGCTGGAACTTTTGGTTCATTTATAGGACTCTGTTTTTTGTTTATAATCTCCACAATTTTCTTATTTATATCTATGCCTATTACTTTACATCCCTTTTCTGCTAGAACGGCTCCTATACAGCAGCCAATATAACCAAATCCAACTATTGCAACAGTAATATCTCTTTTATTAAGCCGTGCAACCTGCTCAGCTTTGCTTGCTTGAAAAATACCTACTATCTTCAACACCTATCTGTTTTTTGTTGTCCAATTAAATCCGATTGAAGGATCGTCGAATGGTAATCGCATTTCATCAGGATTTTCCCTGTTATATGGCTCAGACGAGTGATATATAAGAAGCACTGGTTTTGTTCCAATAACCCTATAACCATGTGCAACACCCGCAGGAATAAAAATTAATACTGGATTTTCTTCACCTGCATAAATAACCTGTGTTTTACCAAAAGTCGGTGAATTTTCTCTTAAATCATAAAGCACAACCTGTGCCATTCCTGCTGCAACATACCATAAATCATCCTGTTTTTTATGATAGTGAAAAGCCTTAATTACGCCGGGATATGTAAGTGTTGCAGATGACTGACCAAATTTTTTTAATAAGTTGTCATCACAACGTAGGATTTCCCTAAAATAACCCCTATCATCACAGTGAGTTATAAGATTTTTTACTACAACATTCTTAAGCATAATACACCCATTTAAATTCTATAAACTATAAATTATACTCAAGTCCTTTAGTTTTAATGATAATAATTAATAAAATATAAATATTATCCTTGTCTCGTTTTTAAAACTTTATGAATAACAAATCTGTATATGGTGTTCTTTTAAACTGGAATGGAAAAGAGCATCTTGAATACTGTATACCCTCACTTCTTAAAACGAAATATAATGGATTTAAAATTCTCTTGGTTGATAATGGTAGCACTGATGGTTCTGTTGATTTTGTAAAGAGGAATTTCAGAACCAATCGTATTAAGATCCTAAAGCTTGACAAAAACTATGGATACTCAAAAGGGATGAACATTGGTATAAAATACGCATTACAGAAAAAAGCAGATTTTATATGCACGATAAACAATGATATTATAGTTGATCCAAGATGGATCACTGAGAGCCTCAAAGTCTTCTCAAAATATAAAGATATAGGTGTGATTGGATTTGATATGCTAGGGATGGAAGAGAGAGGCGATATTCAAAGATTCAAAAAGGAGCAAAAACTGCGAAAGGTCTTTCATTTTGAATACAAGAGTTATGTTCTTGATGCTTTGATGATTGTAAAAAGTGAAGTTTTCAAGCGAGTTGGGTTTTTTGATGAAAAATATATTACATACGGTGAGGAAGAGGACCTCTTTGCTAGGATAAGTCTTGCTGGCTACAAGCTTGTTGAATTAAGTGTGCCTGTATACCACTACGGTCACGGAACCGCTGACAAAATTCCATTGAAAACAAGTTATCTAATGATGCGCAATTCAATAAGATACTCTCTGAAATGGTTGCCAATAATCGATACGCTTAAGAGAATTGGATATATTGGACATATAAGTTGTAATCCATTTGCTAGATTTGACAAAAAAAATATTGTTGCAACTAAACTAAGGCCATCTAATATATTTGTTAATTCAATTTTGTTCATTAAAGCGGTTATGTGGAATATAGTCTTTCTTCCACAAACCATTATGATCCGAAGACAACAAAGAAAAGAAGCAATAGGTTCCATTGTACACAAAGCATATAAATAACTATTATATGTTTTTGCCATTATGTGCGGCATTTCTGGTTTCACTTGGGAAGATAAGGACCTTGCAAAGAGGATGAATTCTTCAATTTCTTATAGGGGCCCAAATGATAGAGGGATTTATTGTGAAAAGGATGTTACTTTAGGGCATACCAGATTGTCTATCATAGACCTCTCAAAAGCAGGGCATCAGCCTATGTGTAATGAGGACCGTACGATGTGGCTTGTTTTTAATGGAGAGATTTATAATTTCAAAGATATTAGACCTAAGCTTCAAGCATTAGGACATTCCTTTGCAAGCAACACAGACTCAGAAGTAATAATACATTCATACGAAGAATATGGAACTTCTTGCTTGGAGCATTTCAACGGCATGTTTGCTTTTGCAATATGGGACTCAAGAAAGAAGATATTATTTCTTGCCAGGGACAGATTAGGCGTTAAACCACTTTATTATATGAAAATAGGAGAGAATCTGGTATTTTCAAGCGAAATAAAGGCTTTATTAAACCATGATTTCAGAATGGAGATAAACCATAAAGCTCTTTATGAATACTTAACTTATAGGTTTATACCAAACGAGCAGACCATGCTTAAAGGTATTAGAAAACTTCTGCCGGGCCATTATCTTATATTCAAAAAAAATCATATAGAGGTAAGAAAGTACTGGGACATTAAATGGGATTATTCGAGATTAAAAGAAAACGAGGTCATCTCAAAACTTGATTCGCTTCTTAACGATGCTGTTCAAAAACGGCTTGTAAGCGATGTGCCTCTGGGAGCGTTTATATCTGGCGGATTAGACTCTTCGCTCATTGCAGCAATAAACTCAAGGCTTAGAGCTGACAAGGTAAAGACGTTTACCGTAGGATTCGGACACGAAAGAGACGAGTTTAAGTACGCACGACAAGTCTCAGAATATCTTGAAACAGAGCACAAAGAGATACAATTAAAATATGAAGAAATGACTAAAGAGCTACCAAAAATAATATGGTACATGGACGAGCCAAACAGCGACATTACAATGGTTCCTTTGTATTTTTTATCACGATTTTCAAAAAAATATGTGACTGTTGTCAACACAGGCGAAGGGGCTGACGAGCTTTTTAGTGGTTATCAGCACTATAAGATAGGGGCAGGAGCATTTGAGTTTGTCCCAATAAAAATTAAACGACAAATTTATAGATGGTATTATTCTCCGTTTAAGAGAAAAGAAAGAGACGCTCTTTTCTTAAAACCTATAGCTCAAAGCAGAAGATTAGATAAGGACGGCGGGATATTAGATAAAACTCTAAGAGCTAAACGACCTGTCAATTTTCTTAACAAAATCCTGCTTTTTGACATAAAAAATGAGCTTCCAAACTGGCAGCTTACTAGGGTGGATAGAATGACAATGGCCCACGGAATGGAAGCTAGAGTTCCATTTCTAGATTATCGGATAGTAGAACTTGCTGCTAAAATTCCGCCCTCGTTTAAACAAAGAGGGCTTGAAGGAAAGTATGTACTAAAAAAGGTGGCGAAAAAATATCTCCCAAAAAACATAGTCTACAGAAACAAGCAAGGATTCACAACGCCAAGGTATGAGTGGATTAGAGAGGACCTTCATTGGTTATCTGATAAGCTTCTTTCAAAAGAGAGTGTTAATGCAAGAAGGCTGTTTGCCTATGATGCTGTTGAGAAAATCAAGCACAATGCCAAGAAAAAAGACAGACCATTCAGAAATTACTCTTACAAACTTATAATTCTTCTAATGCTTGAGATGTGGATGAGGATCTATCTTGACGGCGAAACTGTTTCTGTTTTAAGAAGGGACATATAGACCTGAAGGTATTTTTCAATAATGTCCTCCCAATTAAAAATTTTTTTTATTTTTTTTATAAGACTTTTCCTTTCTGGTCGCTTTTTTACAATTTGCATTGCTTTTAGAGCAATCTCATCTACCGAACAGTCGTCTAGAAGGTAGACTAAGCCTACATCAACGAGCTCTTCGGCAATCCCAACACGGCTCAGTATAAGAGGCATCCCTCCTGCTGCTGCCTCAAGGATGCTTTGCCCAAAATTTTCCCATTTTGAAGTATATATAAATATGTCTGAATGCTTATAGTACCACTTAAGCTCTTCACCTGTCTTTTGCCCAACAAACTGAACTTTGTCTGAAACACCAAGATTATACGAAAGGGCCTTAAGCTCATCAAGATAGCCCTTTTTACTAGCATCGCTGCGAAAGGCTTCGTCTCCTACTATCGTAAGAGTAAAGTTTTCCTTTGCCAACCTCTTCATTGCTTTTATAACTGGTTCAAGATTCCTATCACGACTTATCCTTCCTACAAAAAGAAGCCTAGTTTCATTCCATGTCTTTTTTGCCGGTTTATATTCATCAACATTAATACCCATTGGAATTATATGCAGTTTTTTATCCTCCACTCCGAAGATTTTAGCTTCTTTATACTCAAGCTTTGAAGAGACTATAACTGCGTCTGCTTCATGGATTATTTTTCTTCCAAAAAGGTCATACGCCCTATAAGGAATTTTTTTGTATCCATCTAGAATTTGATTGTATCCAAGAAGGCTTCCATGCGTATTTATAACAAGAGGCTTATTGTATTTTTTTGCTATTTTATATGCAACTTCCGTTTGATAACTGCGATAGTTATGAGCATGTATTATGTCAAAATCACTAAGAACATTTTTAATAGATGGGCTGTAAAGGTATTTCATAAATCTCCATCTAACAGGAAACCTATATACTTCAACACCATTAAAAAACTCGTGAGGCGGTGCGTCTTTAGCATGATAGTCTGTTGTGATTATAGGTGAATGAATGTTTCTTTTTTCAAGCTCCTGGGAAATCTTAAAAGCCTGATTTGCTGGCCCAGAGATGTATGGAAAGAAAGACTCTATTGTCCTCATCACTATTATTTTTTTATGTTTCGGAGTGAAATGCATATATGCTTAATCTCTTTTAGTATTCTATTTAAATCTTATTAACCCTATAAAGATTTACTTTAAAATTCAAAACAATATGCGGAGCCAATAATTGAAAAAGAGTTTAGGGATTAAAAAAACAATAAAAATGACAAGAATGAATAAATAGATATAAAAATAAAGATGACACTTTTCTAGCCACTAGCACTCTTTATCTGCTCCATAAGATGGTCAATATATCTCTGAAGGTTCTGCGGAAGACCTAAAATCTTTGTGTCAAGAAAGCCTCTTATTATGGTAGAGGTTGCCTCTTCCTTTGATAAGCCTCTACTCATAAGGTAAACAAGCTCTTTTTCGGCAATCTTCCCAACCGCAGCTTCATGGCTCAAGTCTGAAGACTTATTTGCAATAAGCTCAGGAACTGCCGAGATTTGCGCCTTCTCAGACAATAATAGACCAGAGCATTCAAGATGCCCCTTTGAATCAGGAGTATTTCCTATAAGCATGCCCCTTGAAGCAACTTTTGACTTATCCTTAGCAATCACCCTAGATATTATCTCTGCTCCGCTTCCTTTTCCATTTAGTACACATTTGCCTCCAACATCATAAATACCTTTTCCACTTGCAAATAAAAGGCTTGTAAAACGGCCCAGCGAGTTTTTGCCATTCAAGTACGCAACAGGGTACATCTGAATATCCTTTACCGCTTGAACACAGATATAGTTGCTTACAAAGGTTGCATTATCCTCAACAATCGCGCCGCTTCTTGGTCTTACTAAAGTTTCAGGACCCCATGTGTGAATCATTGTGAAATTCATAAGAGCATTTTTCTTAACGAAAAACTCAGATATGCCAACATGCCTTGCCTGCCTTATATTTTGCTCGCTTATACAGCCTGCAATGATATGAGCAGTTGAGCCCTCTTCTGAAATAATTATGTTATGAACATTTTGCTTAAAACCTTCTTTAGTTATCATAAGGCATGACTGCAGCGGAAGCACTACTTCCTGCTTCTTGAATATTCGTATAAAGTATCCTCCTCCTAAATTCTTATCTGCCGCAAGTGTAAACTTATCTTTGTTTTTATCAACAATTTTCCACATGTATTTCCTAAGCCATGCATACTTTCGCAAAGCCTCTCTTACATCCATTATCTCTAGTTTTCCTTGGTAAAACTTGCTTATATCCGTGTAGGCAAGCTTATGGTCCGCCTGGAAGAATGTTGCGGAACGCTTGCTGCTTTCCTCTATCCCGGATTTTTTAGCCTGTTTTAAAAGCCCTTTTGGAATCTCTTTCAATACCTTTCTAGACAAATTCTTCACCTTGCCCTGCATGTTATACACCGCTCATACCCATGAGCTTTTATATCCTCTAAAATCCTTTGTGGAGATTTATAGCAGGAGTTCCTGCCATTTACCATGATACAGGCGTGTTTTGCATTTAAATACTTTAAAACTTCACCTTGGTGTGTTATTACAAGCACAGATGCATCTGTCCTATAGATATAAGATTCAAGCTCTTTGCCTATAAACTTAAGGTTTACAGGATCAACCCCTGAATCCGGTTCGTCAAGAAGAAGAAATTTTGGCTTCATAAGTAGAATTTGAAGAATGTCGGCACGCTTTTTTTCACCTCCTGAAAAGTTGAGATTAATGTTTCTCTCCAAGAATTCTTCAAGGCTGAACCTTCTTACAAGATCAAGCGTGCTTTTGTCTAATTCGGTATTGGACCTATTGCCAAGGCAGATGTTTATCATATCTAGTAGTGTAACACCTTTCAACTCTGGCGGATGCTGAAAAGAAAGCCCTATCCCAAGCTTAACACGCTCATTGACCTCTAATTTAGTAATGTCCTTTCCATTAAAGACAATTCTCCCCTTGGTGACTTTGTAACCTGGCAGCCCTACTATTGCATTAAAAAGAGTAGTTTTTCCTGAGCCATTTGGCCCAAACATCGCATATATCTCGCCTTTTTCAATAGATAGATTTGCATCATGGATAATCTCTTTGCCCTCTACCTCAACATGAACATGACTCACTTCAAGAAGCGCCATATTGAAAATAATTTAGAATTGTTATTTAAATATAGTGTTTATTTATATAAACTAACCTGTACAGCTCAGAAAGATAAGATTTAACCATTTCTATGTTAGAGATCATCTTTTTTTTTTGTTTAACTTCTCTCATTACAATTTTATTAAGCTCAGCAATGGGTGTTATAATTTCAGAACGAAGTTGTGGTATGTCAGTTAAACCGCTAAAATAGTAGGCCATTTTAGCACTTTTAAAGACCCACTCAATGTAGCGATCAATTTCCTCAGATGCATCCTGTAAAAGCCGCGTGATATACCTCATCGAATAAATTGATAAATAAGTGGTGTCATATAAAGGAATTCGTTTCAAAACCTCTGGGTTTTCTTTTGGCAACTTTGTGAGTAGAAGCGCCTTTACCATCTTTTCTAATGATAGATACAAATATTCTGTAGGTTTTTTTTGCGGAGCCTCTATGGAAATTTTTTTTACCTCCTCCCATCTTAATGCAGATGAAGACAATCCGTTCAAAAGCATCCAAAGGTTTCTATCATCATAAATATTCCTAGAAACCCTGCCTGTTTTAATATACTCAGCCTCAAGTTCCTCTACTATTCCTAAAGTTTTTAGAGTAAGTGACTTAAGATCATTTTGCAGATCATATTTCAAATTTCTTATTGGAAGAGACTGTTCTGCTAGAATTCCGTTTGCACTAATTGATGCCCACAATGCCCAGATACCGCATGCATTTCTAACATCTGCCTTGTTTAAAACATTTCTTAACATTGTATACACAGGAAGAAACTCTCCATTGCTATATGACTCAACAATAAAAGACAAATTATCAGCTGAAATGAAATCTTCCATAGAACATACTTGTGCTAAAATAAGCCCAGGCCTTTTCTCCAAAAGCTTAAAGGGATCCTTATAATTTATTCTCCATGGATTTCCTGACATATAAGGATAAAATTTTAAATTAATATAAAAATATTGCTATTGTTGTTCCTTTAGGATAGTTATTTTATTTGATTATGGTTCTCATTAGTATATCTCTTTGATGTATCAAAAAGTAAACTTTAAATAGTATTTTAAGCAGGGGTAAACAAATGAAAAAAATAAAAGCCAGGTGTTGTGTCTGCGGAAAGGAGTTCCTACAAAGCTATGACGAGAGAAAGGAGCATGTTGATGAAGAGTCAATGTTCGTCTGCGATGATTCAGGATGCATCGCAAAGTTCCAGAGACTTGAACAGGCAATTGAATAGTTACAAGCGGATGCTCAAAAGAGTAGGGATGTAAGTTCCGAGTTCTCCTTATTTTAATGCCTTTTAGGATAATAGACCCATATTCTTAATAAATATGCCTATTTGACAGTTACACTCTTTGCAAGATTCCGTGGTTTGTCTATAGGGCATTTTCTGAGCTTTGCAATGTAGTATGAAAGAAGATGCCCAATAATACCTGAATAGATGCCAAACTCTGCATCACAGCATGCTGGAAGATGAAGATCTCCGTGGGTATTTGATACTATTATTGTTCTAGCCCCTCTTGCTTCAACCTCCTTTGTTGAAGAAATCATATCATAACTACCGTTGGGGATGAGACTTATTACTGGCGTCCCTTTTTTAATCAACGCAATTGTTCCGTGTTTTAGCTCGCCTGCCATCATGCCCTCTGCATGCATATATGGTATTTCCTTGAGCTTTAATGCAATCTCCCTTGCTAGTGGATAAGTCATACCTCTACCAAGAATAAAGATATCATGCTTTTTGTATAAAAGCAACGCAAGTCTTTTTACTTTTGCCTCGTTCTTCTCAATGGTCTCTTTAATTCTTCTTGGTATTTCGTCTAAATGAATCTCATTTAAGCCAAGTGTTTTGGCTAATGCAAATAGTGTTATTAGCTGGTTTGTGAATGTCTTTGTAGCGGCAACGCAGACTTCTTGCCCTGCTAGTATTTCAATGCTTATATCGCTCATACGCTGAACCGTGCTATAAGGCACATTAACAATTGACGCTATTTTTGCGCCCGTTTTCTTAACATCTTTAAGAACAGTCACTACATCCATAGTTTCTCCACTCTGTGATATAGCAATAACAAGGGTTTTCTTGTCAACAATAAGAAAACTCTCAAACTCTGAAGCAATGATAGAGTGTGCCCTTATTCCAAGCCGCGTCAAAAGAAACGCACCGACAAGACTTGCATGATAGCTTGTTCCACAGGCAAGAAAAACCACTTGCTTTGACTTTTTTACCATCTGAGCAAGCTTTTCAATCTTAATTTTTTGTGTGGTCTTTAAAGAAGCAATAAGCCTCTTTGAGACATTGGATTGCTCTTTTATCTCCTTAATCATGTAATGCTCAAAATTATTCTTTGTCTCTTCTTCCTTTGTCCATTCAATGGTCACTACCTTTTTTGTGATGTGTTTTCCATCCCTGTCAAAAAAATGATACTTGTCTTTTTCAATCAGTGCAAACTCATCATCATCAAAAAATATTGCCTTATTTGTTTCATGGCTAAATGCATAGATGTCTGAAGCAAGAATATGCATCCCATTCCCAATTCCAAGCACAAGAGGTGATTCGCGCTTTATCGCATATAGTCTTTCTTCACCCTTTATAAATAAGACTATGGCGAAAGTTCCGCGAATATCCTGTAGGAAGGATTGAATCGCCATCTTCATAGACATTCCCTGTTTAAGCTTCCAATCAAAATAATGCGGAACAACTTCTGTATCTGTTTGGGTAGTAAACTTATATCCACGCTTTTCAAGAGTTTTTTTAAGCTCATTATAATTTTCAATAATTCCATTGTGAACAACAAAGATGGTTCTCTCCTGATTTACATGAGGATGTGCATTTGCTTCTGTAACACCCCCATGTGTGGCCCAACGTGTATGGGCTATTCCAAAAAAGGTTTTTCTGTCCTTTATACTGCTAATTAGATTTCTTATCTCTCCGGTTCTTTTTTTAACTTCGCCAGTGTGAATTGCAAAACCACATGAGTCATAGCCCCTATATTCAAGCCTCAAAAGAGAGTTTAATAAACCCTCATTTACTGAAAACTGCTTTTTAGATATCATTCCAACAATGCCACACATTTTAAATTCCGCCCTCTTTGCTTAAGCAAAAATTCATCGCAAAAATTATTCCTTCTTGTCCTTATCAACAGCTTCTCCAGGACGTGTGCCAACCCCAGGCCAGATTTTCCTTCCTGGGTATATTGAAGTATTAATTCCTGTATGCACATGGTCACCGATTATTGCCCCCAGTTTTCGCCTTCCTGTATTAATCATGCTGTTATTTACAGGCGTCATGATGTTTTCATTGTCATGCCGAAGGTTTGCGGTTATGGTTCCTGCGCCAAAATTGCAGTGTTCTCCAATAACAGAGTCTCCAACATAACTTAGATGATTGATTTTTGTATGGTCCATTATTACTGAATTCTTTATTTCAACCGCCTGCCCAATATGGCAGTTGTTTCCAATAACTGTATCATCTCTTAAATAGCAGTTTGGACCAATACGGCAGTTTTCTCCTATTATAACGGTCCCTTCAATAAAAACTCCAGGCCTTATCACAGAACCCTTGCCTAATATAAGGATCCCATAAATATGAACCCCTTGCATGACCTCGCCTGCTATACACGGCTCTTTTATGCGCTGAAGCAGAAACTCGTTCGCCTCCAGTAAGTTCCACGGATAACCTATAGAAAGCCAGTAATCCAAGACTTTCTCAAGGTAGAATTGCCTTTTTTGTATTAACATTGCAACCGCATCAGTGAGCTCATACTCTTTTCTTTCAGGATGCATCTTTACAGATTTTAAAAGAGTAAATAGTTTTTTTTGAAATATGTAACATCCAGTGTTTGCAAGGTTCCCTATATGCTCCTTAGGTTTTTCAACAAGCTTTGTTGCAATCCTGCCCTTTGCCTTATATATGCCAAATCTCTCAGGATTGGAAACTTCTTTAACAAGTGCGGCGTTTTTATGCTTCATCAGCCGCAGTATATCTTTACCAGAATACAAATCATCACCATAAACAACGATAAATCGGTCTCCTTTAATATGCTTTTCTGCCTGCAAAACCGCATGTGCAGTTCCCTGCGCCTCCTCTTGCTCAATATACTTAATCCGGATTTTGCCAAATTTTTTGCCGAATCTTTCTATAATCATCTCTTTTTTCCAACCGACAACTATTATAGCCTCATTAATTAGGCCTGATAGGGCTTCAAGGTTATGCTGGAGAATCGGCTTGTTTAAAACAGGGAGCAAAGGTTTTGGCCTTGTTAAAGTAAGAGGATATGTTCTTGTTGATTTTCCAGCTGCGAGTATTACTGCCTGCATATTTCTCACATTAATCGCCGATTTCCTTCTTTATTGCATCGGCTATTCGTTTTGCAAGTTTTTTTACAACTTTTTCATCCTTAGCTTCAACCATTACTCTACACTTCTTTTCTGTCCCGCTGTATCTTACTATTATTCTACCGCTATTTCCAAGTGACTTTTCTGCGCTTGAAATAATTGAACACACTTCATTCATTTCTTCAATTGGCCGCTTTTCGCGAACATTAAAGCTTATCATAACCTGTGGGTACCTCAAAATACATTTTTTTAGCTCAGAAAGCCTTTTGCCACTTTGCTTAACTATTGATGCTATCTGAAGTGCTGCAATAATTCCATCACCGGTTGTGTTATAATCTCCAAAAATCAAATGACCACTTTGCTCACCACCTAGAGTATACCCATTTTTCTTCATCTCTTCAATAACATAACGGTCGCCGACCTTTGTACGAACAACGGAAATCCCTGAATCTCTCATTGATTTTTCAAATCCAAGGTTGCTTAACACTGTGCATACTAAAGTATTGTTCTTCAAGCGCCCTTGTTCCTTTAAATGAAGTGCTGACATACCAAGAAGCATGTCACCATCTACTTCTTTTCCTTCATCATCAACCATAATGAGACGGTCTGCATCGCCATCAAGAGCTACTCCAAAATCAGCTGAGAGTTCTTTTATCTTTGCTTGTAAAAATGACGGATAAAGCGCACCGCATTCCTTATTTATATTAAGTCCGTCTGGCTGATTGTTAAACACCACCACATCTGCGCCAAGCTCTGTAAACACAAGCGGCGCAACCCGATATGCCGCTCCATTTGCACAATCCAATACAATTTTTAACCCTAATAATGAAAGATTGTTTATTGAACCTTTAGCAAATTCTATGTACCTACCTTGTGCATCTCCAATTCTATATGCTTTTCCTACATGTCTTCCGTTTATATGCGAGGTTTCAATATTTTCGAGCATTAGCTGTTCAATCTCATATTCAACATTATCAGAAAGCTTGTAGCCATCTTTGTCAAAAAACTTTATGCCATTGTCCTCTGCTGGATTATGGCTCGCGCTTATTACAATTCCAAGATCCGCTGCAAAACTCCTTGTAAGGTGGGCTATTGCAGGGGTTGGCATCGGCCCTACAAGATAAACATCAATACCCATAGAATTAAATCCACTTGTCAGTGCAAACTCAAAGATATATCCAGAAAGCCTGGTGTCCTTGCCAATAACAACCTTTGGCTTAGTGCTACCTAATTTATTTACCAATAACCCCTCTGAACTATAACCTTTTAAAAGACTTAAAGCTGCTGCCTGCGCAAGCTTTAACGCAACCTCCGCAGTCATAGGAAAAGTATTGGCCTTGCCACGAATTCCATCTGTTCCAAAAAATTTACGCTCCATATTTTTGTGGGCTAAGCGTATGTATAAAAAATTAATTAATAAGAGTTTAATAAGTTACAGATAAGTTTTCAAGATAATAAAAAAGCCGGGCAAACGAGTAAGCCGAATTCTGTTTTAAGGATCATTACTCTGAAGTTTATAATTACTTATAAACTTACCTGACGAATCAGGGTTGCGAACTACTTGTCTTTGTCCCGCTCTGCATATGTATGTTAAAACACATAAAGAGCGGGACAAAGTTTGTTCTTGCAGCGTGCAGGGTTTGCCATCG
>JAWABL010000021.1:0-25636 GCA_038884615.1 Candidatus Woesearchaeota archaeon | reverse complement strand
GCCGCCCCTTTGGGGCGGTCGGCTCACCTCTATTTTTGTATCTTATTTGTTTATTTATTATCTTAGTATACTAATAACTATACTAATATATAAATCTTTCTAATTTTATAAGGTTTTTTATCTGTTTTTTGTTAAATGTTATAACAAAAAAGCACTATAAAAACCAAAAATTAAAAAAAACTTTTATGCACATTTAAGAAGTCTAATAAAAGCATAAATTATTCAAAGCATTATTCAATAACTCCTCTTAGACCGAGAATGTAAATGAGCCGTGAGCGTGCCATCGCAAGCTTTGACTGGCTTAGAGATTTTCCAAGATACTCATCCATTATAGCTTGAAGAAATCGCAACCGTTGTTCTACGGAAGCATACCTTAGAGAATATATTCCAAGTTTGGCCTTTATTAATGCAAAAATCTGTTTCGCCTGTTCGCTATCAAGATACGATGATAAGAATTTTAGGGTTTCGCTGTCTATGTCTTCTATTATGTCATCAAATGCTGTATCAGCTACAAGAAGACTTGGGGCATCATCTTTTATTGGTTGGTTGCTATTAAGAACTCCCTCATTAATGGTTTTAGTAATAGGAGACTCCTGTAAAGGCGGTGGTTCTTTTGCTCTTATCTCACTAACTACTGCAAGCTTAAGTTGTTTTCCCTTGTACTGACCTTTGACATATTTTATCAACGAATCATGAACCTTTTGGAGGCTTTCCCGGGTATAAAAGTTACCTAAAACATGGTCAATTATTGAGTCAACAATAAGAACCCTTTCTCTTATGCTCTTCTTTTGGAGTTCTTTATTAGGCATCCTATTGCGAAGGATGTCCTTTCCTGTTTCGCCAAAAACCTCTATTACGAACTGTATAGGGTCGTTTACAACATCATTTTCATATAAGTCTCTTTCCGGCAGGATAGGACTTCCCTTATCCATCGCAGAATCTGGGTCAAATAGCCTGGTAAGAACATTTTGACGGATAACAGAAAGTTTTTCTTCTCTTACAAATTTTGCAAGCATTGTGTCAAACAATTCATTTACAAAGTTAATTTTAAAATTTTCATTTTGACTATTTAGGTCAAAAATCTTTTTTTTAAGCATAAGCTGTCCAATCATTGCTTCTGCTACAACCCTACCTAAAAGTTCCTCAAGCTCTGCGACCAGCGCCTTTTTAAAGTTCTCCTGCATTTTAAAGACTGATAAGTTTCCTTAGAATGTCCTTGATTGAAACGAAACCAACAAGCTTTGAGTTTTCTACAACGGGAATCCTCTGAACGCCTTCTTTGTCCATAACTCGCAACGCTTCAAAAATGTTAGTCGTTGGCTCTAATGTTAGATAATCTCTGATTAAGACATCTGAAACCTTAAGTCCCTCGAGCCCTTTTTTGTCAATTACTGCATGTTTAAGTATACTCCTTTCAAAAACTATTCCTGCATACTCCCCTTTTGAGTTAAGCACGGGAAGCGCCGCTACATTTTTTTCAACAATTCTCCGCGCAGCTTCAATTAAGGGTTCGTCCTCTTTTACAGTTAGTACATCCTTAATCATCCAGTCTCCTACATTCTGCATTTTGCACCTCTAAAATACTTTTTGTAAATACCTTAAGAACCATCTATTCCTTGTAGAGAAGTATTTAATTGTTAGGTTTCAAAAAATAACCATAAGTGTTTTTGTAAATTTATCATCGGAAATAAATATACCAACAAAGCTATTATGAATTTTAGTAATAGGCCTTAAGAAGTTGTACTTTTAATATTTGAGATATCCAAAACTTTTAAATAGGAAGGTTTTTCATTGAAACCACATGACGCAGATAAATCGCATGGTGATGAAAGGATTCAAGTCCTTCGGCGACAGAACCGAGCTTGTCTTCGGACCGAAATTCAACTGCATCCTTGGGCCAAACGGTTCAGGAAAAAGCAATGTAATGGATGCATTATGTTTTGTCCTTGGCAAGGGTTCTGCAAAAGGGCTAAGGGCTGAAAAATCTGCAAATCTTATATACAATGGCGGAAAGACAAAGGAGCCTGCCAAACAGGGTGAAGTAAGCATATATTTTAGCAACGAACGCCGCGAGTTCCCTATTGACACAGCAGAAGTAAAAATAACCCGAATAATAAAAGAAGACGGGCAGAGCGTTTACAAAATAAATGACAAGCGAAGGACAAGGCAGGAGGTCCTTGAGCTTCTTGCAATGGCAAATATAGATCCAGATGGATACAACATTATTCTTCAAGGAGATATAACAAGGCTTGTTGAGATGTCTTCTATTGAGAGGAGGCAGATTGTTGAAGAGATTGCCGGAATTTCGGTTTATGAAGAAAAAAAACAGCGTGCACTTAATGAACTTGAAAAAGTAGAGCAAAGAATTAACGAAGCAGAAATAATACTAACCGAGCGGCAGAGTTATTTAAAAGAGTTGAAAAAAGACCGCGACCAAGCAATAAAGTACAAGGAGCTTAACGACAATTTAAAGCGCGTTAAGGCAACGCTTCTTTCTATCCAGATAAAAGGCAAGGAGGGCCAGCTTGCAGGGCTCGCCAAACAAAAGGACAGCCAAGAAAAAAATATCAGCGAGATGCAGAAACAGATTGAGGAGCATAAAAAGAAGATTAGCGAACTAAAAGATGAGATAAAAAGAATAAACGAGGAAATTGAAGAAAAGGGTGAAAAAGAGCAAATAAGACTTTTAAAGGAGATTGAAGGCATTAAGGTTGAGATAGGCACGCTAAAAAACAAGATAGAATTTGATCAAAATGAGATAAAAAGAGTTAATGCAAGAAAAGAGCAGCTTGAGCAGAACCTTGCTGAGCTTAAGAAGAAAATAAAAGATTTAACAGAAGAAAAAGCAAATCTAGAAAAGGAGAAGAAAAGTGTCAGCGAAGAAATAACTCTCTTTTCAACTAAAATCAAGTCTTTTAGGGAGGCACACCATCTTGACGATTCTGAAGGGCTTGAACTTGATATAGACAGGCTTGACAAGACAGCTGAAGAAAGAGAGAAGGCGATCGCTTTACTGCGCGAAGAGCAGCAGCGTCTGCTTCGTGACAAAGACCGGCTTGAGTTTCAAATATCTGGTATAGATGATAAAATTGCAAAGGTGCTTCAGATTGAAAAAGAGCATAAAGGAGAGATTGAGAAACTAAAACAAAAAAGGCAAGAGTTCAAAAAAATTACGCTAGAGTTAAACCAGCTGTTAAATGAAGACAGCTCTCTTTCCGCTCAGCTGCACCAAGCAAGACAGAAGATACTTTCGGCTGAAGAAACAATCTCAAAACTGCGTGCACAGAGCGCAAGTATCCGAGGGCAGGTTCAAGACAGCATTGCTGTCAAGACGATACTTGAGTCAAAAAACAAGTTCGGAAAAGTCTATGGCACTGTTTCAGAGCTTGGGCATGTCTCAAGTAAATACTCGCTCGCGCTTGAGGTGGCGGCGGGGCCAAGA
Source organism: Candidatus Woesearchaeota archaeon (assembly GCA_038884615.1). GTDB lineage: Archaea > Nanobdellota > Nanobdellia > Woesearchaeales > DSVV01 > JAWABL01. Next base: position 22,194 of record JAWABL010000021.1, on the reverse strand, counting down.
ATTAAAAGCATTGTTGTTGACACAGACAAGACTGCCGCTGAATGCATAAAATACCTGAAAAAAAACAGGCTGGGCACTGCAACATTCCTTCCACTCAACAAAATAAAAAGCCAGGATCCAAAAATAGCAGATCTTAAGCAGATACTTAAGGAGAAGGGCGTACATGGGCTCGCAATAGATTTAATCACATTCGACCCAGAATTTGAGAACGCATTTGGGTATGTCTTTGGAAATACCATTGTTGTAGAGGATATTGACACCGCAAGGTCAATAGGCATAGGTAGAATAAGGATGGTCACGCTTGACGGCGATCTTGTGGAGATTTCAGGTGCGATGCATGGTGGATTCAAGCAAAAACAACGCGGCATTGGCTTCCAGGAGAAAGAGCTTGGAAACGAAATAAAGGAGTCTGAAAAAAAGCTAGCCGACTCACAAAAACTTGTTTCTGTTCTTGAAAAACGAAAAAGAGAGAACGAAGAAAAGATTACAAGGCTTAGAGAACTTAAGGCAGGGCTTGAGGGAGAGATTATTGTGGCAGAAAAAAGTCTTCATCTTGAATCAGAAGACCTCGAAGCGACAAAAAGCGAAAAGTCGCGATTACAGGGGGAACTAAAATTGGTGGAAAAAAGTCTTGACGAAATAATATCAAAGATATCAACCGGAAACAAAGAGCTTGCTGAGCTAAAGATGAAAAAACAAGTCTTGAGAGAAAAGATAAGCCAGATGAGAAACCCCGCGATTCTTGCAGAACTTAACACCTTTGAAGAGAAGCAGAGGGAGCTCAGAGAGCAGTTGATAAAGATTGAAGGAAACATAAGAAACATTGTTACACAAATTGATAACATTCTCAAGCCAGAGCATGACAACATAATGAAGATAATTGCCCAGCACAACAAAGAAGAATCATTATTCAAGACAGAAATAAAGGAGATAAACGAAAAGATAAAACAGAAAGAATCGGCTCTAAAAGACTCAGAAAAACAACAGAAGCAGTTTTACAGCAAATACAAGGAGTTATACATCAAAAAAGACAAATCAAACAGCGAGTTACAGAAACGCGAGAATTCGCTTATCAACTTTGAAGAGAGTATAAGAAGGGCAGAGCAAAGAATAAACACTATTTCGCTTGACATAGCGACAGCAAGGGCCGAGCTTGGCGCGCTCCAGGAGGAGTTTACAAAATACAAAGAAATTGAACTTTTGAAGGAAAAATCAGAGGAAGTGCTAAGAAAGGATTTATGGCAGTATGAAAAGCTTATAGAACAGGCAGGAAATGTAAATCTAAGAGCACTTGAAGTCTATGATGCTATAGAGAAAGAATACAATGAACTTATTGAAAAGAAGAACAAACTTTCTGCCGAGAAAGAGGAAGTTTTAGGGATGATGAAAGAGATTGAAGCAAAGAAAAAGGAGCTTTTCATAAAGACCTTTGCGATAATTGATAAAAACTTTCAGGCGATGTTCGTAAATGTAGCGCCTAAAGGTGAGGCATTTTTAGAGCTTGAAAATCCGAACGAACCATTTGCTGGCGGGATGTTTATAAAAGTAAGAATAACAGGAAAAAAATTTCTTGACATAAGGGGGTTGTCTGGCGGAGAAAAGACGCTAACTGCTCTTGCGTTCCTTTTTGCAATCCAGGAATATGAGCCTGCAAGTTTTTATGTGCTCGACGAGGTTGACGCTGCACTTGACAAAAGAAACAGTGAAAAGCTTGCAAATTTCATCCGCCAATACTCTGAAAAAGCACAGTATATTCTGATAAGCCACAATGACGGGATAATCGCATCGGCAGACACACTTTATGGAGTTTCCATGAACGAGCACGGCGTAAGCAAGGTGGTAAGCCTTAAATTGTAGTTAGTATTTTTATTTATGAAATAGATTATAACTCCGTGCCCGAAAAGTAAAAAAGGAATTTATGGAAGAACAAGGAAAAAATGGAGAAGGAGAGGAGGAAGAACAGCTATTTTATTGCAGCCTCGGCGTTTGTGGCTGCCCAGGCTCTTGACTATTTTTACACAATAAGAGGTATAAAGAAAACAGGGTTTACTGACTTAAACCCAATTATCTGTTCATATATGGAAGAGGTTGATAAGGATATTGGGCTTGCGGTTGCAAAGGCTTCGCTCATAGCTAGCGTTCTTTTGGGCCTTAAGGCTGTGGATATAGCTGCAAAAAAAGGACAATGCAACTATAGACCAGAAAGGATGCTTTATGTAGGCGCTGCGGCGACCGCCGTCATTGGATACTCATGGGAGCACGCCGAGAAAATAACCGACTATTTTTTAAGCTTCTTTGATATCGCAAGCATGTATCTTAAGATTTAGCTTTTTAATTTGGATTTATTTTTTCAAAAGGCTTAAGAAACAAAAAAGATTTCACTATAAAGTTTCCTATCCTTTCTGCAATTCAGGATATGCCTTTTCGCACTCCATCCGCAGTTCTCTTATAGCAGAGGCCCCTAATTCTGCATTAAGTTTAATTAGCGCAAGCCGCCCAAGCTGTCTGCTTTGATATACAGCATAGAGAGGTTGTGCTGCAGCAAGAGTAATTAAGCCGTATTCAAGCCCTCCGTATGAATATCCAATTAGAAATATAAGAGAGTCAATAAACCTTCTCTGCAAGCGTTTTCCCTTGAAACCTAGAAGCGTATCACTAATAGTTGGTCGTGGACTAAGTGCTCTTATTCTTGCGAGATGAAGAACAAAGTTTGTTTCCCTTGAATAATCTTCAAGATAGAATCCTCTTCTGTAAATAGGGAATACCCCTTTTGAAACACAAACTCCTTCTAGTGAGAGCCAGCAGTCAACAAATAAGGTGTTTTTTCTGAGTGTAAAGAAATCATGATATTTAGCTGACCAATGTTCAAAGGGAGTTATAGACTCCTCTTGGCTTGTATAATATGTGGGGATATAATATGGAAATGGTTTTGTCGGATGTTCATTGACAAACTTGTAATAATAACTGAAAATATCACCTGAGTTCATAAGATGCGACTCAAGTGGAGAGAAAAAGTTTGTATAGCCTGCAAGCATCGCCAAATTTTCAAGCAATTGCGGAGTCTTTGTGCTATATTTGTAAGAGACCATTTTTATAGGATATACCATTACACTCTAAGATTAATACGATTATAGAGAGGTAAGAATGCATCTTTTAAAAAAATTTCTACTATAATTTTCAATAAAGAGTTAGTTATAGAGTTATATTTGAAATTCCTGGAATTTGACATTCCTGGATATAATTAAGATAGGTGAATATGCCAAAAACTAACTAAAAAAAGTTGTATATCACGCAGAAAAGCACCGAAGAAACAAATAGATAATAGAAAAAAACCAGAAAAGCATACTTTAGCAACGAGTCATCATAAAAGAATGTATTGTATTAAGAAAGGCATCCATATGACAAGTAAGCATATTAAGCTGCATTATTGCACACCTTGCAAAACCGATTTTATTTTTTCTGCAGAGGACTTCCACGAGAACCTTTCTTCAACAGTTTTTCTTGCGTTTTGACCAAGCCTTTGCCTCAGTTTATCGTCATTGATGAGTTGCTCGATCTTTAGGGATAGTACAAGGCTGTTATGGAACGGAAAGAACATCCCATTTTCTCTGTCTTTGATATATTCTTTAACATAACCTACAGGGGTTGTGATGACTGCGCAGCCGCATGACATCGCTTCAAGCGTGCTTAGAGAGGTAGTCTCTGTAAGTGAAGGCAAAACATATATATCCATCGCTTGAAGATACGGCACGACATTGTTCTGCGAACCTGTAAGGATTATATTTCTAGAAGAGCTGAATTCTCTAACAAGCTGTCTTATGCCGCTCCCTACAATAAGAAGCTTCGTATCGGGGTGGATTTTCTCAACCTTTCTGAATGCTCTATAGAGGGTCATAAGATCCTTTTCCCTGCCAATCCTTCCACAGAACCCAATAACCACGCACTTTGGGTCTATGTTCACAGCTATTTTCGCCTTTGATTTAGGAGCCGGCTTAAACTTTTGAGTGTCAGTTCCGAGCCTCACTACTACACATTCTGTTTCTATTCTGTTTTTCCTTAACTTCTCCTCTGCCTCTTCATACGGAACCATTAGGAGAGTGCAATTGTTATAGGCTCTATTGGCAATTTTTCTTACGACATGATTTACCAGACGTTTAAACCGTTTGACGCTTTTTGTTGCAAGCTCCCAATCAATTGAGTGTATATAAGCTACGACAGGTTTTTTCTGTTTTTTTGCTTCATAGATTGCCATAAGCCCAATAGGACCTATAGTCTGTACAAAAACAACATCTGCTTCTGAGATATACTTCCTTACTTGTGCATGCTTTACCCTGCTGAAATATATGTCACCGAACATTATCTTTAGCAAAGGAAACCGCACAATCTCATAAGAGTCTGGCTCTTGAAACTCTCCTGGAAAATCAGGTGCAAGAACCGTAATATTATAGTCCTCAAGAAGTCTTGGTATTATCTCTGAAAGAAATCTTGCGACGCCGTCCCATCTCGGAAGGAAGCAGTCCGATGCGATTAAAAGTCGCTTCATCTTGCTTTATCAAATACCTCAACATATTTGTAGCCATATCTTAGCCCATTAAGTATCGCCTTTATATAGACAGCAGGCAGCATTGTTACCATGGTTACAATCTGGCTTTTGTGAAGCTTGAATGACCTTATTTTAAGGCTGAAGGTTTGTGAAACATCTACCACAAGTCTAACTCCCTCTGGTTTAAAAAAGTTGAAGAGATTCCATACGTCAAAGGTATATACACTAACATCCAGACCAAGCGTGTCAACAAGTTGCATCACTGTCTGAAAAACTGCTCTATGGTCTGGGTGAGGGTCGTTTGGGGAGTGTGTAAATATTTTACATGGCCTTATTATGCAAAGTATCCTTTTTAGCTTTTCTTCCCCCTGTTCACTGTCAATGTCCTGCTTGAACCTACCTTCTGAAAAACCCATATAAAAAGTCTTTTTTACACCGAGTAGCCTCTCTGCCTGTTTGGCCTCCTTAACCCTCATCTTTATTGTTACTCGGCTCTTTAACCACGGATGCGATCCTTGACCATATGAAAAGATCACTGTCACAACCTCATAGCCTGCTTTAGCATACTTTGCTAGAGTTCCGCCGCAACCAAGAATCTGGTCATCATTATGCGCACAAACAACAAGCACCGACTTTTTCATAATAAATAGCACATATAAGGAATTAATATATTTTTTGAATATTATAGACAAGTTTTATAAATTTAAAAGGATAAAAACTAAATTGCTTTTAGATTAAAGTATATTTAGATGCTTACTTTAAATAAGAAGTTTAAGTAAAGAAGGAGAGGTGTGGGAAAATTAAACAAAATATTGGATATGGAGAGAGGATAGTTAAGTACTGACAATTTTGTTGGCTATAATAGCCTATTTAGTTGATATTAAAATTTTATATCTTCTTGCATTTATTCTGCTTATCACATCGCTCATAGGTTACTGCCCTCTATATAAGTATGCTTAAGATAAACACAAAAAAGGACTAGCCAAGATATTTTTATGGGCGTGTAGGAGCTGCACATAATTTTTAGGTTTTTTTCCTGCTAGTTTTTTAAACTAAAAAAATAAAGAACCATTTAGTATTAATATTGAGAAGTAATTAGAAAAATGCGTCGGCCGGGACTTTCGTCAGCTTCTTGTGATGTTCGGGGGGCTTCCGAAGGGATGCCCACCTTGACTGGAATTTTTCCCAGGTTTTTGTCGCACCAAAGGTGCGCACAAAAAGCTGTTTCGAACCCGGGTAGTCGGCTTGCTTCTCTGCAATGGAAGGCCGAAGTCATTTGTGGCATTTCTGAAGCCACTAGACCACCGACGCAGTCAAGTGTTGGTTCTGCAAGGTTGTTTATATAGATTGTGTAATTTTAAGGCTGCGTTCAAAAAGTGTGTTAGCATCCACCGCGTATGCACATTCAGGAACCATATATGGGTTTGAAGTGAGTTGTTCCATACGGAGAACCAAATATTTTGATTTAAACGGAAAAGTGCAAACATGATGGTAAGCCGACCGAAAACGAGATTTTGAACGCAGCCCAAATGAAATTAGGAAACTAACGGCTTGAAATATTAACTTTTGACTTCACCTCATTAACCGCTGTATTTCGATAGGCATTGACTTTGACTCTGTGTAACCATAAACAAGCCGTATGAAAAGCTGTGTTTCATAGTTGCCTTTGTTCTCAATCTCGTTGGTGGTGCATATAAAGTAACCTTCTTTGTTTTCAAGTCGTACAGGGTTTGGTTTGCAGATTATTCCCTGGCTTGTATCTTCATCACCCCACTTAAAGATATAGTTGCTGGACAGCTGAACAGTATCAATATAAACTATATCAAAATAGTTAGGGGGAAGTTGTGTATCTTTGCATGCGTCTGCAAGTCCTGTGATGTTAACCGGTCTGCCGTTGCCCTTATTGGTAATATGAACAACAAACTGCGATTTTGCAGTGTTTGTACCTGAGGGCTGCATTTTATGCTCTATTTTAGTAATTGCTATCGGCGCACCCTGGTCTGTAAGGGTAGCATCCTTCGCTTCACAAACTTTCTGAAGAGGGCTTTGCTGTAGTGAGTCAAAATCAATACAGACTTTCTGGTTTGCTTCTGTTGCGTAATCATAGCATGCTGTAAGAATGATGGTGCTTTGGTGTCTCTCGCTCAGCTTGTTAATATTGCGAGTCTGTGCACGAAACTCAATAAATTGTGCATCACCGCCAGGATTTGAAATAGACCTCCCTTTTAGAGCAAATGTTTGTGTCTGTGAAGAAGTCGGTTTTATATAGTCAGTCTCAAGGGCTATTGTAAGAAACCCTTTTTTTATATCATATGCGCCCTTGTTTTTAAGGTTCGCTGAAACAGAGAACTCACTTGACTCAAAAACCTTGTTAGGAGGCACATTTTTAAGAAAGTCAAAGGCAAGCCCTTCAGTCCCCTTTTTATAATCAATATTTAGAGGGGTGTTTTTACTCTCTTTTTTACAACTTGAGATCATAACAGACATAAAAGAAAATAATAAGACAATAAAAAGAATAGTACCCATCTTCATTGAAGTCTGATTCATTGCCATTTTTCCATAGGAAACCTCTATTAATAATGCTTCTGTCTGTACTTAGACCGATTGTCCATCCAAGCTAGATGCAGTGGTCTGCTGATATGAAGTTGTTTGGTGCGCTTCTTTAGGAATTGTTTGAGGATTTTCAACCCTTGCCTTTGGATAGTATTGGAGCTGTACCTGGGCATATCCTTTCTCTCGCCAATTATCCAGCCCTGCAAGATTTACAACTCTAAGCACACCAGGTAGGCTTTTTTGGCAAGTCGCAGGAATACCTAGACTCCAAGGTACTGTGCATACAACTGAACCTGTTGAGTCATATACAACTATTGAGCCGGTGAGATACTTAACCTGAAATAGTTCTTTTAGATTATATGATGTAGAGGATGTTAAGGCACCGGTATTTACTACAAAATCGTTCTTTATTGTTTTAATAGTAAGGGTCGCGGTGTTTTTTCCTGTGTTGTTTCTTTCCTCGCTACCAACGAAATTACCTACTTTTAGATATATCATTTTATAAGGTTCAATTGTCTTTTCTTCTCCTTCGTACACTTTCAAGCTATACGCATTTTTTTTGTTTAAGACCGCATCTTCAAAAGACAAAATTACATAATTAAGATAATAAGAAGACATGATATCTTGAATATTTTGTACAACTACATCGGAAACATTAATCTTAAGACCTATTTCATTGAGTTCAATCACCTTGCCTTTTTGTATGGTCTCTGACCTTTCAATCACCTCTGGCTGCACCTCCTGTTTTATTGTGACATTGATGAGGCTGTCCTTGTTTTTTTGGCATAATGTACTATATTGGTCGAGGCTCTGAATACGGCGGTTGACTATCTGGATTGCATTGCTTCGCCATGTGTCGGTTTGGCTAGGAAAACATTTTCTCATGTTCTCCATATTTATCGCACTTGACATATCTGACCAGGTTATTTGCTGTTTTTGCCCAATGCTTTCAAGGATTTTAATTACGCATCCATCACCAAGAAAAAATCCAGTAATAAGAACTTTTTCTCTGTCCGCAGGATGAATATTGTATTTAGCTATTTTGTTGTTTATGTCATTAATGTAATTATATCCAGCCTCAATAGATTTTTCCGGATTTAGTCTGTCATCTCTGCCTGTACAGTCCTTATTATCGCATAGACCATACTGAAATGCAGTCCCTGCTATGAACTGTAAAAGCCCCTTGCTTGTACTTTCTTTTGACGAAGCATAGGGGTTTCCACTTGATTCCATTGCAATCAGTGCAGCCATACCACAATCAGAGAAAACCTCAGATTTATACTTTTGTAGATTATAATTTTGATAAATCCATGTCACCATGCCCTCGGCCGAAGAGGGCACCTGCTTTTGGTAGTATTCCGCATTCTCTCTTTGAATTATGTGTGTAGGATCCTCCTTAACAACCACCATTGTCAACTCCTCAACGCTATAAATGTATCTCGCAGACGCCCTATAGTATTTGGTTGAGATAGGGACATTTCCAAGAAGACCTGCCTTATCCTTAAGCTTAAATCTACAATAAAAGGTTTTGTATGTTTTTACATTCTTAAGCGAGTCTGGGTTGTGCTGAGGATTTATTGCATACGCATTGTATCCTTCAAGCTCCTTTCTGCAGAGATCTTGAAGACAACCTTCCACATCACTTCCCCAGCCAATTTCTTCCTTTTCTGTGTTTTTCTCAGTTCCGCCGCATTTTCTATAATCAATGCTGTTATATTGAATGTGGTCCTTTACGCATGCTTCAACATCATATTTTACAAACGCAAAGTTACAATCTGTATTCGGATCTGAAAGTTCAAACTGTGCTGGAACTTGTATTACCAAACTTTTTATTTCTTTTATTCCACCTTTCCAGGCTGGATTTTTCTCAATGGTAACGCCAACAAGCACGGTAGTGAGATCATCTACGCCAATCAGAGCAACATCATCCATTTTGCTCATCCCAAGTTGTACAGGGCCGTTTGTATAAACAGCGGTTGGGTTTTTGTCTGTTATTTTATAATTGTCAAGAGGATCGATACGCTGCCTTGACATAGCCCTTAACCGGGACTTATCTATAAAGTACCTTTTAATATATGCCATTGTTTCAAAGTTGAAATCTGACACAAAAGTTACATAATTTGAACCAATTTTTGCAATGCCGGGGTCAAAAGAGCAATCAAGGTCAATCTGCTCAAAATCATATATTTGGCTTGTATTAGGATACATTTTTCCTTCAGGTCCATCAAAGCCAGATTCCTTCCTTTCCCCCAGATAACAGCGATTTGTTGTCCTGACCGTGTCTCCAAGAGTCTTCCCTTTCATAGACCCCCATACTGCCACTGGTTCTGTATCATAAAAAGTTGCGGTTGCTGGTTTAACATTTACAAGGTATATTCCAAGCTGTTCTTTTGTATTTTGCTCCACCCTTCCTACATAATAGTCGCCTGTCGCCTCACCAATCCTTTGATTCCACCAGCTTACAACTCCTGTTTTTAAGCTTGTTCCAACAAGTGAGAGACTTTTTACAAGGCTTTGGTATGACATTTTAAAAAGCTGGATACCCTTGAACCGCTGTTCAGGAGTTAGATAAATTTTATAATCATCAAAATAGCCTGCATTCAACATAAAGCTGAGCATAATTCCTATGACATAGAACAAAAGAGCTCTTTTAGCAAACCAGCAAATAAGTCCTTGATCAGGCGACGCAATTATGGCGTAATATGTCCACCACATTGCAACAATAGGATTAAGAATATAAAAATAGAAAAACGCATTCTGGTTAAGCGACGGAAAATAGCCAGCCATAACTGCAGGCATAACAGAGAGAACAAAAACGGTTATTATAAAGGTTAAATCTCTTTCTTCTTTGTCCACAAGAAACCATAAAAGTAGTGCTAGAAAGACATTGAGAAATATTATCGTGATTAAAGGAACTGCACCAAAATAACCTAATAAAAGGTATATACAGAAGCTAAATATAATAAAAAACCCCCAATTGTTTCTTTTAACTCTGGTTCCTAAAGCCCTTAAAACCTCTTTTACATCTGCCACATGCAATTCCTTGCTAAATCTCTTATTTAATGTTTTCTTTTTTTAGGCACCGCCAACCAAGATGTACCAACCAAGATGTATATAAGAAAATAAGATACATAGAAATTTTATATATAAACTGTATATATAAAACATATAGAAGTAAAGATAGGTAAAAATATATAGTGAGACACTTGAGGAAAAGGTAAAAACAGCAATTATCCTTCAATTTCAACTGTTAACTTTCTTATATCAAGGATAGTTTGGTCAGGCTCTATCTTTATTGCGTTTGTCCCACTTTCAACATACTGGTCAATATACCTAACAAACTTTTCGCCTGTTGTATCAAAATGGAACTGATAACCGTTTACAAAAACCTTTCCTGCTTTGCGTTCTCCATCATTGATAAAACTTAATGTCAGTTTTATCCTATACCTCCCCTTTAGGACATCCTGAAGTTCTTTCGGCTTTTCAGGACAGGAAAAATCTGACTCTTTGCTCTTCCATTCTGATGGGCATAGCCAGCACTCTTCTCTTATTATGGAATTTTTGCAGGCGTTAAGCCCGCCTTTTGGAGCATCGTCACACCAAAAATTATTTTCGCTTTGTGCGAAACAGCAGTCTTTGTCGTACTGCCTGTTACAGCCAGGGTGACAATAATTATCTGTGTCATCTCCGCATTTGTCCTCACAAACTTTAGGAGGATTTCCATTGCGGTCTTCATAACCGCTAGGGCACTCATTGCAGTCTGTTTCTGAGACGACCGCACTGCACCGTTTATCTTGGTTTTGTGGTTGAACATCGCACCAAAAATTGCTAGACTCATGTAAGCAGCAATCCTTATCTATGTCTCTGTCACAACCGCTTGGACAAACGCCATCAATATCGCCGCATTCTTCTTTATCATCCGGCTCTTCTTTTGTGACGAAAAGGCTCTTGTCTAAATCAAAATAGTAAACAGGATAAATCATAGGCTTCATTGTGGTCTTAACAACTATCTGGTCAATAAGATATCTGCCTTTTCTTGCTGTGAAAAGGACTCTATTGTTTCCTGCTTGGATAATGCTTGGAGAGAATTCAATATAGTTTACCTGTCCACAGTCAGGTATTGCTGAATACACGCTTTGTCCATTTATATCTATATCAAGTGTGCCAACACTTGTTGGATTACAGTCTGGAAAGAATTTTATGCTTACTGTATCAAGATTGAACTTTTCAACTTCGCTTACTGTGAATATGTTCCTGCTTTTCTGCTGGCTGATGTCTGTTAAATCATAAAAAAGCTTGATGTCTAAAAGTTCATATTCATTTGTTGTCCAGAATCGCCAACCAACCTCGCTTACCTTAAAAGCAAGCCTGTTTGTATCACGAAGTTCTGATTTTGCTATTGAGACTGGAGATGATGTGCCGTGAATCTCCCCTTCAAAAACGCTATTGCCATTAAGCTCAACAATAAGCCTACCCTTAGACTTTGACACTTTAAAGCTCAAATAAACATTGTCTACATTATCTAAATCATTGATTGTGAATGAAAGGTTTTTGTCAAGCCGGTCAAAAACGCCATTTTTAACATAAATCGCATCGCTTATTTTCTGCTCCTGTGCACTTTTTGTGGTGTAGAGATTAACAGCAGACAGGGGATGCTCATATTCCTTAAACCGCAAAAAGTCTATCCTGCCTGGCGTTTCTGTAAATACGGTCCTGTTTAAGATCACAGCAGGCGCTTCTTCAGAGGGCATACCTTCCGTAGGTCCACCATCAAGCAGTTCATCCCGCATCTCAGGCGGCAGAAAAAGTATATATAACACCATAAAACCTGCAATGAGTGCTATAAGTGTAGCGGCAGAGCTTGCACTCTGGCCTTTTTTGCCATATTTTGCCATTCTCGCCATTTTTATTTGCGATTACTATATATATGTTTTTCTGTTTTTTTATCTTTCTATTCTTGAACCAAAGCTAACGAACTAAATAAAATAACTTAAAATAACTAAAAGAAATATAACAACTTAAAATAACAACATATAAGATAGATAATATACGATAGATAAGATACACAAAAGACATAAGAGACATAATATTGTATAACAAAAGGGACGCAAAAAGAGGGTATCGGAAGTTAATCTTAATTCAATGCGAGTATTTTAATATTCCAACCTATTCCAAGAGGCGAATGAAAACGCTTCAAAAAAGGTTAAAAGATGGTGTTGTTAGAGTAGAAGTTGAAACAAAGGACGACATGTGGCATCTTAGCCAGATAATTGAGGCTGGCGACAAGGTAAGGGGAAAAACAGAACGAAAGATAAGAATTGGCTCTGCTGAAGACAGAAAATCTTCGCATGTCAAAAGGCTAGTATTTCTTGAAATATCTGTGGAGAAAGTTGAGTTTCATAAGCACTCCGACAAGCTCCGCGTTTCAGGAAAGATAACGCAAGGTCCAGAAGACATCCCCAAGGGAACATACCACACATTTGAAATTGAAGAGGGCACAGTTATTGAAATTGAAAAGGAGAGGTGGTTTGACTACCAGCTTGACAAGATTAAGGAAAGCCAGACGCATCCAAATGTCCTTGTAGTGGTTTTTGACAGAGAAGAGGCTATTTTTGCGTGCCTGCGAAGCTACGGCTATGAGATTCTTGGAGAGATAAAGGGGGAGGTAGAAAAAAAGGCAATACCTGAAAATGTAAAGACTGCATTTTTTAAGAATATCGCAAAAGAGATTTTGGATTATGATGCCCGTAAAAACTATAACATAATAATTCTTGCAAGTGCTGCGTTTTGGAAGGACTATTTGTTGCCTTATCTTGAGTCTATAAAGAGCAAGATTTTACTTGCAACAACAAGTGAAACAGGAAAAGCGGGTCTTGATGAGGTGCTACGCCGACCAGAGGTTTCAACTGCTCTAAAAGAGGACAGAAGTGTAAGAGAAAGCTTGCAAGTAGAAAAACTACTAGGTGAAATAAGAAAAGATAATGCTGTTTATGGTATCTCTGAGGTTGCACATGCAACTGCCATGGGCGCTATAAGCGAGCTTCTTGTAAGCGAGTCGTTTATACAGAACCATAGAAGAAGCGGAGATTATGCACAGATAGAAGAAATACTTAAGAATATTGAGTCCGCAAGAGGCAAAATCTCAATAATAAGTACAGATGCTGGAAAAAAACTCGATGGGCTTGGTGGGATTGCCGCTGTACTAAGGTTTAAAGTAAAGAGCTAAAAACAAAGCAAAAAAAATAGAAGATAAAAAAAATAAAATTAATACATATACTTAAGAGAGCATCTATAAATACTATATACTAGAGAATATTAGATAAGATAGAAAAATATATAAAATCCATAGTAATATAATAGAGGAATGCCAGCAGATGTGCTAAAACCAACATTTATGATAATAAGTATAATAGGTTTTATAATATCTGCTATTTACACTGTTTCTGGAAGGTTTACAAGATGGTTTGACAAATGGGGTGGTGATGGTTTTGGACTGTCTCTAGGGTTTGCGTTCTGTATGGTTTTTGTTATAATGTTTTTAAGCTCAATTGTTTCCATGACACCGGACCCAAAAGAACTCCGTTAAAATGCAAAAAACTACGGTCAGAAATTGATAAATAATTGATAAACAGTTCTAAAAAGATAAGAGATAAAAATTTAAAAGAATCGTCCTCAGTTGCAGAAGCAATGAATATCGCTTCTCTGGTCAGGATGAAATACAGTAATGGTGTTGTTGCATCCTGGACATCTAAAAACTAGCCTATGGCCAGTAGCGCCACATTTTTGGCAACGCGCCTCCTTTTCTGAAACAACTATAAGCTCAAGATGACAGTCATAACAATAATAGCTTTTAAGCGGCGTACTGAGTGGGCTGCTGAAATCAATATTAAAATCGTCCATATATTGAAGTAGTGCTGTAAAATATAAATAATTTATGTAATTATAGGGCACCGTTCAAGAAGTGTGTTAGCATCCACCGCGTATGCACATTCAGGAAAAATATATGGGTTTGAAGTGAGTTGTTCCATACGAAGAACCAGATATTTTGATTTGAATGGAAAAGTGCCAACATGAGGTTAAACCGACCGAAAACGAGATTTTGAACGGTGCCGTAATTATAGAGAATAAAAAGAGAGTTGGATGCTAGCAGAATAAGATATATGCATTCAATATACATTATATTTATATACGCATTCTATATACTCTATAATGTTTATGAGGTATATATTTTTAATATGTTATCCTTAGATATATCTTTTATATGTATCTTTAAAGAAATTAATCAGATATTATTTAGAGATAGGATTATTTTTATTTGGAAACTCATAATGTATATTTAATATAGATATTTAAGCATACTGCTGCAAAAAAAGCATAAAATTAAATAAGGAGAGTGGCAACCACTATAATCAAACAAAATGATTATTGCGGAAAAGGTTCTTCAGCTTGTAAGAGAAAAGGGCCCGCTTGTACCTACAAAGCTTACAGGTGATCTTGGCCAACCTACAATCATTATAGGGGCGATACTTTCAGACCTCGCTTCAACAGGAAAAATAAAAGTATCAGCACTAAAAGTTGGAGGAAGTCCGCTGTATTATACAAGTGAACAGGCATCGCGGCTTCAGGAGTTCACAAAGTACCTAAATGAAAAAGATCAGCAGTCTGTTGAGCTTCTTAGAAAAAAGGGGATTATGCGGGAGTCTGAGCTCACTCCCTTACAGCGCGTAAGTTTGCGAAATATTAAAGACTTTGCCTATCCGCTTGAAGTTGTTACCGGCGAAACAAAAGAGATATTCTGGAAATGGTATCTGCTTTCTGATATGGAAGCTGAAAAAATGGTTCGCGAAATTATTAAGGCAAAAGAGGATGAAAAGCATAAAGATAAAGAAGCACAACAAGAGCACAAAGAAAAAAGCAAAGAGTTTGTGAGTGATGATAGCGAAAGAGATTATAATAAAAAAGAGCATTTAAGGGAGAAAAAGTCAGATATAAAGAAGAATGAGCAAGAAGATAAGAGACAGCATATAAAAACACGCAACACTGCTGAAAAAACAACCGAGGACTTCATCATCGGAGACAATAGTGATGATTTCAACATCCATGACCAGTTCCACAAAGAAGTCCTAAAGTATTTCAAACAAAACAATATCAGTATAAAGGAAGCAAGGCTGGTTAAGAGAAATTCGGAGTTTGACTATATAATAGAGGTCCCTTCGTCTGTTGGAACAATAGAGTATTATTGCAAAGCAAGGAACAAAAAGAATTGCAACGAGGGTGACCTTGCAACTGCATTTGTAAAGGGGCAAGAAAAAAAGCTTCCTGTTCTTTTTCTTACAACAGGAGCATTAAACAAAAAGGCACAGGAAATGCTTGGCAAAGAGTTCAAAGGAATGAAGGTTTTAAGAATGGGGTGAAAATATGAAAAAGGTAACGCATAACTTTTTCGTAACAATTATTTTCTTTACAATAGCCACATTGTTCTCACTTGCTATTGTTGGGTGTTCTGGAAAAACAGAAGCAGATACAACATGTTTTGACGGGATACAAAACCAAGGAGAAACTGGTATCGATTGTGGTGGACCTTGCAAAGCATGCGAAACTTGCAACGACAACATACAAAACCAGGGTGAGGAGAAGGTTGATTGTGGTGGACCTTGCAGTCCGTGCGACAAATGTTCCGATGGAATACAAAATCAAGGAGAAACTGGTATCGATTGTGGTGGACCTTGCAAAGCATGCGAAACTTGCAACGACAACATACAAAACCAGGGTGAGACAGATATTGACTGTGGAGGACCCTGCAACCCATGTAGCAGACCTGTAGAGACGAAAAAAACAGAGGAAAGCTATGAGATAAGCGAAGAGGACAAAGCCCTACTTTTAAGCAAACTTAATGGCAAAGTAGTGACGGCATTCGGAAGAAACATTGCTCCGACCGCATTAGGTGTGGGTGAACACTATGTATATGCGTTCGCAATACAAAACATCCGCAAGGATGAAAACACCTTCAGAGTCAATGTTTCATTTGCAAATGCAAGGGATATGAAAAACAATCCTATTGCAACAAATGACCTTAACTTTGATGACTCTTATATGAGGCAGTGGCTAGGCAAAAACAACTTCAATAAAGAACTGGTAATAGAGCCTGGAAAACACGGAGTAGTTCCTATTATTTTGGTAGTTGGAGACATGTACGCTGCACAAAGACCAACAAAGGCAGGTCAATATAGCTTTAAGGTGGTTGTGCAATACAAGACCCAGTATAATGAATGGCTTCCCTATGCCAAAGACACTTTTAGCGTGCTGGTCAAGTAAATAAAACCATTGTTCTATTGGCATACTAGAGTCGGGATTAAGGATAATATCAAAAAACGCAAATAATGCAGCATAATGGGGCTACAAATACGCGAGCTCTTGAAGAGCAGGGAAACAAGCTTTGAAGAGCTTTCAGGAAAAACTATTGCAATAGACGGCAATAACTTGCTTTATCAGTTTCTTACAACAATAAGGCAGCGCGACGGTTCATTCTTCACAGATAGCAAAGGGAGGGTTACTAGCCATATTATGGGTCTTTTTACAAGAACCAGCAACATGCTAATGCATAACATCCGCCCTGTTTTTGTTTTTGACGGACCCCCTCCAGCTCTGAAGAATGCTGAGGCGTTGCGTCGCAGAGAAGCAAAGATTGAAGCGATTGTAGGGTTTGAAGACGCAAAACAAAGGAATGACATTGAAGAAATGCGCAAATACGCATCTCGCACAACAAGGCTTACTAGCGAGATGATTGATGATGCAAAAAGAGTCATTTCCGCATTTGGATGTCCTATAATTGATGCACCAAGCGAGGGTGAAGCAGAGGCTGCGTATATTGCCAAAAGCAAAAGGGCGTTTGCAGTTGTCTCGCAGGACTTTGACAGCCTTCTCTATGGAGCACCGGTTCTTATAAGAAACTTTTCTGTCGCAGGAAAAAGAAAAGTAGCTGGAAAGCCTATATACGAGAGTGTTTCGCCAGAGATGTACTTTCTTTCAGAAAACCTAGCGAACCTAGGAATTGACTCTGAACAGCTAATTTGTCTTGGTGTGCTTATAGGAACAGACTATAATCCGGGGGGAGTAAAAGGAATCGGGCCAAGAAAAGCTCTTGCGCTTGTTAAAAAATACGGGCATGACTTTGAAGCTCTGTTTTCAAATGTAGAATGGAAATATGAATATTCTTGGAGGGATGTTGCCGATGTATTTCATAATATGCCAACAAAAGACGCAGTAATATCCTTTAAAGATATAGATACCAAGAAACTTATTGAAATTTTATGTGGAGAGTTTGAATTCTCACGAGAAAGAACCTTGCCCATTCTTGAACAGGTATCGCATAAGAAACAAAAAGGACTTAACGAGTTCTTTTAACGCTTGAATTAAGCATCATGTTTGGCTCAAGAAATTTATTGTTGTCTATTTATAGTACTTCTTATTAGACCCCTGTGTTCGCAGTTATATATTTCCCAACATCAAACTTCCTCATATAACCATGTATGCTCATGTACCTAACATTCCCGAACACCGCCCTTTCTCCCCATGGTCTGTCGTGAAGCCCGCCGATAGACCAGGCGATGCCTGTATATCCGTTTGGGTCTCTTCCATCAAGCTCGTATCTGTCATTTAAAATGATCGCAATTTTCTGTGCGGTCTCTGGTGAATCTGTCCATTCAAGCATCTTTTTTGCCCAGTACATCCTCATATATCCATGCATCCTCCCGGTTTTTACCATTTCGTTTTGCGCTGCATTCCACAATGGGTCGTGAGTTCTTGCAAGCTCAAATTCTTTAAGTGTGTAAGTATATTCTCTTATATCATTTCTATGCTTATTAAGACTTCTCTGCGCCCACGCTGGAAACCCAAAAAAATTATCATAGTTCCTGTTGTAGAAACAAAAATTCTCAGCAAGCTCTCTCCTTACAATTAGTTCATCAAGAAACTTTTCTTTTTCTGGCGAGTTGGATTTCATCACCTCAATTGCGACGCGCTGAGCAGATATCTGACCAAAATGTAGGTATGGTGAGAGACAAGATGTTGCGTTCGCATTTGGATCATTCCTGTATTTATAACTATCTAAGCGACCAACAAAACTATGCAACACATGAAGTGCTGCACGTTCGCCGGGCTTTATGCTATACTCTTGAAGTTTAGAAGTCGAAGTCTTCGGCCAAGAAGCTGACGGAGCGATGCGTTTTCTCTTTCTGAGTAGTGGAAATTCAGTAAGAAAGAAACGAAGACTCTCTTTTAGCTTTGGCCTGAAAGTTGCTGCAGAATACTCCTGCTTCTTGCTTGCATACCAACAGGGCACAATATTATGCGTGTCAATCTCTACGAGGGATGCGCTTCCTTTTGCAACCGCCATTTTCCATTTTATCTTTATTTTAAGTGGGTCAAAGTCGGTTACAATCGTTCCAATATTTTTCTCTTCTGCAAACTTGATAATTTCCTTTTCAGGATGGCCCTTTAGAAGCGTAAAGGGAATTCCTTTCTCTGCAAGGCTAGCTTCAACCTGCTTAAGTCCTTCAATCATAAAAGCATAGTGTGAGGCGGTTGCCTCAAGAAACTTAGGCGCAAGGCAAAACACGACCTCAAGCTTTCTTTCCTTGGCGATCCTATCTGCATAAACAAGCGCCCAGTTGTCATTTACTCTCTGATCTCTGCTCATCCAGTAAATAACACCGCCTTGCTTTTTCTTTTTGTTTAGAAACCTGGCCCTCATTTTAGCAGCAGGTTATTATAAGGGATTATAAATATGTTGTAAAGCGGGGTTTGGCCTTTTTTTATTTTAGATCCTTTTAACAACTCAAAAACACTTAAATAAAAGATTATTGTTCTGGCATGCATGCTCGGACTAAAAGTAAAACCTAAATATGCTGAAATTGTAAAAAAACAGCTTTTAGAGATGGAGATTCTTGACAAAAACCACAAGGTTAAATCGACCAGCGACTCTGTAATATTTCCTATTAAAAAAATATTTTCAACAGCATATGAGATTGTAGAGGAAGAGTTCGAACCTCTTGAGAATCACCAGAAAAACCTCAGAAGCGCGCTTTCACTGCTGCTAGGAAAAGAAGAGATGTCTCTTGTCAAGACTGCTTTTGACATCATAGGTGATATTGCAATAGTTGAGATTGACGAGCCTCTTGTCAAAAAAGGTCGGCTTATCGGCGAAACATTGCTAAAAGTAAATAAAAATGTTAAGACAGTTTTAAAAAAACACGGCGGACATTCCGGTGAGTTCAGAACTCAAAAGATGCTCTTTCTTGCTGGAGAGGACAAACGCGAAACTACCCACAAAGAGAACAATGTCTTGCTAAAGGTGGATGTTGAGAGAGTCTATTTTTCCCCAAGGCTTGCAACCGAAAGAAAAAGAATCGCAAAACTCATAAGGAAAGGAGAGCGTGTACTTGTAATGTTTTCAGGCTGTGGGCCATATGTTTGTGTAATAGCGAAAAACACATCTGCATCTGAAGTAATCGGCGTTGAAATAAATCCTGAAGGGCACAGGTTTGCGAACGAAAACATAAGGATGAACAGACTAAAAAATGCAAAATCAGTTCTTGGCGATGTCCGAGAGGCTGTACCGACGCTTGGCAAATTTGACAGGGTTATTATGCCACTACCTAAAAATGCTGATGACTATCTAGATGTCGCAATTGCGTCTGCAAAAAAAGGCGCAAACATGCATTTTTATGATTTTCTTTCAGAAAAGAGTTTTGAGCAGGCGCATGAAAAAATAAAATCTGCTTGTAAGGAAGCTGGCGTAAAGTGCAGAATAATAAGAACTGTCAAGTGCGGACAGCATTCCCCGGGGATTTTCAGAGTATGCGTTGACTTTTATATTAATTAGATTTTTATATTATTCTTTATTAGTATCACTGCGCGCGATGACTGAGTGAACACCCTGGTAGCCTTTTGGCGATGACCGACGGATGTAACTGCTGAGCGCGCAACTTCAAAGTCTAAATGGGCTAAAATTTATATTTTTGTCATATACATCCATCTTCTCCTTTTTCTTCAAAAAACCAACAATAAGATAGGTAAGTGGTGTAAAAAGCACCTCCACTGCAACCTTAAAGATATAGTTAGAGATAGCAAGTGCGAAAAGCACCTCAAGTTGGAAGATTCCATAAAAGGCTATTCCTATAAAGAGGATTGTATCAACGCCTTGGCCAACAAGCGTTGAGCTTATTGTTCTAAGCCAAAGATTTTTTCCTTTTGTAAGAATTTTTATTTTGGCAAGTATGTAAGAGTTAGAAAATTCACCTGCAAAATACGCAACAAGGCTCGCCAACGCTATGCGCGGTGCAATTCCAAGTATGTGCTCATAATCGGTCTGATACCCCCAGCTGTCGTGAGGAGGAAGCATACCTACAGCTATATAGACAACACTCATTAAAAAGAGACATGCAAACCCCAGCCAGATTATTTTTCTAGTCTGCCTGTACCCATATACTTCAGTCAGAATGTCGCCGAAGATATATGCCAATGGAAAAAGTAATGTGCCTCCGTCAAACGCTAGCGAACCAAAGGACACAATTTTTGTGCTTACAGTATTGCTTATAAGAAGAACTGCTACAAAAAATCCACCAATATAAGTTAGATATCTGCTTTGCACAACACCAGATAATTACCTCATATTTAAAAATAGTACTAAATCAAGCATTGAAAGAAAGGCAATCGTTCTAAAAATTTAAAATAAAACATTTAAAATTTAAAGAGGCCAGCTGATAATAAAAAGTATCTTATCCAAACATCTTTATATAGTCTTTGTCTTGTTTTTCCTTTTTTCCAACCTTTTCAATAGCCTTGTAAAAGTCTTCGGTTGTAACAAAGTGCCTCCCGCTGCGAATAGCAAAGTACCCTGCCTCAGTTATAGCAGATTTAATTGCCGCTCCTGAAAAACCAAGCATCCGTTCAAAGATATTAGTGGTCTGGAGATTCGGCTCAACTGTCATCTTTTTTATGTGTATCCTAAATATCTGCTCAATTCCCTTAATGTCCGGCAGAGGCACCTCAATAAGTCTGTCAAGCCGTCCGGGCCTAAGTATTGCAGGGTCAAGTATGTCATGCCTATTTGTGCAACCTATAATCTTAACATTGTCAAGCGGCTTGAATCCGTCAATCTCTGCAAGAAGCTGCATGAAGGTTCTTTGTACTTCTCGCTCTCCTGATGTGCCGATATCAATGCGCTTCGCCGCTATCGCATCAAGCTCGTCAATAAAAACTATGCTTGGTGCCTTTTCTCGCGCAAGCGAAAACATTTCTTTTACCATCTTTGCGCCTTCGCCTATGAACTTCTGCACAAGCTCGCTTCCTACCATCTCAATAAAAGTGCTTTTTGAAGAGGACGCCACCGCCTTTGCAAGAAGCGTCTTGCCTGTGCCCGGCGGACCATAAAGAAGTATTCCTTTTGGCGGCTGTATACCAATCTTTCTGAAAAGCTGAGGCTCCTTTATAGGGAGCTCAACAACCTCTTGAATCTCCCTTATCTGGTCATCAAGCCCGCCGATGTCCTGCCATGATGCTACCGGCTTCTCGATTATTACAAATTTCTCAACATCATACTGCTTGCTAGGTCTTATTTTTTTGAGAACAACAAGATTTCTCTGCTCTGTGACAACGCAGTCTCCAGGGCGCAACTCCTCACACTCTAGAGAGATGTTAACTAGAAACTTGTTTCCATTTGGCGTCCTTATGATTGCTTTATCTTCATATATGTCTACTACATCGCAAACCATAAGCGCCGGCTGTCTGTATTTTGAAAGCTCATACTGCAACTGGCTAATTGTCGTCTTCAATATCCGATTTTCATCCTCAAGATGGTGTGCAGAAGTAGTGTAGCTGAAAATTAGATCGCCGAAATCCTCTTTTATGTTACCTGTCATCGTTGTTTTTGCGGTAAGCAAACAAGATTTATAAAAGTTTCGAATAAGGGGGCACCGTTCAAAAAGTCGTAAAGGCTGGCTGAAATGTTGTGTGCGATAGCCCGACAATACATTTCGGCTTTTTGTGCTTTGAGCTTTACTGAGCTTACGCTAGCGCAGAACTTGCGTTTTATGGCA
>JAWABL010000020.1:0-25706 GCA_038884615.1 Candidatus Woesearchaeota archaeon | reverse complement strand
ATTTTTTTATTTTTTATTATATTTAAATATTTTTTTACCATATAATAAAATATATATCAAAAAAATATTATTTTATTATTTTTAATATTTCTTAAATGTATAAGTTGAAAAAATAAAATAAAAATAGGAATTAGCGTTATATCGTATCTAGTAGTGTTATCTAGTATTAATTAGTATTAATTAGTATTAATTAGTATTAATTAGTATTAATTAGTATTAATTAGTATTAATTAGTATAATATAGTATTATAAGGACTAGGAAACTCTAAAACCTAGATAATTTAAAAACCGAATCGGTAATTTATTTATATGTTTTTACATAATTATTTACATCATATTGTCTTGTATAGAATCTTTTAAGAGGGATATTTTCCTTCAATGCGAGTTTTTTTGCAGATTCGTACTCAGGTGATATTGTAACAATCTTGCCCTTCCATTTTCCAACCTTTACTTTTAAGCCGTTTATATCTTTTATTTGCCTGTCAAGTATAGCACGACTTACTTTGTTTATTCTAATTCCAAAGGTTGTTGTTTCATTGAAGATGACATCAATGAGTCTTTCTTTAGTATATTCGGTGCATATAACTGTCAATAAGGTTCCAATCCTTTCTTTTTTCATGAAACAGGGACTAATAAACGCGTCAACAGCTCCTTTTTTAATTAGTTTTTCAATCAAATAAGGGTATATTTCAGGTGACATGTCGTCAATGTTTGTTTCAAGCAGAATCTTATGCTCCCTTTTTATAGTTCCATATCGCAATTCAATTGAGTTCTCACTCGGAAGTTTTCTGTTTCCAAATCCAAAACCATTCTTGTAGGCAAAAACATCCTCTAGGCTTGCAAAATCATGCACTAATGTTTTTAATATTGCCGCTCCTGTCGGTGTCACTAACTCTTTTTTTATTTTGGTTATTTCTATTGGAAAGTCGGAGAGAAGCTCCTGGACTGCGGGCACAGGAACAGAAAGTCTTCCATGTTGTGTTGAAACAAAACCAGAACCTTCAATTATGGTGCCACAAAAAAATGATTTTGGCCTAAGCCTTGTTATTAGAATAGCCGTAGAAACAATATCTATTATAGAATCAACAGCTCCAATTTCATGAAAATGCACCTTGCTGATTTTTGTTTTATGCACATTTGCTTCAGCCACAGCAAGATTAAAAAATATCTGTTTTGCAAGATGCTTACACTCCAAGGAAAGTCTGCTCCTTTCAATAATCTCAAAGATGTCCTCTATGTTTCTATGCTCAACTTCCTTTTTTGCGGAGATTATAAATCTCAAACCCCTGTTTTTTTTGTCGCTTACTAAAGTAGTGATCCTCTTTATTTTTAGTTTATAACCCTCCAAAGGCAGTTTAGCCAACTCTGAGATTAGATAGTTAGATGAGTTTGTAAATTTGCCACCTATATTATCCATTAAGTCAAGAAGCGCGGCAACGACCATATCGCCACTTATGCCACTCCTACAATTAAAAAATAAATCTTTCATTTTATATCATCTTATAGCGTTATTCTCTTAAATATTTCATAATTAAACATAAAACTTTTTTTAATCAAAAACTCATAATTTGCGCAGCAAAATAGCCTGCACCAAAACCATTATCAATATTGACTACACCCATCCGGGCGAGCAACTATTTAGCATTGTAAGAAGCGCAGAGAGCCCACCAAGGCTTGCACCATATCCTATGGATGTTGGCACTGCAATGACAACCCCCCTAGTAAGTCCAGATACAACAGGCACAAGTGCACCATCCATCCCTGCAACAACAATTATTACCTCTGCCTTTTCAATCTTACTGCGGTAAAAAAGTAGCCTGTCAAGCCCTGCAACACCAACATCATAAATTGCCTCTGTTTTGCATCCAAAAAGTTCAGAGGTTATCTTTGCTTCTTCTGCAATTGGGATGTCTGCAGTTCCTGCTGCAAGTATAAGTACCTTCTTTTTTGCTCTGCTTATTCTATTTGCTTTTTTTTTAACACCCCTTTTTACATAATATCCTATCCTACTTTTTCTATTGTAAACTAGTGTATCACCATAAGCCTTTCTTATCTTTGAAAGTTTTTGGTATTTATCATCATCAAGGCGAGTCATTATAATAACTGGAACTTTGTCTACCATAGAAAAGAATATGCCTTCAATTTGTTCAGGGGTCTTTCCGTCGCAAAAAATTACTTCAGGAAATCCTCTCCTTTTCGTTCTGCCAATATCAACTTTCGCATATCCTATATCTTTAAAGGTATAAGTATTATTATGGTTATTAGACTTGTTATTAGAATTGCTATTAGAATCGCAATTATTAGACATTTGCTCCACCGCTCTTGTAACCACCAAGATCATGTGTTACACACAAAAATCCGATATCCTTTAGTTTTTTGTCAATTTGTACTGCAAGTTCTGCTATTCGTTTAATATCCTTTTTGTCTACCTCAATTTTTGCTATTGTTTCATAATGTCTTACCCTTACATTATAAAAACCTAAATTTTTTAGAAAATGTTCTGACTGCTCTATCATCCTAAGTTTTTTGTGGGTGATATTCTGTCCGTAAGGAATTCGTGTTGCAAGACATGATAAGCTGGGCTTATTCCATGTCCAAAGCCCCATTTTTTTTGAGAGAGATCTTATCTTTTTTTTACCTATGCCTGCAAGAGCAAGCGGACTTTCTATATCTAACTCTCTTAATGCAAAAAGTCCCGGTCTATCCTCACTAAGTTCATCATAGTTTGTTCCATCTATAACGCACCCAAGCCCTTCCTTTTCCGCGAGGGATTTTATTCTCGAGAATATAAATTTCTTGCATTTATAACACCTATCTCTTGGGTTTTTTAGGATTGCTGTAGGCAACGGAAGCTTTATGACTTTATGTGGAAGCCCAAGCATCTCGCTAGTTCTTCTGGCATTTTTAATCTCGCTTCGCTGAACAAAGGGGGTATCAACCGTTATACAAAAAACCTTACTTCTCCTTCTTGCATATGCAGCTAGAAAAGTGCTGTCTACACCACCTGAAAATGCCAGTGCATACTTCGGCTCTTTAAGAATCTTATCAAGACGCCGCATAAACCCCTCCTCAGTAACACCCTTTGGTACAAGTTACACACGTGTTGTCCACTCTTTATAAGGATGTTTTTTTAATCTATAAAAATAGATTGTTTTTAACCTTAGTTTATAAATCTTTTTGTTACTTTTTTAGAAATAGTAACACTTTTATACCTGTTTTGTGTTACTCTTTTGAATGGTAAAACGCGCAGGAGTATCTCTTCCACCCAAACTCTTAAAGGAGTTTGATAAGAAAATTAAGAGTGTGGGGTACAGAAAACGCTCTGCGGCGATTGCCGAACTGATAAGGAACTTCCTAGACAAAAAGGAAAAAGATGAGGAGATTGTAGGAATAATTAGGATATTATTCAATAATAGGGTTAATAAAAATGTACTTACAATCCAGCATGATTACCCTTGCCTTATATTATCCTCAATGCAGGTAAATCTAGACACCAACAACTGCCTGGCAACATTGGTTGTTAAGGGAAGAAAAAAAAGGATTGAAGCTCTCTTTGAGAAGATAAAATCACAAGATGGAATAAGAGATTGCAAGCTTGTTAAGTATTAAAAAAAAGATAGATGCTAATAATAATTCTTATTATATAGATCTGATTTTTATTAACACATCTGATTCTATTATAAAGTGACAACAAAAAACAATAGATTTATAAGTAATGCATTTTTTCACATTTAACAGGCGTGTATTGCTATTTCATATTGCTATCTTAAGGGTTGGAGTGTAAAAATGAAAAGAATTTGGTTTTTGCCCATCCTTCTTTCGTTTCTTATTGCAAGCATAAGTGTCTTTTCGAGCGAATTTAGCAGCCAAGACAATGAATGCATAGCAAATGGTTTTGATTATGAAATCGCAAGGTTTGAATGCCAAAAAAACTATTCTATTAATGATAATGGAACAGGAATAAATGTTGAATGGTATGGCTGTGAAAAAATAAATTGGACATCTGACTATCAAATTGATGCTGTGCTAATAAAAGAAGCAAAAAATACATATCTTCATGCAGGGGGGTATAGTGGCACTGTAACAACGACAACTGAATCTGAAATAGACTATATGATTCTTTGTGGAAAAAACCGACAGATTCCAGAGTTTTCAAACCTTGCAGCTGGAATTGCATTGCTTGGGGCACTAAGCATTTACCTTATAGCAAGAAAGAAAGATGAGTGAAAGAAAAATTAGTATTATCACATTTGATGCTTTATAAGGTTCTTGCTGAGCAAGGATTTTCATAAGGGGTATATATTCTTCCAATAAAAAAAGAAGGTTCATTTGCCTTCACAAACCTATGTACTCCTTTATTTTCCTCAAGATTGAACCTTTCAACGAGGATAGGCGAGTCTCTGCTTCCTTCATACACAATTAGCCTTCCCGCAATTTTCTTTTCAGGATCAAAGACAACCTCGTTATCCTCTGCTGTGTCAAAGTAGAATAGTTTTTTGAGCCCAAAAGAAGAGTACTCTGTAAGCACACCCAGCCCGACCGTACCTGCTACAGTAGTTCTTATTTGAAAAACAGGAAGATTATACATAGCTGAGATTCTTATAGCTGCACGAGTCTTAGTTCCAAGCAATTCAAGCTTTTGTGCTATACTTAGTGGTTGTAAATTTGACGTGTGTAGCCT
This sequence comes from Candidatus Woesearchaeota archaeon, assembly GCA_038884615.1. Lineage (GTDB taxonomy): Archaea > Nanobdellota > Nanobdellia > Woesearchaeales > DSVV01 > JAWABL01. Next base: position 21,025 of record JAWABL010000020.1, on the reverse strand, counting down.
ATAGTACTCTTCAGGTAAGTAGGAAGGCAAGCTATATGTACTTGGTATACCTATATTATAATGTCCAATTCTAAACAACTCTTTTGTGTCAGTAGAATAATACATCGCACCATCTCTTTTTGACTCCTCTTCAATTTTATCAAACAAAGATTCCTTGGTTTCTGTAGAGTTTCTTGAGTGTATATCCAAAATCTCGACTGTTCCGTTATTTATCATTGCTTCAAGTTCAGAAAGTGTGCCGCATGCAATAAGTAAACCTTTATAAAGCCCTTTTATTTGGTCAAGCTCAGTTTCTCCTGTTATAATGTTTTTTTGGCCGTTTTCATATTCAGAACTAAGATTGAGCACACCCTCAACTATTTTTTGCCTACATTTTGGACGATATATCTTATTTATATAATAATCTACCATAATATCAAAAAAATCTTTGTTTTTTACTTTTGCCATAGAATGGTTTAAAGTATAGGTGTATTTAATTATTTCTTAATCAAAATTTTTATTTTATTAGAAAAAAATAGAAAATTTTATAAATTAATTAAAAATTATTATTTGGTATGGCTAAGTACAACCATGATTTATTGTTATTATATAGTGAAAATGCGAGGGCAAAAATTAAAGACCTTGCACAAATCCTTAAAAAAAGCCCACAAAGAATAAAATACCAATTAAGGGTTATTGAAAGGGATGAAATAGTCCATAACATGCACGCAGTTCTTGACTATTCTTATCTTGGTTTGCTTCTTTTTAGGATTTATTTTAAAGGTGGGTATATAAGCGAAAATGACAAGCAAGATATAATAAAAAAACTTAGTGACAACCCTTTTGTTGTTACAATATATGAGATGGGTGGTGGGTTTGACCTTGTTGTTGAGTTTATTGCTCCAAATCCTTCACGATTCAACAAAGAATTTAAGAAGGCTGCAAGTATTATCCCAACTCTTAATAACTATAAAGTTGTCTTAAACATTGTTACCCATCTTTATCCGAGAACATATTTAAGCGAGGAAAATACAATTATAACCAATTTTCCAAGCGAGATAATAATTGGTGGAGATAGGACGGTTGTAACGCTCACAGAAAACGAAAGGCTGATTTTAAATAGCCTTCTGCAGAATCCAAGGCAAAGGCTTACCACACTAGCCAAGAGCACATCCTTAAACATAAAGACTGTCAACAGCACTATAAAGTTGCTTAAACAGAAGAAAATACTTAAAGGTTACAAATTTGTACTGAATACAATCTCTTTAAAGATACATAAGTACCGTCTTTTCCTAAAGCTACATAACATCACAAAAGAGCGGGAGGACCAGCTTCTTGAGTTTATGCTTAAAAAAAGAGAAATAGTCCAGCTCAACAAAACCGTTGGCGACTGGGATGTTGAGGTTGACATAGAATCGCTGTCAAGAGAACGGATACGAGAGCTTACTATTGAAATAAGAGAGACCTTCAAGGATTTTATTGAAACTTTTAATATGATTGAATTTTTTGGTTACTTCAAAAAGAGTTATCTTCCTAGATACTATTTTGAAGAGCAGCAAATAGAAGGAAATAAAATAAAAGGAAATAAGTGAAAAGCAATTTCTAATTGATTTATCATCCTGGTTTATGTAAATTTTCAATCATAAAAAAATTCAACCATGAAAATGAAATATGGATATTTTGAATATGCATCAAAGAAAACTTTATATTTATCTAAAAAATCTAATTTCAAATGAATTCATCTGACATTAAATTTGATCTTGAAGGAAGAATAGAGGGCATTGTTGTGCCTTTTAATACTACTGGGTGTTGCCCAAGACCACTCGGTTTTGTTTACAACAACACAGTCTATAGAAAAAGACCGGACGGGTTTTATGAGCCATTTGGCATAATAAAGCAAGGCATTGCATATAGAGGTAGTCCGCCGGTCGCGTTTGGTAAGGTACAGAAAATAAAACAAAACTCTGGGGATGTATAAATTAATATAAACTTTTAATTAATAAATCTTAGTCAACAAAAAACCCAAAAATAGAACATCAACAACTAAGACAAAACCGACTTAAACATCTATGTTTTTTGCTTCTATTGCATGTTCATAGATAAATTGTCTTCTTGGCTCAACAGCATCGCCCATTAGTATTGTAAAGATTTCATCTGCTTCAATAGCATCCTCTACACTAATCTTTTTGAGCACCCGCGTTTCGGGGTTTAGAGTGGTTTCCCAAAGCTGTGTTGGATTCATCTCGCCAAGCCCTTTGTATCTTTGTATAACAACTCCTTCTTTGCCTAATCCCTTCAATTTCTGGAAAAGCTCTGTATCATTATACACATAAAAGACTTCTTTGCCTTTTTGAATTCTATAAAGGGGAGGCTGAGCCAAGTAAAGATGTCCCTTTTCTATAAGCTGTGGCATGTATCTATAAAAAAAGGTAAGAAGTAGGCAGGTTATATGCTGTCCATCAACATCCGCATCAGTCATTATTATTATTTTATGGTATCTAAGTTTTGTTATGTCAAAGTCTTCTCCTATGCCAGTACCGAGTGCTGTGATAAGGGTAGTTATCTCGCCGTTTGCAAGAAGCTTATCAAGTCTTGCCTTCTCAACATTAAGTATCTTACCTCTTAATGGAAGAATCGCCTGAAACGCCCTATTTCTGCCTTGTTTGGCGCTTCCTCCTGCACTATCGCCTTCCACTATAAAAAGTTCGCACTTTTCAGGCTCTTCGATTTGGCAGTCTGCAAGCTTTCCTGGTAAGCTTGAGCCCTCAAGCGCCGATTTTCTTCTTGTAAGCTCTTTTGCTTTTCTTGCCGCCTCGCGAGCAAGCGCTGCCCCAAGAACCTTTTCGGCCATAACTTTTGCTGTTTTTGGATTCTCTTCAAGAAATGTGTTTAGTTCGCTAAAAACAAGCGAATCAACTATTCCCTTAACTTCACTGTTTCCAAGCTTTGCTTTTGTCTGCCCTTCAAACTGAGGATTTGGAATTTTTACAGAGATGACTGTAGAAAGCCCTTCCCTGACATCATCGCTTGTAAGTTTTAGTTCCTTTGATAGATTGTTTTTTTCAACATAACTGTTAAGTGCTCTTGTAAGCGCGCTTCTAAAACCTGAAAGATGTGTTCCACCTTCTATAGTGTTTATGTTATTCACAAAGGCAAAAACATTTTCGTTATATCCGTCATTATACTGCATAGCAACTTCCAGGTCAAACCCATTCTTTTCTTTTTTAAAGTAGATTATATCATGTAAAGGCGTCTTGTTTTTGTTAAGGTGCTCTACAAAAGATTTTATGCCACCGTCATATTGAAACACCTTCTCTCTATTGTCTCTCTCATCCTTAAGAATTATTTTTAGACCTTTGTTTAAAAATGCAAGCTCTCTTAGCCGTGAACTTACCATGTCAAAATTGAAGTTTGTTGTTTCAAAAATTGTACTGTCAGGGAGAAATGTCACCTCTGTTCCAGTTTCATTTGACAGTCCAATCACCTTCACAGGTTCGATTGGCTTGCCTGTTTGGTACTGCTGTGTGTATATTTTTCCGTCCCTTTTCACCACAACAGTAAGTTTTGAGGAGAGTGCATTTACTACGCTTACCCCTACGCCATGAAGTCCGCCACTTACCTTATATGCCTTATGGTCAAATTTTCCTCCTGCATGAAGTTTGGTCATAACAATCTCAAGGGCTGAAACACCAAACTTTTCATGTACATCAACAGGAATGCCTCTACCATTGTCAATCACAGAAACAGAGTTATCTGGATGAATGATAACCATTATCTCTGTGCAAAACCCAGCAAGCGCTTCATCTACAGAATTGTCTACAACTTCAAATATTAGGTGATGTAACCCATATGTAGAAGTATCTCCAATGTACATTCCCGGACGTTTTCTTACCGCATCCAGTCCAGAAAGGACCTGGATTGTGCTGGCGTCATATTTTTTGTCTTGCATAAGTCCTCCATAGCAAATTTACCGACGGAGAAACATAACTAAGCCAAATAGAACTCTGTATATAAATCTTGCGATTTTATTACACTTCCTTTATCATTTTGAACTGCTATTTAGGTTCAACCGCCGATTTCAAGAAGCTCTCTTACTTTCTCCTGGAGTTCATATGGATTAAATGGTTTTGTTATATAGGCAACTGCTCCGACATCTATACCAGTTAAGATATCATGATCCTCCTTTTTTGCAGAAAGCATTGCAACAACGATATCTTTTGTTGTAGGGTCTGATCTCAACCGCTGGCATATTTCATATCCATCAACGCCAGGAAGCATTATATCAAGAAGAATTAAGTCTGGCTTTACCTTTTTTATTTTGTTGAGAACATCATTTCCATCATACGCTTCTATATAGTCATACTCGTCACCAAGCGTGATCTTTACAAGCTCAACTATATGTTTTTCATCATCTACAATCATTATCTTCTTCTTTTGTGACATAAGTTAATGGGTTAGATAAAATATTTATAAATGTTTTGTAAGAAATAAAATACTTATATCCTCATTAATAAAGTGGAATAACTTATATCCTCATTAAAAGACAACCAAAATATATAAAATAAAGTGGAATATAAAGTGAGTATAGAATTTTAAGAAGGTTTAGGCTTCTATGTAAGCAGTGCTCTCTATTTCTCTCTATGCGGGTTTGTCTTCTCATTCATTGCTCTTCTTGTTTTGTCCCGTATTTTCGCAATATCTTCTTTTTTTGTTTCCTTGTTTTGAATTATCTCTTTTTTAACACCTTTATTTTTAGTGCTCTTTTTTTCGGATGTTAAATCCTTCTTAGTGTCTGAAAGTGAAGATTTATCTTGGTTTTTTTCTATGTCCATATTAGGCTGTTGTTTATCCCCTTCTTCACTCTTATTTGTTTCATTTGTGTTTTTTTCATTTGTGGTCGTTTCCTTTTCAATACCCCTCTTTTTGTCGCCACCACTCCTAAGTTTTTCGCCAGCACTCTTTTCTTTTTCCTTTTTATCAGTTAGGATGTCCTTCCCAACGATTTCAGCTCTTACAACACCCTTTTCATCTTTTATGCAATGAACCTTAATATGATGCGGCGGATTTTTTATCCCCCTGCTCCAAATTGTTTCGTTTATATACCTGCCAAGCCTAACCTCACTTGACTTCATATGCCTCGCCAGAAACTCCTTCACTGCAGTCACAGCCTTCTTTGAGCGTTTATACTTAGGGACTTTTAGAAATTCCTTCCTCAAAGGTATATTATAAACTCTTTCCTCTGCCATGCTTACACCCTAAGTTTTGTCCTTCTCCAGTTTCTTTTTATCCTGGTATGTCTACTCGGATGTATACGTCTTCCCTTACCAAAAATCTTTGGGATTGTCCAATACGGCGCCCATCTTCTCTGTCTGCCTCGCTTTGCAAGGCGTTTTTTTTTTGCCGGATGCTTGTATCGTGTCATCTTATATTCCCTAAATTATAGCAATAAATATTTCCATAAATATTATGTATCTTTATGAATATTATGAGGTATCTAAATTGAAGTCATTTTCTTATAATCTTTATTTCGCGCTTTTTTGGAACGACCTTCTGTAAAAATTCTCTGAATTTTTTATCATCTATTACTCCACCATGAATCTGGACCGTTCTTGCCAACATCAATAGCACCTGGAGAGCGTACTCAGGGTTTGCTGCTTTTATATTATAATACCTTTCAATAGCCTCTTTAGTTAATTTGGATTTCACAGTTGTTTCCAGCAGCTCTATCTGCTGTTTTATCTGTGCTTCTTCATTATATTTTTTTATTGTTTGTTCTTGGAGCTCCTGCATCCTCTTTTGTCTAAGAGCCTCAAGCTCCTCATCCATTCTTTGCCCCTCTGCTAAGAATGGCCTTAGCCGACTTAGCAATAATCTTTGATCCTGCGGGAGTGACTATCCTACCTTTATGCACGCCCTTCTCGACATACTTTATTAATCCTGCCTTCTCTAACTGTTGAAGTATTTTCCTTATTCTACTTCCAGAACCTTTTCTGAACTCAGGCGGCTGATGTCCTCTCCTTTTCTTTCCGCCGTAAAAGGTCCTAAGTTTTGAAACACCAATCGGTCCCTTTCTTGAAACTTTGAACAGAACAGATGCAGATCTGATATACCAAAAATCCGTTCTTGCAGGCGGCCTTGACTTATGTGTACCGGATTTTGAATATTCCGCCCAAACAGGGGCTTTAATGTCCCTTATCTCACGCAAATTTTTTGCGATTTCCTCTATAAGCTCTGTCTTTTTGACACCCATTATCTCTTTCATTTATTTTCCTCCATAAAATCTAAGAAACTCTCGTCTGAACAGAAAAATGTTGTGTTTATAAAGATTACGGTTGTTTATAAAGAGATAAACTATAAACTACCGACACTGTCCTCTCAAATAAAGAAATCTTTAAATATTATCATTAAAAAATCCATTATTATGGAAAAGAAAAGAAAAAGTGAGGATTTTGATTACGAAGAGGACGAATTTGAAGAAGACGACGATATATCCAGCAGAAAATCTAGGCGGCATAAAGTTGAAGATGACGAGATGACACCTGAGGAAGAAGGGTTTATGGAAGGAGCCGAAGATGCTGAGTACGAAGAAGAAGACTAGTGTCAACCGCATCTATTAATATCAGTATAATTAATATCTCTATAAATACGATGCATCTAAAAATATATATCACTAAATATATATCACCAATAAAGAAATAATATATAAACTAATATATAATAAGAAGAATACTTGAATTTATCTCTCATTAATATATAGATAATATATAGATAATCTTAATATATAGATAATAGATAAATAGAAACAAAAAGGAGAGTCCTTTTTATCCGCCAAAAGAAAAATTAATAAACCTTTAGGTATGGTTTCTTTTTTATGATAGATATTATGAATGCTACAAACAATACAGTAATGCAGCTTCCTGTTTTTGGACCGCTAGGAAACATAATCACCACACTTTTTACAATGATTGGGGGGTTTGTTGGGCTTTATATTATAATGCTTATTGTAAGGTCCTATGAAAAGAAGAAGCAAAAAAGGTTAATGAATGAAATGAGAAAAGATATAAAAAAAATTAGAAAAACTCTTGAGCAGATGAATCAAAAAATTAATGAGCTGGAGAACAATAGGCATATCAAAAGGAACAGGACATTAAGCAGGGTACGCGTAAATGAAAAAACGAAACTCAAGTGAGTCATTATGATAAAAATTTTTGAGGAGATAATTTCTACACTTAAAAAAGCAGGAATTACTTGTGTGTCTGAAAGCGAGCTTGAATTTCCGCCAGAACCAGAGATGGGTGATATTGCATACCCCTGTTTTGGGGTTGCAAAAGAAACTGGAAAAAGGCCAAATGAGATTGCATCACAAATTGCCTTTAAAATTGCACCTACTGAAACAATAAGGTGCGTAAAGGCAGTTGGTCCATATATTAACTTTTTTCTTGCCTATGGCAAGTCGGCAGAGATTGCTCTAGATATGTGTATTCAACCAGCAAAGCAAGAAGGTACAGTTATGGTTGAGTATTCGTCTCCAAACACAAACAAGCCGCTTCATTTGGGTCATCTCAGAAACATTAGCATTGGGCAGAGTGTTTGCAGGTTGATTGAATTTTCTGGAAAACGGGTTGTGCATGCAACACTTGTTAATGATAGAGGCATACATATATGTAAAAGTATGGTCGCCTATTTGAGGTATGGGCAAGGTATAGAGCCAAACAAAAAGCCAGACCATTTCGTTGGGGACTACTATGTTCTATTCAACAAGATGGCAAAAGAAGACCCCACTCTTGATGAGGAAGCAAAAGAACTCCTACTTAAATGGGAGCGTGGAGACAAAGAGACAATTAAACTATGGAAAAAGATGAATCAATGGGCGATAGAGGGGTTCAATGAAACATATAACAAATTAGGTGTTAGATTTGAGAAGATTTACTATGAAAGCGATATCTTTGATAAAGGGAAGGAGCTTGTTAAGAAAGGGCTTGCAGAAGGGAGATTTATTTTAAAAGATGGCGCCATTGTTGCACAGCTTGAGGACCTTGGACTTCCGGACAAGGTGCTTGTAAGAAGTGATGGAACCGGACTATATGTTACACAAGATCTTTATCTTGCCAAGAAAAAGTTTGAGGACTACCAGCTAGACCAATCAATTTATGTTGTTGCAAGTGAGCAGAATCTTCACTTCAAGCAGCTTTTTGCATTACTCAGAGTTTTAGGTGAAGATATATGGAAAAGATGCATACACCTAAGCTATGGGATGGTGTTTTTGCCTGAAGGAAAAATGAAAAGTAGGGAAGGAACTGTTGTTGATGCCGATGAAATAATAGATGAGCTTACAGGGCTTGCGCGCACTGAAATCCAAAAAAGACATCTGCTTGATAGTCAAATGCTTGAAGAACGAGCTAGAAAGATTGCCCTTGCAGCATTAAGGTTCTATTTATTGAAAAATGATATAACTAAAGATATTGTTTACGATCCGAAGGAGTCTATAAGTTTTGAAGGAGAAACCGGCCCGTATATCCTTTATACCTATGCAAGAATACAGAGTATTTTGAGAAAACAAGGATCTATCTTTCAGAAGCCAAATAATTATAGCTGTGTGGGCAAAGACGAGCATCTTTTGTTTATAAAACTACTTAAATACCAACTTGCAGTAAAAGAAGCGGTAGAACAACTGAGGCCTTCGACTATCTGCCATTACTTACTGGAGCTCTGTAAGATGTTTAATGATTACTACCAGCATATTCCAATTCTTAAGGCGCATGACACCGAAACAAAGAACCTTAGACTTTCATTGGCAAATTCAATCGCCACAACAATTCTATCTGGACTAAGGCTTCTTGAGATTGAAGCAGTCGAAGAAATGTGACTAGTATTATACAACGTCAAAAAGTGTCAATTGTTGTGATTTTGAAAGTTTGACAATGCTCTTCTCCTTTTTGGTAGAGTCAATCCTTCTTTCAACAATTACCTTATCCCTATTTGTAGAATCTGTTTCAAGAGTGAATTGAATTTCTTGAGCTCTTTCAATGACTTCTTTTGGCATACCAGAGAGCTTCGCCACATGTATACCATAACTTTTTTCAGTCCAGCCGGGCAGAATTCTATGCAAAAAGGTAATTTCATTGTCTTTTTCAAGAACCGACGAGTGAAAATTTTTAACGCCGGGTTGCTTTTCAAGCCCAGCAAGGATATGATAATGTGTAGCAAACAGGCATTTTGCTCTTATTTTTTTTGCGATGTATTCAGCAACACTCCACGCAATACTCATTCCATCATAAGTTGAGGTTCCCCTGCCAATTTCATCCATTATAATAAGGCTATTCTCAGTAGCATTATTAAGTATCAGTGCGACTTCAGTCATCTCTACCATAAACGAGGATTGCCCATGCGAAATGTCGTCATATGCCCCTACGCGAGTAAAAATTCTGTCAACAACACCAATTTCAGCCTCTTCTGCCGGAACAAAGCTTCCTATCTGAGCCATTATAACGGTTAAAGCAACCTGACGCATGAAGGTTGACTTTCCGGCCATGTTCGGACCCGTTAGAATTATAAGACGACAGTTCACATCCAGATGAACATCGTTTGCAACAAACGATTTTAAATTTCTTTCAAGCACAGGATGCCTGCCTCCCTTTATTTTAATAGCAAATGAATTTGACACAAAAGGACGCTTGTAGTTGTTCTGCAGTGCAGCTTCTGCAAGGCTTTGCAGACAATCAACTTCCGCAACCATAGCCCCAAATGTGAGAATTAAGTTTACGTGTGCTGAAACCTTGCTTACAACCTCTGCAAAAAGCGTCTGTTCAAGCTCCTCTATTTTTTCCTCTGCGCCAAGTATCTTACTCTCCCATTCTTTAAGCTCCTGGGTAACAAACCGCTCTCCATTAACTATAGTCTGTTTCCTTATATAATGTGCTGGCACAAGTTTAAGATTTGGCTTGCTTATCTCAAAATAATATCCAAACACCCTATTAAAGCCGATTTTCAATGATTTTATACCAGTCATAGCTCGCTCCTTTTCCTCAAGCTCTGCGATATATTTTTTGCCATTCTGCACAAGGTCTCTCAACATATCTAGCTCTTTATTGTAACCATTTTTTATAACATTGCCATCCGAAATAGAAGAGCAAGAATCATTCAATGCAGAGGTTATGAGTGTGGTTATTTCTTCTGTGTCGGGAAAAACCATGGATGCAAGCTTGCTGCTTTTGCATCTTTTCATAATCAAAGAAAGTTTTTGGCTTTCTTTTAAAGAATTAGAGAGGCTTATTAATTCTCTTGGTACTACCGTGCCGTTGGCAACTTTTGCTGCAATTCTTATCACATCACTTATTTTCCTTAAACTTTCAATCACATCTGTTCTTATTAAAATACTGCTAAGTAGCTCTTCGACAGCGTCAACCCGCAGGGTGATTGCCTTTATATCAATAAGCGGACAAAGTAGCCACTGCCTCAAGAGCCTGGCGCCCATTGGGGTATAGGTATTGTCAAGAATTTTAATCAATGTTCCTTCCTTGCTATTGTCCTTGATATTGTTGAATATCTCTAGGTTTCTTAGGGTTATGCTATCCAGAACAAGATATTCTAATTGGCTTAAATGCTTAATACATGTAAGAAGACTTGTGTATGTTTCATGTGTTTGTTTTAGGTAGGAAATAAGAGCGCCACTTGCACTAATACACCTAGGCTTGTCTTCTATATCAAAAGATTTAAGAGAAGACACATTAAAGTGAGACAGAAGTCTTGCTCTCGATTCTTCCTCAAGAAAATGCAGGTCACTGTAAAAAGTTATAGCCTTGTTATTCAAAGACTTAGTAATGGTATCGTTCTTGTATGAGTCAGGGAGGATAATTTCTACTGGCTTATATTTTTCAATAACCCCGCTTATCTCAGACAACCCCGAATGAAATGTAAAAAACTCGCCAGTGGAGATATCTGCAATAGCAACTCCAGATATATCGCCGGGTGAGATGGCCATAATATAATTGCTTGATTTGCTGTCAAGCAGGTCTGCTTCGTACAAAGTTCCCGGCGTAACTATCCGAGTAACTCCTCTTTTCACAACGCCTTTTGCAAACTTAGGGTTTTCAAGCTGTTCTACAATCACAACACGCTTTCCCGCCTTTACAAGCCTGCCGAGATAGTTGTCTATTGCATGGTAAGGTATGCCTGCTAAAGGTATCTTTGAGCCACCCTTGGTTCCTCTTTTGGTTAAGACTATTTGCAGTACCTCTGAAACAATTTTTGCGTCATCAAAGAAGGTTTCATAAAAATCACCCATCCTGAAAAGTACAATAGAGTCTGGATGTGCGGACTTTATCTCTAAATACTGCTTCATTGCAGGCGTAAAATCCTCTTTCATAGAATGAAAGTAATCTTAAGTAATTTATTAATGTAAGCATTATTAATGTAATCTTTATTAATGTAGTCATGATTAGTGTAATCGTTAAAGAACTAATTTAAAAGAATTAAAATATATCTGATGGAAAAAAAGCTAGAGAAGATAACTAAATATAGGATTAAGCTATTAATATATACTAACAAGGATTCTAATGCTTTTATTTAAGGCGCTACGCCTTTACGCTAATCTCTTTTGTCTGGGAAGCCCAGACATGTTCAAACATTTTCTGCATGGCGTTTGCAAAAAATTCTGTATTTACCCAAACCCCACCATCATAATTTTGGTTTACTTTCTCATCGTCCATAAGTGAAAAAGTCATCTGCTTTCCGTCAACAATACAGAACCGCGCTTTTATATTGTCAATATGCCTAAGATCAGCCACAGAAGAAAGCGTTTCAACAGCAGCTTTAGTTTCTTTTGTTATTGGAGCGGCTATTCTTATGCTAACCCCTCTTGTTTTTGCCTTCTCAAGACTCTTTTTTAGGGCATCTGCTTTTCTAATAAGTCCTTTTGTAGTAGTCATTATGACAATGCTTTGTTCAGCAGTTTTTATCATCGTATTCAAGTTTTGGTACATGTTTGTCCTGTCCCTAAAAGATGCTGAAAAATCGCTTGGCTCTACAACTTCAATGCCTTGGCTATAAAGCTGGTTAAGCTCTTCAAGAACGACATCGCGCTTTATTTCCTCAACAAGTTCCGCCTGCTTTTTTGCCTCATCTAGAATATTTTTTTTAACACGCTCAACAACCTCAGTAGGAGGGACAGCTATGTATTTTATCGGTTTTCCGATTCTCATTACAATAAATCCTTTTTTTTCCAAGCTTTCAAGAACATCGTATGTTCTGGAGCGCGGCACATTGGATATATCAGAAAGCTCACCTGCGCTTGAGACACCCCTTGATAAAAGTGCAACCCAAATCTTCGCTTCATAACTGTTAAGCCCAAAATCTTTAAGCTTGTTTATGAATCTTTTTTCTACTATCATTTCAAAACCTCTAAAATTATTTTTAAGCCTGAAAATCATAGCTTCTCTATTTGCATTATATTTTTAAGCAAAGAACCCTTATTATCTATATAAATCTTTCTATTTTTTTTACTATTAAGTAACAATAAAATTTATAATAAAAGATTATTTATAATACCATTTATAATCAGGCTGCATTCAAAATCTCTTTTTCGGTCGGCTTACCATCTTTGGCACTTTTCCGTCAAATTAAAATATCTGGTTTTTCGTATGGAACAACTCACTTCAAATCCATATATACTTCAAACCTATATATGATTCCTGAATGTGCATACGCGGTGGATGCTAACACACTTTTTGAACGGTGTCTTTATAATTATTTATAAGTATTTTATTTATAATATAGAATTTATAATAGAAACTTATAAGATGATATTAGAATATAAAAAACAAGCAGTAGCTAGAATCTATCTAGTTTTTATTTACTTTTTAGTTCATTTTGAAGTGCGTAACCAATTACTCTATAAACTAGTTTTGCTGTCAAGAAGTCACATCCGTGGTTTGTTTTCTGAGGAGCAAGCTCTACAACATCAAAGCCGACTATTTTTCTACTTTTTGCAACACTTCTAATACAATCTGTTACATCATACCAAGAGAGTCCGCCAGGTTCCGGCGTCCCTGTGGAAGGCATGATGGAGCTGTCAAAAACATCAACATCGATTGTTACAAAAACATTCTCTGAAAGGGAGTCTACAACCCTTTTTATCCAGTTTTTATCATTTCTAAGTTTATGAGCAAAAAAGATATTTTTATGTTTTATTTTTTCTATAAATTCAACCTCCTCTGCTGAAATGTTTCTTATACCGACTTGAACAATCGGGCAGATATCTACGACTCTTCTCATAACACATGCATGGCTAAACTTTGTGCCCTCGTACTCGTCTCTTAGGTCCGCATGTGCATCAAATTGTAAAACCGAAAGGTTCTTGTATTTTTGGGCGTATGCCTTTACTGCGCCGGTTGTTATGGAGTGCTCTCCGCCAAGAACCACAACAAACTTTCCTTTTTGAAGATATTTTATAGTCTCCTTTTCTAATAGAATAACATTTTTTTCAGGCTCAGTTGATACAGAAATAGGTGGTTCTGTCCTTATTCCGACCTCATAAGTTTCTGCCCATATCTCTTCGTCAAACAGCTCAACCTCCTTGCTTGCACGAATTATCGCGGCTGGACCGTCCTTGGTTCCTTTACCATAACTTACTGTCCCTTCAAAAGGAACCGACAATACAACAACCCGGCTATTTTCATTTGAATAATCTGCGGGCAATCCTAAAAAATTATATGAATTGATAGAATTATCATACTTTGTTATCATTATTTAGAACCCTTTTTTTCCTGCTCATTTTGGTGAACAGAGTCAAGGGAATTTTCTTTCGTATCGGACTGCTCAATTATAAAAACTGCTGCTGCAACAACCGTTGTCCACATACCATCCTTGTGCCCTTGAGCAGACTGTGTGATATTTTTTGTTTTTATTATTTTCCCGCTCATCTTAAAAAGTTGCTCCCGCTCGTCCCAGTCTGTATCAGGATCAAACTCAATACCAAGCGTTGATGCTAGCATTGTTGCCGCAAGCTCTTCTGCATATTCGCCTGCCTTTTGGTCAGTCTCGCCAAACGAATGGTGCTCACTAAGATAGCCGTACATGCTTCTATCTGCAGGAATCGCCAGCCCGATAGAAGATGCAACAAGCCGGTTCGGCTCGTTCGTAGAATTTCTAGCCATAACACAGAAGGTTATTTGTCCGGGCTTGAGTTCTTTCAGTCCTTGTTCTCGCGTAATAATTTTTGCGTTAGGAGGAAAGATACTTGAGACATAAACAAGATTGCAGAACTCAATACCTGCATCTCTAAGCGCAAGCTCAAAACTCTGCAAATAGTCTCTATGCCGCCCAACCCCCTTCGTGAAAAAAACTTTTGTTGGTATCATTTCTTTCTCATTTGCCTATTTTTTAATCTTATATTTAAAGTTAACTGAAATTTAAAAGAAAATTAAAGCGCATTATAGGAGAACGATTAAAGACTTCCTAAGAAAAAATCAAAGTTATGTACTCCATACCGCAGAATTACCAGCAGCATCGCTTGCCTGTATATAGGAAAACTGAATGCCAGTGCAAACAATCTTCCCATCGCTATTCCTACAAGAGCCTGGACTTGGCTTTCTGTCATCAATCAAAACAGAATTATAATCAAGCTGTATATTGTCTTCAATCACTATAGTGTTGCTATCAGCATAAATTTTTGGCGGCTGGGTGTCATAGTAAAATTCAAATTCCATCGTTGCAAGATTTCCTGCATTGTCTTCAGCAGACACCTTTATGCTATTTTGTCCCTCGTCAAGCTCTGAAACAAAGGTGCATAAAAAACCATCTGCTATCTTACTACATGAATCAGCTCTGAAGCCACTAGCATCCGAAAAGATGCTTCCTTCTTTGATGCTAGAAGCATCTGTTATCTGAAAGGTTAAGAACCGGCTATTTGTGTATTTTGTCGCTGGCTTAAGAAGCGTTATATCAGAACTTATGCTGTCGTATACAAAAAACCCCGCATATCTCTGGAGATTATCTTCATTATCCGTAACTGAAATTTCAAAAAGATTTTCCCCTTGCTGTAGCTTAGCCCCAAAACTGCATTTAATAAAAAATAATGAACCGTTGCAATATTTTTCCGCATTAAAGCCAGACATCCCTCGGATTTTTATATTTCTTTTTTCAACCCCTGAACCGTTCTCTCTTACATTAAATACCACTTGGTTTTTATTTGTAAGGGACTCCGGTGTTGGGCTCTCAAGTTCTATAATTGGTGGCACCCTGTCAACGCGAAATAGCCTGCTCCTTGTCGGTGCAGTGGGGTAGGCAGAAATAATTTGCAAAGAGACATCGTCTATAACCGACTGCTCAGCAGAGATTACAAAAACAAACCTATTCTCGTCAAAGATATAAGTTTTTATATCTCCCCCAGATACAACCATGTATTCTCCGTGCAGTTTCACTGGTTCTCCCACCAGCCGGATACCATGAATCTCTTCACTGTTGAGATTTTGAGCAGAGTCAAACTCCAGCACCAGAAGTTTTGCCTCACCGCGCTCCATTTCCCATGTTGTCTCTGTACCTTGAATAACATGCTCTGAAATATACTCATTCTGAAACTCTATAAGCTGTTTATGGTTAAGTTCGCTTGAGCTAACTCTACCGGAAAAATGATGTGGTTTTATTCCCTCCCACGATGAACCGGTTACCGGCGCAAAAAAAGCAGAGATTATGCCCCCTCCAGCAAAAAGGAAGACTCCCACAAGGATTATCACTGCGATGCACGCAACAATTGCAAAATATTTTAACCACCCTTCTATTTTTATGAACATTATAATAAGCGCAGCAAAGAAACTTATGAGTACCATGACAAGCACCTTAAGAAAAAGCAAAAAGAGTCTTTGAAGTCCAAGAGATCTCAAAATGCTATATTTAACACTTTCCGGATTCTTGCTTGTAATTGTCATATTAAGATTTTCTCCATACTCATTGATGCTTTCTTGGAGCCCCTTTATATTCTCCCTTTGCTTTATGTTTTCTGCTGAGGGAATGATACACTGAGAGTATATGCACTGCCCATTGGAACACACTCTTATGCTTCCAATGCAGTTTCTCTCAGGGCAGTCAATGTATGTTTCGCACGCAGATATAGAAGATGCTTGAAAAGCAAACAATATTATAAGTAAAATTGCTTCTAATCCTTTATGCATTTTATTCTCGGAATGCTCTGCCTATAAATCCAGCTTATTCACATACCTCAAATACGAATATTTTTTAAAAGCAGGGATTAGGCTGTGTTTGAATATTCTGAATATAGATATTCCTCAATAACTGATGTTCCTGTGATATAGTCGCTTAGCCTCGTGCCTTTAAATACTAGGAATAAGGGGTCCGCTAGCCAGAGCAAAACTAACGGAAATATAGGGAGGAACAAGATGTTTCTGCCAAAACACCTCAAAAGTCCTGGCTCTTTGCCTTTGCTGTCTACAAGACGAAGATTAAAAAGCAACATTCCCACAGTCTGTCCTATCATATACTGCATGAGAACAAAATAAAGTATAATAGGAAGTGAAACTACAAGGGCCAAAAGAAATAAGTTTCCTCCAATATCAGTTGATGAGACAAAGGTATAGTCTTTATAGGAGTCACCAATAAGGGTAAGGAACACGCCTGAGAAGGGTGCGAAAACAAAAAAATTCAAGAGCAGGAAATCAGCAAAAAAAGCAGCAATCCGTTTCCACACCCTGGCGTTTATTTTCATCGATTTTTGCTTTGCCATGAACATACACCAAAGATGGTATTATTTAAAAAGATTGCGTAATTAACTATCTTCAGCAAAAAATTCATTTTTACGGAAAGTCTTTTATAGAGGGATATAATATAAGATATAAATATAAGATATGTTAAGGATGAGTGTACCAAAAAGTCATGTCTTTTTTTGAATCAAGCTTTGCAAACCCAACCCGCTCAAGCTGAACTACCTCATTTTCACCAATATCTGAAAGCATCGGCTCGCCTACGCCAGTTACCACTTTTTTGTCTGGCATGATTATCTTAACATCAACAACACCATCAATAACTGGAACGAAATGCATTATCCGACTTCCTTCTTTTTTGTATTTTTCATACTCAAGTGAATCAAAAACAAAACTGTTGCCTTCTTTTCGGAAGTTTAGACAGTCCATAAGCCTATACAGGTTTCCCTCTTCTAAGCTGTCGAAGTCGGTCTTTGCAAGTAAAAATCTATCCCTAACATTATACTCTCTGTATCCTTTTTCTGGTTGCTCAGGATGTTTTTTTAGGCGGATTTTTTGTGCTGGACTTCCAAGAATCTTTATTTCTACAGGTTCAGGCAGAAAAAAATATCTAACCGCAGTTTTATCAACCAACCGTCTGTTGTGAACATAGAGGTCTTCCCATGTAAGCGTGGCTTCTGCTTTGCTGATACCCGTGCTGAAAACAAAGCTTTTGATAGCTTCTGCAAGAAACCCTCTTCTACGGAGAGCAACAATTGTTGTCAGCGCGGGATCGTCCCAACCAAGAAGCTCTTTTTTTTCAATCATCTCGCGTATGATTCTTCCGCTACTTGGAACGCCTGCAAGATTAAGTCTTCCAAATTCAAATATTTTTGTTGACTTAAAACCCATGACACCTTGCAAATATCTCTGAAGCTCGTTTCTTAGCTCAAACTCTTTGCTCCGCAACCTAACAGTTACATTTTGCATCCCATCCATAAAAGCGTTTTCAAAATCGTAAGTTGGCCACACCCTAAATCGTTTGCCTGTCCTTGGATGTGGCGCGTCTATTATACGAAACAGTGTTGGGTCCCTCATTGAAGTATTTTGATGTAGCATATCAATTTTAGCCCTTAATACGGCCTCACCTTCTGGCAGTTTAAAAAGTCTTTGCCACAATTCTAGACTCATATTTTGTTCTCTACACTCACAAGAAACACCATTAGCTCTATTTTCTCGCATTTTCTCCAACGCACAGAAGCAAACATACGCCTGCCCCTTACTTATAAGCCGCTCTGCCATTCTATACATATCTTCAACGTAATCAGAAACATAACATATCATATCAGGATTGACACCAAGCCAGGCATAATTCTCTTCATGAATCAAGTAATATTCCTCCTTCGCGAGAGTCGGGTTTGTGTCTTCAAATCTAAGGATGAATCTTCCATTATGTCTCTTTGCAAGCTCATAATTCAAGAGTATTGCTTTTGCATGACCTATATGTGGATATTTGCTAGGTTCTGGAGGAAATGCAGTTACAACACCCCCCTTAATATCAAGAAAGGCAAAAAGGTCTTGCTCTTTCTGTTTGGTTTCTAATAACTCTGGTGCTATCTGGGAAAGTGTTTTTTGTTGCTCAATAAGAGACATAGAGTTTACCCTTATAACTGCATTATTAACAGTATCCTTCAACAAAGAAAGGTCCTTTTTTGCCCACTGATGCTCTTTAAGAATTTTTCCAATTACCGAGCCTGGCTGCGCCTTGCCATTGTACTTCAATGCATTTTGAAGAGCATATTTAAAAGCTATAATGTCTATTTTTTCCATAACAAAACGATATAGAAAAGTATTTAAATAAGTTGTGGTAATTTTGTCTTATTGGGCTAAATAGAAAATTTCAAGTCTCCTTTTATAGATTTGGGGTGAAAAAAGATGACTAGAAAAACAGGCATAATTCCCAAGGCACCTGTTGCCCGCATATTGTTCAAGGCAGGAGCAGACAGGGTTTCAGCTGATGCTGTTGATGCGTTTGTAGAGGTCATAACACAGATCGCAGAAGAGATAGGCACTCATGCTGTGAGCATTGCAAAACATTCAGGAAGAAAAACAGTTCAGGAAGCGGATATAAGGCTTGCTGCAAAATAAGGTGCTTTAACTTTTAGTATCACTTTTAGTATCTGTATTTTTATAAGTCTACTCTTTTTTGTCCTATTTATTATACTTCTTTTTGCAAATCAGGTCTTTTATCTCATCTCCCTTATCCACATAAGACCTATTTTAATCATTGACTGATTAAACTTGTCTGAGAGTTTATAGGTTTTCTTGTAAAGATCATAGTCTATTATACCCATCCCTTTCATCGGCGTAAGGATTCTATCATAAAACTGCCGTTTATTGTAGCTTACCCTAACTTTCTTGCCTGCATATTGTGGTTCGTCAATCTCTGTGACATAAGTGCCCTCGTGTAGGGCGGTCGCAAATGCAGACATGTCTGCTTTGCTCATCTCGCCATTATGTTTTTTCATCTCTTTAATAAGAAGTTTGCCTACTATTTTCTGCTGTTTGGTCGCAAAAATTATTTCATAAATATCATTTGGCAGATTAAATCTATCAAATAAAATTACCAATAAACTCAACCCCCGCAGTGAGAGTAATCAAAACCAGTATATAAAATTTATCATTTGTATAGTAGAACAAGGAATAATAGAGTTTTTGTTGTCTTTGAGCAGTTTAGTTCAGCAAATGTATATTTATCTACACCAATGTGCTAAAAATAATTCAACTTCAAGAGTTCACCCATTCTCCTAAAAGGTGGGACGCAGAAACCACAACGAATGCTATAAAAAATGTTCTAAGATTACACCTAACTATCGCATTTTTGGTGTTTTGCCATTAAAAAGCTTAGCAACATAATAAGCAAAAAAAGCCATAAAGTACGCTTACAATTACTAAAATTGGTAAGGGAAGGAAGAAAATTGGAACAACAAAGGTCATTGCAACTATAACTTTAGCGAAAAATGTGGACAGTGTGGTTTATTCCAAAAGAAACGCCCTTCCGTATGGATTTCTCATCTAAATAAATGAAAATCCGGACTTTAAATACTTTTACAAAAAGGTTAAATATATCCTACTCTTTTGTGGAATAATAGAATGGGCTGGTAGTTAAACCTGGTATAACGCGCCGCTGGCAGCGGTGAGGCTTCGGGTTCAAATCCCGACCAGTCCATTTTTTATGTTAGACTGTGGGGAAGATAATAAAAAAGATAAAAAGAGTAAAAATTAAAATCTATATGATTAAAGAATGATTAAAGATGAAAATATCCTATGCCACAGATTTGCATGGAAACGAAACATTAATTGAAAATTTTATTTCTGTTTCTATAAAAGAGAAGGTAGATGCAATAATATTCGGAGGGGATATTTGTCCAAGGGGTTTCAATAGCCTGGACTCGAGAATAAATATCCAAAAGCAGTTTCTTGAAAACCATTTTGTCCCTCTAATAAAAAGAGTTAAGACACACAATCCGATTATAGAGTTTTATCTTATTTTTGGGAATGATGACTACAGAGTAAACTATGAAATCCTTCTTAATAATGAGATTAAAGGGCATTTTCACCTTCTCCATCAAGCAAAAAAGAGAATCAGACAATATACACTGATTGGCTATAGCTATGTTAATATTACACCATTTAGCCTTAAGGATTGGGAAAAGGATGATTTTGCCGCGATTGAGCCACAGGGCGTTTTGACTACGCCTAGAAGCGATTATACATCTATAAAAAGCGATCTTTTAAACTATTCAAGAGAAAAAATGGAAAAAACCATATTTGTCACACATGCACCACCATATGGAACAAATTGTGACATCCTACATGACGGAAGACATGTTGGAAGTAAAGCGATTAAAGAGTTTATTGAGAAATATCAACCACTTCTTGTTCTCTCTGGACATATTCACGAAAGCCCTGCAATAAGTAGGTCATTCCAAGACCAAATTGGAAAAACAGTGTGTATTAACCCTGGAAGTGACCCCTTTAACAACACAGGTTTTGTTGTGATAGCACAAATAAAACCAGGAACTATTCTTGAAATCAAAAGAATCAAGATATAAAATTTAAAAAGAGAGTATAAAGAAATTTTTTATAAGAAACTTTACAATAATACATAACATCATATATTTTGGCTGCGTTCAAAATCTCGTTTTTGGTCGGTTTAATATCATGTTGGCACTTTTCCATTCAAATCAAAATATCTGGTTTTTCGTATGGAACAACTCACTTCAAACCTATATATGATTCCTGAATGTGCATACGCGGTGGATGCTAACACACTTTTTGAACGGTGCCTATAT
>JAWABL010000019.1:0-25946 GCA_038884615.1 Candidatus Woesearchaeota archaeon | reverse complement strand
TGCATGGCGGTTGCTTCCAGCAGTCTCTGCCAGATTTGAAGTGGCATCTTGTGGAAACTGGTACACAATGCAGAAGGGCAGATGTCTTATGATCTAAGCCTCTAAGCAGCCTAGTTACTCTATGGTAACCTAGCCTACACTCTTGCTTCATGATGAGTGCCAAACCATGATGCCAGAACTCATATTTCTTCGGTCAAAACCTGTGCAGCCAGCGGGGAAGTCCCACTCTTCTTATCAATCGCTTAACTTTATTTATTAGTTTGTTTTCGCTTGCCATGGTGGAGCTATCACCTCCACCCCCACACACAGCCTTATGGCTGTGGTGGGTTATAAATCTTTAGATTTTGAACGGTGCCTCTCATCCCTTTCAGTTATATTGAATATTTTCCAAAGAAAAAGGGCAAATCTAAACAGAGTATACAAGAACATTACTGTGCCGGCTATATTTATTGCGAGCGCATGTCTTTCTACAATGTTATATGCAGAAATAGACAATAAAATGATGAAGTAAAGGCAGGAAGCTGCAAGCATGCCTGTGAAGCCCATATCTGGCATATAAATCAGAAAATATAGCATTGCCGCAGACATTGCAATTGCAAGGACAATCCACTGTCCGAGATAGCCTGCCAGTGTGAAATCACCTGCATAAATCTCCCAGAATATCACTGCGAAGGTCATTGTAAAGGCAATTCCAATCCTTGCAGAAACTCCGTATGTGTCCTTAAATACCAAGGCTGTAAAACCAAGGAAGAATACAAGAACAATTATAAGATCTATTATGTACGGTGCAACATTATAAAGACTAGATATCCTAGGATAAAGCAAGGGGTAAGACATATCAAAAGCAGAAACATCGGCAGAAAATGTTAAAAATGCTATAATAGCTGTTAATACATGTTTCATTTGATTATTTCTTCTTGAATTACTCCTCTATGTGCTTTAATTATATTAATTGTTTTTTCAATTTGATTGATAATTTCTTTTATTTCTTTTTCTTCATTTTTTAGCTCATCAACTATCCTAGGCAAAGTAAAGTTTCTATTTTGGCCGATATCTTTATTTGCGCCAAGCGGTCGTATTATTTGCTCAATTTGTTTACTTATTTCATTAGCTTGGTTTCTTATCCTAATAATAACTTCCTTTCCTTCGGTTGTATTAAAACTACCAAGCTTACTAATCTTTCCGCTTGTTGAGTACCCTGCTCTCCAAGAAACTGATTTTGTTTTTAAATCCTTGCTTATTGTCTGAATAAACTCATACATAATTTTATGGACCTGTTCGCTAGCTTGTATATGTCTAACAAGACCGGTAAAATAATTCAGAAGTGACTTAAGTCTAAAGTTTAGTCTTCCTTCACTTTCAGTATTTGTATAACTAACCATTTGATTCAGATTTTTTAAAACTGTCTGATTATTATCTACAATTTTACGAATTTGTGCCCAGCCTCTTGGCAAAAGACTTTCTAAATCTGATGAAAGTTCTGTGCATGTATTTGTAAGACTTACAATATTATTTATTGCTTCCTCTGGGTTTTTATTTATTATTTTTACTATCGTATCTATTTTTTTTTTAATCTTTTGCAAGACCTTTTCTTCAATTAAATCTATCTCCCCAACATTTTTAATTTCTTCTTTTATATCTTCGCATAGCCTTATTAATTCCTGAAGACCTTTTTCTGTATTATTCAACCTGTTCTCTTCATTAATAGCATTTTCAGATTGCTGGTTAAATGCATTTAAAAGTTCATTGGTTATTTGCCCAATAACCCGACTGATATTCTCTAATCCTTGTAATTGTAGATTTCTTTGTGCAAGACTATTGCAAATTTCAATTATCTCTCTAATATTTTTTTCAAGGTTTTCGATAGCTTCTTTTTTCATCCTTGTCCCTGCTTTTCTTTATTTATCTGACTATGTACACTTTTAACAAACACATTATAAATCTCGGTAAATCTACTCATTAATTTAATGAGCTCTTGACTTTCTTGAGTGTTTAATTGAGATGCAAGAGGAGAATTTAGCATGCTTAATTTTTGTCTTACCAAATCTATACATCCTAAAACTCTTTGTATGTATTCTTGAGCCCTAATCTCTTTAGATCCGCTGTCTTCTTGAGGTCCCACTGGTTGATTTGTTGCACTAATAAATCCTTTTACTTGCCTCTCTAATTCATCAATTGCATTACTAATCTCAGTAATGGCAGGTATTACTTCATCCTTCCTTTTTATAGGTGGTAAATCATGGCGGTGAACTTCTCCTTCTTTAGGTCCTTTCCAAAAATTCTTTAAACTCTTCACTATACCTCCATCTCCTCCTTTTGCGATGCTTGAGACTAGGTTTATGAATGTGTAAACAACAGCAATAAACCAAACAATAGACAAGAATGCAAATAGAAATTGGGAGTATGCGTTTCTCCTTGCGAACTCCATAAGATTAGGTGTTACGCCCACCATAATTGCAAATGTTATGGAATATGCGGCGGCTCCGGCTTTTGCCGTGCTTGAGCCTGCACTAAGAACTAGAAGATATATGAATACGCCCAATATGAGCATTAAAATAATGACCACTATAGGACCTAAATTACGGCCTATTGACCAGTCTGTTCTGTATTCAAAAAACGCAAGCGCCAAGGCGAGTATTATTCCTATACCAGAAGATGCTGGGCTTCCAATCCTTTCAAGTAAGAGAAACCTGCTTAAACCAATGAAGATTACAAGAAATACGATGAAATCTGCAACAAATGGATGCCTTTCATAGTTCTCAAACAATCGCAACCTGCTTAGAGTGTCAAAAACAGGTTCAAGCATGTTCTCCTGTGCAGACGCAAACGATACAGAAAATAAGAGAGCAATGAATGTAAAAAATAATAGTCTTTGTTTTGTTTTTTTTGATTTTTTTAGCAACATCTCTATCTAAACTTTTTTACTTGCTAAATAGATATATAAAACTTTCGTGAAAAGTATTTAAAATAATTAGTACTAAATTAATAACCTATAGTATTAAAGTAATAAAATTAGTAATAAATGAATTAGTAATAATTAGTATTAAATTAGTATTAGATTGATATGATGATTTGATATGAATTGATATATAATCTGTAATAGTATTACAGGCCACTTTAACAAAGCTACTTTAACAAGCTACTTTATAACCTGCATAATTTGTTATTATTTTTTCTTTATGGAAACTTTAAGAAAATTAAAAGTTACAAATAAATATTATTAAACTATCTCGCTTCTGAATGTACTATAAGATAAAAGTAAGAGGAGTTGTTCAGGGAGTTGGATTTAGACCTTTTATCTATCAGGAAGCGGTAAAAAAAGGTATCAAAGGCACAGTAAGAAACACAGGTGAGGGTGTAGAAATTATTGCAGATTCACTTTCAATACTTACCTCGCTAAAAAGGCCGCCGCCTCTTGCGAAAATCGCAGAAATTGAGATAGAAAAGATAAATGCAGACTTTACGGGCTTTAATATTGCAGGTTCAGGAAAAGGTGGACAAACAGACCTGCCTGCTGACACTTTTATGTGCAAAGACTGCGAAAAAGAGCTGAGAGATAAAAAAAACCGAAGATATAACTACTATTTTATAACCTGCACAAATTGCGGCCCAAGGTTTACAATAATAGAAGATTATCCTTATGACCGGCCAAACACAAGCTTAGCAGATTTTGAGATGTGTAAATCCTGCTTTGCAGAATATGTTAACCCTTCTAATAGGAGGTTTCATGCACAGACTATCGGTTGTCTTGAATGCGGACCTAGGCTTTCATTTATAAAAAAATCGGCTGTTATCAGCGAGAAGAATGCTATCAAGCATGCAGCAGAGTCATTGCAGCGTGGTGAGGTCGTAGCTATAAAAGGTATTGGTGGGTTTCATCTTGCGTCTCTTCCATGCAGCGTAAGAAAAATAAGGCATGTGCTTAAAAGGCCAGACAAGCCATTTGCGCTTCTTGCAAAAGATACGGAAATGGTAAGAAAGTATGCTTTTGTTTCTGAGAAAGAAAAGAATGTTCTTGAAAGCCCACAACGTCCAATCGTTATCCTAAGAAAAAAAGGAGATATTCTTAAAGATGTAAGCGAGCTTGATACACTTGGTTTTATGCTTCCCTATACAGCCCTCCATCTTTTGCTTTTTGACTACCTTAATGAGCCGGTAGTGCTTACAAGTGCGAACCTTCCAGATGAGCCAATGATAATCGATGAGAAGATAAGGCGTTTATCAAATCTCTATTTGACACATGAGCGAAGGATAGTTAATAGATGTGATGATTCGGTTGTTAAACTTAATCCAATGCCTCAACTGCTTCGTAGAAGCAGAGGGTTTGTTCCCATCCCTATAACACTAAATCTTTATCTGCCAGACTCAATTGCATTGGGCGCAGAACAGCACAGCACCATATGTGTATTTAAAGGAAGCAAGGCCTATCTTTCGCAGTATCTTGGAAATACCGCAAAGCCAGAGTCCCTTCACTTTTTAGATGAAACCGTTCGCAGATTTGTAAGACTAACTAGAATTCAGCCTAAAATAGTGCTTTGTGATAAACATCCCAGATATAATACAACCACCCTTGCAAAAAAGCTCGCTGAAAAATACAATGCCAAACTAATATTTGTTCAACACCATCTGGCTCATGTCGCCTCTGTAATGATGGAGCATAATATTGAAAAATGTTGCGGGATAGCTATTGATGGGACAGGCTATGGAGAAGACGGCAGCATATGGGGTGGAGAAGTTTTCTTTGGCTTAGAGCGTAGGGGTCATCTTGAAAAACAGCCAATGGTCTCTGGTGAGAACGCAGTTGTTTATCCGAAAAGAATGCTTTTTGGAATACTCTCTAGGTTTCTTAGCAAGTCTGAGATAGGCTCTCTTGGTATTATCCCCCAGGAGGAACTAAATGCTTGTTCTGCTATGCTTGAGAGGGGGTTCAACACACCCCTTACAAGCAGCTGCGGCAGGGTGCTTGACGCAGCAAGTGCGTTTCTTGGCTTTTGTTCGCATAGGACTTATGATGGTAGGCCAGCAATGCTGCTTGAGGCAAACTCTTCGAAACCTCTTGATATTACCCCTAAAATATCAAAAGAGAACGGAATGCTTGTGCTTAAGACAACGCCTCTATTTGAATTTCTCTATCGTAATATCAGGAAAGATAAGCGAAGGCTTAGCGCGACTGTCCAGAACTACCTTGCAGAAGGATTTCTAGAGATGGCAAGGAAGGTATCAAAAGGCAGACCTATTGTTGCTAGCGGAGGCTGTGTTTATAATAGAATAATCGCGCATTTGTTTTTTAATGAGGGTGCACATCTCAACCAAAAAGTTCCTCCTGGCGACGGAGGTATTGCATTCGGACAGGGGTACTTCGCAAACTCTCTTTTATAAAAAATGGTGTCCGGAATGGTTATCTTCTCCTTTTTTATTAACAAAAGAAATTATATAAAAAATAGATAAAAAAGAAAAAAATTTTATTCGCTATTTTCTTGCTCAAGTTCTTCTTCGCTGTCTTCTATTTCTTCAACCACAAGTTCTTCGTCTGCTCCAAGCCCTTCACCCATTTTTTTACATGCAGTTATTTTGCCACCGTTGCTTCTTATTTTCTTTGTGATCTCCATAAGAATTCTATGTGCTTCTTTTAGCGATTCATGGGCTTTTTTTATCTCAGAATGGGCTTGTGTGTGTAGCTCCTTTAACTTTTGGATGTCCTCGCTGCTTGCATTTACAATCTGCATTCTAAACTCGATTGCTTCTTTGAAGTAAGATTTGGCTGTTGAAAGATGGTCTTTTGCCTCCTGGATTTTTTCGCTGAAATCCTCTTTAAGTGGTTCTATTTCGGAGGTGTTAATACCCTGTTCTTTCATAGAGGCTATGACGCAGTCAAGGCGGTTTTCAAGATGTTCGCTTCTTTTTACAATCTCGCCTACTCTTGCACCATATATCTTTAGTATATTTATTTTTGTTTGGTAGTTGGCCTTTTGCCAAAACTCTCTTACCTTAGAAGCGGCATCCTTTATCTCCTCTTTTGTGGTTGCTGAGCTTATTTCTCCCTTTATTTTTTTTAGCTCCGCTATAGCCTTATCTATGTCTGCTGTTATCGTAGCGGCTTCATCTTCAGTCAAAAACTCTGATTCATTTGCTCTTGACCTCACCTTCTCTAAATGGCTTATAACCATATCTATATAGTTTGAAAGCCATTCCTTTGCCCGCTCAACTGCCTCTTGATTCATTTTCTGGCATTCAGTAGAGTTTGAGGCATTGCAGGCACGAACCCTTTGCCTTAAAGATGCAAATTCTTGCATCTTTGCTTTGTATAGTGTGTTGGCATTTTCATACCTTTCTTTTGCTTTGTTGAACTCCATACGCGCATTCTCCCTGATGTTTGCTGCTACAATCCTTTTCTTGAAAAGCTCCTCCTTGCTTACTTTTCTCAATGTATACCTATCTAATATTTCTGGATTTCCCTGCTCTGCGATACGCTTCTGCTCTGCAACAGAAAGATGCATAAATACGGTTGCTTTGTCTTCGCTGAGGTTTTTTAACATCTCTTTTATCTTCTCGTTTTTTTCAGCCATCTCTTCCATATGTTTAATCTTCCATTGCGGAATAGTATCTCTTATCTCTTGTGCTATCTGAGCTCTCTCTCTTAATCTTTCAGTTAATCTTTCAGATACTCTTTCAACTCTTGCATTTGAAATCTGCTTGCATTTTATTACTGCATCAGGTACGCCTTTCTGCTTAAGGAAGTTTAAACATGCTTCCTCATTTTCAACTGCTTTCTGACAGAAATTTTCAGGCTTTGCGTCAATATTATTTGCATTTACGAATGCGACACAAGCCCTAAACCTATCACCGGCTACTGCAAGTCCTGGTTTGCCATATTCAGATTTTATCTGCGCTATTGTCCTTGCTGCTTCGCCGCAAAATAGTTTTATCCTTATTGGAGATACTTTTGGGTATCTTTCACTTAGTTTTGCAATGCATTCTGCAATGGGCTTTCCAGCCATCTCTTCCTTGATGCTCTCGGGAATTTCCTTTTCTGTTGTGTCTTTGACATCTTCTTCTGTATTCTCTATGTTGGTAGATTCATCACTAGATATGACCTCTTGTTTTACATCATTGCTTGCTAGCGCAGGGTTGTTTTGAACCGCTAAGCTGGGCCATGCTAAAAATACAAGCATTATTGCAAATGCCCACAAAAATCCAACTCTTTTCGTGTTAAGGCACTCCACAAAGTATCTTTTCTGCCCAAGATATCTTGTCTTCCCTTTGTTATTTTTGTATCTCATTTTTACCTCCTATTGTTTTACCTTCTATTATTTCCAGATTTTATGAATCTTTGTTATAAATCTCTAATATAACTTTTTAATATGAATATAATATGAATATTTGATAAACAATCATTTTATTATTACAGATTTTATTACTACAATTTCTTTATAAATATTCTTTATCTGATTATTTTTTCATTTTTCTTTTAATGGTGATTTATATGATTTTACTAATTTTTATGCGTTTTAAAACTTTATAAACCTTTAGAAAGACTGTTTTTTTTATGCAGATTGCTATATGAGCTTTTTTAATAAAAAAAGAATTTTATATCCCTTCCTTACTCAAAAAATCTTTAAATTTGTGATGAACAATCATGAACAATTTAATAAACCTTTAAATAAACCTACAGTAATAATTATGGCTATAGTTAGGATTATGGGCGTTATAAATATAATTAGGCTAACTAATAGCTGCCTAAAATAAATAACCTAAAAATAACCAACAAAAAAAATGGTGGTGATTCAGTGTTAAATAAATCTTATATATTGCATAAATCTTATAATAATTTCCATAAACACAACACCTTTTCAGGTCAACTTTTAGCTATGTTTCTCTCTTGCATACTCTCTATTTTCATAATTCATCTGCCATCTGTTTCTGCTGCTACGATTTCCGGCGATGTTTATGATTATTCTTTTGAGATAATAGACAATGTTATTGTTACAATAAACACTACTCCAAAACAGCAATTAATTGCTAAAACTGGCACATATTCATTTGAAGCGCCTTTAGGCCAATATGTTCTTACAGCCAAATATTATGAAGACAACATACTCCAATCAAGCACTGAAGAGTTCATTGATATATCGCGCGAGGGGAATTATGTGATTGACCTTATACTCTTTCCGTCGCTTGACGAGGAAGAAAAGCTTTTTGAAGCTCCTATAGACGCCCCCCAGATAAACTTTGATAGAAATGAAAGAAATGTAAATGATGTGTTCTCTGTTCAAAGAAATTCATGGACTTCTTTTTTTGTGATATTCGCTTTTGTGCTGCTATTTAGCGTTCTGTTTGGAGTGTGGTTTTTTTTGAAGAAACAAAAGAAGCTAGCTGAACAAAAAATTGAGACCTCGGTTGAGGCAAAAGGGCCAGTAGAAGCAAGTGCTGAGCCAACGATTATTCAAGTTGAGGATGTGATAAAAAAGCATTTACGAATCACGCAAAAAGAACTTAGGAAGCAGTTGCCTTTCTCAGAGGCAAAAGTCTCGCTTATTCTTACAGAGCTAGAAGCAAATGGGAAAATAAAGAAAATCAAAAGAGGAAGGGGAAATATAATAATTTATAATAAATAATTGTAACAAATAATTGTAATAAATGCTTATAATTAATATTTATTGATAATATTCATTGACACTCATTGACAACCTTTTTTATTCAGATAGATTCACTATGTCCCTTGCTATATCTCGAATTGAAATGTTTATGCCCTTTAGGTTTTCTACAAGCTGCGCAAGCATCGCTGTGCTTCTTATGCTTAAAAGCCTATCGCAGTTAAGTGCTCTCTTTTTGCTTGAAAGCTCAATAGCTTCTGCAGCTTTAATATCCTTATTGTGATACGCCTTCATGAGTTCCAAGTAAGCCGCTTGTAGTTGGGTTTGAATCTCATTAAGCTCATGGAGTATATTTTTTTCCTTTTTCATTGAAGAAAGTATCCTCGCAATTCTTTTAGTTCTATCACCTATCTTTTCCAGCTTTGTTGTAATGCCCCACTCAAGCAAAAGCTCAATTTCGTTTTCAGGTGCTTGTGTGTTCATGCCTGCAAGCTTGCTTCTGATTATCCTATGCGAAAGAAAGCAGAGTCTATTTACCTCAAAATCTCTTTGATATATGCTTTCATAACAGTCCTTTGTTTCACAAGCAAAACACTCCTCAAGCATCCCCCTTACAATATTGTCTATCCTTCTTATCAGAACCTTTACCGACACTTCATTTAGGTCTATTAAGTCCTTGAAAACTATCTTACCTGAATCCTCCTCAAAAATTTCCATACCAGGCAAGCTTTTAAAAATACTTTTAATAAACCTGATTTGTTTTGTAAGCTGAGTACCCTTTACAGTT
Source organism: Candidatus Woesearchaeota archaeon (assembly GCA_038884615.1). GTDB lineage: Archaea > Nanobdellota > Nanobdellia > Woesearchaeales > DSVV01 > JAWABL01. The sequence goes on along the minus strand of JAWABL010000019.1, from coordinate 16,565 downwards.
ATATAATCACTGTTTGAAAGGTATGCAGAAACAATTCTTGTCTCTATTGTTTCTGAAGTAAGGCCTGTTATGTCAATGATTGACCAACGTGGCTCTTTTTCAGCGACATTTTTCTGCCCTGTGCGGATAACAAGCTCTTCTCCCCTCTTTTCTAGTTGTAATATGTCGCCTTGCTTAATGTTACACTGCTTTACCCAGCTTTTTGGAAGCGACAGGACATACGAGCCTTTTCCAAACCCTATGAGCTTTCTATACTCCATATGCGCCCCCAATCTGCTTAATCAGTTTAACCCTAATTTATCACTAATCTTTTTTTGTACACTTCCTCTTTATTTTTGTACTTTTTCTTTTAATACCTATTCTTTACTTTATATTTGGATTCCTACTTTTCTGTTGCGGATATTAAAGTAAATATGCTTCTATATTTAAATTATTCTTAAACTTGCTTGGTAGATTTTTTCAGAATCTAATTTAAGAATAATCTTTTACTTGATATTTGATAATCTTTGAAAATAATCTTAATATCGCATGAATCTAGTATAAAATAAATTTGATATAAAATAAATCTAATACAAAATAAAAATCTAATACAAGATAAAATTATTTATACTAAAGGAGGTTTATTGTTCTGATGAAAAAATTACCTGTTATTGAGCATCTTAGGCAACTAAGAGGTGTTTTTATAAGAATTGCAGCGGTTCTCTTTATTCTTTCTGCCGTGCTTTTTGCATTCGCCCCGCGCATGCTTAGAATAATAGAAGACGACCTGCTTTATAGTCCGCCAATAGAGCCTTATTTTGAAGCAATTGGCGCAAAGCTTGGTTATGTTCCCTCTAATAGCGAGCCTTTACTTTTTGCAGGTTCATGGACAGGCTCTTTATGGGCGTTTTTCGTGATTTCTATCTTTGTGGCGTTTATACTTTGCCTGCCATACATCGCGGTTGAGCTGTGGCGTTTCTTTTCTCCAGCAATGCCAAAGCGAATAAAAGTCTCTATAGTATCTTTTGTTTTAAAGTTCAGCGCACTTTTTCTTATGGGAGTTCTTTATTCATATTTTCTGCTTCTGCCTCTAACCTATAAGATGATTGTTGAACTTCTTTCCTCTTCAGATGTCGTGTTGCTTTTTAGCGTGTCTGATTTCGTGTCGTTTACCTGTGTAGTCACTTTTGTGACAGGGCTTATCTTTACAACGCCTCTTTTACTAGTCCTTCTTGTGCGGGCCGGCATTTTCATACCTAGTGTAATTAAAAATAAGAGGATTTACTTTTATGCAGGCTCTTTCGTACTTCTTATGATATGGACTCCGGACCCAACGCCTATTCAGGCGACAGTGCTTCTTGTTCCATTAGTAATGCTTTTTGAAGTGACATTATTATTTTTGCCTAAATCATAGTCTTAATGGATACTCTTAATTATAGTCTCAATTATGGTCTCATATTTCTTAATGAAAAGTTGGTTCCTGTTGTGCACTAACCTTTAGTTTCAGGAAATAAAATCAGTATAAAAAATAAGTATAAGAAATAACTAAGTATAAAAAATAATTATAAAAACAATTATAAAAATGTAACCTATAAAAGATTTCAAAGTTTCGCTTAATTAAGCCCTGCGGATTTTTTCAGCAATGGTGCAATATCAGTTTTTTCCCATGTGAAGTCCGGATCGTTTCTCCCAAAGTGACCGTATGTTGCAGTCTTTTGATATATAGGGCGCTTAAGATTAAGCGTGTCAATTATCCACTTAGGCGTAAGCTTGAAATGCTTTTTTACCAATTCTATAATCTTTTCCTCGGGAATTTTGTTGGTGCCGAATGTGTCAATGCTTATTGATGTTGGTTCAGCAACTCCGATTGCATAGGATATTTGTATTTCGCATTTGTCTGCAAGCCCAGCAGCAACAATGTTTTTTGCTACATATCTTGCAGCATAAGCGCCAGAACGGTCAACCTTGCTTGGGTCTTTTCCTGAGAACGCTCCTCCTCCATGCCTTCCAACACCACCATAGGTGTCAACAATAATCTTTCTTCCTGTTACGCCAGTGTCGCCCTCAGGACCGCCTATTACAAATCTTCCGGTGGCATTTATGTAAATCTTGGTTTTTGGGTCTATCATCTTGCCACAAACCGGCTTTATAACATGCTCCATTATCTCCTTTCTTAAATTCTCTTCAGGACAATTATCTGTGTGCTGCTGGGCAATGACTATTGCGTCAATTCTTTTTGGAGTCCCGTTAAAATATTCTACAGTGACCTGTGATTTTCCATCTGGGCCGATATCTTTTATTGTTCCTTCTTTGCGGACTTCAGCAAGCCTTTTTGTAAGCCTATGCGCAACTATAATTGGAAGAGGCATGAGTTCTGGGGTCTCATTGCACGCATAACCATACATCATTCCCTGGTCGCCTGCTCCTTGCTCCTTTTTCTCGCCCTCGTTTACACCCAATGCAATATCAGGACTTTGTTCGTGGATGCTTACAAGAACCCCTGCATCTTCGCAGTCAATACCGAATTCAGGGCGAGTGTAGCCTATCTCCTTAAGCTTTTTTCTAACAATTTTTTGTACATCACAGTATCCTTTTGTTGTAACCTCCCCTGCAACCATTACAAGTCCGGTTGTCGTAAGACATTCAACAGCGACCCTTGAATCCTTGTCTTGCTTGATAAGCTCATCAAGAACTGCATCGCTAATCTGGTCGCAAATTTTATCTGGATGCCCTTCTGTTACACTTTCGCTTGTTATAAAATATCTTCCGTTCATACCACATCACCCACGCTGTCCTTTACAATGGTTATTAAAAAAGATAATTGAAAAAAATATTCAAATCAGAATTTTTTTTAAATTTTTGAAACTAAAGTTTATGGAATTATATAAATTGCTATAATAAACTTCTATACTCCCTACGTTAACGCTTTTTTTATTATAGGAAGAAATATAAGTATAATAACCAGCAATAAGCAGAAATTGTTTATAAGTATCCAGTACTTTCTGCCATTTTTGCCAAACATCCTTTCAAAACTTACAAGGAGCATTCGTGCTCCGTCTGTAATATAAACAGGTAGAAGATTGATGAGCCCTATATTAAAGCTTATGAAAAAAAGCCAGAAAAAAAGCTCATGCGTCCATTTCAGGAGAGGATACATAACAGAATAGCCTTCCTTTGCTTCCCTTACTTCCTCCTTTATTGTAATTCCCATATAGCCATGAGTGGTATTTTTTGGGTCAGTTGCGGCTTTAAATGTAAAATCTCTTTGCTTTGTTGAAAGCGTTACTTGGTCTCCTGGCTTCAAATCTTTTGTGATGTTGAATAATGCGTTTCTGTCTGATGTAGGAATGCTGTTTATTGCTACTATTATATCTTCATCCTTAAGCCCTGACTCTTTTGCAGGGAAGCTGTCTTGAACATCTATCTTTATTCCTGTGGGTACTGAAGCATACTCAGAAAGCGGAGCGGTTATAAACATCAGCACAAGTATGGCAATGCCTGCAAAAACAATGTTTGCTATAGGAGCGACGGCAAATACAGAATATTGTTGGATATCATCCCTTTTTTTCAACTCCTTTTCATCCGGTTCTACAAAAGCCCCAAGTATAGGGCCGATAAATACAATTCCGCTACTTTTAACCTTGATGTTATGTGCTCGGGCTACTATACCATGACTGAACTCGTGTACTATTATTATGATGAAAAGGCATACCCATCCTATTATTAGCGGGAAAACAAGCCCTGTGCCTGCAATCGGCACACCAGGAATTATTGGAGATGCGCCTAGAGTTGATTTGGTATAGAAAAGCTCATAAACCTGCTTGAGTATGAGTATTGTTATAAAAATTAGCCCTGCAAATGCAAACCCTATGGAAGATATTGCTAGTATCCTTACAAGCTCACGAAGCTTTGCAGATATGCTGTCCATTGCCTTTAATCCTATTTTTGTTCTAAATAGATAAAGAATACCCTGTTTTTCAAACCTATGCCTATTTAAATAAACAAGCATAAGTACAGAAGCATAAAAGAGAAACACCCATTTATAGCTTAATAAAGTAGCCCAAATGTCCATAATTTCCTCTTTTGGCTCTTGTTTTTATTCTGTTATTACTTTGATTTTATTAGATTCTTATTGTATTTATCTTTTATTTAGCATTTTTTTGTTTGTTGCTTCTTTTTATCTAAAATTAATCTAGTATCTATTATGGCTTTTATTTTTACTTCCTTCTAAGTGGACGAAGCGCTGTACTTTTACACTTTCTGCACCTAACTTTGCCTGCCAAAACCTTCATGTTTGGTGCTCTTACAACGCTTTTGCATACCCTACATGCAAACTTGTTTCTTATAAGTCTTGCTTCTGCTTCAGGAAACTTAACCATTTATTTCACCTTTCCCATAAAAGTAATCTTGAATCAATTAAATTAAAGCAACTCTTGAAAAGTACTCTTGAGGTAGGCGTTACTCAGGCTTTACTTGCTTCATAACCTTCTGATCAAGAATTTGCCAGTAAAGAACCAAGCTACCTTCCTTTACCTCGTTTTTGAGCTCATCTGGAATCTGCATATCAAATGTTTCATAGGTCTCTGTGTCCATAACATTAGCTGTGTCTCCGGAGATTGACAATACTTGTGCATTCTTTTTATCAATTATTGGGACCTCTATATTATCATGTCCTGGCATTACGACTTCTCTCTTTCTGCCGTCAAGAAGCCCTACTCCAAGAATTCTTATTTTTGCATGTCCGTGCTTTCCAGGCTTTGAAATCTGGGTGTCTACAGTTTTGCACGCAACCCCATCTATTATAACATAACTGCCTTTCTGAATGCTTCCTGCTGAAACTTGTTTTGTTGACATACACTTGTGATTTTTTGCGCTCATTTTTAAATTTTCTCATTTTTGTACCGAAATATTTAAATATAAGCAACTTCATAATTTTTTTATATACTTTTTTGAATTAAATAAAGGAGGTTGATTTGAATGAGGAAAGGACAAGGTGCGCTTGAGTTCTTAATGACATATGGTTGGGCGTTCCTCGTGATTTTGATTATGATTGGAGCGCTGGCTTATTTTGGAGTGCTTAATCCAGGCAGATTTTTGCCTGATAGATGTGATTTTGGCGCGAATGCTCTTTGTAAAAAAGACCAGTTTGTAATAAATAATGCAGCTACTGGTACTATAGTTGCTACATTAACTAATAATCTTGGAACAAATATACGAGTTTACGGTTGGACCGTAACAACAGATATCCCTGGTATAACATGCAACACAGTATGTTTTGATACTAACGGTGATTCTAATTGTGGTGGGGAGACGAATTTAGTGACAGCTGATGCAGGTAACCCTGTAGATTGGCAAGATGGAACAAGCATGGTTTTAATAGCTGATTGTACAGGTGGCGATCAAATGACAGAAGGAGATAGAAATAAATTTGTAGTCACATATAAATGGTTTGCGACCTCGGCCGGCGCGGCTTTTTCAAAAGACGCAAGAGGAGAAATATACGCGAGTGTGCAATAAATAATTAATTTAATTTTTTATTTTTCTTTAAATTCTGTTTATTAAAATTTATGAAGGAACAATTTCTTGCTTGATTTTCCTTTAATGGAAAAACAAGGAATTATAAGTTATATAATATAAACTATTATATAAATATCGGCACCGTTCAAAAAGTCGTAAAGGCTGGCTGAAATGTTGTGTGCGATAGCCAGACAATACCTTTCGGTCTTTTGTGCTTTGAGCTTTACTGAGCTTACGCTAGCGCCGAACTTGCGTTTTATGGCAGACAGTACTGTTTCAACTATTTCTCTACGGTGATAGGTGCGCAGAGTGAAGTGTTTTTGAGATTTCTTTCTGAATGACTTGCCGCGGTAAATTTATTAGTTTGTTTTCGCTTGCCATGGTGGAGCTATCACCTCCACCCCCACACACAGCCTTATGGCTGTGGTGGGTTATAAATCTTTAGATTTTGAACGGTGCCGCTTATTACCAAAAACTATATAAACTCTTTGCTTAATAATTAAGTAAAAAAAGAGGGCACAATGAAAGCAGGGATATTATTCACATTTATATTGGTATTCTTAGTTGCTTCTACTTCCCATGCAGCTCTTTATGACAACTGGCATCTGATAGGTGACAACTTCACAGTTGACAATATAAACTATGTTCTTGAAGGGGCAAGCGAAGACAGAACCACTGTCATACTAAAGGCTAATGCGTCATTTGGTGTACTGATTCTTAAACTAAATGACACAATTGTCAAGGAAGCATACGATTATTCTTACAACGACTCAAGGCCAAACTCAACTTACAAGGATTCTTCCTATGATATGACTGATCCGCATTTTGTTAAAGAGCCTTTCAGGTTTAGGATAATAATAAACAAATATAAACCAACATTAAAAGTTACAAGAGAGTGCGAGAATGAGGTGTTTTTTGGAGACACGCTTTCTGTGCAGACAACGCTTCAGAATACAGGCACCAGTGATCTCACTGTGAAATACGATGAGCCTATTCCAATATACTATCAGTTCGATGGCGAAATTGATGTTGTCAGCGATGACTATTCAGGAAAGAGAAAAAGCAAGTTGCCAAATCGTGTTGCATGGACCGGAAAAATTGAAAAGGGAAAGTCTGTTTACCTTAATTATAATTACAAACTTGTCGGCTGGCAGGACGGCACAGACAATGTAAGCCTATATGCTGGGAATGCAAGCTATAATTATCAAAATGTTGAATACAGCACTTTAGCTCCTATAAAAAAAGTAAGCCTTAAAAAACCGTTTGGATGTACATTCTCATTGAAGAAGGACACCTTAAATATAGGTGACAGCACTGAGCTATCCTTAAATGTTGCTAATTTATACGCCTCTTCTGTTAAGACCACTCTTAAAATATACATTCCTAACACACTGGGAGTTTCTGATTTTGATAAACCTCTCTCCTTCGCAAACGACTATTATGAATGGAGCGGACATATCTCAACAGATAAGGAGTTTGCATTTGAATTTCTTGCGAACGAAAGCGGCAGAGACAATATTACGCTTGTTGCTGCGTACGAGTACAATGGCTATAAAGGCGTGCAAAACTGCTCAAAAGAAGTCAAGGTAAATGTTGACCCTATAAAGTTTTGGTTTCATGTGAATGCTAGCCAGGTGAAGAGCTATGACTATTATCGCATGAACTATTCTTTTCAAAATCCACTGAAGAAAGGGCAGTATTACGACCTTGAGGTAAACATTGATTCTGATTTGTTCCCAAAGAAAACTTATAGGTATCCTGTTGTTGAGCCGCAAAAATTTGTAGCCAGCGAACCTATTGTTGAGATGGCGCCGTGGATTTACGACCACAAAATGTATAAGATAAGATTTTTCGGAACATATAAAACCAAGTACAATGAAGTTGTGCCTTTTAGCATAAATACGAGCATAATTATAAAACCTATTGAAGTGGAGAAGGAGGTCCAACTTCAGGATATAGTTGTAAATTCAACAAACGAAAGCCTTGAACTAAAAGCAAATATAACATGGCCGTATGATAATGCGTCAGTCGGCGATGTCGTTGTTATATTCAGGTCAAAAAACGGCACGAAAATAGGGGAAGTAAGGCTGAGCAAAGAAGATGTCAAAACCTTAAATGAGCAGAAGAGTTTTATGGTCACACTTTTAGCCGCAGGCGGCATTCATGATGCATCAAAAGAGGTTGAAGTCGAGACTCAGTTTAGTATCCAGAATATAACCTACTATTCAAAAAAATTCCAGAAATATATAAGCAAGATACCAGGACAGACCTCTACTAATCAGACCACTATGGCTGTAAACATTACGACCGGAGAAAAGCAGCAAAAGACTCTTTTTGAGAGTTACTTTAGCAATAAAAAGCCTCTTAAATTAATAAATGTTGGCCCTTTGGCTTTAGTTGTAATAATTTCGGTGGCATCCTTGCTTATTTTTGGGGGAATCTATCTCTACTATGTGGCAAAAAGCTCAAAAAATGCAAACAAAGGCGGCGTTGAACAAGAAAGCACGCTTGAAAAGAGCCTGCATGATACAGAAATTAAGATAATCGATGAGCCAGAAGAACAACAGACAGGGCAGGTGCAGGAGAGCTTTAAGAGCAATGTTTCTGAAATAAAAATTCCAGAGTTGAAAGAGGGAAAAGTGCCAAATCCAGACTATAATTTTGACCGGCTACAGAGATTTATACAAAATTGCCGTGCAAATGGTATGGATAGAGAGCAGATACGAAAATCCCTTCTTGACAAAGGATGGTTACCTGAAGTGGTTGATGTATACCTAAAATGAATTCGAATTTAATGAAGTAGAATTTAAAATGAAAATAAAAGCCCAGATTTCAATGGAATTCCTGCTGGTCTTTACATTCTCATTGCTGTTGCTTCTGCCTGCGTTTTATCTTATGTCAAACTATATCCAAGACACATCATCAAGCGCAGTCGCCTACCAAGTTTCCCAGATAGGAAAGATAATGGTTGAAACTGCACAGACCGTACATGCACACGGAAAAGACGCAAGGCTCGTTGTTGAGGTTGAAATGCCAGATTACATTTCAGGAATAAAGATAATAAACAACAACCTTGTTCAGATAGACTATCTATTTGCAGGGCAGGAAAACATGTATCTGTCTCTGTCTTCTGTAAATATCACAGGAGAGTTTGTGCCGGCAGACTGGTCACCAGGAAAAAAATCGTTCCAAATCGACTCAAAGGGTGATTATGTATTAATAAAAAGAATTGTTTAGATGACGGCGCTTTTGACAAGAGCGGTCTAGATAAGAGCAGCGGAGGCCAGGCGAGCGTTGAGTTCACGCTTCTTGTTAGCTTCCTTCTTTTGATTTTTTTGCTCATGTTTGTAATTCTTGGACACAAAATTGGCGATGTTTCAAGGGAGAATACAGATGTAATTGTTGATAATTATAAAAAAATTATAGTTGAAAATATCCGTGCTGCCCAGCCTGTCCAGGATGGGTACAGAAACGAGTTTACTCTCCCAAAACACATCTATGGAATGCCTTATAATATTTCCATAGATAATGGAAACCAGCTTGTAATTGAATTCAACAATAAAATCTATACAGAGTACTTGCCTGAGTATGTTCTTGGTGGGCTATGCACACATTATTCTTATAATGATGATAAATACCATTTTGTATTGAGAAAAAATTTTAATGTTCTTTCAATTGAGTCTTGCAAAGACTGCACCTACTCATACAGGATGTGCTATAATGCAAATGTGATCGAAGGGGGCTGTGACTTAGCTGAAAGCATCTTTCCTGGCTTCAAGGACGAGTGCTGTGAAGGTCACTGCCAATGCTGCGAATAATGATTCTGATGTTGTGTCTAATTCTGCCTTATGAAAGAGAGCGGCTGCGTTCAAAATCTCGTTTTTGGTCGGTTTAACATCATGTTGGCACTTTTCCATTCAAATCAAAATATCTGGTTCTCCGTATGGAACAACTCACTTCAAACCCATATATGATTCCTGAACGTGCATACGCGGTGGATGCTAACACACTTTTTGAACGCAGCCGAAAGAGAGCGTAAAATATTTAAACATGGGTTTCCTTGGATATATATAATGAAAAATATAATGAAAAGAACATCTTTCTTTTGTATAGCTCTTCAAATAGCATTTTTGTTTATAGCGACTGGATGCTCCAACAATAATACCGCTGACAATGAAGATATTACAAGAAATAGTGTAAACTCTCTTAAGCAAACTGCCTGCAACACAGCTCAAGAAGCAAACACCTGCGAAACAAAGCTCACTGAGCTTGGGTTTGTTACGACAGAAGAATGCTGTCAAATGTTTAAAAAGTGTTGCGGTCGATAGTAAATGGCTAAGGTATGTTTGGCTATAATTTGAGATAAAAATCTAGGATGGTTGTTATATTATCAAAATGTCATGTTATTAAATATTTATGTTATTAAAGTTTAGCTGATGAGGTAAATAGCGATAATGATAGAAAAATATACCAGGATGGAAAAACAAAGATGTTTTATCAAAAACTCCTCTATCTATTTTATATTTTTAGTTTCTGTGCTCTGCCTTGTTGTTGTGCCTGCATTTGGGGACGAGTGTCCTCCTCCTCAGCAGTTTGAAAAAGCAGTAAAGCTTGGCGTCTTCCAGTTTCTTTCAAATCCGCAAAGAAGCGTTTTAAATATGTCAGAGCTCAATGCTGGCGTAGAGCTTTATCTATCATCTGGTGGTTCGTATGCTGAGGATTACTGTAATCAGCCAATCCCAAACCATCCTGATGTCAATCTTTCAAAGGTTATTTCCAAATCAGAGCAGATTTCTTCATTTATCATCCCAAAATGCGCAGATGGAACAGAGGTCGGTGAGTGCTCTAGTAGCAAGCCTCTGTACTGTCGCTCAGGCGACCTTGTTGACGACTGCTTCAGATGCGGTTGTTCTGATGGTTACTGTATCACCTTAAATGGGTGTTGCAGCACAGGCTGTGTTGCCGAGTACCCAGAATGCTTGGAAGGATATAATCGAAAACAATGTAGATGTGGAACAGACGTCTATTACCAAGGATATTGCTGTAATGGTTTCTGGAGATGGGATACGCCATGCGAGAATATAGAATGTTTTAGTGATGCTGGTTGCCAGGCGCTCCATCCATCAAAACTTCTTGGTTATGAATGTTTTGAGGAGCAACTTAATGAGGTGTGGCAGACAAGCAGTTGTAATGTCCTTTTAGGATACTGCTCTCCTAATATGGACTATAATCCTATCTCTTATTGTTATAGTGAGGCACACTGCCAGCCAAACTACCCTGTGTGCATGTTTAACGATAATAATGTTGTTTCAAGCTTCAACATATCAATATATGAAGTTGGCGAAGATAGCTATATAGTAAATGTTTCTGTTTTGGTTAACCAAAGCTACCCTCCTTATAGAAATATCACTTCTATTACTATCATTGAAAGAGACGAATATGAGGTTTTGGGAACATACACTAAAAACTGTATGCACAAGCCATCATGCATTTTTGAAACTGAGATCTTAAACAAGAGCATGGACAATCGGCATTTCTACAATTATAATGCATTTATCACTGACGAGCTTCAGAGAAATGTAACCCTCTACAAAAATGCAACATATACAAAATAAGGCGGGTATTTTCTTGGTGATTGGTTTTTTTTGTTTTTTTTGTGTACTATCTTTAGCTATTTTTTCTAATGCTTGCCCTACTTATAACGAATTCAGGCTTGAACTAAAAAAAGGAGTTTTCGTTTTTTTGGCAAACCCCCAAAAGTCTCCATTGACCATTGAAGAGCTTAAAGATATGCTTGTTTTTTATTTGACTCGCGATGTCTCTTCGGCAGACTGCGAAACCCACACTGGCGCATTATCTGGACATACTATAAGCTCCATGCTTCAGAAGACAAGCAAGATAAACCTTTATGTTATTCCGAAGTGTCAAGATGGTACTCTTTATGGCGAGTGCAGCACTGAAAAACCAAATTTTTGTTATAGCGGTAGGCTTGTACTTCTTTGCACCGGTGCTGACAAAATTGTAGGCACGGATGATGACTGTGGTTGTTCGCATCCTCTTGAAGTATGCAATTCTGATGGTACATGCACTCTAGGGAGGGTTATTTGCGTAACAGATGACGATTGTGGGATTGACGGCTTTGTTGGGGGGGCTTATTGTATTGACTCTGCAGTTTATAAAGACTATGTTGATTGGAGTTGTGATGCGCCTGGAAGCTTGTCATCAAGGTGTGTGGTAAGTACCACCCAACAAAAAATATCAAACTGCGCTGCAGGTTGTTTAGATGGAGCATGCTTGTAGTTGTTTTTTCATTTAATCTTTATAGTTTAACCTTCATGCGCTTTTTTTGTGTTTGAGGTTTAGTTCTACTTATCTTTCCTTTAATCTTTCAATATATGCTCCTAAAAGTCCTGCAATGACCGCAGTCGGAAAACCGAACACTAGTAGCAATACTGGGACGAGAACAAGCCTGCTTAAAACAGCCTGCTCAAAGCTACATAGACCATTTACAAAAAGAAAACATGAATGAGGCAACCCCTTTGCTTCAATAATAAAGTCAAAGGCTATAAGCACGATTGCAGATACTATGCTTATTGCAAGCACAAAAATAAGTGAATAGAAGACACCTTTTTGCCATGTCCTCATGCCGGAGAACATCTTTTCACTCTTATCTTTTTATTTTTCTTTATCGCGCGCATTGCCTCGCTGAGCTTAAGCAACTTGTTTTTCGCACCAATATGCATCACAACAGAGGTTGCATTAGCCATGCCAAGGTTCATAGCAAATTTAATGTCATTCTTTAATATCATTCCTGAAACAAAGCCAGAAGCAAAGGCGTCTCCTGCACCGGTTGTTTCAGCAACCTTCACTTTGTTTGCCTGCTGAAAATAAAACCTTTTACCGTCACAGGCGTAGACCCCATTTTTTCCGTCCGTTATAACAGAAATAACAGGACCTTTCTTTATCAGGAGCATAAGCATATTGTCAATGCTTTTCTTTCCGAAAAGCATTTCTGCCTCCTCTTTGTTCATAACAACAACCGTGCAGTTTTCAAGTATCTTCTTTATATAACTCAAGCCCATTTTTGTAAGATAGCTGCTCGGGTTGAATGCAATCTTTATGCCTCTTTTTTTTGCAAACATGGAGATAGATTCTTGCGTCTTAAAACTTTTGTCCACCATGCTGCTGAAATAAAACCATCTTGTTAGAAGCCTTTCTTTTTTTGGAAAGCCAAGATTGTTATTTTCACCTTTGAACGCAAGAATTGTTCGGTCCTCTTCTATGCTGTCAAGCACAATTGAGTAACCGGTAAACCCATTGCCTTGTTGGCCAAGGAAGGTTACTTTCTCCTTTTTTAGCTCGCTGAGAACAAGCTTTGCGTTGCTGTCTCTTCCCAGGCGTCCTATAAACGCTGTTTTAAGCCCAAGTCTTGCAAACCCAACAGCTGTGTTTGTTCCACCGCCGCCTGTCTGAAAATCGATATTCTTTATAAGAATCTTGCTTCCGCTTGGATAGGCTATTAGTTCTTCCTCACCCTCAATTGATTTTATTTTGATAAGTTCTGATTCCGTATGGGCAAAGACATCCACAGTTGCAGAACCAACAGTTATTATATCAAACATAAATTATATCCGTATAAACTAAAATTTATAAATTTTTTCAACAAAAAATTTTTCGCAATATTTTTATAATAGTTCCTAATCTTTGCATTTTAAAGAGTTTTAAGAGCCAAGTGTTTTAATGCGCGAATAAGCAGACACTTATTTAGCAGAATTACCATCAGAGATATTTTAAGAGGTAGTAAAAAATGCAGAGAATCGGGGGAATAAGGAGAAGGTCAAGGTCCAAGCTCAAAAAGCATTATAAACAGCGCGGAAAAGTAAGCCTAAGAAAGTACTTCCAGTCGTTCAAAGAGGGGGACCGTGTTGTGCTTTGTGCAGAGCCTTCTATCCAAAAGGGAATCTATCATATGAGATTTCATGGAAAAACAGGAATTATTATTCGCCTTAAAGGAAAACACTGCAATGTACTTATAAACGATAAGGGAAAAGAAAAAATAATCCTTGCGCATCCAGTCCATTTAAAGAAGGTCGGTGAATAAAATGAGCACAAAGCCTAAGATTATTGAAGAGAAGGAAATAACCATGGCAGAATTGAAGGAGCATATTGATTCTATTAAAAAACGTGACGGCGAGTTGAATTTTCGCTCGGCAAAAACAGAGGAATATTTAAGTTTATTTGTTAATATTAGTGCAAAAGAAAGCAGAGAGATGACTGAAAAAATCGCAAAACTTAATGTACCTCGGCTTAAGGAGGCGCACATAGTAAAAATTATAGACCTCATGCCAAAAACTATTGATGACCTTAAGATTATAATGCAGTCTTACACTTTAAGTGTCTCTGAAGATAATTTAAGAAAAATTCTAGAAATTGTGCAAGAATATCTGCCAAAAAAGAAAAAGTAAAATATTTATAATAGAGGTTCTGCACTTGATATCTAGGAGGGGGTAGTTGATGGAAGAGAAAAAGAAAGAAGAATATGCGATTGTCCTTGACTTTCTCCCAAATGGCTATCCTTTTGATACAAGGCCGATTCACAAGAAAACAGCGATTGCTCAAGCCGTTGGAACAGAAAACTTCACGCTTCTTGAGCTTGTTCCGAAAAAAGGAGTGTTTCTACAACCGTATGAAAAGATATATATCGGTGAGGGTAAAAGAGACAAAATCCATCATATAATTGGCAGGCTGCCTATAAAACGCCTGACAGGAACAGCGAAAAAAGAGCTTGAGTTCGTTGTTAAAGATATTGTTGATAAAAGCGAAAAAAGATTTGTTGACTTCTTTAATAAAGCCCAGCCACTAAGCACAAGAATGCACCAAATTGAGCTTTTGCCAGGAGTTGGAAAAAAACATATGTGGCAGATAATAGAAGAAAGAAGAGCCAAACCTTTTGAAAGCTTTGAGGATATAAAGGCAAGAGTAAAGCTCCTCCCTGACCCAAAAAAGACAGTGATAAAACGCATCCTTCTTGAACTTGAAGGGAATGAAAAGTATGGACTTTTTGTTGACCTTGAAAAGGGAAAGGAGGAAGCCTGATTTTTAAAATAGATTTTAATAGACAAATCTTAAAATAATTAACCTATTGTAAAGTTTGATATTTTAATTCTAGCTGTGTTAAGCATGAACTAAAATATTACCTTTTTTGAAAATTATACTGCTTTGAAAAATATGAATCCCTCAAAAAAAGTGCATACGGAAAGTTTTCGTTGCCAGTCTGCACAATAATTTAAAGCCATGCCTCACCCTACATTGTATGGAAGAGGCAGACGAGACAAATGAAACTTGGCTTGTTTATATTTCCCTTGCTCTATCGTTCATAGGAATCTTTGCAATATATCTAATAGGCGCAAAAATAGACGCAGAACACGCAATTCAAGCCGGAGTGTATACCGAACAGCAGGAGATTGTTGTCTATGGCAATGTTACAAGCATACAAAAAGGTAATAATGCGGTGTTTATTACAATAAAGCAGCCTAATCTTAAGGTAATTGCTTTTACAACACAGATTAATCTGACAGAAGGCAATAGGGTCAGAGTTTTTGGAAAAGCAAAAATTAGTGAAAATCTTACAGAAATTATAGCTGAGAAGATTTCTGTTTTGCCTTAATTTTTTCCTTTATGGCCTTATCAGAAATTATTGCGCTATTTCCACTAGGATCTTCAATTGTAATTTTTACCTTTTCTTGGCCCCACATCACTCTATTAAGCTTCTTTATCATGTTTTTTGCCTTCTTTTTCTCATCTTCATCTTCAGAATCATTCATCGCGGTTTCTATCGCTTTTTTTACGCGGTTTAATATGCCTTCAATGTTTGTTACATAACCATTACTTGCAGGACCTGGCGTTATAGTCGTTATATGGGGTATCTTAACAGTTGCTTCTGCCGACTTTACAACCCTTATCTTCATGTCTTCCTCTCCCGAAACCTCTATTGTATATTTTGCAGGCTCACCGCTTTCTTTAGCCTCAACATCTGCTTTATGGTATTTGCAGTTTTCATTCTGGCAGTCCATTGAGAAAATATAAACCTTGCCAAAGAAAGGAACATCTTTTTCATCTTCTATTAAAGTCAGGCTTTCAGTATGGCACATAGGGCACTTTTGATTTTTAAGTATTTCCATTTTTAATCTTAGAAATTATTTTTTAATAAAAATTTAAAAATATCTAACCGTCTTTTTCTTCTTTCTCCTCAACATCTTCTGCATCTTTTGTTTGTTTGTTTCTGTAAATCTCTGCGAATGATGGCGTCACAACTATATAGTCTTCTCCAAACCCTGCAATGTCTCCATTTATGGCATCGCATGTCTTTTTTATCTTATTTATAGACCTTTTTAGCTCAACCATGTCTTTATCCTTTATAGGCTTTATATTTACAAGTGCGATTGTGTAGCCCTCACGCAAAGCGTCAAGAATCGGCTTGACATCAGAAAAATCCTCAAGCTGGAAAGGTCTTACAATAACTTTTGTTTTTGTATCAGGACCCTGCATAGTATCAAGCTCAACATACTCCTGTTCTGCCTCCTCCGGTTCTTCCTCACCAGTTAGGCTTTTCTTGATTTTTGATAAAAAGTTTTTCACCATGTTTACATCCTCCTTGTGCTCCTTCTACCTACTATAAACCCAGTCATACTCTTAGTATAGACATAACTATCTTGGTAATATTTAAATCTTTTGCTTTATGACGGAAAAATCCCATAATACCTTTATATACTTTTTATAAAGACTAACTCTCTTTTTGGTTTTTATATAATTTTAATTTTTATATAATGTTAATATATAATGTATATATGTATGCTATTTTATGCTATCTATATGCTATTGTTTTTTATATGGTATTATTACTATTTTTTAAATTTCTACCTTAAAACAATCTCAATAATATCCCCATCCATAAGGTTGTGTCTAAGGCTAAATGTCTGGCCTGGGAACTTTGCTGATTTGCCCCAAACCCTTGCGAACTTGAATTTGTTTACAAAATCTCTATGAAGCTTATTACATACATCCTCAAC
>JAWABL010000018.1:0-26018 GCA_038884615.1 Candidatus Woesearchaeota archaeon | reverse complement strand
CGAAAAAGATTTACCGCGGCAAGTCATTCAGAAAGAAATTCAGAAAGAAATCTCAAAAACACTTCACTCTGCGCACCTATCACCGTAGAGAAATAGTTGAAACAGTACTGTCTGCCATAAAACGCAAGTTCTGCGCTAGCGTAAGCTCAGTAAAGCTCAAAGCACAAAAAGCCGAAATGTATTGTCGGGCTATCGCACACAACATTTCAGCCAGCCTTTACGACTTTTTGAACGGTGCCGGTTAACCACTATTAGTGCAGTGTTTTTTGATAAGGTAAGTTTGTAGTTATAGAGTTATATTAGTTATAATAATTAGTTATAGATAGGGTATATGATAGGGAATATAATATAATAAGTTATATAGTTAGATAATACTATTATCGTCACTTTCTTATCTGTAATCATAATAATTTGTATCTATGGGGGCATAGGTATTTTCTGGCTTTGTACCGGGAATTCTCACAATCTCAATCTCCTGCTTAATATTGGTATTATAGCCATATTTAAGAGTTATCTGCAGCGGCGTAACATAGCTATTTAGGTCGTCGCCCCTAACACCTATTGCATTGAACCTGCAAATTACAGTTCCTCTTCCATCGACCAGTTTAACTTTGTTGCCTGAACTGCACTGCGCAGGACCAAGGTTTGCTATCCTAACATCTATCTCAACTTCATCCAAGTCAGAGTATTTTAAATTTGGACAACTAGAAAATTTTTCAAGATTCACAACATTGCCTTTGCCAACATTCTGTATAGTTATTATGAAGTTGACTGCGTCATACATCACTTCCTCGTCAACTCGCGTTACAGCAATTGGTGCGCCCTGGTTAGAAAGTGTTATTGTTTTCGGCTCGCATACCTTATTTTTAATAAGTGCAGATGGGTCTGGAACAATACAAACGCTTGGTGTTGCAATTGTTTCATATCTAAAACAGTTGCTTACCATTAGTGTCGGCTTATAATAGTCGCCTGCAAGAACTTTGGTTGAGTCTGCATTGAAAACCACGGTGTCATACCCCCCACCAGGAAGATACTGACTTGAGCCTTGTATTTTTGGAATTTCCTTGATATTTGCATCAAAAATAATAGCTGTTGGGTCGTAGCCTTGAAGATGAAGCGTGCCCTGCGGATTATCAAATGCTCCTTTGTTCCATACTTTGACTATAACATTAAACTTTGAGCCTTCATAGACGCGCTTGGGCGGGGTGCCTTCTGCAAAAGAAATAACAATTCCATCGCTGCCTTTACGATAATCAAGTACAGGACCTTTTTCTCTAACCCGCGTTCCCGTCAAGCTACATGCAGATAAAAAAAGAAGCAAAAAAATAAATACCCCTGCCGCCAGAAAAGTTTTTTTCATACACCCATCTACACTCTCAAAGACAGTTTATAAATCTTTTGGTGTTTTGTGGTATTTTATTCTATCATTGCTTTAGAAACCCAGTGTTAAAAACCCTTTTTGGAAATAGAAATCGGAACAAAAGAAGTTTTTCGCAAGATTTTTATGGATGTGCAGTCTTTCCATCTATAATGGGGCTTGGAACTGCCGAAGTAGTACTTGCTGTTGCAATAATGCTTCTTTTGTTTGGTCCAAAAAAAATTCCTGAGCTAGCAAGGTCTCTTGGAAATGCTGTCCGAGAGTATAAAAAGGCTGAAAGATATGAGGAAACTGAAAAATACAAACATGAAAAGGGAACATATAAAATGCGGAGAAAAAAGGGACTTGCAGGTTGATTACAAGGTTCCTGGTGGAAAGCTCCTGCGAATAAGAGCAAAGGTAACAAACACAATACAGTTTGTAGAGATTGCCGGTGATTTTTTTATATATCCTGAAGAGAGCATTAGCGATATAGAGAACTGTCTTATAGGCTGCAATATTGTTCAACATGAGATTGAAACTCGCTTATCTGCTATAGCCAATAAAAAAAACATAATAATGGTAGGGATAAGCCCAAAACATATTGCTGATGCTATCATTCAAGGGCATAACTCAAGCAAGGAACTTAATGGTATTAAGGGTATAATGGAAGGAGGCATAGGAAAATGAGGGGTGCCAGTATAATTATCTTTGCAATGTTTGTGCTGGCTACACTTACGGCTGGGTGCGCATCAGAGAGTAAAACAAATAATATAGAACTTGCCGTTGAAAAATGCATAGAAGAATGCAGAGCAAGAGTTGCAAAAGGTGAGAATCTGGAATACGGCCCATGTCTTTCAAATAGAATAGACGACGACTGGGTTTGCGACATTGCCCATGACCCACGACAGGAAATTGATAATATGAAGGAAAACCAGTGTGATGAATACGGCAAGAATGCACACCATTTCGTTGAAGTTGACACCAATTGTGATGTGATAAGGATATATTAAAAATTAAAGGTAAAGAATATGCCTTCAAAAAAAAGAAATGTGTTTTGGATGGGAATTGTAAGCATGCTTACAGATATTTCAAGCGAGATGATATTTCCAATAATACCAATATTTCTTAACACAGTTTTACGCGCAAACCAGGCTGTGATAGGTATTATAGAAGGCGTTGCAGAAAGCACGGCGTCAATCTTAAAGCTCTTTTCAGGTTGGCTATCTGACAAGATACAGAGAAGGAAACTCCTCGTGCTTGTTGGCTATGGACTCTCAGCTATTACAAAACCATTCCTTGCTATAGTTGTGATATGGCAACAGGTGCTTGTTTTACGCTTTCTTGACAGAGTAGGGAAAGGAATAAGAACAAGCCCAAGAGATGCACTTATTGCTGAAAGCAGTACGAAAAAGACAAGAGGCAGGGCGTTTGGGCTTCACCGATTTCTTGATAATATGGGTGCAGTCCTAGGAAGCCTTCTGGCCGCATATATATTATGGAAACTTCCAAACAGCTATAAAACAATATTCTGGCTTGCTACAATTCCTGGAGTTGCGTCTGTAATTGTCGGATTAATTTTCATAAAAGACATAAAGAAAAGAATTCAAAAAGAGCAAATGAAAAATACAAAAATAAGCCTAAAAGGGCTAAACAAAAATTTCAGAAAGTTTATAATAGTAACATCACTATTTTCTCTCGCAAACTTTAGTTATGCATTTTTTATACTTCGCGCAAGCTCGCTTAAGGTAGCAATAGCACTTATTCCTGTGGTATACCTTGCATCAAATATTGCCGCTGCAGCATTCTCGCTTCCAGCGGGGTATCTTGCCGATAGGCTTGGAAGAAAACGAATGCTATTTGCAGGATACCTTTTATTTGGCGGTCTATGTGCCGGTTTTGCATTTGCTTTCTCCCCAGTTCATGCATGGATTCTTTTTATAGCATATGGAATTGCACTTGCAATAATAGACACAGTGTCGAGAACCTTTGCGTCCGAGATTGCAGGCGAACGCACCCGCGGCATCGCAATAGGAACATATCATGCATTTATAGGAATTATGCTTCTTCCTGCAAATATAATAATAGGTATTATTTTTAAGAATCTAGGAGAGTTTTTTGGATTTCTATATGCTGCAACAATATCGTTAATCGCCGCGATCTTCCTATTTCTTCTTGTAAAGGATTCTGTACGCGACCATTCTAAGCTAAAGCTAAACAAAGATATATAAATAAACATGTAAATAAAATACCAAAGAGCAAAAAACCATATAAATAAAATAGTAACACCTATATGCATGATAGAGATAAAAAAAGTTCGACCAGGAGACTATATCCTTTATAAAAACGAGCTTTATTATGTAAAAAGCAACCATATCGTTGTTACAGGAACACATAGCCATGCTAAGAACAAGCTTGAAATGCAAGGACTTTTTTCAGGGCATCTTGAAACAGCAGTGTTTCCGCCACATGAACGACTTGAGGATGTGGAGATAGTAAGGAAAAAAGGGCAATTGATTGCAAAATACAATAAAAATGTGCAGATAATGGATATGATAAGTTATGAAATAATAGATGCAGAAGTAATACGAAAAGAGATACTTGACAAAATGAATGAAGGTGATGAAGTAACTTACATAGAGTTCCAGGGAAGAAGCATTGTGCTTGATAAAAGGTAAATTACAAGAGATATTACCACCAGACAAACCGAGCTTCTTGTGTTTATTCTCTAAAGACTTGCGCTTGATAGGTGCTTACTTTGGTTTTAGTATCTTTCCAGCAGTCTCTTGAAAGCCCTGCTTTCTGGTAGCAGAGCTCTGATAAAAACGCCTCCTTGTCGTTGTTAAAGGTATCCCATACTTGCGGAAGAAAAGTGCCCTGCCGCATACCTGAGCCAACTATAACACCATCAATACCTGGCCTGAGTTTTCCTAAAAGCTCTTCGCCTGAGGAAAACTTGACCTCTTGCGGAACTGTAAGCACGCTTATCTCTATCTCTATATCCTTTAGCTCATTATACTTTACAACAGGAAACCTAGGATCGTTTAACGCTGCATTTATTGCATTTTCTATGACACACCTGTACAGCTTTTCTTGAGGAACAATATGGCCAATACAACCCCTTAAGTGTCCATTTTTTTCAAGCGTGACAAAGCACCCTTGCTTTTTTTTCAGCGCCCCACTTAGCATATCTTCGTCTACTATAGGCATTGAGCTATCCTGTAAGTAATGCTCAAGCGTTTGTCTTGCAAGCTCAAGAAGAAGCTTTTGATCCCTCTCACTTAGACCTTCTTCAATATAAAATACTGCAGACATATAACCAACAACAGAATCTTTTGCTCCTGCGGTATCACCTGAGGTCCTATAGTCAAGCAACTTTCCTTTCCAGCCCTGTTTTTTTGCTATATACATCAGCGTGGCGACTGGCAGATATCCGCATGCCTCGCATTTCTGAAAATTTTCAAAGTCTATCGCAGGAACAGCATTTATACATGCCTGATCAAGTCTTCTAGCTTCTTCATAAGGATGATAATGGCTTAAATCAGAACTCGCAATTACAAGTGTGTTATCATCAATATATTTAAGCAACACATCGCCAAGCTTGGTTGGATCTACATATCCAATTGTTATAGGTATAATCTCAAACTCTCCAAGCGCTGTCTGCAAAAAAGGAAGCTGAACCTCTATACTATGCTCTTTTATGTGCGCTGCAGGCTGATATGAAAATAAAGGTTCACTCATGAGCTGTTTTGCTTTTGATGATAACCTTACTAGACCAAGAGGTGTTGAAAAATGCGTCGCGTTAACTACAGATGCACCATAAAACGCTGCTGTATGGCTTGGCCCGAGGATTATAATTGTGTTGTATTCTTGGCCTTGAATTAAGTTATACGCATACCCTGCAGTTAAGCCTGAATAGATATAGCCAGCATGCGGCACAACAATACCTTTTACATTATCAACTGGCTCTGGGCTTGCTTGGGTAATATAAGTTTGTACGACTTTCTTAAGCTCATCTTTTGAGGAAGGGTAAAATCGCCCTGCGACTGCTGCTTCACGAACGACAATGGTTTCATTGGCATTTTGATTTTTATCATTGATTTGTATAGACCTATTTGTATGCAATGCAAAAATCACTCCAAAAGCTATAAGCGCTGAAACAAAAACAATTATATGCCAGACTTCCAGACGCCTGCTATTTTTTCTCCGCATCTACAAAACCCCTCCTTATCAATATTAATTTTTTTTACTAAATATCCGTTCCTCTCGATACATATTGAGTTATCTCTTGGACAATAAGTATTTTGTGCCTCTGAACCTGGCACATTTCCGATGTATACAAATTTTAGACCTGCATCAATCGCCACCGCCCTAGCTTTGTTCAGTTTTTCGACAGGAGTCATTGGAAGGTGGGTAAGCTTATATTGCGGATGAAAACGCAATAAATGAAATGGTGTGTCAGGGCCAATATTTTTATAAAGCCATTCTGACATTGATTTTATATCATCTATATTATCTGAGTAGCCTGGAACAACAAGGGTACTCACTTCAAGCCAGACTCCCTCTTCTTTGTAAACCTTAAGTGCGTCAAGTACCGGTTTTAGCCTTCCACTGTTTAAGTCCATGTATGTTTTTTCATCCCATCCTTTTATATCAACTTGCGCAGCATCAAGATACTTGCATAAATCGCGGAGCGGCGCTTCATTGATTGAACCGTTTGTAACAACAACATTTTTTAAGCCTCTTTGTTTAGCAATCTTAGCTGTATCATACATATACTCGTAAAAAGCGGTAGGCTCAGAATAGGTATATGCAATAGACATGGAGTCCTTTTCAACTGCATTATCTACAACATCTTCAGGAAACATCTCCATGTTTGTAGTTTCTTCAGGAGGAAACTGGGATATCTGCCAGTTCTGGCAGTTTTTGCATCTGAATGTGCAGCCTGCAGTGGCAATGCTATATATCATTGATTTTGGAAGGAAGTGAAACAATGGCTTTTTTTCTATAGGGTCTATGTTTACTGCACAGGGATTTCCATATACAAGCGTGTAAAGCCTACCTCCAAGGTTGGTCTTGACCCTGCAAACGCTCCTCTCGCCCTCTGACAATGCACAACTGTTCGGACAGACGCGACAGTGCGCAACTTTGCCTTTTGTGTAATAATACGCCTCCTTTGACCACTTCCATAATTCCTGCTTAGGCTTATTCTCATGATTCAGTAAACTTTTTATGCCATACGCTCCAATTGCAATCGTGCCTGCAGCTATTCCTGCTTTTATGAGAAAATCTTTACGTGTTATCTTCTTATAGAGAAAACCTGCCTTTCCTGGCATATGCTAGTGAATATTATAGTGGTATTAATAATTTATGAAGCTAGACCGATAAAACCATCAAATCCGTTCTCTCAAACACCAAAACACACACAAAAAGTTATTATTCATTAGCCTGACCTCATAAACACGGCCATTAGCACTGGAATCATACCAATAAAAAGAAGCATGAACGCACATGTTAATATGTTGGAAAAATATTAAGTGAATAATAAAGATTTTATTAACATTATTCGGTTAATATAGAATATTTATAGAATATTATTTTCTTATTTTTTATATTCTTTTCTTTCAATAATAGGTTAATTAATTAACAGTTCCTAAGTAATAAGCATCTCTAAGAACGTGTTACAAAGAAAAACAAAGAAAATACTAGGTGGTGTTTATCTGGCCTTCACAAAAAGCGCTGCAAGTAACAAACCTCCAGTAACAACAGAAGTCCAGATTATTCCAATAAGTGGTATTAAAAAAACACTTGCAATCGCACCGGCGCTTGCTCCAAAAAGGTCTGCGGAATATAGCTGTGCTGTCTTGTGAGCAACTGATGGCGCTTCATTTAGGCTAGTAAATGCAATAGACACAAAAGTTTGCGCAGTTAAATAGCCTAGAAAAAAAGCAAGAACATGCATAATAAATAATACACCATATTTTGATGCAAATAACAAAGCGAAAGGAGTGAATATAGAAAATGCCGACATGATAAATAAAACAGCTAAGATGCTTCTTGGTTTTATGCTGCCAAATACCAACCCCAACATAAACAACATAACAATAAGAGCCAGGGTACTGTATGCACTGCCACTTACTATCTGGATTCCAAGTATTATAACAACCTCAAGAAGTGATGCCGAAAAACCAACTGAAAAAAGCACAAATCCATTTGGCTTAGTAAAGAAAAGATATGCCGCAAAAAATAAGGCGAACGCAAAAATAAAAAAACCAAATCTGTATTTGCCAAGCCAGATGCTAATACCATAAAAATACGCAGAAGGGAAAAAGTCCTTGTTTGTTTTTGCATTATATTGCACGGAGATCTCTGCCTCGGCGATTCTTCCCTTTGTCAGCGCAGGCAGTACTGATTCAAAATGTCTGGTAGAGAGATTGTGCTTTCTTAATAGAGCTAAATAATCATATGTTAGGTTTTTGTTAGACGCAACAAAATGCATACTATCTCCGGGTATGACCAAGACATTCGTAAAGCTTGAAGCAGCTGCACTGTAGACAGACGCAGCAAGTTTCTTTGTTGCAATGTTCTGATAATTTTCGCTTGACTCCACGGAAACCATAATTACGCCGTCATCAGACAACGAGCGTTTTGCAATCTGGAAAAACTCTTTGGTGAAGTACCTATTAAGCTGGGCGTTTGTTGGGGTTGGAAGCAGCACAATTATTGCGTCATACTTGTCTTCTTGTATACCTTCTCCTGCTGCGCGCTTTAATAAGTAAGTTCTTGCATCATCATTTATAACAAATATTTTATTGTTATTAAGAAAAGAGGTATACTGTCTAATCATGCTGACAAGCAGAGGGTCTATCTCAACATAGTCTACTTTTTGAATGCTTGAGTACTTCAATGACTCGTTTAGTGCCACTGCACCTCCGATAAAAAGTATTTTTTTTGGCTGCTCTGTCTGAAGCAATGCATAGTGTATTTTCTCCGCTTCTTCTTCTCCGCCAATAAGAATCACTGAGTTCTCAAAAAAGCTTACTTGTCCATAGTCAAGTGTTATAACAATATTTCCATAGGAGGTATCCTTTTGTGCGAGTAGGTTTTCAGTTCTATAAAGCCGTTTTATAGTGTAGTTATTAATGTCAGTAAAGATTGCAAAAATAAAAAGCGCAACGAGCATTATAATAGAGCCATAAACAAATAGCCTGCTCTTTAGCCAACTACCAAGAATAAATACAATTATAAGGTTCACAAACATAAGAAGATAGGAAACATGAAATGGATTAAAGAAAAGTATCAAAACAAAACTAAACACTGCGCTTCCAATAACCGCACCAATGTTATCAAGAAGATATACTTTGCCGATTGGATTTTTTCCACCAGATAGCTGGCTTGCAAGATTAAGGGCCATGCCAGAAGAAAGACAGAATGGCGCAAGAACGCAAAATGAGAAGAGCAATATTCCTATAAAACTTATCTCTACGCCGGGAAGAAAAATTACATTCCGAAGAAGCCTTACTGCAAGAAGCGAACAAAATGGAAGGACGGCAATAAGCGCCTGCAATACAGTAAGCAGTAAAATCTTTTTTTTACAAGACGCAGTCAGCCTCCCTAGATACGCACCAGCTCCGGTGAGAATAAGCCAGTCGGCAAAAATAATACCGATTATAATTTCATTACCATCGGCTATATTTATAAACTCGCGAAATAAAATAATCTGTGTAATTACCGCTGAAAAACCAAGGGCAAGCACTGGGTAAAATATTTTTCTCACATTAAAAAGGTAGAATATAAAATATATAAAATTTTGTGATGAATTCAGTGATATTTACCTTAAAAGTTTCATTAAAAAAAGATTTATATAAAGATTAAGGAAACTGACACTTGTGCTAACACAAAATCAGTATAAAGAGATAAGGGAAGAAGTAGAAACCTGTAAAAAACCGCTGTTTTTTTTCCATGACGACCCTGATGGGCTATGCAGTTTTCTACTGTTATATAGATGCATAAAAGAGGGACATGGAATAATTGTGAAAACACATCCTAATGTTGATTCAGAGTTTCTTAAAAAGGTTGAGGAGTATAGCCCTGACAAAATATTTATTCTTGATATCGCGCTAGTTGAGCAGGAGTTTATTGATGCTGTAAAAGTACCCATAATATGGATTGACCATCATGGTCCATATACTAGAGATAATGTGAAATATTTTAATCCGAGAAAAATTGAAAAAATCTCAAGCCAGCCTGCAAGTTATATCTGCTACAAAGCAGTAGACGAGGACATATGGATCTCTATGGCTGGTTGTATAGGAGACATGTACTGGCCTGAATTTGCCGAGGAATTCAGAGCAATCTACCCAGACCTCCTTCCTAATGAAATAAACAATGCGAGAGATGCATATTTTAAGGCTGGTATTGGGAACCTGTCAAGGATACTTTCTTTTGTTCTTAAAGGTACAAGTTCAGAGGCAATGAAATTTGTGAAAATCCTGACTCGTGTTAAATCACCCTACGAGATACTCAAACAAGAAACCAGCCAGGGAAAACTCGTATTCCAGAAGTACCTAAAAGTAAATAATGAGTATCAAGAGCTTCTTAATCAAGCTTCAAAAAAAAGTAACGACCGGAGCATCCTTCTTTACATCTATCCACAAAACAGGATGTCGTTTACCGGCGACCTTGCAAACGAGCTTGCTTATATGTTCCCAGACAAGGTTATAATAATAGGGAGGGAAAAATCTGGTGAAGTGAAACTAAGTCTTCGCTCGGAAAGATATAACCTACCAGATGTGATAGAAAATGCGCTTTACGGCCTGCAAGGGTATGGCGGAGGGCATGAGCATGCTGCTGGCGCCGTTGTCAAAACTGAAGATTTTGATTCGTTTGTAAATAGGCTTAAAGCAAGTCTAGGATAAACGTATTGGTTTTTGTTGGGTCATAAAAAAAATTTAAAAATAGATAATAGGTATTGATTTTTAATGACGATGTTCATAGACCTTCATTGCCATCTGGACCATTACCTATTTGAATCAGATATACCTATTATAATAAGCAACGCCAGAAAAGCAGGAATAAAACACCTTGTGGTGTCTGGTATAAGTCCAAAAAGCAACAGGTTTGCTCTTTCCTTGGCTCAAAAATTTCCTGAAATTGTAAAGGCTTCGATAGGACTCTATCCAATTGATGCTCTGCAAAATGAAATTCTGTCGTCAAATGTGCATAAAGAGATTCTTGAGTTTAGCGTTGACTCTGAACTAGAATTTATAGAAAGAAACAGAAGAAAGATAGTCGCACTTGGAGAGATGGGGCTTGACTACAAAACAGGCGAAAGAAAGGACGACCAGAAGCATCTTTTTATCCGCCAACTTGAGCTTGCAAAGAGGCTTAGAAAACCAGTGATTATACACTCAAGACATGCTGAGGAGGATGTGCTTGATATTCTAGGAGGCTACAAGCTTAATGTGGTGCTACATTGTTTTTCAGGGAATAAAAGGCTTGTAAAGCGCGCATCTGATCTGGGCTACTACTTCACAATACCCACGCATGTTGTAAGAAGTCAGCAGTTTCAGGACATAATAAGAGCAGTGCCTCTTAGCCAGTTATTTTGTGAAACAGACTCTCCTTATCTAAGCCCTTTTGCAAATAGACGGAACGAACCGGCATTTGTGGTTGAGTCATACAAGAAAATTGCAGAGATAAAGGGGACAACACTTCTTGAGACAGGACATAGCATATATATGAACTGGCAAAGGGTATTTGAATAACCTGGCATTAAAATGATAAAAAAAACAAGGTACTTTTCATATGCAAACAAAAGTCTGCCAAAAGGTTGTAGTCTATGTGTTCATGGAAGAAAGACTGTTATTTTTGTAACTGGCGTCTGCTCTGAGTCATGCTATTACTGTCCTATATCTGAGCAGAAGTATAAAAAAGATGTTGTGTACATAAATGAATGGCCGACAAAACTCACAAAAAACCTCCTTGCTGAAGTGAACATGTGTAGCTCTAAAGGAGTCGGCATAACAGGAGGCGACCCGCTTGCAAGGCTCAATAGGACTACAAGATATATTAGATTTTTGAAGAAAAAGTCCGGCAAAAAATTCCATATACACCTCTACACTCCGTTAACAATGGTAAACGAAAAGAGCCTGTCAAAACTTTATAATGCCGGACTTGATGAAATAAGATTCCACCCAAACATTGAAGATGATAAATTATGGAAAAGGATTACAATCGCAAAAAAATTTAGATGGGATGTTGGAGTTGAAATACCGGCTGTACCGGGCAAAGAGAAAGAGACAAAAAAACTTATTGATTTTATTATAGGCAAAGTTGATTTTCTTAACATCAACGAGCTTGAAATGTCGGATACAAATGCACAGCACCTTCTTGAAAGAGGACTTGTGACAAAGAATAGAATAAGCTATGGCGTAAAAGGCAGCGACACACTTGCAAAGACGCTCTTTTTATACGCTGCAAAAAATGGGCTTAAAGTACACTACTGCACTGCAAAGCTAAAAGATGCTGTCCAGCTTGCAAAGAGGCTTAAGCTTAGGTCAAAAAAAGCAAAACAGAAGTTTGATATAGTGACTAAAGAAGGAATTCTTGTGCGAGGCGCAGTTTACGGAACAACAAGCAGAGAAAAGGTGGCTAAAGCTGTTGGTTATAAAAAGAAAGGCGATAATACGATGTTTATTCCTGACAAACAACGAAGAAGGGTAATCGGCCCTGTATGGCTGATATACGAAAATCGCCAGAAACTGAAAAAGTCAGGGTTAAAGCCTGCAATCGTACATGAATATCCTACTTTTGACGCATTCAATGTCCAGACAGAGTTCTTATAAGATTCTTATTTTATAATATTATTACTTATGAATATTATATACTTATAGATATAGATTAAGGATAATATAAAGATACAAGTATTCTGGGTATGAGATGGCTTTTAGTAGGACAAAAAGTTGTACACTTAAATTGTATTATCTAAAGAAAGATTAAAAAAGTTTAAATAAAATATGTTGAAGAATATAGGCGTATGGCTAGTGAAGATGAAATCCGCGAAGAGTTACACAGGGAAAGGCAGGAGATTGAGTCTATTGAGGAGAACCTCTTTCTTATAAAAGAGAAGCTTCTTGAAAAAACGCCAAGCCATTTCTCAAAACGAGATGTTGTAAATGCCTTTTTCGCTTCGCTTATATTCGGAATGACTTTTGTGCTTAAAGGAGCAACAGTTTCAACAGCACTTAACCTCACAGATGTCCATGTCACTCTGATAATAGTATTCACCATCTTGGCTCTTGTCGCTGAGATATACTTCATAGGGTACAGCAGGGTAAAAGACAAGTCAACCAGAAGGTTTGGCCAGTTCATGGCAAAACGCCTATGCACCCTTTATTTTATAACAATTGTAGTATCCTTTTTTTTGGTGTATATATTCAATCTAAACAATGCGCCGAATGTCCATACCTTTTATGACCAGTTCAAAATAGTGGTAGTAGTTGCAATGCCATGCGCAATCGGCGCAGCAATACCAAGTCTTTTAAAACAATACTAAATTATAAAAGTTTTTTACATTTTTAATCTTTATAATCATAAGGGGGGAATATTATGGTAAAACATAGGTACCAAACAGATGTATGAAACTAAAAAGAATAAAATATAATAAGGAGCCTCCTTTTTTTAGATAGACATTATAAAGCTAAAGAAAGTATAGCACCTTGAAGGAAAGAATAGCAAATAATAATAGATTAAAAAAAGAAAAATGAAATACAAATTTTTACCCCACACTGCAGACGCTAAGTTTCAGGCATTTGGCGAAACTCTTGAAGAGGCTTTTGCCAATGCGGCGCTTGCCATGTTTTCTGTTATGACCGACACTGAAAAAGTTAGGCCGATGTATGAAGAGGAAATTTTTGTGGAGGGAAGAGACACGAAGTCTCTTCTTTACGCATTTCTTGAAGAGCTTCTTTTTCTACTAGACACAAAAAAGTTTCTGTTGAATAAAATAAAGGAGATTAGAATCTCGCAAGAGAACGATTCGCTGCTTCTAAAAGCAGTTGCCACCGGTGACATTGACTTACAAGAGTATGAAGTTCACGGGGAAGTCAAGGCCGTAACATACAATGATATGGAAATTTACGAAGCAGAAGGGAAGTTTACGATACAGGTTGTTGTTGATTTATAGACAAATATTTAAAAGAGAGGCCATTCTTGTTTTATAGTGAGAGGTATGGAGCTAAAAAAAATATTAGATAATATCTGGGAAATTCCAAAGACAGGCAAGATGAAAGTATCTGGCAGAGTTTTTGCATCTGAGAGTTTATTGAAAGCAATAAAGGGGGACAATACTCTCAACCAGGTAGCAAATGTTGCGCAGCTGCCTGGCATACTAAAGCATTCGCTTGCCATGCCTGACGCACACCAAGGCTATGGCTTTCCAATCGGCGGTGTCGCAGCATTTGATATTGATGAAGGAATAATAAGCCCAGGTGGGGTAGGTTATGATATAAATTGTTCTGTAAGAATTCTTAGAACAGATCTTACCATAGACCAAGTATTACCTAAAAGAACACAGATAATTGATTCGCTTTTCAAAAATGTGCCTAGCGGAGTAGGAAGCGACGGTAAGGTCAAGCTCACAAAAGATATGCTCCTTGAAGTCCTTGAAAAAGGCGCAAAATGGGCTGTAGCACAGGGGTATGGAAAAAAGGAAGACTATGAAAAAACAGAAGAGGAAGGCTGCATGAAAGCGGATTACAGAGCAGTGAGCAACAAAGCGCTTGAACGCGGCATGACACAACTTGGAAGCCTTGGTGCAGGAAATCATTTTCTTGAAATACAAAAGGTTGATAGGATATTTGATCCGATGGTTGCGAAGATTTTTGGAATAACAAAGAACGACCAAGTATGCATAATGGTGCATTGCGGAAGCAGGGGGCTTGGACACCAAGTAGCATCTGACTATATAAGGCTGATGGAAGACAAGTATGGGTATGCAAACCTACCCGACAGAGAACTAATCAATGCTCCCATCCAGAGCGAACTTGGCCAAAAGTATTTTCAAGCTATGTCTGCTGCTGCAAACTTTGCATTTGCCAATAAACAGATGATAACTCATTGGATAAGAGAGAGTTTGAACCGCATTTTTGGCGAACAGAATATTGAGGTTGTGTATGATGTCTGCCATAATATCGCAAAGATTGAAGAACACCTAATAGAGGGTGAAAAGAGAAAGGTTTGTGTTCATAGAAAAGGCGCAACTAGAAGTTTTGGTCCTGGAAGAAAAGAGATTCCTGAGATTTACAGAAATATAGGCCAGCCAGTAATATTGCCGGGAAGCATGGGAACGGCAAGTTATGTTTTACTAGGCACAAAAACTGCGGAGGAAATTTCGTTCGGCTCTACTGCACACGGCGCCGGCAGAGTAATGTCAAGAGCAGAGGCACTGCGTCAATATAGAGGAGAGCAAATTAAGAAGGAAATGGCAGCAGAAGGCATTGAAGTCAAATCAGGCAGCTGGAAAGGCATTGCGGAAGAGAGCAAATATTCATATAAGGACATTGATGAAGTGACTAGGGTTTCTAACGAGCTTGGAATAGGTACCTTGGTTGTGAGAGTAAAGCCGGTAGGAGTTATAAAAGGATAGTTTTTATAATTAGGTTATAATGCATTTTGCTGTCTTCTAACATAATAAATAAAATCTACTTCAACGAAATGCGCTCTCTAAAAGTTTTAATCTTCTCTAAAATTTATAAATGGGTCAGCGAGATGCAGTGCCAGCATATGCAGGAATACATCTTGAAATAACAAAATAGTCTGTACTGAAATTTTCGTAAGGTTTGTTTTTAAATAAATTCTGCTTGAGAAGATTTAATCTGGAGAAGAGTTATTTTTAATCTTGCCTTTCCTATTAAGATAATCAAAAATATACTTTCCTATTATAAATATAAAAATTACCTGAAATAAGATTTTCCACACCAGATTAAAATCTGTACCTATCCTTGCAGCATGAAGGTAAACAAGTACATATGAGACAATCGTTGCTCTGTGAAGATACAACCAAGTAGAATGTCCAAACCTTGCTATCATCTTCCGCATAAGTATGCAGCCAAGAATACCTACAAACATAATATACAAGGCAATAATGCCATATGATATGTTTATTTTTGTAGGAGTTTCAAAACTTGGAACAAACGAGTTGCTTAATGTAAGGAAATCACCCCAGTTTAAGCGATCTTGCATTAGACTAAATATGTGTACAAAAACCATTAAAAAAGCCAAATAAGAGACGATATAATGTAATCTTAGAACTGCTTTAATCCCCATCCAACGCACGAGTTTTTGCCTGTATACACCAATAAGAATGCTTATTGCAAGAAGTATGAAAGTAAGCATTCCTGTGAATCTTCCAATCTTCCACATTATTTTAGAGTCGACTATTTCAAAAACTGCTTGTTCAGAATAAGAAAATGAAACTTGCTGTTTTTTTGCTTCATAAGTCTGCTCTTTCGCGAGGACTATTCCAGTAGTGTTTTGTGAAAATTCTGTTGCAGCATCATTATTACAAAGTGTAGAAACTCTATAAGGCCAAAGGTAAACTTCCGGTTTTGAAATGTGCGTCTGCGGCATAACCTCACTTACGTCTGAGCCACATGCATGAGCATGGTGTTTATTAGGATACTTGCCTTTTGCATAGACTTCACCATCAAATATGTACAGACATTTGCTTCTTTCAGACGCAACCTGACTTGGAGTCATGCATTCCGCCGCGTATATTGAGGTTGTAATTAAGACAAGGAAGATGATGATTAGGGTTATAGTCTTCATTTTCTATGCTCACAATATTTTTTATGTTGGATTTTTATGTTTGATTATGTTTAGTAGTAATACATGTCTGTGAGAAACAGGATGCCCCCTACTATAAAAATTCCTACGGCAGTTGCAACCTTCATAAGGTACCTTTTTCTTGTTGTGTGCTTCCTGCTAAGATAGCTATCTAACACAAAATAAAATAAAGTTGCATATGCTACATATCCAATAAGATAATAAGAATATGCAGGAAGGCTGACATTAAATAAACCTAGCGGCCATGCAAATAAAAAAGTGATTGTTGTAGGCAGCAACATTGTAATTGAGTAAACAAAAAACCTTACAAACATGTTCTTAAATAGAAAAGGATATGAAATAAGCAACCAACTTATAATCATCATAAAAGATGCAAAGGCAATGCTGCTAAGAATACATATAAGCTTAAGTTTTCTTTTTTTCATACTAAGAAAATTTTATTCTCAGTTTATAAATTTTGTCTTGATTTCTTTTTTGGTCGCAATTTAAGTTATTATATTTTTTATAATTCTATAATCCTTCCGTGCTTGCCAACATTTATAACTCGTGTTGCCCCAATTTTTTCCTCAATGCCTTCTGCTTCATGGACATGACTACATAATAGTATGTCTGGCTTGAACTTCTCAACCGCCCTCCTTATTCCCGTACTGCCATCAAAAAACTTTGTGAACTTCTCCATTTTTGTGCCTGAGGGGTGTACATGAGTAACCATAATTTTTTTTTTAACATCCTTCAGCTTTTCATTTCCCTGCTTCAAAAGGTCGTACAGCTCTTTTTCAGTAAGTTGCGAAACACCAATATTAGCACCACCTGCACCAAAGATCCCAACATCGCCATACTTAACAGAGTAACCATGTATATTTTTTACACCATAGAACTCAGCGAGAAAGTCTGCGGTTGCTACGCTTTCATGGTTTCCTGGTATAAGCAAAACTTTTTGCTTTTTCTGGACAAAAGGACCTATTAAATTCGCAGTGCTTCTTTCGGCAAGAGTTAGGTCGCCGCACAAAATCACAAGGTCCACATTTTCTTTTTCTGCACGCTCTGCAAGCTTTTTTGCAAGGCCTGTGTCTCCATGAATATCGCCTGATGCAAGTATTTTCATTGCATTGCTAAGGAGCAATATGAGGTTTATAAACCTTATGAAGCAAGATTTATAAAGAAGACATTATTATATCGCCAAATGGAAAACATAGCAGAAACTCTGCACCCACTGGAAAGAAAGGTTTTTCCGCTTCTTAAGGATATAAAGCAGTTTGACAGACTTGTAGGCGCCTCTGGTCTTAGTGAAGTAGAGGTAATGAGGGCCATCCAATGGCTCCAAAACAAGGACCTTATAAAGGTGCATACAGAAACCCTGCAAGTGGCAACGCTTGACAAAAACGGTTCAAAATATCTTAAGCAGGGTCTCCCAGAGAGAAAATTTCTAAACACAATAAAAGAGGATACTGAGATTTCTGTTGAAGATGTAGCAAAAAGGGCAGCACTCTCGCCTGAAGAAGTAAGCGTCTGTCTTGGAATATTGAAAAGCAAAGCAGCAATAAATCTTATCAAAAGGGATAAAATTTTTGTTTCGCTAACAGAGTATGGGAGAAGGCTAGTCGAAACGGAGTTTTTGGAAGAAAAGTTCCTCAAAAGTGACTTTCCTATTGATGTTAAGCTACTTAAGGAAGAGGAAAAGTTTGCCTTTGACAATTTGATAAAAAGAAGGCAGATAATAAAGACAGATGAAATAAAGCGAATTAGTATCGAGCTTACACAGAAAGGAAAGGAGCTTATTTCCAAAAAAATTGATGAGAATTATGCTGAAAGGCTCACGCCGCATATAATAAAAAGCGGAATATGGAGGAACATAAGGTTTAGGCGATATGATGTAAAAATAAATGTTCCCCAGATACATGGCGGAAAAAGACATTTTGTAGACCAAAGTATAAACTACATAAAACGGATTTGGCTGGAACTAGGTTTTAAGGAGATGAAAGGTACGCTTGTTCAGACATCATTCTGGGATCTTGACAGCCTTTTTGTGCCGCAAGACCATCCTGCAAGAGATATGCAGGATACATTTTATATAAAGGAGCCAAGGTACGGAAAATTGCCAAAAGAATATATGAAGATTGTAAAGGAAACGCATGAAAACGGCTGGACAACGGGAAGCAGAGGCTGGGGGTATAAATGGAGCGAAGATGTTGCAAGAGAAAACCTCTTAAGGACGCATACTACTGTTTTGTCAGCCAGAACACTTTCAAAAATTAAAAGTTCTGACCTCCCTGCAAAATTTTTTTCTGTCAAAAAAGTTTTCAGAAATGAAACCCTATCATGGAAGCACTTGTTTGAATTTATACAGGTTGAGGGTATTGTTGTGTCTCCTGACGCAAATTTTAAGCATCTAAAGGGATACCTAAAAACATTTTTTTTAAAGATGGGTTTTGCGAATGTAAGAATAAGACCAGGGCATTTTCCTTATACAGAACCATCCGCAGAAGTTGATGTCTGGCATCCTCAAAAAAATAGGTGGGTAGAGCTGGGAGGTAGCGGAATCTTCAGACCTGAGGTTACAAAACCGCTTCTTGGCGAGGAAATACCTGTGCTTGCATGGGGTCTCGGATTAGAGCGAACTATTATGGAGTATTATGGTATTGAGGATGTGAGAGAGCTTTACCAAAATGACCTTAAAAAGATAAGAGAGCTAAAACTTTGGATGAGATGATGAGTTTATAAAAAATTAAATAAAAATAACCTAATAAAATTTCAACTTATATGAAATTAAATCCGTCAAAAATTAAATTGATTTTAAAAATGAATATAAAAAAAACATTAGAGGCACTAGAAAAAAACAACATGAAGGCCTTCTTTGTTAAAGAAGAGGAGGCACTCTCTGCCGCTG
The DNA here is from genome assembly GCA_038884615.1 of Candidatus Woesearchaeota archaeon. Lineage (GTDB taxonomy): Archaea > Nanobdellota > Nanobdellia > Woesearchaeales > DSVV01 > JAWABL01. Next base: position 6,927 of record JAWABL010000018.1, on the reverse strand, counting down.
CAGCATTTGCTAAAAAGACAGATATTATTGGGTACGGCGGCTCGGTTACTTTACAACAAATAGGGCTTTTAGACTACTTGAGAAAAGAGGGGTATAATATCCTTGACTGGATAAACAACAAAAGCGACAAAGAAAGGTTGCTTCATGAAACTTTCAACGCCGATGTCTTTTTCACAGGAACAAACGCAGTAACAGAAGACGGCAAACTGTATAACGTAGACGGCCGAGGCAATAGAGTCGCTGCGATGGTTTATGGCCCAAAAAAGGTGGTCGTCGTGTGCGGAAAAAATAAGATTGTCAAAAACCTGCAAGAAGCAATAAGGAGGGTTGAAACCATTGCTGGACCAATGAACGCAAAACGTCTTGGGCGTAGGACAGGATGCCAAAAGACAGGATATTGTATTAGTTGCGATAGCCCCGAACGGATTTGCAGCACCATTGTTGTACATGAGAAGCAACAAAACCAAAGAATAAATGTTATAATAGTTGATGCGGAGCTGGGATTTTAATGCCGACCATAAGCGTAGAGAAGGACACATTCATTAGGCTTGTAGGAGCAAAGCTTAGTGATGAAGAACTTAAGGAACGCATAAGCATGCTCGGTACAGACCTTGAGAAGATAGAGGGCAACGAGATAGTAGTAGAGGTATTTCCTAATAGACCAGACATGCTTAGTTTGCAGGGGTTTGCACGCGCTTTCTCCTCATTCATAGGAAAATCTCCTGGACTCAAAAGGTTCCCAGTGTCCAGTTCAAATTATGAAGTTATTGTAGAGAAAAATGTTGCAGAGGTAAGGCCCTATACCGTATGCGCTGTTGTCAAGGGCATAAGATATGATGACAAAAAAATCAAAGAGGTTATTATGATTCAGGAAAAGCTTCATATCACATATGGAAGGAACAGAAGAAAGGTTGCAATAGGCATATATCCATTCGAAAAAATCAGGCTGCCTATAACCTTCAAAGCCATGTTGCCTGAAGACATAAGATTTCAGCCGCTTGAGTTTCCAAGAGTGATAAACGGAAAGCAGATACTTTCAATGCATCCCACAGGAAGAGAGTACGCCCATTTGCTTGCAGGAAAAGACAGGTATCCGGTGTTTGTTGACGCAAATGGAGAGATTCTTTCGATGCCTCCCATAATAAACTCACACAAGACTGGCAAAATTGGGTATGACACAACAGATGTCTTTATAGAGTGTAGCGGGTTTGACCTATCAGTGCTCGAAAAATCACTCAACATGATAGTCTGTGCGATGCATGAGATGGGTGGAGAGATATATTCAATGAGGATACACTACCCAGATAAAACTATTGTGACGCCAAACCTTGAACCTTCTCAACATGATATTGACCTTAAATATATAAATAAACGACTTGGACTTAATATTAATGAAAAAGAGCTTAAACACCTACTTGAACGAATGGGTTTTGGTTATGAAAACAAAAAAGTTCTTGTTCCTGCGTATAGAGCAGATATACTTCACCAAATAGACTTTGCAGAAGACATAGCGATTGCCTATGGCTATGAAAATTTTGAAGGAATCATCCCAAATTTTGCAACTGTCGGAGAAGAAGATAAGTTTGAGGTGTTTAAGTCAAAGATTGCAGACTCGCTTGCATGGCTTGGATTTTGCGAAGTACACACCTACTGCCTTACAAATAAAGATTTTCAAACAAGGCTAATGAACCATAATATAGAGTGCATAGAACTCGCAAATAGCATATCGCATGAGTATAATGTACTCCGCGCATGGGTTATTCCAAGCTTGCTTGAAGTGCTTAAAAACAACAAACATAATGAATATCCTCAAAATATTTTTGGGTATGGTGTTGTTTTCAAAAAAAATGAGAAAGAAGAAACAGGAATCGAAGAAAATGAACGGCTTTGCGTGGCATTATGCAACGAAAACGCAGATTACACACGCGCAAGGCAGGTTCTTGATTATATTTTCAGAAGCATTGATGTTAAATATACGGTTGAAGAAATCGAGCATCCAAGCTTTATCCCAGGCAGGGTCGCAAGGATATTTGTAAAAAATAAGGGCATTGCATATATAGGTGAAATTGCTCCTGATATTCTCTCTAACTGGCAACTTGAGATGCCTGTTGCTGTTTTTGAGCTTAATATAAGCGAACTTTTTAATCTTGTTTAGGTTTTTGAAAGACCACTGGTCAAGACATATTCTTGTAAATTATATTAATTGGTGGAATACTAATAGGAAAATTAATCCTAAGGAGGATTTATAAGGATTTAAGGATATAATAAATTTAAAAAAAGATTTAGAGAAGATAATAATATAATTTATAAAAATTAGAATTTATAAGAATTAAAAGGTTAGTATAAATATACTTAAAACTCTAACAGACCTACTAAATACTCTTAAATTTTTTTTATAACGGCTAAAAAACCAGTCTCCACAGGAAATAAAGGGGAGTTATGTTTTTTAAAAAATAATCATTTAAAAATAAAAGCATTTATAAATAGAACCCCCTTTTTAAATATTTATAAATAAATTTGAAATCGGGGGTGTTATAATGAGCAAAAGAGATATTCAAGTGGTAAATATTGTGGTTTCTACCTCTTTAGAGCATGATATACCGCTTGAAAAGATGGCTGCAACGTTAAGCAATACGGAATACAATCCAGAACAATTCCCTGGGCTTGTAATAAGGATAAAAGAACCAAAAACATCTGCTTTAATATTCTCAAGTGGGAATATTGTATGCACTGGTGCGAGGTCTATGGACAAGGTTGAAGAAAGCATCAAAAAAATAATAAAGAGCCTTGAAAAGATTAATATCAAAATAACAGTTAAACCGGTAATAAAGATACAAAACATTGTTGCCAGCGGTAATGTAGGAATGGATTTAAACTTAAACACCCTTGCAATGAAGCTGGAAAATACAGAATACGAGCCTGAGCAATTTCCAGGACTAGTTTACAAACTGCCCCAAGCAAAGGCCACTTTCCTCTTGTTCAGCAACGGCAAAATTGTCTGTACTGGAACCAAAAGTGAAGAAGAGGTACATACTGCCGTTGATAAGCTTGTAGAGAACTTAAAAAAAGTCGGCAAGAAATAGTATAATGAGAATAGTAAAATAGAATAGCAAAACCAGAATACTTCTTAACTAAGAGGGAGAATGGAAGTTTCTGAGCAAATTAGGAAGTTTGAAGACTTTATAAAAGAGCATTATTATGCACAACTACTAGAGCTTATAAGGCTTGGCAAAAAAAGCCTTGTGATAGACTTCGTTCTTTTGTCAAAATTTGACCCTGAGCTTGCAGAGCTCTTGCTTGACCAGCCAGAAGAGGTGCTCCGTGCTGCTGAGCTTTCAATCTCAAACTTTGATTTGCCGGTGGATGTAAAAAACTTCAAGGTTAGGATAACAAATATTGGCGAAGATTTGAGGATGCTTATCAGGAACATACGCTCCACCCATCTAGGCAAGTTTGTAATGATAGAGGGGGTAATAAGGCAAAAATCTGATGTGAGACCACAAGTTACTTCAGCAAAATTTGAGTGCCCCGCATGCGGAAATATAATAAATGTCCTACAGCTTGACACAAAATTCAAAGAGCCTACAAGATGCAGCTGCGGGAGAAAAGGTAAGTTTAGACTTCTTAACAAGGAGCTTGTTGATGCACAGGGTATAGTCCTTGAAGAATCCACAAAAGATCTTGAAGGAGGAGAGCAACCTAAAAGGATAAATGTCCTTTTGAAGGATGAGCTTGTAAGCCCAATATCCGAAAAAAGGACCAATCCGGGAAGTAGCATAAGGGTTATAGGAATAATAAAAGAGGTTCCTATTATCCTTCGTTCTGGCGGACAGTCTACAAAATTTGATCTTGTTTTTGAAGCAAATAACATAGAAGCGCTTGAAGAGGACTACACAAACATTGAGATAACAGAGGAAGAAGAGCGGATTATTAAGGAGATTGCTGCGGACAGAAGGCTTATAGAGCGCCTTACAAAATCGCTTGCTCCTGGAATATATGGGCATGAAAAAATAAAGGAGGCCTTACTTATGCAGTTTGTAGGAGGGGTTAGAAAAACAAGAAGCGACGGCGTTCCAACTCGGGGGGATATTCATATACTCTTAATAGGTGACCCTGGAAGCGGAAAATCTATGCTACTTAAGCGATCTGCTGTGGTTGCACCAAAGGCAAGGTATGTTTCTGGAAAAGGAGTTAGCGGCGCAGGACTCACAGCTGCGGTTGTCCGTGATGAATTCCTTTCAGGCTGGAGCCTTGAGGCCGGCGCGCTGGTACTTGCGAACAGAGGAACTGTCATGATTGACGAGCTTGACAAAATGAGCGAAGATGACACGAGCGCAATGCACGAGGCACTTGAACAACAAACCATAAGCATTTCAAAAGCGAACATCCAAGCAACATTAAGATGTGAAACAACCGTCCTCGCGGCAGCAAACCCAAAGTTTGGGAGGTTCGATCCGTATGAAACAATCGCAAAACAAATAAATCTGCCACCGGCTCTTATAAACAGATTTGACCTTATATTTACAATAAGAGATTTTCCTGACGAGGAAAAGGACAAACAGATGGCAAGCTTTATCTTGAATCTACACCAGATGAGCGAAGTTATAGAGCCGGACATAGACACTGCACTTTTAAGAAAGTATCTTGTTTATGCCAAGCAGAGAATCACACCAAAACTCACAGAAACCGCACTGGAAGAGCTCAGAGACTATTACTTAAAAATGCGGGGTTCTGGTGGAAGCGAAGAAGGAGGCATAAAGAGCATACCTATCTCTCCAAGACAGCTTGAAGCACTGATAAGGCTTTCTGAGGCCGCTGCAAAATTGAGGTTAAGCGAAAAGGTTACAAAAAGGGATGCGCAACGCGCGATTGCTCTTTTGCACTACTGTCTTGAGCAGGTTGGTCTTGAACCTGAAACTGGAAGAATTGATATAGATAGAATAGTTACAGGAATACCTGCTAGTGAACGAAGCAGAATATCAATTATAAAAGAGATAATAGGCGACCTTGAGCAGAAGATTGGGAAAACAATTCCATTGGAGGACATTATTAATGGTGCAGCAGATAAGGGGATAGAAAGAGATGCTGTTGAAGAGGCAATTGAAAAACTAAAACGCACAGGTGATTTATTTGAGCCAAAAAAAGGCTTTATATCCCGTATATAGAATGAGAAGAAATAAAATAAAGGCAGATACACAAAATTATATACATAAAACTAAATATATATGATTACATAACTTGATTTATACTCAATAACTCTTATTGATTACAGAAAGCAAAAAAAATTTTTAAAAGTGTGTTTATTCCTTTTTTTGTATGGCAGAGCTAAAGCGTCAGGTAGCATATAAGGTAAGTATTGGCAGGCTGACATGCGGACAATATAAAAGACAGGACGACTCTGAACCAAGCTATGTTCTCGTTGATAACATAAAGATGTATAGAGTTAATGTTCTTGGAGCAATCGTTACACAGGATGAAGATAGGGCTATTCTTGAAGATTCAACAGGGCAAATAGAACTGAGATTTTTTGACAGACGATTTCCACTAAGCATTGGCGAAGTAGTTCTGGTTATTGGAAGACCCAGGGAGTTTAACAATAGAATTTTTATAGTTCCTGAAATAATGAAGAGGCTCACGGCCGAGTGGCTTAAACTTAGGCAGATAGAACTTTGCAAAAAACCTGCACCGCCTACCAGCGAAACAATAATTTCTATAATAAAAGAGCTTGATAATGGCGACGGCGTTGACATTGAAGCAGTGCTCAAAAAGGCAAATTTCAGCGGTTGTGAAACAATTATTCAAAATCTGCTTAAAGGCGGCGACATTTTCCAAGTGAAGCACGGCAGACTAAAGGCACTTGACTAGATAAAGGAATAGATTTAGAAATAAATCTGACAGAATCGCAACCAAAATGTTTGACTGCAGTGCCACATTAGAATATTAATGGAGTCACGTAAACTTCAAGAATAGCTGCAAGAAGTAATATTCCCAATGAAAGCATTAGAAGGTTTGCTGTATCTATAAGAATGTTTTCAAACTTTTTTGTGCCAAATGTATGTTTTATAATTGCCACTGAAATAATGCCTCCTGCAAGACCAGCTACAAAATAAGCAAGAATCTCGGGTATTCCATGTGGAGAGTATTTAAGAAGCCCATACGAAACTGCATGAAAATATGCTGCAATTTTTTCAAACCCTGCTTTTGTCGCAGCAAATGCAAGGTTACTCCTAATTACGGCCCCCATTGCAGTTGCTATAACAGAAGCGTTCCATACGAGAATGAATATTGCGCCAACACCATAAAGAAATGAAAAAAGGACACAAAATAGTAAAACCTTGAAATTGTTAAAAAAAATCTTAGTGAACCGATCAAAATCCGTAACCTTCCCTACTGCACTTGAATTTATGCTTGTTATTGTAGCTGTTTGAGATGAAAAAAGGTTGCTGATATAATGGTTTGGCAAAAAAACATACCAGAAAGTAAGAGAAACAGTAATTCCTATAAACAAGAACATTAAGACTTCAAGTGCTTTCCAGTGCTCTTTAAGAAGAGAAGTCTCTTCAAAAGTAACCTCGTCTTTCTGTTCCTCAAATTTTATGGTGTTATAAACTATAGGGATACAGCCCATTACTGTAAGAAAGACCATTATAAGTGATGCATAATCTCTAAATATCCAAAGTCCAAGAACAACGCCCATTGATGAGTAAAGCGCACCAAGGAATATCATTTGCCAGGGACGCTGCTCTGCTTTCATAGGTGAAATTAACGCTTCAAAAACCATTGGTATTGTTTTTTTAGCAAACGCGTTTAAATATTTTACTAGAACAATTTATACACCAAGCTTCTTTTTAAGCCGTTTGATGAGCCGTTTCATAAAAAATAGCCGTAGTGCGGTAAGCCCAGCAAAAATAAGTAGCCAACCAGGAA
>JAWABL010000017.1:0-26180 GCA_038884615.1 Candidatus Woesearchaeota archaeon | reverse complement strand
CAAATATGCTCGGACTTGATTTTATAGTATGTGGTTATGAATATGATGTGTGGCAGAACGCGATTGCAGGGCTTGAGAATGAAGCCGAAGGGGGCAGACGCTGTACAGAGTGTTTTAGAATTCGTTTGGCTAAAACAGCTCAGTTTGCTAAAAAGAAGAATTTCAACGCGTTTACAACCACCCTAACAATAAGTCCGCATAAAAACTCTAAAATAATAAACGCAATTGGCAATGAAATTGCATTAAAAGATGGTATAACTTTTTTAGAGAAGGATTTAAAAAAGGAGGGTGGGTTTAGAAAGTCGCTTGAATATTCAAAAAAGTATGGACTTTATAGGCAGAACTACTGCGGATGTGAATTCTCTGTTAAGAAAACTTTTTAGTTGAGAGCCTTTTTAGAGCTTAGCTATAAGCTTATTTTCCAAGCCCTTTTCTTGCCGTGAGGCTTGGCCTTATCTTTTCAACGCCTTTCCCTTTATACATAAGCCCTCTGCTCTTTTTTCCTGCGCTTGTCAAGCCTCTAAAAACTCGTTTTGTATGCTGTTTTTCGCTTATCCATCTTAGGTTTTTGTCAGACATTATTGCAGGATGAAGTGGGTCCACCATTATAACTTCATACCAGTAATACTTCCCATCTTTTCCAACCCAGTAGCTGTTTAGAACTTCGCAATTCTTGTACTTGCTTGCAGCTCTCTGTTCTGCAATCCATTGGTATGACATCTTAAGGTTCTTTCTTGTATGAAACTTTTTTGGTCTTCTGCCGCCTTTTGGTCGCGGTCTTACATGACCCCCTCTTAGAACTCTCTGTCTTACTATAAATATGCCCTGTTTTGCTTTATACCCCAAAGAACGAGCCCTGTTAAGCCTTGTAGGACGCTCTATTCTCTTGGTAGATGGCTCTTTACGCCATTCTTCAAGCCGTTTCCTCCATGTTTCACCAAGATTCTCTTTAGGATTGCTCCAAATACCTGCAATTCGCTTGTATAATCCCATGTATAACCACTCTTATAACATTTATTTATTATAACCTTTATTCTATTGGTTTTGGTAATGTTGTTTGGGTAAATGAGTAATATTTAAAGGTATCGGCTCTTTTTATTAACATCATCAAATTAACTTTAAATAGTAGTTAGATATTTTTTATTTTTTAGGTGATACTTTGCTTTCAAAGCAAAAACAACTCTACCAAAGTTATATTATTGGCTTAAAAGAACAAATAAAAGAGAGCTTAACTATTACGGGAGATTTTAAGATTCTTGAAGATATAAACCATATTGTTATTGTAGGTAAAGGTGTAAATTCAATAGCATCAGATATGCTTAAGACCTATCTTAATCTTCCTAACCTTACTACTGCCAGCGGTTTTGAACTCCCGAACTTTCCAAAAAACTCAAAGAATGTTCTTTTTTTTATTCTTTCATATTCAGGCGAAGACGATGAAGCGCTTTTTCACTACAGAGCCGCGCTTAAAAACGGATGCAAAATAATCGGTGTCACTGGCGGTGGCCAGCTTAAACAAGCGTTTGAGAGAAACATGAAAGAGAGAATACTTATCCCTCAAAAAGTTCCAGAGTGGGCAGCGTTGCCTTATCTATTTTTTCCTGTTCTAAAAGTTCTTGAAAATTCAGGAATTGTACCGTCACAAAAAACTAATGTCGATGACCTACTGTTAGACCTAAGCGGCCAATATCAAACTACTGCACAGCAATTCTCTGTCAATCTTAAATCTAAAGTGATACTTGTATATGCTAGTTCTTATATGCTGCCTGCTGCGAAAAGGTGGAAAAGCCAGCTAAACAACATTTCAAGGGTTCCGTCCTTTTTTGGAAACATATCTGATGTTGTAAATGATGAGCTTAATGGATTTTCAACTATACTTCCAAATGTCCATGTTGTCCTTTTAAGATGTATATATGATAATGAGAATGTTCAAAGACAGATAGATGCAGCAAAAACAGTGCTTAGAAGCCTTAAAGTTAGCACAACAGAAATTGTTGTAAAAAAACACAACGCTCTTACTACGCTATTCAGTGCAGTTCATCTCGGAGACTGGATAGCTTTTAACTTGGGGCAGGAATTGCTTGATAGCGAAACAATGGGCGAAGATGCAGTTGAGATGTTTAGAAAATTTTATAAAAAACAGTGATAGAAAAAATGCTTAAATAGTTTTATTTGGTATTATTTTTTAGTACTATATAAAGAATATAAAGTATTATATAAAATATAAAGAGACAAGTTATAAAAGACAAGCGATATAAAAGACAATATATGACAAAAATATAAAAGATAAATTTTAGGATATGAAAGAATAACTGAGCAGGGGGAGCATGGAGAGCAATTTAAAAGCCAGGATTATGAAGGTTGAAAAGCCATGGGGTGGTTTTCGTCAGTATACACTTAATGAAGAAACCACAGTGAAAATAATTGAGGTTAATCCAGGTCATAGTCTGAGCTTGCAAAGGCATAGAAGAAGAGATGAGCTTTGGGTTATTTTAGACGAAGGACTTATCGTTGAGATTGAGGGGAAAAAATATCCCGCGAAAAAAGGTCAAGAGTTCTTTATAAGAAGGGGAACAAAACACCGGTTGGTAAACAGTGTAGACACTGAGGTTTGTGGCAGGGTTCTTGAAATATCTTTTGGGTTCTTTGATGAAAATGATATTGAGCGGATAGAGGATAATTATGGGCGGGTATAAAAAACCTGTTGGCGTATGCTGGTACAATCTAATAATGGTATTTAATGAATGTACAATGAATGCGAATATATGTGAATATATATCATAGAAATATAAGCTAAAAAATGAGCTTGACTACCATATATAATCTATATAGTCGTTATGAAACTGGGTCGAGAAGATGCTTGAACTAAATATAGACCATAGTCTTGTTGGCGATTTAAGCCAGAAAAATATCCATGCCAAACTTGATTGTTTGCGAAATGAAAGAGAACCTGCGTTTGTAGGCTATAAACCAAATTTTGCATATCTTGAGCGGATTATAGCTAGGTTTAATCAGTATAAAAAAATGATAGTTATAGGGAACGGCGGCTCTGTTAACAGTTTTAGGGCTTTTTATGAAGCATTGAGGGACAAAACAAAAAAGGAAGTGTTCATACTTACAACAATGGAGCCTGACCTGCTTGCTCAGCTAAAAAAAAGGTTCAAAAAATCAGATACAATTATTATGATGATATCAAAATCCGGGACAAATGTTGGACCTCTTGAAAGCCTGTTTGCTTTTATGAACAGCGGGTACAAAACAGTTTTTCTTACATCCTTAAATAGCGGCGCATTATCCTATATTATCAATGCGAATAACATAAAGACTAAACATAAATCTGTTCTTGTTACTCAGAGTTTTTCATCTAATTCGTGTTACAATAATGCATCTTACAAAGCGCTTCCGTTTGAAGCAGAATGTTTTATAGAACATCCTCCACTCGGCGGCCGGTTTGCTGGGCGCAGCGCTGTAGGTTTTGCTCCTGCAATCTTCGCTGGGCTTGATGTTAGGAAAATAAACAAAGGTGCACTTTCTATATATAAACGATGTGCGAAACTTGATATAGATAAAAATCCAGCACTTAAGCTTGCATTAGCACTTTATGTTTTGGAGAATGAGGGCTATTCAGAGGTATTTATGCCGGTCTATTCATATGCCCTTTCTGGCTTTAATCAGCTTGTAATACAGCTTATGCATGAAAGTGTTTGCAAAAACCAAGTTGGGCAGACTTTCTATGCTGCAGACGCACCCGAATCCCAGCACCATACTAACCAGCGGTTTTTTGGTGGCAAAAGAAATGTCATCGGTCTTTTTGTAAGGGCATTAAAACAGCATAACCACAAGATGTGCGTTAAAGTACCAAAAGAATTTCGCGATATCCCCCTTAGGGGAGGGAAGGTAAGCGACCTTGACAGGATTCCCTACTGGAAATCACTAGAGTTTGAGTTTATGGGAACAATACATGACGCTGTAAATAATCTCATCCCATGTATCGTTATAACAGTCGATATTGTTGATGAGTATTCAGTAGGAGAGATGCTTGGCTTTTGGCAGTATGTTGCTTATTATTCAGCACTTTTGAGGGATGTGAATCCTTATGACCAACCACAGGTTGAGGCATCAAAAGAAATAAGCTTTAGGCTCCGCAAAGAATATAAGCGGTGAGTGTTGTGAGGTATGCTATAGGAATAGACTTGGGTGGTACAAAGATAGAAGGTGCGTTTGTAAATGAAAAAGGGGCGATTCTTGAGAGGCTTAGAGTTCATACAAACGCGCAAAAAGGCAAAAACCATGTGATTAGTCAGCTAATTTATGTTGTGAAGAGTTTGAAATCTCTTAGAAAAATGCCTGTTGTTGGAGTTGGTGTTGGTGCACCGGGCATTGTGCTTTCAGATGGACGAATTGTTGGAAGCCCAAATGTCCCAATAAATGGCGTTAAGCTTGGAGCAATTCTTTCTAAAAATCTCGATTTAAGAGTTGTTGTTGAAAATGACAGCAAGTGCTTTGCTCTTGCAGAGAGTCTTTTTGGAGCAGGCAAGCGAGTCAAAAACATGATCGGTTTAATTTATGGTACTGGAATTGGCTGCGGAATCATAATAAATAAAACGCTTTATAGAGGAAGCCACGGCGCTGCGGGAGAAGTCGGTCATATCGTTGTCAATCCTTTAGGACCTAAATGTGGCTGTGGACTACGAGGAGACTATGAAAGCTACTGCGGCGGTAAAAATATTGCAGTTAGATATAAACAGCTCGGCGGAAAAATAAAAAATGCCGGTGTCCCACAAATATACTATTCAAATGAGAAGGCTGCGAAAATAGTTAACACCGATTCTTTTACTTATCTTGTACTACTCTGTGCAAACCTTATAAACTCGCTTGATCCTGAGATAATAGTTCTTGGCGGCGGACAGAGCAATCTCCCCATATACAACCAGCTGAATGCAGAGGTACGCAGGCATGTTATTGACCTGCATAAGAAGAATGTTCGGATAGTTAGGAACAGACTTGGAGATAGTTCAGGCGTCATAGGTGCTGCCGCTTTGGTTTTTAAGGCATAACTTTTTTAATTTGCAGCTATTCTCCTTCTACATGTTAATAAAAAGCGTCAGGCTTAAAAACATAAGGTCGTATATTAATGAAACCATTGTTTTTCCAGAGGGTAGTGTGCTTCTTTCAGGAGATATTGGCTCTGGAAAGTCGACCATCTTTCTTGCTATTGAGTTTGCACTTTTTGGTATAAAAGCAGGTGAACTTTCAGGAGAATCGTTAATAAGACATGGCACAAAAGAAGGCAGTGTGGAAATTAGGCTTTTGATTGATAAGCAGGATGTTACTATAAAAAGAACACTTAAACGAACAGGCGATAGTGTAAAGCAAGACTCCGGCCATGACTCATGTTATATAATAATTGATGGAATTAAGACGGAACTTACCCCTGTTGAGCTTAAAGCCAGAGTTTTTTCATTGCTAGGCTACCCTTCTGCTATCCTTGGAAAATCAAAAGACCTTATTTATAGATATACTGTTTATACACCTCAAGAAGAAATGAAAAGAATTCTTACCGAGGACAAGGAGGTTCGGCTTGACACATTAAGAAGAGTATTTGACATTGATAAATACAAGGAAATTAGGGAGAATATACAAGAGTATGCAAAGGAACTTAAGTCAAGGCAGAGAGAGCTGGAAGGCAGGATTTATGACCTTGATGAAAAGAAAAGCCAGCTTGAAAATGAGAAAGCAGAGCTTAAGACGCTTCAATTAGGACTTGATGAAATCGCTCCACAGCTAGAGAATGTTAAAAATGAAATCAGCTCAAAAAGAAAACTTTTGGACGATTATAAAATCAAAATAACTGAACTTGAAAAAGCAAAAAGAAACCTTGCTGTTTTGCAAACAGAGATAAAAAACAAGCTTGAGCGAAGAAGGCAGGTTGCTCAGGAGATTGAAGCTCTAGAAAAAAGAATCAGCATTGATAGTGCCGTAGAGATGCCAGACCTTAAAAAAATCAGAAATGAGATTAATGTATCTGAAAAAATTATTGATGAAACCGATGCTAACATAAGACAGCATTCGGCCAGGATTGCAGTGCTCAAGTCAAATGAGCGGTCGTCCCTTGACATAATTGAAAAGATAAATAACTTGGATGTTTGTCCTTTATGTAAGCAAGTTGTAAGCCCAGAACATAAGGAGGCTGTTTGCGCCGCAGAAAAAAGGAATATCGATAAGATACAAAGCGACATCTCTGCACTTAATCTAGAGCATAACCAACTTCTTTCAAAAAAGGAATGTGAAAAAGCGAGGTTGAGAAAGCTAAGGCAGGATGAAAATCTTGCAGTCGCTCAGCTAGAGCGAATAAAAAACATTAAATCTATTCAAGAACGAATGCTTACACTTCAGAAAGAGAGCGAAGATTTAAGGGGCCAGCTTAAAGTGCTGAACAAAAATGAAGCAGAGGCAAGACATCATATTGAAGCAATGTTGGATGCTGAAGAGCGGTTTTTATCCGTTGAGAAGGAGATAAATGAACTTCTTGAAAGTGAAAAGCTTTTGGAAATAAGAAAAGAGGGATTATCTGTTAAAATAAGCAGGATAAATGCTCAAATTGAATTACTAAGCCGAGAAATAAAAGACAAAGAAATCGCCAAGGCGAAATACGCCACCATTACAACAGTTTTAAGATGGTTTCTTGACAACTTTATTGGCTTAACTTATACCCTTGAAAAGCATGTTATGACAAGGATTTATAGAGAATTCAACGAACTGTTTTCGGGCTGGGTAAACTTGCTTATTGACGATGAGACCCTTTCAGTAAGGCTTGATGACGAATTCACTCCTGTTGTAGTTCAAAATGGCTATGAAACTGATTTTGCGAGCCTCTCTGGTGGAGAAAAGACATCAATTGCCTTAAGCTACAGGCTTGCGTTGAACAAGGTTATTAATGACATGGTTGGAAGCATTAGAACTAGAAGCATAATAATGCTTGACGAACCGACAGATGGATTTAGCACAGAGCAGCTAGAAAAAATAAGAGATGTGCTTATGGAGCTTAAGATGCAGCAGGTAATAATAGTGAGCCATGAGCCCCCGGTTGAAGGATTTGTTGACCAAGTAATAAGAATAGAAAAGAAGAATCATATAAGCAGAGTGTCTGAATAATAATCTTTAATCTTTTTCCTTGGTTATGCCTCTTTTTTTAAGCATTCTCTTTAAATATTTTCTTTTTCACCTTCTATACTCTCATAAAGGAACAGAATAAATCCGCCAATATAAAATATTAAGGTTATCATTAAAAAGATAAGAAAATAGCATGCGGCAAAGTAACTCGATGAGACAATGCTATTTGAAGCAACTGCAATATAATAACTCGTTACATCCATAAAATAAAAGAAGATGTATATAGCAAAATAGACGAGACTTGTCGCAACAATTAGCGTAGTAATTCTTCTGTTTATGCTTTTGATGCTTCCAAGACCAAGAGTTACAATTGCTGCAGATATGGAGAGAAGCATAATTGTATTTATATCATACCTTGAAGCAGAAAGGATGCTCTGCACTGTTATGTCCACGCCTACAATGGAGTTTGATATTATTCTTCCCATAGTAAATACCGGTCCAAATATGAATGCTATGATTGAAGATGCGAATATGGCCTGCCAAGCAACTGGTAAGCTAAGCCGCCTGCCGTTGAAAATCATATACCAAATAAGAAACGGAATACCCATTAGGAAAATCATCGCTGAAATATTAGCGACATACAGGTAAATTATGCTTACCTTTGTTATGCCTTGCACTTGCTCAAGGTCATCATATATAAGCCCCACCTTCTCTTCGTTGAACAGGTCATGTATGCTGAAGATTGGCTGGCGCTCCATACCAAGATGTCCGAAATACAGGGGGTCGTAGGCGCCTTGGCTATAAAGCGCATAAGGGACAACAAAGTTTCCAAGGTCACTCAGTAGATGTAAGGCCAGCATTCCGCTCAAGCCAAGTAATATGCCCCTTCGCGTATGGAACAGCATGATGACCCTGCTATAAAAGGACTCGCCCGCATCGCCTAGCTTGTATATGAAACTCTCTGCCGGATATTTCTTATGGTGCTTAATCCAAACAAATATATAAAAAAATAGAAGAATCATTACTATCGGCGCATCAACTGCAAGCGCCAGCCATTCCATCCCGAAATTGAAAATCGTAATGAAAAAAAAGTTAAGTCCAATGAACACCATAAGTGTCCGAACAGCAAACTTTCTTATTGTTCTAGGTGGAGGGCCTTCCTCTTCAATTGCATGTAGAAGGCTTGGCTTTGTAACTGGCGTAAACCATGCAAAAAACAAAGAGATGCAGAAAATAAGCGATCCACCATAGACAAAAAGGCGGAACTCAAGCGAACGCTTGTTATCAGCTATGTAGTTAAAAAAGTACAAGAGAGAAGTGCGCATTATAAGTTTGAGTTCTTTAGGTTTTAGTAGCATATCTGAATGTAAGGAGACTGTTCCAGCCTGAATAATGCGGCTATTTTCTTGGTTTGTGAGATTAAGGTAGACTTTCTTGCCTTCTTCCACTGCCAGCTGATAAATCAAAAGGTAATTCTCCTTTCCTATCTCTGTTGTTGTGATTATACGAGTATTTGTGACATTTATGTTGATAATCTCGCCATCTTCATAATCTATAATTCTTGGCTCTGAAAACTTTATAATTTCGTCAAGATATATCTTGACCATCTCATTTCTGGCTACTTCGCTGTATCCGATTATTGTCTTTGAAAAGAGAAGGAAAAAGGCAAGAACCACCAAAAAGTCGAAGGTTCGTTGCCGTCTGCCAAAGAAGATTCTTGTAACGCTCACTCTATAAAACAAGTAGCCCATTGCTGTAAGATCAACTATATTGTCTAGATAATCAAGTTCAGGTGATAGTTTTGTTGAGAATTCTGCAATGTTCAGTATAATGAGCAGTATTAAGATTATCTCTTCAATGTTCTCGGCAAAAGCCCTGAACACTCTTTTCATTTAGCGCCTCTCTTTTTTTGCAGAAAAATGATTTAGAACGAGGGTATTTATATTTTGCTATTAGTTCTTTATTTTAGCTAAACAACTTTCTTTTAATGTAAATATGAGAAGTTCCGTTGTAAACTCCCTCTAAGGCGTTTTCGGGAACAGTTAAATCATAGTAGATTGTTTTATTACACCCCGGTCCAAGCGAAAATCTTCTTTCAGAAATATTAATCCATTGAGAAAAGTTGCCTGTGTTTACTATCTTTATCTCCACATCAAAGTTCCTTGGATTAGTAACAAGAATCTTTCGCATGGAACCACCGCCTGGAAGCGTCTTTCCAAAATGTAACACATCTGTATCCGCATTTATTCCCACAGATCTGCCAACCTTAAAGTCCATAGGTATTCTCTTTACCTCAAGCAGAACAAAACCATAATAAAACCATACTGTGCTTAAAACTGATACTACAATAAATCCTATTATAAGAAGCGTAATACTAAGTTTTTTCTTGCGTTTTCTTTTGTGCATTTGCTTCTTCACTTTTGTTTTGTGGTGCAGCTCCTTTTTTCTTCTCCTTGTGCACAATGAGATATATATCAAGAATTATAAATAGGATTATAAGAATTACTATGATATTTGTTGCTGAAAACCATTCTTTTATGGATTTTTCCTTTACTTCTTTTGGTTCCTCTTTTAGGCTCTTCTTTGCATCAGGGTTTTCGGTTATGTTTACAAGTATGTTCTTAGTGGTTGTGTTTTCAAAATAAAGAGTTATTTTTCCATCAACCTCACCTAGTGGTGTATCAGGAGGTATTTCAAGGTAGCCTGTTAGCGTGTTTGTCGTCCAGGGGTCCAAAACAATGGTAGGCGTTATCATCTTCGAAGGAACACCTGTTATACTGGCTTCTCCGTATATCCTTTCAATTCTGTTGTTCCATGCACTGCTTATATTTATATCAAACTTGTTTATTCTGCCTCTTGTGAGATTACGAGTATAATCGTTTATAATAACCTGTAGCTGTCCGATGTTGAATGTGTCTTCATCCTGCGCCTTTTCTCCATCATATTTCAAAACGCCAATCGCCTTATAAGAGCCTGACTTGAGGTCTGCTGTCTGAAGAAAAGTATAAAGCCTTATTGTTTCAAGGCTCTTTATAGGCTTTTCCTTGGTTTCTACTGTTGTTACATAATTTGCATAATTGTCTGCGCCATATATCTCCACAAATCCCTTTGCAGATTCTATATCCTCTTGGCCAAGGTTTGTAGCTATAAGTGTAAACTGGACAGGTTCGCCTTGATTTACATTTTCTGACACAAGTTCAAAACTTATATATTTTCCTGGATAGGGTACAAAGACTGTAAATTTGTGAACTATATTTTCCTGGGCCCCGAACATTCCATGCTCATAAGGGTCCATTACCTGTGAGCCAATTATTCTTGTAACAACAGGGCCGTATTTATCAATAGACTGCGGAAGTTTTACATAATACTCTGTGCATTTTGACTCGTAAGGCCCTAGAGTCAGGGTCTTATCTCTTAAGGTTATGTATTCGGCCAACTCTCCTGTTACTGAAATTTCAATAGGGAAATAGTTATTATGACTATTCCTGAAACATATCTGAAAACTCTCTTCAAGATTAGGCTCAAAATTTATGCCTCTGTGTGCAGTTACTCCGAGAGCATAAGCTTCAAGAATACTGAGAAGGAAAACAAGAATAATTATGTACAACCACTTTACCATCCTTTCACCTAAAAATTAATTAAAAAATTAGAAAAGAAAATTATGGTTCGTTATAAAAAGCAATATAAGCAGTTCTTGCACCTACTGTTGCATCACTCGGTATCGTTAAGTTAAACTCTACGGTAAGCTTGTCGCTTTTAGGTGAGTCTGTATAGTTCAATCCTTGGTTTTCGCTGCTTCCATTGCAGATTACATAGCTTGTATTTGCGACAAATGGGGTCCATCCTGAGCCATATATTGTATTACTGCATCCCTGTTCTCCTCTTGTAGAACTGCTGTTTCCACTTGCAACATAAAAATAAATCGCTGGGCTAGCTCCACCAATGAGTTGCTCGGCTCCCCATGTTGAGTTCATTGTTACATTTATCCATGTGTTTCCGTCGTTCTCAATCTCTAGTCCCGAGCAATTTGCGACAATAGAACAATCATATGTGCCTCCTCTCCCATTTAAGTCAATATCTGATGATATACTTATTGGACCTGTGCTGTTAGGAGATATCTGTCCAAAATCTATGTTTCTTGCAACCCTAAGTGAAGCTCCGCTTTGAATTTGTACTGTTACAGAGCCGTTTTCTTGCCATAACATCCCAGTTATCTGAGGTGGGCCGCGTAACGGCTGCAAAGGTCTTATTTGTGAAATCTTATTTAAGCTTATGAGTGTGCCAGTTAGCGAAACAATTATCGCGCCGACAAGTAAAATAGCAATTGTTTTGTTTGATACCTCTGCCATATTATTATCACCTTTTTTCATTTACTACCTCAAGACTTAAAAATCCTGTTGTGCTAGCTTCTTTCTTCTCTTCTGGCTGGACAATTTGAAGTTTTATAGCACCCTGATCTTCGCCTCTATTAGCTACCGTGTACTGAATCTGCGGTTCCTTATGTTCCTCTAAATAATTCAAAACAGCCAGAGTCCCAAAAACCGAGAGCATGATACTAAGAACAAGCAAGACCGCAATGGTTCTTTTAGACATTATTTCTTCACTCATCTATCTCAGACCTTTTTATATTTATTTTGTTTATAACCTATATATAAAACTTTTGATTTACAGAATTCTTTTATAAACAATATTAACTATCACTTTGTAGTTAAATCTGTTTATTTGATTAGGTCATTATTCCATTGTTATTGCTGGTTTTAAAACTTGCACTTATGCCTCTACCCACAAAAAAAGAGTTTCTATTCATCGCTTCTGTAAGAGTTGCCCAAAATCCTTCCCTTTTTTTGTATTCTATCACAGAAGCTTTTATGCCAAGCTTCTCTTCAACATACTTTACTGCTTCTTCTCTGCCTCCAAAATCATCAATAAGCCCAAGCTCCTTTGCTTGTACGCCAAGATAAAATAGTCCGTTTGCTATTTTATCCACTTCCTTTTTTGGTATGCCACGATTGTTTGCAACCTCTTCTACAAAATAATTTCGGATTATATCAAGATTCTTTTGGTATATCTCGCGCTCCTTCTCCGTCATTTCTTTGTATGGGCTTCCAATGTCTTTGTACTCTCCGCTTACAAGCCTTTCGTATGTAACATTGTATCTTCTAAAAAGTCCGCTAAATTCTAGGTATGAGCCAATAACCCCAATGCTTCCGGTTATGGACATTCTGTTGGCAAATACCCTGTCTGTGCTTGATGCGATCCAATATGCGCCGCTAGTTCCAATCTCTCTTATGTATGCGACATTTGTTTTGTTAAGCTTTTTTATGCGCTGTGATACCTCGTCGCTTGCAACAGCGCTTCCCCCGGGCGAGTTTATCTCAAATATTATAGCCTTTATCGCAGGATTTTTGTCAGCCTGATTAATCATTTTTATAATCTCGGTGGATGATGACGCTTCGTCGCCAAAGAAACTGCTGCCCTTTTCAGCGGTAATAACTCCATTTATAGGTATAACTGCCACATTTGCACCATATTCAATAGGCGTACTCTGGAATAGAAGGGAGATTGATAGTATTGCAGCTAAAATTATACTTAATAAACCTACAATAAATACCACAAACAGAGCAACTAGCCATTTCTTTGCAGTCTCGTTTATTTTTCCTCACCTTTATTTGATTAAATTTATTTTGTTTATTAATTTTATTGTTTGATTATAATTAGTAAAGATGAAAAGAAAATAAATAAGGATGACAAAAAAATAAAGATGAGAAGGCTGCTTCTGTACGGTCAAATGTTAGACGAGTTTCGAAAATTTTATAAATTAAACGCAAATTTCGAGGATGATGTGCCCTTGTAGCTTAGCAGGTAGAGCGCGCGGCTGTTATCCAATTGGTTAGTAACCGCGAGGTCACCAGTTCGAGTCTGGTCAAGGGCGCGGGCCCGTAGCTTAGCCTGGTAGCCTTTTGCAATCGTAAAAGTTTTACCAAACTCCAAAGGGCATTCATAGCTTAATGCCCCATGCATTGTTTGTGTGCAAATGGAGGGACTTTTGCGTTGAGCAAAACGTCCCACATTAAAGGAAGTTGGTCAGACTTTTTGTTTGATTGATAGCACCAGCACAAAAGGTTGTGGGCAATGGAGCGCACGACTGATACACACCATCTATAAGTATAATCCGGCGTTCGCGCCTCTAATTGGGTGTGTAGATATCGTGAGGTCCCGTGTTCAAATCACGGCGGGCCCATATTTTTGTATTATCTTGTATTATTTTATATCTGCATTGTTATAAAAACTATCATTTGTATTTTTATATACTTTATTCTTATATGTATTATTAGTATTCTATAAAAACTATAAAAACAAGCTGTAATTTAATAGCCTCTATTAACTCTATCTATAATTTAAAACCTATAATTCAAAATAGAAAATATACTCCCAAATAGAAGATTAGCTGATTAGCTTGTTAACGAAAGAAAGTAGCTCCTCTTTTGTAAACGGCTTTTTAAGGTAGTCGTCAACGCCTTTCTTCTTCATCATTTCAATCTCGTTGCACGACACAGGCAGAATTCCCATCAAACCAAACTTACATCTTTCATTCTCCTTTTTAGACCTTATCTTACTAATGAGTTCCACCCCCTTCATCTCAGGAAGCACAGAATCAACTAGCATGAGGTCATACTTTTTTTTTGACTCAAGCGCGTCTTTCGCTCTCTCTACATGGTCTACTTTAAAACTTTCTCCATTTAGAAATATACATATTGCATGGGCTATGTCTTCATTACTTTCTATGCATAATATCCTTTTATAATCATTCATAAAAGAGTATTCCTTCTGTTTCAATATATATCTATTCTATATATAATATATTCTATATATAATATATACTAGAATATTTATTTTAGGAAAAGAATTTATTTTTTACATGAAAATATTAATAAACTCATGTCTTTAACCCTATTATGAAATGAAAAGAAGCGTGATTAAACAGGGATTTTCTACATTTGTTATTTCTCTCCCAAGCAGATGGGTAAAAAAACATGGGATAAAGAAAGGCGACGAGCTGGAGATTACTGAAGGAGCAAATTCACTTTTGATATCAACACATCCACAGCCAAAGAGACACCCTATAAGCGTAGATGTTTCAGAGCTGGACCGCACGTCCCTGGTTCTTCTGATACGCTCGCTGTACCGCGTTGGTTACGAGGAAATCAACCTATCTTTCTCTAAGGAAAGCACCTTCCATTTTAGGACCTCGAAGAAGGAAAGTGTTATTGCTGTTATTCATGAGGAGATAAACCGTCTTGTAGGGATGGAGACTGTACAGCAGAAAAAAGGTGTATCTAAAATACTGTCCCTTACAAAGCTTGAAAGCACGGAGTTTGACATCATCTTGAGAAGGATATTTTTGTTAATTCTTGATTTGCTCGAAGATTTTGAGCAGGCATACATCTCCAACAATAAACCGCTTCTCCAGACAATAGAAGACAAGCATAATACTATCTCCAAGTTTGTGAGCTGTTGCGTGCGCATCCTTGCGTTAACAGGCGGAAAAGATGCACGGTCATGTATACTATACTCAATACTTACTTTGCTAGATAAACTTGTTGACGAAGTGAAGGGTGCTGCAAGAATGGCTTTGCGTTTTGATGTTTCTTCTAAAAAATCAAAAAAGCTTCTACAGTTGACTCACAACTCATTTAATCTGTATTATGGTCTTTTTTACAAGTATGATGAGGAAGTGGTAGTTAAAATCTCCTCACTTAAGGAAGAACTCAGCCGTGAGCTAGTCGCGCAGTCAAAAGGCATCGGTCATGGAGAACTTATAGTTGCTGTTCACTTGCTTTCAATTGCTGAGATAATACGCGGGCTCGTTGAACTTAGAATATCACTACAGTATTACTCAGATTCGCCCAATATTTGAAATAGTGTTACATAGCATACGCACCTGTGTTTCAAGGCTTCGATAACCTTCTTCATCGCAGTGTCTTCCGAGATAGTCTGGGACAAAACTGTTAAATATTGTTGCTATTGGCTCAAGCATCTCTCTTACCCCTCTAAAAAATTCTTGTTGTGTCTGCGTTATCTCTTTAAGGGTCGCTTTATTTTCACTGCTCCCCCCCCTTGCTTCTATTCTTTGTAGTATAACATTAGGCTCTGAGTAAACAAGCGCTATAAGGCTTTCTGGGAGTATGCTAGTCATCTTCTCTAAGGTAGGCAAGGAAGATATTGTTACCGTTATATCATACCCTTTATTCCGATATTCTAAAATCTCTTTCTTTGAGAAGCCATTTAAATAACCTTTCTTGTGTCTATAGATATAAAGGAATTCTTGAAGATGCTCTTTCATATAATCTTCAGTAACGAAGAATCTGTCTCTACCCTCAACCTCGCCAGGCCTAGGGCTTCTTGTTGTGTGTAAGCAGGCCTTGTGGGCACTAGGCATCATACTGCTGATTAAATCGCAAATCGTATCCTTTCCAGCGCCTCTTACTCCAACAATAAAAATAATTTGTGGCTTTATTTTGGCGATGTATTCTTCAATGTGCTCTTGGCGCTTTTTGTATTCATTACACAAAAGCGCCTTGTATTCCTCATAACTCATTGGCTTTACAGCTATTGCATGCACAAGCTCGTTTGGCGCGTATAGAAGTTCTGTGTCGCTTGATTCGGGAAAACCTGTATGCAAGACAATCCTTAGAAATGGGTAGTTGTATCTTAGCCTTAGAAGCATGCCTCTTCCATCATACTCACCCAATATTTTATCAAGTAGGACGATGCTTATCTTGTTGCAGCGCATGATATTATAAGCGATTTCAGGCTCGCTTGCAACAAAAACTTTAAAATCGTTTTTGAATAGTTCACATAACAAATTGCAGAGTTTTTTGTCGTCGTCTATAATAAGCAGATTCTTTTCTTCTCTGTATTCCTTTAATGGATTCTTAACAGAAAAAATTCTTTGAAGAACATCGTCAATTGAGCAGATGCTTTTAAATGGCTTTGCGACAAATGCGTTTAGTTTTCTCTCTTTGAACCATTTAGCATCTTCTAGCTCGGGGCTGGCAGTCATTATAATGACAGGTATATCTTCCTTTTTCTTTCTAAGCTCAATAAACAGGTCCCGGCCATTCATTTTTGGCATGTAAAGGTCAGAAATAACTGCGTCGAATGAACGTTGTGAGAAGACTTTTAAAGCATCATGACCTGATGTTACACCCTCTGTTTGGTAACCCTGCAAAGAAAGGGTCTTTACAAGAAGTTTTACAATAGATTGCTCGTCATCCACAACTAGTATAGAATACGGCTTTTTAATATCAGTTGTCATCAATATATTAATAAAACGCCTTTTTATTAAAACTTTTTGTAATTTCATCTGTTTCGTAAAATTTAAATTACACCTATTGTATACTATTGAATTTATGCCACTAAAAAAATGCGAAAACTGCCAGAATGATGTTCCTGTTGGAGGACAGTGCAACAAGTGTGGGTTTGTTGATGGATTACAAAGAAAACCTACGCCTGAGGAGTATAAAATTGCAAGGAAAATAAATGAGCAGCATAAATACAAACAATTTATGAACATAGACATGTTGCTTCTTGATGACTAATTCTTCATAACTTACTCTTTTCTTGATGACTGGATTTTTAATTACCAATAAGCGATTTCTGAAACCAAACAGCCACTAAATGCTATAATCCTCATTAAACTATCTGCAAATATAAGTACTTTTATAAATTCACTTTTAAGAGAGAGCTCCTTAATATTTATGCTTAAGTAGTATTTTCTCACAAATTTTATAAACTCTTGTTTATAAATTCATTTTATGAGAAAAAGGGGCTATGCTGCATACTACCTCTCTATTCCAAATAGTATAAAGCGTGGTACCACGCTTTTTTTGTTATTTCTTCTATGCTTATGGCTTGAGCCTGCTGTATATTCACAAGAATGTCTGCATTATACAGACTGCATGCCCTCAGAATGTATCGGAGCTTCAAGACAATGTATTGATAGGCATTGTGTCTATTCAGCATGCCTTACAAATGAGCCTAAAGCAAAGTATGTTAGAGAAAATATACCCTCTGTTGATGAAATCTTTCAGCCATACAGATTTGGGGTTGATGAGACTTTCGGAATGAAGGGACTTATGATCATAGCACTTAAAGTTATCTTTTTTTCCCTTGCGCTTATATTTGTAGCGCTTCTTATAAGCCTGCTTGACTTGCCAGGTAAAATCAAGGTGCCCATTGTAGTAATTTTTGGAATATCTTTGCTTTTCTTTGGTGTTTTTCTTTTCAAGGGGGCTATCTTCTTTAAAACACTATTTGGGGTGGGTGAGATTGACTGGAATAGCGTAAATGAAGACTACTTTGTGCCACGTTCTTTTGCTTCTAGTATTGTTACAAAGAGAGAACTTACAGCCAATCAAAAGGAAGATTTTAAAGTTATAGAAAGAGGAAAGGAATATAGGTCAAAAGGCATCTCAGAGGAGACTGTTCTTGTTGTGCTGCAGGCTAAGGAACATAACCTCTCTCAAGTGAAGATGCCGGAAGCGCTCAAAAAGCCAGAAAAACTGGTTACACTCGCAGGTGAAAGAATTTCTGTATATGAAAGGGGAAATTATTCTATTCTTATTTGGGATGAAGACAGGTTTATTTTTTTTGTTTCTGCGCAGAATAAAACAGCATATACCCTTGCAAGAGATATTATCTCAGCATATCCTGGAAATGTTACTTGGAGCAGCCTATATCCAAATGACATCCTTCCACCTTTAATTAAAAATACAGTGCCAAAAGACAATTCGCTTTTTTACAATGAGTATATATCCTTTGAAGTGGAGGATGCAGATACACCAATCAGGTCTATTGAGGTTACTGGTGTTGATGGGTTTGATCTCCAAACTTCTTGCCGCTCTGAGAGTGATATGCGTTATTCCTGTCTCTTCAAACCGATTGGGCTTATACAAGGAAAAAACAAATTAATGATTAAAGCAGAAGATACTTATCAAAATACAAATGTAACCTACCTAAATTTTATTTATGATAAAGAAAAATGGGTGCTTTTAGAAAGTAAACCGCGCAACGGCGAGTACTGGAATTCGCCAAGCATAAGCTTTAAAATAGCAGATGATGACAGCGGAATTGACGAGTACACTATCGCAGTTGAAGGCGTTGATGCAAGCTTTAATTTCAGCTTTAAAACATGTGCTCCAATTGAGCATGGATTTGATTGCATATACTCTTTTCATGAGCAGAAGGATGGTAACTATACTCTAAAGATTTCGGCACTTGACCTTTCAGGCAACATGCATGAAGAACATATAAGTTTTGTATACGACAAGACAAAACCGAACATAACTCTATCTCAGAATGGGTTTGTACTTTTTGATAACTATGGAATAAAAACGAATTCTGTGAGAGTTGACAAAAGACCCTTTAGCATTGCTAAATGTAAATTCATAAACCAGACATACGAGTGCGAAACCCACTCCACAGAAGTATTCGTGTCAGACCTTGCAGGAAATACAAATGTGGCAATACGAAGGCTTTTTAGATAGATTTTTGAGGCTTTTAATGACTTCCCTCAAACACTTCTACTCTCACTTCATTACTCCTCAATCCTCTAATTAAACCTTATTATTACTAGAATCCTATATAAATCCTATATATTATCAATATTGCTTGGTACTATCCTAGAAATAAGTTTTTTTCTTAGGAATTTAGGCAGCCCTTTTATGGTTTTTAAAATCGTCCCCTCTGGATATATTATTATATCTCCTTCTGTGTACTGCTCAAGAAGGAAAGACGGACCCTTATTTTTTGAAGTCTCTTCAAGCGCAAGAGCAAAAAAAGAAGACTTTATGTATTCATCGCTTTGTTGCTCTTCAGGAATCATGTTTTGTGGAATTTTTAAGGTTGCAGAGAACTCCTTAAGCGGTTCATTGCTTTTTATGATTTTTAGCATCTGACTTTTTGTCAGCTCAACTTGAATTACGTACGTAGACGCGTTTGCAGAATCAATAATAACTCTGTCAGGAAGTCCCTCCTCTAAAACATCGGTCTTTACTATGAAAAGCTTATATTTGTCTCCCAGCATTTTATTATAGTTTCCTTTTGCAAAGCTGGTCTGCATCTCAGTAAGCCTATCGGCACTTATTATCATTGGGCTGCTTTTTCCTTTTATCTCAAAACTTTTTATAATCATGCCTGTTATTAATTTCTTTTCATCTGCAAGCAAAAAGACCTTTTCTTCAACTGAGATGTTTCTTTTCAAATCAGTAAAATCTCTATAGATGAAGTATCCATACAACAGCATGATACAAACCAAGGCAACTGCTGCAAAGAAAATCACTTTTGCGATGTTTTTTAAAAGAAGATATAATGCTATGACGCCCCCTAAAAATACAATCAGCAGTATGATTAATGTAGTCATTGCTTATTATCAAAATTAATGTATATTAAAAATTTTTGTTTGGCTTTTAGTTGTTTAATTCTTTGCACTTCCAAAACCATCTTCTTAACTTCTTTTTTAATTTCATTACTGGAACTTTCATCTTTAATCTTTGCTTTCTTCGGCCTGTTATGGTGTTAGTTTTGCTCTTAGCTCTTATAAGCAAAACACATCATTTAGTCTTGCGAGTTTCGAGAACAAAAGCGTATTTCTTAAAGTAAAGAATAGCAGGAGGAACATAATTATCTACAACAAATAATTTAACTCTTGAAAAAACCTATTATTTTTATAAACAAAATCTGTACTACGATTATTGAGATTGTAGCAAGGTCTATTGGTACAAGATTGTCAACATAAAATATTGACAGGAGAGTTAGAATCAAGTCCATGGCTGTCAGTCCAAAAAGGCCAACAAGGAACTGTGGGAGGATCTTTGTGAAGGCCACGAAAACCAGAAAAAGACCATAACCCATAAAAATAAGGCTTGAAATTGTCTTGTTCGACATGTTTGAAAACGCTGCTACACTTAGCCCCTGAACAAGAGGTGAGATGTAAATACCAGTGTACAAGCCGAGAGGCCGTTATCAAGCACATCTACCTCGCGTACACTATCCCCCTTGTGGACAATGTAGTACATCTCAAAAATAAACCACCGTCCTACAAGAGGGATATATAGCCGAGGGTCTTTGCCAAAAATTCTACCTATTTCAACAATTCTTTCAGGAACATTTGCCAGTGATGCAACAGATAGGTCGATTGGCATTTTCAGTCTGATATTTCATATGTAACCAAGCTAAGTATTGAGGCCACGAATAAAAACTCTGAAAACCGGATGAACCTTCCTTAGAGCAAGAAATCCAGCCAAAGAAGAAGGACAACAATAGATACAACAAAAATATAAAATTTAACCATTGACAGATGATGTGTCCTGTGAAATAGAGGTATTTCCCTGTCTTTTTTTTTCATGTAAATCAGCCAGTAATGCATGAAAAGCGAAAAAGAAAAGATTGTAATACTGAAAAGCAGATTAATTGTCCTGCCCTGTTCATTCAAGCGATGAACTATCTTAAGGCTCATGGCTAGGGCGAAAAGAAGTGTAGCAAACATAAACAGGCACCTCTTCGGAATGCCTGCAACTTTTCCTTGTTCTTTTTTTTTCAGATGGCCCAGTGGCTCTATGCATAATTGCCTATTATTCACGCAAGAATTATATAAATCTTGCTTTTCTAATCGAATATAGTACCCTAAATTAGCTTAAACTGAATTATTTGCTTTTGTGATACAATTTTTAGAAATTGTTAGAGTTATGATTCTATTTATTTAAACATCAGGAATATTAGCAAAACCTTTTTTTATTTAATAGAACTTTCTGGCTCTAACAATGGGCTTTAATCAGTGCGTTTGGCAGATCTGTATGCGTATTCCAAAAGGCAAAGTTGCTACATACAAGCAAATAGCGCATATTTTAGGCACTAAATCTTATAGAGCTGTTGGGAATGCATTGAATAAGAATCCATACTGGCCAGATGTTCCATGTCATCGGGTGGTTGGAAGCGATGGACACCTAACAGGCTTTGCTAGAGGGATTAAAAAAAAGAAGTTGCTTCTTGAGAAAGAAGGGATATGTGTCAAAAACTACCGTGTTAATCTTCAGAAGTATCTTTGGAGGTATAATCCAAAAAGGAGTGGCTCAAAAAAAAGAGTAGACCTATGAATTATTCTCTAAAAGACTATAATAAATACATATTTGAAATGAAAATATGGGCGCTTAAGGAAATCCTAAGAGAGCAGAGATAAAGGCAGGCTTATTCTTTTTTCTTCTTTTTTGTTTTTTTTATCTCTTTTTCGAGCTTAAGCTCATCAAGAAGCTCTTTATACCTGTTTCTGATTGTAACTTCTGTAACACCTGCAACATCTGCAACCTCTCGCTGAGTTCTTTTTTCTCCGTGTATTAGCGCAGATACATACAAGGCCGCAGCAGCAATTCCTGTTGGACCTCTGCCACTTGTAAGCTCTGCTTTCTGCGCTTTTTCAAGTATCTCTATGGCTCTTGATTGTGTTTCTGCAGTTAGCTTTAGCGATGATGCGAACCTCGCTATATAGTCGCTAGGATTGCTTGGCAATATTGTTATTCCAAGCTCTCTTGTTACAAACCTGTATGTTCTTCCAATCTCTTTCTTTTCAATTCCACTCGCCTCTGATAATTCATCCAGTGTTCTTGGAACATCATGGCGCCTGCATGCAGCATATAGGCTTCCAGCAACTACGCTTTCCATGCTTCTCCCACGGACAAGTCCCCTCTGCACAGCCAAAGTGTATATTCTTGCAGCCTCCTCTTCAACGCTTTCAGGAAGCTTAAGATAAGAGCTTACTCTTTTTAGCTCTGCAAGTGCAAGTTTTAAATTTCTTTCAATAGCTGTGGATATCCTATACTGCCATTTTCTTAAGCGAAAGAATTTATTTCTGTCCTTGTTTCCAAGCTGATAAAGTTCAGACTTCCTTCCTACTTCTGTTCCAAGCCCACGGTCGTATTGTGTGTAGGTTATTGGAGCACCGGTTCTTCTTCTTTTAGAAGCTTCATCATCATCAAACTCACGCCATTCTTGACCAAAATCAACCATCTTGTCTTCAACGACAAGCCCACACTCACGGCAGATTACTTCACCCTTGTCTTTATTCCAGAAGAGATTTATTCCGCCACATTCAGGGCATTTCTTTACGTACTGTTGCAATTTTTTCACCCCTTAATGATAATTACAAAGATATATCTTTCCACCCAACCATTCTAATATATTTATTCTTAATACAATTAAATTTTTAAATTGAACTTTGGAAAACTTTATAAATTTTTTCTTTTTTTATATAAGAATGAACCTTGGCCAAAAGGCCCTATCTCTTTTATACCCTGAATTATATCCTGAAAAAGAGCAGTTTGAAATCCATATAAAATATAGCGCAAGGTTTGATGAATATAATGCCAATGTAAAATATTCGTTAGCAAACAAGAAGATGTTATTTCATTTAAGCAAGAGTTGGCAGAATGTTAGCGAAGAGATACAAATTGGGCTTTTGCAAAGCCTTATTGTGAAAGCAATGAAAAAGCCAAAAAAATCAACCTATATTGATCTTTATGAAATTTTCATGAAAAAAATACATATCGCGGCGCAAAGAAAATTTAAAGAGCCTGAACTTCTTGAATCATTCCAGAGGGTTAATGCAAAATATTTTAGTGGTTATCTTATATGCCCTAATTTAAAATGGGGGCAATTTTCTGTAAGGAAACTTGGAAGCTATTCTTTCGGAAGTGATACAATAACAATAAGTAGAATTTTAAAAGGAAAGAAAGAACTTTTGGATTATGTCATGTACCATGAACTGCTCCATAAAAAATTGAAGTATAAATCAGGAAATTTAAGAAATAAACACCATAACAGAGAGTTTAAGAGGCTTGAGGCGCAATATGAGAATTCTGAAAAAATAGAATCTCTTCTTAGACACCTTAGAAAGATTAATAAGAAAACAGATAATAGGATAATAGCCAAACTTATTTTATCTAGTTTTTTAATTTTTGAGGCTTTTTAATAAAAAGGTATTGTGATTAAATTTTTTCATTTTTAAGCATGTTGTTTTTTCTGACTATTGTGGTGTGACAGCGAAATCTATTTATACAAGATAATTAAGCTGTTTTTTGGGGGTGTTAGTTTTGAGTTTTTTCAGAAGGAAAGACTCTATCTCGCAAATGCAAGCGGCGATTAGAACCGCCTTTATGCGCATTAAAAGCGAAATAGAGGACCATAAAGAGGCTATCAACCAGAATACTAATGAAATCCAGTCAACATATGAGTATTTATGTAGGCTTGAAATGAAAATTGATAAGCTTACAGAAAGAGTTGATGAGCTCTCACTTTTTCTTAATAAACCAAGTATGGGGAATGGTTTTGATGTTGCAGATCTAACACATAACGAGCAGAAGGTTTTTGTTGTCCTTTATGCAAATGACCAAGGAGGCGTAAGCTATAAAGAAATTGCTCATAAAACTGGATTTTCTGAAAATCTTGTGGTGTGTTATGTTGGAAATCTTATAGCAAAAGGAGTTCCAATAAGAAGAAACTATCTTAACAATGAAGTCCTTCTTTCAATAGATCCTATATTTAAGGATATTCAAGCAAAAGCAAATATTGTAAAGCTTAATGAGGATGTTTCTTCTGAACTTGTTGTTTAATATTAATAATCTAAATAAATCTAATAATTAATCTAATAATTAATCTAATAATCAATCTAATAATCTATGTTCTATCTAATAATTTATGAAATTTTGTGTATTGTAATCTAATCTAGCAATTTAACTGATTTAATAGCCAAATTCTAAATTTTAAAGGCTTTTTAGATGGTGCCTAAATATTCTATTTAAACTTATATCTAGAATAAAAGAACAATGAATACAGTCATTATTTTTTTTCAAACTTTAAATTAGTATTTAAATGTTCATTTATTGTATTTTAATTGCATTCTAAGAGAGGATCTTAATAAAAAATATTTAAAGTGCTTATTTTTTAATCTTTTTTAAATATTACCTAATTTAACTCTCACTTTTTCTATATTCTTTAAATTTTTATTTTTAATAAAAATTATTAGTCGTTATTATATAATATATTATTCTATATTATAACATCATAAATTCTATTTTATTTTATTTAAATAATAACAAATTATTTTTAATATAATATATCTTTTTGTTGATATAATTAAGAATAAAATTTAAACCTACATTAGAATAAGATTAAATATTTTTATTAAAAATTATAATATTTTATAAAATCTCTTAAATTATTTTTCTAGATTTATTATTTTTTATTTATAAGATACATTGTTGTTCTCATTTATCTTCTATGTTATCATGTATTTTTTCTTCATTGTAATCTATATTATCTTCAACAGTGTCATTAATATTGTCATCTATATTTTCTTCGTAAATCTCATCTTTATTAATTATGTTGTGGTCTCGTTGCAATGAAATAGATGTTGCACTGGACTTTAGTTTTTGACTTATTTTTTCGTTTTTTAGAAGTTTTTGAAGCTCTCGTATATATTTTAATGTTATATCCAAGTTATTGCTAATACGAGCCTTTGCTTTTTCAAACGCAGCTTCAAGAGTCGGGCCATTTAGCCTATATCCAACTATAACCTTATTTCCGGTGTCTATAAAACTTGTTTTAACAATCAAATCAAGATCTGTCCATCTTCTTAAATACTCATACATCGTTTGTCTAGTAATGCCTGCCAAAAGCCCCATTTCTTCTACAGTTATTACTGCTTTTGTAGGGTTTTTCTCTCTAGCGGCAATTTTTGTTCTCTCGTATAATTCAATTAAAACATTGTTCATTTTCTCCGTTGAACCAATCTTTCTTGGCATAAGCCCAAGTCTTTTTATTATGATATCTGCAAGCTCCTTTGAATCAGCATTTAAATTGGGCTCAACATGCGTAAGAATAATCTTTTGCATTTTTACACCTCATTTATTGTTTTTAATATGGATCTATACTTTTAATATTTAATTTATTGATAAGATATATATAAATGTTATTATTCCGACAAATGTCGGTTAATAAAACTAAATAAAAACTTTTATAGTGAAAAATAATAATATATAATTTTTACTTAAATATTTCTATCAAACTTTATTATAAACAATATGAATTGTTTTTTTAGAATTTATATACAAATCATACCTTTTTTTTTAGTATAATAAATATATTTTTTATTGTTTACTAAATATTCGTTATAATACCGAATTATACTCTACTTACTAAATAGCCTTTTTTTAAAAAAATTCCGACATAGTTGATATTATTCCGAAAAATACCCATTTTTTTGTTATTATCCCGACTAATTAGTTTGCGATTCTTTTATTCAACAGGCCCCCTTGATTAAGCTAGATCTGCTAAAACTTTAACAAATAGCCTAGTTTTTTGTTTTAGTAATATATAATGCCGACTATAAAAAATTTATTAAATTTAATTATGATTATCATAATTTTTATTGATCATCATTAAAAATATTTTATTATCTCTATTTTAAATCTTTCTATTTTAAATCTATATTTTAAATCTTTATATGATTATTGATTTTTATAGTTTTATATAGGCATTTATTTTCTATTAATTAATCTTCTATTACATGTTTTTTATGTAGAAACGACTTAATTTACGCATTAAGATCTTATATTTTATTGATTAAACGATACAACTTATTCTACTTCTTCTATAATTAATATAACCAATTGTAAATATAACATACTTAATAAAATCTATATTAATGCTAATATATGGTATTTTCTTAGATCTTATTTTTAAACATTATTCCTATAATTAGTATACTAATAAAATCTCAATACTTTTAATATTAAATTAAATATTTTTGTTTTTTATATTTTTTAGGTAGTTATTATATCTAATCGTTGTTTTTATTATTACATATAATAATCTAAGTATTGTTATAATATTTTTTTTATTTTATAGACTATAAGATATATACTAAATTAGTAAATAATATATACTTTTGTCTTAATTTTATAGATATAGTATTTTTTAATCTGTACATAATAATTTTATTATAGAATCTATCT
>JAWABL010000016.1:0-27577 GCA_038884615.1 Candidatus Woesearchaeota archaeon | reverse complement strand
TCTTATCAATCGCTTAACTTTATTTATTAGTTTGTTTTCGCTTGCCATGGTGGAGCTATCACCTCCACCCCCACACACAGCCTTATGGCTGTGGTGGGTTATAAATCTTTAGATTTTGAACGGTGCCCTGGTTAACCGCAAACTATTTATACCAATTGAACAAAGAATAGGTTAAAACCCTTAAAATGAGGCAAAAAATGAGGAGGTTTATCCCAGTATTGTTTGTTTTATTCTTAATTGGTTGTACGAATAATAAAGCGACTAACCCAAGTGTCCAAGCGCCGTTTTATGGAGGATATGATGGGCTTGTTGCGGAATTTCTTCCGATAGGTACAGTGGCAGAAAGCAAAAAGTATGAGGTTTGGGAAGACGATATGTTTCCAGTTTCAATCCTTGTAAAAAATAAAGGTGAATACACCATTCCTGCGCACGAGGTTTTGTTTGAGATTAAAGGAGTTGCAAGAAGCGACTTTACAGGAATTGACTTTGAGACAGACAATCCAGATGAGCTTGAAAAAGTAAGCGAGTTTAATAAGGAAGGGGGGCAGGATGTCATTGATTTTGGAAATGCAAAGTATACCGCACTTGTCGGAACTTTCTACGACGCAAACTTCTATATCTATTTCACCTATCCATATGAAACATACATTAATATTCCTAAAGTCTGCTATAAGGAAAATATTAAAGACGATACTGTTTGTAAGGTTGATGAAACAAAGCAGGCATTTTCTTCAGGCGGACCTATCCAGGTCGGAACAGTAAAAGAAAGCTATATCGGTAAGGGTAAAATTGCTCTTGAGATACCTATACGAAATGTGCAAAAAGGCAAGGCAAAGGCATTTAAAAATGACGATTTTAGACCAGAATGGGACGAAGTTAACTTTGAGGTCAATACGCCCGACTGGGAATGTAGGTCTATGGGCGATACCTCTGTTGCGAGGATACAGCATCCTACCACACAACGCTCTGGGAGCGACCAGACCGTAATCTACTGTACAAATAAAAACTTGGAAAAAGGAGCGCTTTATACAAAATCCTTCACGATAACTCTTAGATATTATTATCAAGATTATATTGCGCAGATTATAAGAATAAAAGATAACCCTCAATAAAATTAATTTTCTTCTGGATAAATAAATGTGAATGAAAGTACATTCTCAATAATTGATTGCCTATTATTATTAACTCCTTATTTAGCGAGTGAGAACTGTGCAAGCAGCGCCTCAAGCTGAATATACTCATCTGCGCCTTCTGTCATCCTAAACTCTATTTCGCCGCATTTGTCCACAAGCATAGCCTTTTTCCTTCCGTCAATGTTAAGATTCCAGATTTCCCGCTGGATCTGCCGAATTATGTCAAGTCCGGAAAGTCCATAATTTAGCATGACCTCAAGCAACTTTTCACGCGCATGAATAAACTTGCCGTCAACAGCGAGATTAAGTATCTCTGTTATCTGTTTTGGTCTTGCAAATGACGCAAGAGAAAATACTGCATCTTCGGTTATCTCATGCGAAACGCTTGCTACACTCTGCAATATATTTTCTGCCTTTCTACAGTCTCCTTCTGAGATGGTATATACAGCCTCTTTAGCGGCTTCTGTAACTCTTAATTTTTCACTCTTTGCTATGCTGTCGATGACTTCAAAAATGTCATTTTTTTCAAGAGGTCTGAACCGGAAAATGCTGCATCTACTCTGTATTGGTTCTATTATCTTTGAGCTGTAATTACAGCTTAGTATGAACCTGCATGTTTGTGTATAATTCTCCATTGTCCTGCGCAACGCTTGTTGTGCTTCTCTTGTAAGAGCATCACACTCGTCTAGATACACTATCTTGAAAGGCACATTACCTATCGCTCTTGTTCTTGCAAAATCCTTCACTTTTGTTCTTATGACATCAATTCCTCTTTCATCAGAGGCATTAAGCTCAAGGAAATTTGCACGCCACTCTTCTCCATAAAGCTGCCTTGCAACAACAAGCGCAAGTGTTGTCTTACCTACACCCGCAGGGCCTGAAAAAAGCAGGTGCGGCATGTTTTTATGTTCAACGAATGCCCTTATTTTTCTGACAATTTCCTTATGGCCTCTTACCTGTGAGAAGTCCTTTGGCCTGTATTTCTCTGTCCATATTGCACTTTCCATAGAGAGAGGAGAAACAGAGCTGGCTTTAAATACCTTGTTGTTTATATGTTTCGAAAACTTATTTTGGTAGTATTAGGAGGTACATTTAAAAAACCATTTAGTGGTACGCAGGAACCTTTTTTATAACACATCTTATATCCCAAAAATAAAGAAAGTATTTAATCTTTTGAAATGACTTGTGGTACCTACAATAAACAAAGATGTCTGCGCACAAGTGGAGAGCAACCCCTATGAATGCATAGCTGAAGAAAGCATCCATACTGCTCAAAAAAAAGAGAACAACTACAAACTCTATCTTATGAAACAAATAGAACCTCTGCTTTTTGTTGCTGAAATGATAGTTCATGTCGTTCACAAACGCGCTCCATGTTTTTTTACCTTTATGAGTTAAAAGAAAAGTTATTATATGGTCCAAGTCAATTGCAACTGTAACTGCAAGCATGATTAAAACACCACTTGCAGAAAAGAATGTTGTGCTTATTTTGCTAATAACTGCAACAGTAAGAAGTGCTATTATGAAATGGTCTCTAGAGTGCATTTTTAATATCCTCTTTAGCAAAGCCTATCAGCGGTAACAGTATAAAACCTTTTTTTGGGGGTATCCTTTTCACAGAGGTTGTATTTAAAGCTACTGCACTTGGATGTTCTTTGTTTTTTTTAATGATTTCTTTTTTGACAAGTCCGTACGAATAATCCTTAAGAAGTTCAGGCTTATTAAACACAACCTTGCATCCCCTTTTCATAAGGAGTTTCGCTGCAAAAACAGATTTTTTTCCGGTTCCAACCACTTTAACAACTCCGCTTACTCCGGATGGAAGTCCACCAGGGCCTGGCTTTTTTTCACAAAAAACATAACAACGGCCTCTTAAAAATTCAATTCCAATGTTTAAGTCATGTTCTTTTAAACTTACCTTTTTTTTATATTTCTCTTGTACATATCTACCAAACTTTTTATTTATTTCCATGGTGCTTTCTTTGGCAGTATCATCAAGAATCCTCGCTGTTATTCTAAAGCTTTCAAAGGTTTTGCATTCAAGAAGGTGGTCTATAGCAAGCATTATGCTGTGGTCGCTGCAGTCAGTTCGTATTGCGGGGCTATATGACGTTATACCATATACACTATTGAGATTTAAAGCAAAATCTTCGCAATTTTCAATAATAATTCTATTATAAGACCTTATTACCGTTTCATGTCTAATTCTTTTTGACTTTAGAAACCGCTTTATATTTCTTTGAAGACACTGTTCAAAAAACTTTCTGTTTTTGCCTTTAAGCCCGATTTCCCCATATCTTACTAAAATATCCATCTGATTTTAACAATGCTTATCTTGTGCAGTTATCTATTTATTTTCTATGTCCTCTTTTTGTTTTATAAAGTCAGGTTATTTCTACTATATTATATTTCTACTATATTATTAAACTATTTCTTTTCTTGTATTTTTTTATCGTCCTTTGCTTTTGACTCCTTTGTTTTTCCTTTTGCACCTGTTTTTTTGTCAGGACTCTTTTGATAAGACTGTTCTTTAGGAGCTACGGTTTTCGTCTTTTCATTTTCTTTCTTTTCTTTCAAAACAATTCCAAAACTCTTAAAAGCCTCAACCACTTCTTTGCGTGTGGCGTCCTTCTTAATATCAACCCTTTGAAGTGTCGGCTCAAGGTGCTTTATATTGCATTTTCTTCGCCTTGTTTCACCATCTATCACAACTATATTCTTGTCTACAACATCAATTATGATGCACTTCTTTCCGGCGTCTCGTCCAGCTGTTTTTACACACACCCTGCCTATCTCAAACATTGCTATTCCTCACAAACTCTTTCATTTTTGTCCTAAGGCATCTGCTACATAGCACACCGCCGTAGGGTCTTTCAGGTCTTTTTGATGTAAGAGACATCCTTCTTAGTCTGCTTGGTCGTTCTCTTGGAACACCTGCAAGTAGTGCCCCACACCCACCACATCTAGCCTTTGCAGGTTTTCTCTTTGAGTAAAATATCTTGTTTACTCCTCCGGGTGTTGTCTTTCTAACCCTCCTATATGTCCGTGACCTATATCTTGGCTGTGGCATACCCCTGCTGGAGTTGGAGTTTATTTAAAAAGGTTGCTGTTTAAACCTCTTATCATCTAAGTAGGTATTGAGTTATATGTTAATGTTTAGGCGGCGCGAAGTGCTTTAAGTGCTTCTATACTTAGTATTATGTGCTAATACTTATAGAGGCAAAAGTTAGTTAATTATAAAACAAACAAGACTTTAAGGCTTTATATTTAAATGGATAACAAATTTATATAAATAATAGTATTATATAGATATAAAGTATAAAAGTACCAGCTGTTCACATTTTTATATAAAGTCTAGTCTATAGAGTCTAATAAATCCTAAAACTATTATAAAGCTATTAAGCGGATTAAGCGCATGTGGAGAGGCTTAAAACAGAAGTCTTTAATAATATACCTCTTATTTTTACATAATAGTATATTATTAAAGGTTATTTAAAAGAGTTCATAACCTTTATAATAATACCTTTAAGTGGACCTGGGATAAATTTTGAAATAGAATTTAACTTTTCTGCTTTCACTAAATACAATTTAGGATGTACTAACGCTAAAACAGAGGACCCTGTTTGTTCAAATTCCTTTTTTAATTTCTTATTTTTTTGTAGGTATTCTTTTTTAACAAATAATAATATATTTTGGGAATACCAGAAACACACTTCTTCATTATTCCAAATTTTTTTCCTAATACTGTCTATTGGAACATAACCTCTTTGAGCAAATAGTTTAACCCAATATTCTGGCCACTGCTCATTTACATGATGAAGACCGCCTTGGAAAGGGACCGCCGCTGAGAATAATATAACCGGTGCGAGATCTGTAAGCGTTTTTACAAACTCACATGCAGAATCCTGAGATAAATGTTCTGCAACTTCTAAAGAAACGGCAAGATCAAATCTTTCACTAATCTTTATTGGTTTCTCTAAATCTCTAGGCATAAAACAATCTTTTGGAATGCGAAGTTTTTCTTCGTTTATCCATGGCCCATCTATACCTAAAACATTTTTTATGCCTCTCTCTCTAAAAACGGATAAAAATTCGCCGGTGCCACACCCAACATCAACAACACTCCTAGGTTTATATATTTCTAATAGAATCGGTACGATTACTTTTGCGGATTTTAATGATTCTGCTCTGTCCCCAAAGGAGTCTTTTTTATATTTTTTATTCATAATGTTCAAAATAACTTAATCTATTTATAAATCTTTTTTTAAGAGCCAACCACACCAAAATACTTTTGAATGTAAAATAAATTTTCTAATATACAAGCACTTAATAATTATCCAAAATTTGAATTACAAGTAGCACATAACACCTATTAATTAGTCACAAATACAATCTAGCTTGCGCTACTCCCTAAAATTTTGTGATAAAAGCCGTATGCAAAAGCCTTAAAATGTGCTATAAACAACAAGTGGAATATAAGAGCTATAAGGAACTACAGATGACCAAAAAATACAAATGAACAAAATTTTTGTTGGCTTTTAAGTTTTTAGAACCTCTAAAATTTAATGCCAAACAAAATCAAAAAATATATAAAATGCCGCACTGAAAAATAACTCTGAAAGAGCGTTTTGAGCAATTTAAAATAAGTGAAACATAAATTTAGTTAAAAAAGGGGTATTTAATGGAGCAAGCTAAAATCTGGCATTCCATAAGTATAAATGATGTTTTTAAGGGGCTTGAAACTAGCGAGAAGGGGCTTGCTTCTTCTACGGCGAAAGAACGGCTTGCAAAATACGGCACAAATGAGCTTAAACAGGAGAGAAGAAGAACAGCACTTCATATCTTTCTTGAACAGTTCAACAGTTTTCTTATATGGATCTTGTTTGGAGCAGTTGCAATCTCAATATATGAATCTGAGTACGCAGACGCCATTGTCATCGCAATAATACTTGTCCTAAACGCAATTCTTGGTTTTATACAGGAATACAACGCTGAGAAGTCTCTTGAAGCGCTGAAAAAACTCTCATCGCTTAAATCTACTGTAATAAGAGATGGTAAGGAACAGATTATAGATTCAAAGGAGCTAGTTCCAGGCGACATAGTGCTTATTGAGGAGGGCGCAAAAATACCTGCAGACTGCAGACTTATTGAAAGCAAGAATCTTGCAACGCAAGAGGCAGCTCTTACAGGTGAGTCCAACACAGTTGCAAAATCGCAGGGTGAGCTTCCTTCAGACGCCTTGCTTGCAGAGATGACAAACATGCTTTTTGCAGGCACCACTGTTGTTAGAGGAAGAGGCAAGGCCGTTGTTGTTGAAACAGGTCTATCAACGCAGATAGGAAAAATTGCTACAATGATAAACGAGATGGAAGAGATTCAAACGCCGCTTCAAAAAAATATGGAGATACTTGGTAAACAGATTGGTATTATTGTGATTATCATATGTTTTGCTATCCTTGCAGTAGGCTACTTTTTTAACGGCATGCCTTTTGAGACTATTTTCCTTGCATCGGTCTCGCTTGCAGTAGCGGCAATACCGGAGGGGCTGCCTGCAGTTGTTACAATATCGCTTGCGCTCGGCGTAAAAAGGATGGTAAAAAAAAACTCTCTTATAAGGAAGCTTTCGTCTGTTGAAACGCTCGGAAGCACGACGGTTATATGCACAGACAAAACCGGAACACTTACACATAACGAAATGACAGTGAGGAAGATTTTTGTCAACAATAAAATTATTGATGTTAGTGGCCAAGGATATGATGCAAAGGGTGGGTTTTTTTCAGATGGGAAGAATGTTGATATAGAAGAAATAAAGCAGATACTTTTAATAGGCGCGTTATGCAATAATGCAAAATTCAGCGAAGCAGAAGAATTGGCAATTGGCGACCCTACTGAGCTTGCGCTTCTCGTTTCAGCTGCAAAGGCAGGGATAAGTACAAAAGGGTATATTCGTGAAGATGAAATTCTTTTTGACTCTAGGAGAAAATGTATGTCTACTGTAAACAGGAAGGGAAAGGAGCGATTTATTTTCACAAAAGGTGCCCCTGAAGTTGTGCTTGGTATGTGTACGAGCATACATGAAAAAGGAAGGGTAAGAAAGATTACAAAAAAGGACATAAATGTTCTTCTCGCGAGGAACAGAGAGTTTGCATCGTCTGCGCTAAGGGTTCTTGGCTTTGCATACAGAAAGCTGGGCGTTAGAGAGAAAGCGGAAGAAAAAGGGCTTGTGTTTGTAGGGCTTCAGGCAATGATAGACCCACCGAGGGCAGAAGCAAAAATAGCAATTGAAAAATGCAAAACCGCCGGGATAAAGGTTGTCATGATAACAGGCGACAATGAGCTTACAGCCCGTGCAATTGCAAACGAGCTTGGCATAGAAGGAAGATATATCACTGGTAGGGAACTAGATTCTATCAACCTTTCAGATATGGTTGATGATATTGCGATATATGCAAGAGTTAATCCAGAGCATAAAATGAGGATAGTTGAAGCTTTGCAAGCAAAGGGACATGTTGTTGCAATGACCGGTGACGGAGTAAATGATGCGCCTGCGATAAAAAAAGCGGATATAGGAATCGCAATGGGCGTGACGGGCACAGATGTTGCCAAAGAATCCTCTAAGATGGTGCTTTTAGACGACAACTTTGTATCAATAGTGAATGCTGTTGAAGAGGGCCGCGGCATTTACAACAATATAAGAAAATTTGTTTATTATTTGCTTTCATGCAATTTTGGCGAGGTCCTGACTGTTTTTATTGCAATACTTTTAGGGTTTTCATATTTGCCGGTGGCAGCGCTGCAGATTCTCTGGATGAACCTTGTGACCGACGGGTTTCCTGCCCTTGCGCTCGGCATTGACCCTATTGAAAAGGATGTTATGCAGAAGAAGCCGAGACGGCGTTCAGATGGTATTGTAAACGCAAGAGTTATTCTGCGTATGTTGTCTATAGGGGCGGTGATGATGGCTGGAACGCTTATACTCTTTCATTTTTATCTCCAGCACGGTATAAAATATGCGCAAACCGTTGCCTTTACTACACTTGTTGTTTTTCAGCTTCTTAATGCGCTGAACACACACTGCGAAAGGACAGTTTTCTCAAAGCAGCTTTTTGACAACAAATTTCTTCTGATGGGGGTACTGGGCTCATTTTTTTTACAAGTAATCGTCATTTATGGACCGCTTGAAAAGATTTTCAGTACAGTTGCATTGACACTTTTTGATTGGCTTATAATACTTGGCGTTTGCTCTTCAATAATACTTATTGAAGAAGTAAGAAAACTATTGTCAAAGCGGGTGCCAAGTTGGCAGAGCTGAAAAAAAGCCTTGGCTATGGGACAATAATCGCACTTTCTATAACCTCTCTTTTAGGTACAGGGCTTTTCATTGGTCCGGCCATAGCTGCGAAATATGCAGGCGTTTCAAGCATAATTGCATGGGTGATTCTCGCAGCGATTTCCGTTTATGTTGCAGCGTGTTTTGGCGAGCTCGCAAGCATGTTTCCTTCGGCAGGAGGAGTTTATGAATACGCAAAAAGGGCGTATGGAAGATTTCCATCATTTATGATAGGTTGGGTGACATGGCTTG
Source organism: Candidatus Woesearchaeota archaeon (assembly GCA_038884615.1). GTDB lineage: Archaea > Nanobdellota > Nanobdellia > Woesearchaeales > DSVV01 > JAWABL01. The sequence goes on along the minus strand of JAWABL010000016.1, from coordinate 18,862 downwards.
TTGCCAACATAAGTGTATGCCTCATGATAGTTGCGGCGATGAACTATCTAAACCCTTTAATTGTGAACTTTTTTTCCTACATTCTTGACGAGACAGTAAGAGGGGCAGTGGTGCATGCGGTTGAGTCTGAAATTTTTAAGATAGTAGTTGGATGCATTATTATCCTTTTTTTTAATTCCATCGCGTTTAGGGGCATTGAAGCAAGCAGCGTAATCATTATATTTTTTGCGATTACTACTCTCATTGTAATTTCTATGGTTGTTGTTCCGGGAGTGTCACTTGTACAAATGTCTAATTTTGAAGGTGTATGGGCTGTTAACCCTATATTAATTTTTGTAAGTGTTTTCTTCATACTTGAAACATTTTTTGGCTGGGAGTATGTAACCTTCCTAGCAGAGGAAACAAAAAATCCGGAGAAAGTAATACCCATAAGTCTTGTTTTAACAACACTTTTAGTAACTATTCTTGGCGTGTTGGTGGCTTTTATTATGCTTGGGGCAATGCCGGTCAATGAGCTTGCCAACTCGAGCGCACCTTTTTTCGATATGGGGGTTAAAATTTATGGGCAGATTGGTGGCATAGTTATTATTATTGGTGTGGTCATTTCTTTACTAGGTTCTTCTGCAGGTTGCGTTTTTTCAACACCAAGGCTTTTACTTGCGCTTGCAAGAGACAAACTCTTCATAAACCAGCTTAGCGATGTGCATGAAACGTACAGGACACCATACAAGGCAATCGCCTTCCAGACCATTGTAATGATGGTTATATTGGTAATTGGTTTTGCAGCGTATCAGACTCTTCTTAGTTTTCTTGTACCAATGGCTCTTATTATGTATATCTCAGTGCTTCTCACTCTGCCTATTCTTAGGTTAAAGAACAAGGAACAGAAACGACACTTTAGGGTACCGTTCGGTAAAATAGGTCCTGTTATTGTCGCAATTTTATATGCATCGGTTGTTTTTGTGTGGCTGATTAAGACACCAGGAAGCGTTAGCTTGTTCAAAATGATTGTCTCGCTTACATTATTTGGTGTTCCTATTTACCTTCTCCTTCTTTTTCACTATGATCCTGATGTGGTCGTAAGGCTCAACGACCTTTTTGCATACTTTTCTCTTGTTTTTGAGCGTATGCTTGTTCCTTCAAGGATAAAACGCGACATATTTAACCATCTAGACAAGCTTGAGAATTCAAAGGTTCTGGAATTTGGTTGCGGTGTCGGAACTATAACAACAGAGCTTGCAAGGCGGGTTGGTCCCTCCGGCGCTGTTATTGCTACAGATGTTTCGTACACACAAGTAAAAATCGCAAAAAAAAGGGTTTCAAAACTCGGCTATTCAAATGTCCATTTTATCCATGATATTCATCAAGTAAATCGCGTTCACCATGAAATTCCAAAAGTTGACTGCATTGTATCTGTAGGTATGCTCGGTTACATTCAGGACATCAAGAAGGTACTAAAAGAAATGAACCAGTTACTTCCAGAGGGAGGTAAGGTGTTCTTTGTTGACTATATTGATGTTTTTAAGGTAATACCTAATGTAAGCTGGCTTTCTCATCATGAAGAGCTTAAAACATTATTTAGAGAGTGTGGTTTTTCAGTGCGTGTTGAGAAAGTAAAAGGAAGCTTATGGAACTATGTTTTTATCTATGGAATAAAATCAAGTGACGATGTTCCTTTTATATAACTTAAATCTAACTTAATGTTATTTGACTATCTCATTATATCTGTGCATATAATCTTTGCATATATAATCATATTATTCTTGTTATTTATTATTCTTATTATTAATAATTAGTATTAATAATATTGTTAAAAATTTTTTAAGTTTCTATTCTTAGATTGTAACAAAGATTTTTATATTCACCACTTTCGCTATATAATCGGTTGGTAAAAATGAACTTAAAAGAAAAGGCATCTGTTTATCTATCTGATGTTGCTAGCGAGTATGTATTCTGGCTTTGTGATAGACGGACGCTGAAAAATCTTGAACAGCTTTCAGATGCGTTGGCTGATATGAACGATGATGTATTTAGGTATCATGTGAATTCTGAGAAGAACGACTTTGCAAATTGGATATATAACATAATCGGTGATAAGCAGCTTGCCTCAAGTATAAGGAAACTTAAGACAAAAAAAGCAATCCATGCAAAGATAAAAGAAAGGTTGCTTGCCCTTAAAGGCGCAAAATAAAAGTACAGATAAGCAGAAGCCGATATTTAAAAAAGCTAAAATTAAATAAGAGCTAGAATTAAAGAGAAGTTATACTGATTAAGAAGTTAGAATCATTAATTGGTAGGCAAAAAAAGCAAAAAAATAGAAAGTAAAAAGTACCTAAAATAAAATATAATAAAATATAATACAATGAAGGATAAAACATAGTGAAAGGAGGCCAATATGCGCAAGAAGATAGAAGACGACCTTAAAGAGGCGCTTTTAAAGAAGTTTTTAAGTGCGAACTTTTATTATCTCATTGCAATTGTTTCATTTACTCTCTCAATCATGTTTTGCGTTCAGGGATTTTTTTTTCACAAGGAGCTATTTATTGGGTATGCACTGACTTCTTATCTTTTTGGAGTTATTCTCTTTCTTACAGCTATTGTTTGCTTATATAGAGGCGCTGAAAATTACAGGTATCACTAAATCTAATAAATCGCCAAAGCCTCTGCCTCTAATACACCATAACTAATCAATTTTGATTAGAGGAGCAGCAGTGATGAAGCACATTTTATTCTGATATTATTTCTTCTCACTGTCCGTGTCAATGTCTGTGTTTATTGTGTATTTCAATGCGCCGTCAGGCGCCGTTTTCATCAACAACTTTTGCAACTGCAACAAGCTTGTCGCCGTTCTCTAGTTTCATCAGTTTTATTCCTTGGGTGTTCCTTCCGATAACAGATATGTCCTTTGTTATTGTCCTTATGATTATACCTTTTTTGCTCACAAGCATTATTTCGTCTTCGTTACCGACTGAAAGTATGCCGGCAACTTTGCCATTTCTTTCGCTGCACTGAATGTTTATCACTCCATGTCCGCCTCTCCTTATTAGCCGGTATTCGTTTATCTCGCTTCTCTTTCCATAGCCATTTTCGGTGACCGTCAGCAAACTCTTTTTATCGTCTGCAATAACCATCCCAACAACCTCGTCTTGCTCTTTTAGCGTGATGCCTATGACTCCGCGTGCAGTTCTCCCCATTGGCCTTACATCAGATTCATCAAACCTTATAGCCAAGCCTTCCTTAGTGGCTACGATTATCTTTTGTGTACCATCTGTCATGACAACATTCACAAGAGAGTCGTCAGGGTCAATAGTAACAGCCTTTATTCCTCCTTGCCTAGGTCTTGCAAAGGCGCTAAGCGATGTTTTTTTAACAATACCTTTTTTTGTACATATAAGTATAAAGTGTCTATCATCAAACTCCTTGACAGGGACGAACGCAGCTATATCTTCCTTTATATTTAGCAGGTTTACTACTGCCTTACCTACGGCATATCTTCCTGTTTCAGGTATCTGGTAAACTTTCAGCCAGTGCACCTGCCCCTTCGCAGTAAAGAAGAGTATCACATCATGCGTACTTGCCACAAACAAGTCTTCAACAAAATCCTCATCTTTTGTTGCAGTCGCAATCACTCCCTTTCCGCCTCTGCGTTGTGTCTTGTACTGGTCAGCAGGGGTGCGTTTTATGTATCCTGCGCGGGTTATAGTGACCACCACGGTTTCCTCTGGGATTAGGTCTTCAGCCTCAAGCTCCTCATACTCTTCTATTATTTCGGTTTTTCGTGCGTCGCCGAATTTTTTTACAAGATCATTCATCTCGGATTTTATGATATCCATTACCCTTATTTCAGAATCAAGAATGTCTTTTAGGTCATTGATTTTTGCTTGAAGTTCAGCCTCTTCTTGTTTTAGTCTATCTTGTTCAAGTGAAGTTAAGCGTTGTAGCTTCATCTCTAATATTGCGTTTGCTTGAATATCTGAAAGGTTATAGTGCTTTATAAGCGTGCCCCTCGCCGCCTCAACAGTCCGTGAATGTTTTATGATCTCAATGACCCTGTCAATATCATCAAGCGCAATGATAAGTCCCTTGACAATATGCTCCCGCTCTTGTGCTTTTTTAAGGTCAAACTCAGTTCTCCTTATAATAACATTTCTGCGATGTTTTAGGAAGCTTATAATCATCTCTTTAAGATTCAAGACCCTGGGTTGGTTGTCCACAAGAGCAAGCATATTTACGCCGAAAGTTGTCTGCATCGAGCTGTGCTTATAGAGCTGGTTTAAAACAACCTCAGGGTTTGCGTCCTTTTTAAGCTCAATGACCACCCTAATGCCTTCCTTTCCAGACTCGTCCCTTATGTCAGAGATGTCTGTTATGACCTTTTCCTGGATGTTGTGAACAATCTCCTCTATCATTTGCGACTTGTTGACCATATAAGGTATTTCTGTCACTACAATGCATAACTTTTTTTTCTGCTCAATCTCTGTTTTTGCCCTAACTATAATCTTTCCTGAACCTGTGGTATACGCAGACAGTATTCCGGACTTTCCTGTTATTATACCTCCAGTTGGAAAGTCTGGTCCTTTTACAACACCAAGAAGCTCTTTGACCTCTATCTCTGGGTTGTCAATTACTTTTACAATAGCGTTGCATATCTCGGAAAGGTTATGGGGTGGTATATTTGTTGCCATACCTACAGCAATGCCTGAGCTTCCATTGATAAGCAGGTTAGGTAGCCGTGCAGGAAGAACCGTGGGCTCTTTGAGCGTGCCGTCAAAATTGTCAACGAAGACAACAGTTTCTTTATCAATGTCATCAAGCATTTCATCAGAAATTTTAGCAAGCCGCGCCTCTGTGTATCTCATGGCGGCAGCATTGTCGCCGTCCACGCTTCCAAAGTTTCCTTGTCCGTCTATAAGCGTGTACCTTAGTGAGAAGTCCTGAGCCATCCTGACCAAAGTGTCGTAGACCGCCATGTCCCCATGTGGGTGATATTTACCTAGCACCTCGCCAACAATCCTTGCGGATTTTTTGTATGGTTTGTTATGCTGCATTCCCATATCGTTCATTGCATAAAGAATTCTTCTGTGGACCGGCTTTAACCCATCCCTTACATCAGGGAGCGCTCTGCCTATTATGACAGACATGGCGTAATCAAGATACGATTGCTTCATTTCGTCTTCAATGAGTCTCGTAACTACTCTACTCTCTGCGTCTTTTTGCTTTTTGTCGTCGATATAACTCTCCATTTTCACCTTCCAAGGGGTTAATGTCTGTTTAAATAACTTTCGTTTCAAGAAAAAGTTTTATACGGGCTAAAAGGCGCAATTATTATGTTTATAAGCCACTGCGGTTCTTACTGTTTTTAGTTAAATTGAACTTTTCCTTATAGTGGTCTATATAGCGTTAAATAACTTCATATCAGGGTGATAATTAGTTAATTCATTTACTTTTTCTATTCTACTTTATAAACAACATCATGCTCTTTGCATACCCCATTAACCTTAAGCCCTATTGCTTGCCCTGCGATTGCATTGTCTACTCTGCTCTTTTCAATCTGCATTGATTCTACGGGCTGCTCAAAATCAGTGGTATGCCCCTTTATTCTGATTCTGTCGCCGATTTTAAGGTTGTCTGTGAGCTCAATAACTGCCACACCTATCTTACTATAGAAATGAACTACCTTACCGATTGGCTTGTCCATTTGTATCCCTCCTAAAAAGGTTTAGTATTTTAGCTGAAAGCGGTATATGACTATGTTCTTATAAGTATGTTTGGTGATGTTATAAACTTTGTGATTTGTAGTTTTTTCAGTGCTTTAGTAATTTTATTAATCCTTTTATTGGCCATATACGTGCTCCTCCACAACCTCTATGCATCTTTTTGCAATGTCAAGAAGATCATTGTAGTGTATGGCAGGCAGCGCAGGAACCTTCGAGTTTATGTTATATGCTTCAATGCATATCTTTGCAAGCTCTTCCATCTTTTTTTGACAGGTTTTGTTGTTAGCCTTAAGACATGCTTCATAGCAATAGAATGCGTACAATGCAAGAACATCATCATGTTCGCTCGGTGGATCAAAGCCAGAAATTCTGAATCTTTTTTTGTTTTTTTCAAAATATTTCTTTCGTTCTTCTAGGGGCTTTCCGGCCATCTCTGCGAGCATTTTTGCATAAGCATCTCCTGCTAAAATCTTTTGTTTCATAGGCAGCTTGAGAAGCGCGTCGTGCGTCATTAGCCCTTTTGTAACGCCATAAACAATCTTCTTATTTTTGCTTTTTTTCTTTGCAGATTCTATCTTCTTTCTAAGCATTTTGAGCTCTTTATGCATCAATGCCTAAATAGTTATTTGTTGTTTAAAAAATTTTTGGCAGACACGATTAAGAATCTGTGCACTGGTCAAATAATCTAGCCGAAGAACAGTTAATTTTTTTAATAAGTGCTCATTGGAATGTGTTTATGGATATGCGCGAAATTTTTGAGAACATAAGTCCGGTGCTTATAGAGCCGAAAAAGACATCGCTTACAATAAGCCTGTCAAGCAGGTTCTTTTTTTTCCAGCTTATGCGGAAGCTCAGCGAGGCGCTTCAAGAAGACCCATACCTTAATTTTATTGCGCTTTTGAAGCAATACAAGGTGCTTGGCAGATTTCTAGACGGTACGCTTGCCGAGTTTTATAGAGATAGAAACTCTCTTTATTTTAAGAGGTTTTTTTATGATGAGCGGCTTTATGAGATTGTCAAAAAAGACCTTGAAGAGTTTTATCCGAAGTATTCAGGGCTAAAAATGACTATTACAAAAAGGGGTCTTATAATCTATGATAATTATAAGAAAAATTCGTTTAATGTTCTTGTTCTTACAGTTCACTCTGGGACATGGGTGCCGAAAAATATTGAGAAAAAACTGGCTCTTACAGAAGAAGAACGCAGGAACGAAGAAGACATCGCAACCAACCTTATTTATTCTAAGATTGTGCTTGACCAAGCGGGCATATGGATAGACAACAAGCAGTCAAGATTTGTAGTTGACCTAAACAGGAAGCACGAGCACGCAATCTATCAAAACCATTTACAAAAAAGGTTTCGGGAGATATGGAAAGAGCTGCTCAGCGCAGAAGAGATTGAGGAGAATTATGTAAGCTATAGGGAATTCTACTTTACCCTTTCAAAGCTTGTTGATGCCTACAACTTCAATGTTATATTTGACGGGCATTCTATGAGGGATCGTCCAGGTAGACCAAATATAAGTTTTGGCACGCAACATATACCTTCATTTTATATGCCTATAGTTAGGAACATGAAGAAAAAGATGATGACCCTTGGCTATAGCCCTGTTGCAATGAACAAGCCTTATTCTGGTGGGCATATCCTTAAGTGGCTAAATGCCTTGTTTCCTAATGTTTTTATATGTTCTATGGAGATAAACAAAAAGCTTTATCTCTCCGGAACCCGGGTTAACAAAAAGCAGTGCGAAAAGCTTTCGCAAGACTTAAAGGAGATATTTAAGATATAAGAGTCCTCTTACTACTGTTTAGAAAATAAATAAAATAAACTTTTACAAATTTCTATATACTTATCCCAGATAGCAAAATATTTATAAAATCTAGTTTCAATTAGTTGAGCAAATGGCTCTAAATGTTTCACTTAATAACTTCACATTCTCGCAGAGCATATCTGAAATTTCGCTATCTGAGCTTTCTGCCGGCGCATTTTACGAGTCAATCATTCCTCTTGTCTATTTTGTTGCTGGGATTACAATTTACGGGCTGTTTATATTTAAATTTTATAGATGGCTTGCAAAAAAGGACATTCTAGGGCTTGAGCTTCACAGGCATTCAGAGAGGATGGAGGGTTTTTTCAAGAGCTTTTTTTACACTCAATTATATGTACTTGAAAACCTTATTATGATCCCAATCTTTATTTTGTTTTGTTCTGCAATCCTCGCGCTGCTACTAATCATGCTTGCAAAGACTCAAAGCGCAGAGAAAATCCTGCTTACAAGCGTTGCGCTTGTTGCCTCTGTGCGTATAATATGCTACTATAATGAGGATCTTGCGAAAGATGTTGCAAAAATGATACCCTTTACACTGCTAGGCGTATTTATTATTGACAGCACATATTTTTCGCTTGAGAACTCGCTCGCATCTGCGCTTCAGATACCTACCTTATGGAGGATACTCCTCTATTACCTGCTCTTCGTCATAATTATTGAGTTTGCGATGCGGATTATTCATAGCGCCACATCTAAGTTATGGTCAGAAGAAAAAGCGAATGATTAAAAGAGAGACGCATCGCACATAGCATATCTTATATATAGAAGTTGTATACCAACTCTTATGGAAGGCGATTTTTCAGAAATATGCTATAATGCAGAGTATTCATGGATGCTTGCTGAGTTCGTAGGTCTTTTATCTGGGCAAAAGAAAATTGCAGCGATGGAGCTTAAGTCACTTACTGACGCAAACAAACTTAAAAGAATTCTTAAAAAATACGATCCGCTTGGAAACTACAACTATCTTATAACTCCAGCATATGACTGGATAAAAAAGGTAAACCCAGAATATAGACTAAATCTCTTTATAGGTAAAAATGCAGACCTAAAAGATTTTGAGAGATACTATAAGCAGCCGCAGAAGCATAGTATCGAGGTCAACCAAAAAATAGGCGAAGGCTTGTCTTACCCTAAATGTTGCACATATGCAGTTAATTTCAACAAGCCTTTCACATACTACTTTAAAGCAGGCGAGGTTAATAAAATCGATTACAGAATAAATAACTTGTATTTACGAAGCGGCTCAAATGCTATACTCATAAGGCATTATGTGTGTAACTATAGTTGCAGAAAATCAATACGCTACTCAATAAAAGTTCTCAGCTTCCTCAAGAAAAAATTTCCTGAAATTTACGAGTTTTATCTCCGTGTCCTTAAAATGCCTGTTATGATGGTTGCAGCTCACAGGCTGCCTGGAAGAATTGTCGGTGATAGCGTTATTTATACTTTTGAAGGCAGCTTTGTTGCAAAAACCCTAAGATACTCAAAAGTGTATTATCATGGAAAACAGCCCGGGACGCAGTATCTTAACAAAGAGGAAGGAGAACAAATATTTAGGCAGCTTCTAAAAGGAAACGAGCTTAAACTTACTAAATACGGAGCAGACATATATAAGTATGGCGAGTGCAAGGATTCTATTTTCAACGATAGACTTATTTTTATAAAGCCCTATTGATGCTAGCGCACGCGTCTCTGTCTCTCATTTAAACACAACCAACTCTAGCTAATTTTTCCTTACCCTGCTGAGTTAGACGAATTATACAAAAGTATTTTTCACACTAAAATCTACTAAGCCAGTTGACTAGAATCCCAAACTCAACGAGATGTTGAATTAACCTATTCATAATTTTAATAATAAGCATAATAAAAAAATGGCAACAGGCAACCTAAAATATCAAGTCCCTATATTGGCACTACAAATAAAGATTGAGGATTATTAATCATTCTCAACTCTTGGCGCGAGTATGAATGATAGCATCAGTTTGTCAACTTCTTTGTACTCAAGCTTTAGCGGGTAATCGTTGTTGAATTGAATCTTGACTTGGCTTGCAAGTTTTCCCGCGGCGACCATTTTCTTTAGGTATTCTATTGAGTATTTTGCTCTTGTCCTTTCAGATGCTTCTGTCGTGATTTTTGTTTCATCATCCTGCCTGAACTCTATTTTTGCCCGTGACAAATCCCCTTCTGCAATGACGGTAAATTTTTGTGGTTCAGCAACAAACGACACGGATTCTGCAACTATGTCCACATCATCTATTGCGTCGCCTAGGTTTCCGGCGTCAGTTAATATTGTTACAGGAAAATGAAGTTCGGGTATTCGCTGTTCTCTCTCGTCGTACTCTATTATTGGAAGCGAGAATGTTCTAATATTGCTGCCTTTCAGTGTTATTTCAAGCTTATTGTCATCTGTGACATGAAGGCTTACCATGTCGTTTGGCTTTATCCTTCTGAGCACCTGCTTGAGGTTGTTAAGATTGAGCGCGATTTCCACATCTTTTTTAACATCATATTCTACAAAAGCGGTTGAGAGAAGCTTGAATATTACCATGGCCACATTTGCAGGGTCCATTGCTACAAGCTCCATTGAGTTTTTTGTTATTTTGAATCTGCCTTCTGTGACAAGATCAGAAATAATAGAGATACTATCTTTCAGATGTCTTGGTTCTGCAAGCGTAAGCTTCATATTCTACACCCCCTAGTGAATAAAGCCTGGAAGTGGTGCAGATATTTAAAGATTGTCATAAAATTTTTATACTAAATCCCCTAAAATAAATTCTATGAAGTTGCTAGTCAGAAAAATAAACTTTTTTGAAATAACTCTGCTTATTGTCGGCATTGGCGTTGGGATAGTTGGGTTTTTTGTCATAAACGACCTTTATAAGCATGAGGGTATAGTTAGCTGGCAATTGTTTCAAACGGTCTTCTTATGGCTCTTACTTATTGTGATGCTTGTGCTTGCCGCGACAATGGAGGATGTGAAGGAAGAACTTGCAATTGTTATAAAGGAGCATATTGAAGAGACACGGCTTTTAAAGCAGGAGGTAAGCATAACAAGAGAAATACAGAGGCAGCAACTTGATGAGCTTAGGCTTGTAAGCAAAAATCTAAAAAAGAGATAGATTTTTAAACCCTTGTTTCTTTCTTTGGCATTGTAGGGGGATGCTTAACCTACGGATACACATCTGAGGAAAGTCCGCCCACACATGCAGAATAGGGCTTAAACGCCTGATTTTGCTGAAAACAGCCGCTCTTTGAGATCCCGAACAGGGATGGCAACGGCTCAGAAACGAGACCGCTGCGTGGAGCAATGACTGCTGTGAAAGGCCTGGCGACAGCGCTTGAGTTAACCAGCAGAGCGTAGAAGCGCAGAATGGGTGAAACGACCAGCCCCGGCTTGTGCAAGTCAGTAAATGACGCTTAGTAGAATGTTAAGACAGGGTATCAATGACCTATATGTTCAATCATTGAAGTACCAGCCTAATTAGGGTGTTATAAGGTATTTAGCGAGACCCTGACAAAAGGCGGCTTACAATCCCTCTACATATTATATACAGATATACAGCAATAACATTTAATGTTTGTTGTGGCTTTTAGCAGAAACTTTAGCAGAAAATTTTATAATTCAATGTGTTATATTAATTGTGTTATTAATGTTGATGTGTTATTAAAATATTATTTCGTATGTTTTGTACGGTGTTATACTGTTATAATGTGGAAATATGTCAAGCAATAGAATATCAATGCCACAATCAGGCGGCGGATTGGTACGATATTTTGATGAATATAAGTCAAGGATAGAGTTTAAACCAGGGCTTGTTCTTGTATTTGTTGTTATTGTAATACTTATTGAGATAGTCATCCATACTTTTGGAAAGGGATGGTTTGTTCCGTAGATATTTTCTGTTAAGCAGAATCTCTATGTGTTTTCCTTAAAAGTCTTTTATTATTTTTTCTTTGTTTAGAATGATTACATTTCAATTGTAAGACTTTCGTTTTTTTTCAGCTAAAAAATATTAAGCAGTATGCCAGCCATTTTGGGTATGAAAAAAACAATATTAATCGGTGTTGTGCTGATTATTCTGGCACACGGTATTTTTGCAGTTCGGATCAACGAGTTTGTTTCCAATCCGGAAAGCGGACTTGGAGCAGATGAGTGGGTTGAGCTTGCCAATGACGGCGAGCCGGCAAACCTTGAAGGGTGTTTTATTGAGGAAAACGGCGGACAAAAAACTTTCCTAAATGGAGTTATCCACGACTTTTTTGTAATTGACGACCCGAAAGGAATGCTGAACAATGATGCAGACTTTATTCGGCTTGTCTGCCCACAGTTTATAGATGAAGTAATTTACACAGGAGGAGTTCCTGGAAAGGGCAGGTCGCTAGGGCTTGATGCTAGAGGAGTCTGGGTTGAGTATACAGTACCTACGAAGGGCTATAAAAATTTTGAGGAGGATGAAACATCCACTAAATCATTTAATGAATCTTTTAATAGTACCTCTAGCGCATCCAATGAGACACCAAATGGAGAAGCCGATCAAACAGCCGAGCAGGAAGACAGCCAGGAAAAGACACAGAATGGCGATAGCTTAGAAGGCGTAGAAAATAATGAAGTACATTCTCAAGAAAGTAGCTCAGGAGAGAGTATTTCAGAAGAAAGCCTCCAAGATTCACAAGACAGAAGTGTAACAGATGAAAATGTGTCCTTTACTGAGCTCATAGAGGGCGAGCCCAAAGAAAACACCTCTGCTGAGCCTGTGCCCGAATTTTCGCCAGAGGCGGCAATTGTTGCTTTTTTGGTATGCCTTGCTTCATTAAAATTCTTGATAAAGCACAGATGAAGTTTGGTGACAGAGGCGCAAGAAAAAGACTTTTTAATTTCTTAATTATTCTTTTATTTTAATAATTCTGATATTACAAAGCTTCTTTTATTCAGTTAAATTTTTATATTGTATATTATCCCATTTTCTTCGGTGGTATCATGTTTCCAGGAATGGATCCGCGAATGATGAGAGACGCCATGCGGCGTATGGGGATAAAACAAACTGAGATTGATGCAGAACAGGTGGTAATAAGGCTCAAGGACAGAGAGATTGTTATAACCGAGCCGAGTGTGATAAAAATAAATATGCAGGGCGTAGTGTCCTACCAGATAAGCGGTGCAGAGTCTGAACGGAGCATAAGCACAGAGCCTGAAATAACAGACGAGGACATTGCAACTGTTATTGAGCAGACTAATGTAAGCCCTGAGAAAGCAAGAGAAATGCTAAGGAAAAACAATGGCGACATTGCAAAAACCATAATAGACCTTTCATAAAAAACCTTGGCTACTCTTATGAAACATTAAATTTTTCCACAAAATTTATTCTTTGCAACCTTATTTATTTTGATAGGTTCTGGTTACTTTTGTGGCGTTTGCGTAATCTTTTATAGTTATGTATATTTAGCCACAGGAGCGCAATAAGAGCAATAAGAAGAATAGCTGCTATTAATGGAAGAAGCGATTTGGTTTTTACAGCCTCTGAAACAACTGCTCCATCATCTTTTATCTCTAAATAAACTTCTTTTCTGCTTTCCTTTCCATAATCAAGAACAATTTCAAGGATGTATGTTCCAGAAGGGACAGATGTTGCATCTATGTAGGCGGGCACTAAGACTTCGCTTTCTGCCGGCAGCGCAAACTCAGGTATTTTTGAAAAAGCAAACGTTTGCTCCCCCTTTTTTAGGTACATTCTTCCTTTTATGTTGCTTATTTGTTTGTTCCAGTCAGTTGAGACAAGCGCCTCTATTTTTGCAATTTCGCCGGCCCTAACCATTTGCGCTGATATTCTCTTTATTTCAAGCTGCTTTTCTCCCACTATAAACTCTAGCTCTTTTTTAAGCAGTCTTCCGTTGTAGTTAAGCACAAGCGTCGCTGTGTATTCGCCGGCATCTCCGCTAAATAAGAACTCAAGAATTTTTTCCTCTTTGGGAGTAAGCGTAGTTTGTTGTATAGCAAACCTTTGAACCTCAACTTCATTATCCAAGACAGAAAGGCTTCCAGAAACATCTTGTGAAACATCTTCAAGATTTTTTATTTTTAACCTTAGGTTGTTTTGTACAAATGCGATGTCTGCAGAAACGCCGTGTACCACCACAAATATCCTGTGCCTAACAGTTGTGGTTGCAGCAACGCCCTCTCTTGCAAAAGGCTCGGCTGTGAAAATAATCTCTGTTTTTGTTTCTCCTGCAGGAAGCCCTTCAGGAAGTCTTAGCTTATAATAGACTTTTTTCCTTTGCTCGCCGCTTGAAAATACGAACCACTCTCCAATATCAATATATTCCTTTAGATCGCCTGTAACTATTGTGGTGACATTTTTCGGTGTAAGTTCCTCATTGAAGAGGTATATCTCCTTTTGTATTTCTTCCGGGGAGTATTCAAGCGAGACACGAGATGGGCCGACGCCAAAAGCAGATGCCTTGCCTATAAAAAGCAACGAAAGGACTAAAATAATAAAATGCGTGAATACATACTTTATTCTTATTTTTTTTTGTGGCTTATTCTTAAAATTATGTCTACCTCTCATTCTATCGCCACCCAAACCGTTCCGGTTTTCATTGACGCAGGCTCGCTCGGCGGAACTTTTACATATATTTCAATTTCTGCCATATTGATTCCACTGCTATAATTGAAGTTTTTAAGAAGTCGTGTCGGAAGGTTGCTCATGTTTTCCCACTCTGTCTGCGAGTCTGCCCAGCTGAATGCACCTTCCATACCGGAATAGTTGTCTGCCTTGTACCTATAGTAGCTGGTATTTAGAGGGGCGTTTTCAAAAAGCTGCGAGCTGTTTATTGTAATATTTATTTGGACATTACCCGCATTCCTTACGACAAACGGAGGTGGTTCACTGTCTGTTGTGTCGTTCTCATCGTTTACAGTCATTTTTAAGAAAGTGATAGTCTTGGTCTCAAGAACAATAGACTCGTATGTCATTATGCTGAAATTCCATATTGTGCTGTTCACCTGGCTTCTTTGTTCTCTTGCAGTAACCATCCACCAGTACGGCGTGTCTAAACCAATCTCTTGTAAAATTGTATGGTTCTGTAAGGTTGTGTTGTATTCGTAAAGAATTATTGACATGTCTGATTTGTTTGAGATGTAAAGAGTAAAATTAAGCGGGTCGCCGTCAAGGTCATAAGCAGACCATATAAATGTTGGAGTCCTATTTGTTAGCGTCACATTGTTGTTATCAGGGCTTACTAGCGTTACAACAGGCAGGTGGTTTGTTGTAAGCGTATGAAAAAAGCCGAGATGCGTTAGATAGCCCAATGAGAAAGTTGTGCCTATTGCTGTTTGCGAGGCGGCGAGGCTAGAGCTATACGATGAGGAGTTTATGTTGCCTCCTCCGCTGTCAACCACCGTGAGTTCAGAGCTGTAGCCAGAACTTTGCGTTCTGAATCCAAATGTAAAAACCGCATACAAGATTATACCTAATAAGATAGCAATTACAATAAAACGCCGCTTAGCTATACTGTGCGAGATAATGCAAAACACCCCGCAATACCACATTTCCTGTGGTTCCATCTATATACGCAACAACATTGCCTGTCTTGTTTTGTATTATAAAATCATTATTTCCTGTTGGCTGGCTAGTATTTAGCTCAAGCACATACCCTCTGGTTCTGAGGTTGCCTGCCTGGTCGATATAGGCCACAACAGCGCTTGAGTTTTGTATGACGAAGCTTCCAGCCGGTGGAGTGAGGCTTGCTTGTCTTTCAGCTATTGTTCCTTTGATGTCAAGGTTGCCGAAGCTGTCAAACCTTGCAGGGTAGGCTGTGTTGTTTTGAAACAAGAGGCACTTATATGTTGAATCGCATATTGTGGCGTTGCCTCCGCTTACTGTTGCGTTATAAGTTAGATTTACCTCGTACAATGAAGGTGTTTTAGTAACATTTGTGGAGGACATAGACACCATATATCGTGTGCATCGTGCAAGCACGTTTAATGTTGCAGGGTTTGAGAGACTTGCTGACCAGCTTGTCCAACCAGAGCTGCAGTCTGTTGCGTTTGAGTAGCTTATTTGCATTGTCATTGTTGTTTCGGATGGTGTTGACGCACTCCATGTTATCTGCGTCCAGTTGACAACATATCCAACATTGAAACTTCTTGATGTATAAGTTCCGCTTGGCTGATAGGTCCTTACATACTGAACTCCGAAATCCGGATAAACAGTGGCGGGCGAGTTTGTGGCTATGGTCATCTGCGAACTCCATGTTGTTCCGTTCCATACTTGAAGATATTTGTTTGTCCCATCGCTATAAACAATGGCTATGTTATTTGTATCATAATCTGCAGACATGCGGATATTCTCAGCAGATGTCGTTCCAATAATATTTGCCGGCGAACTCCATTCTGTTCCATTCCAGATGCTGTATTTTACAGAGCCGCTGTCGCCCCATGCAGCCATAACCCTCCCTGTTTTATCAACAACAACATGAAGATTTGTATCATTTCTGGTGGGGTAGGCGAGCGTATTTGTTAATGTATTGTTTGTGAAAGTCATTGTAGTTGCGTTCATAACCCATGCATAAAGCTTACTTGCTGTAGCTTCGCCACCTAATATGACAACCTGGTCGTATGTTGAGCTATATACACTTTCCATTTTTCTTATGCTTTCAGAATCTGCTATAGCAGGACCGCTTAATTGCGAAGACAATGTGCCATTCCAGTATCTATAATAAAAACTTATGGGTTGTGCAGAATTTCTAGAGGGCGAATAGAACACATATCCTTGTCCTCGTTTGTCCCATGCAGCTGTGAACACCTTACATCCAATATGAACTGCTCCGTCCAAAAGCTCTATCGTGTCTATGCCTATGTTTGGTTGGTTACTATATATTGTCATTTGCATATCCTCTGCATTATCAGTTGCTACTACTATAGCTATGTCGCTGTAAGGACTTGAAAATATGTCCATTATATTTAGGTAGTTTCCCATAGACATAAGAAGTGTCGTCTGCCATCCTCCAGTGGTGTTTCGTCTGTCGCAGTATACATTACTTTGTCCTTTGTTATTGTCCCTATAGCATGCGATTGGATATCCCCCATATAAATATGCCACCGCCAAGTTTCCCACGCCACCTCCGTTAGTTGTGATTGTTCTGTTATCAAACCATTGCCCACCTTTCCAAAACTGTGTAGTGTAAACTGTGTTTGCTGCAGTGTCGGTGGTTCCAACAAAGACTTCGCCAGTGGTGTAATATCTTGCAGTTCGCACGGTGTTTGTTGTGCCTCCTACTTCCACCATATTATATTGGCTGGAAAGCGCGCCGTCGCTATAATTTCGATAGTATTCCTGGTCAACATTTGCTCCATAAGGTATTACAACCATGCTGGTAGTATTAAGAGTTAGAGGTGTAGTATAGTAAGATGACTCAGATTTTGTTCTGCTATGTGTTCCAAGGTTCCATGAGCTAAATGTGTTGCTGTATGTCGATGTATTATAGCCTCCGCTTGAGTTGAAAACAAGACAGTTCCAGCGCCACGATGTGTCAGTTACTTGTTCAGCAGGGTATAGCGACTCTACTTCAAAGGTTTCAGTGTCATAATTTCCTGAAACAGTCTTTGTTGAAACGATATATAAAGAGCGATTGTTTCTTGAGATAATTAGGCTTGCATTAACCATGTTGGTTGTTGTATGGTTCATCGAGCAAGTAAAACTAATACTTTTTCCAGGATCTATACTATTATTGTAAGACGCCGGACTTGACAATTTTATTACATAATTACAGTAAAATAGATTTGTGGTTGAGACATTTACAGTGGGGACACCTGTTCTTGCTAGCGCGGTTACGTTCCCTCTATATTGTCCTAGCTTTAGGCAGGGTAGTTCATCAAGGGTGCATTTTGAAATAGTTGTATGGTAGTTTGATGGGCTGGTATCAACGGGGTCTGTCGGTGCAAACTCCGAGGTGCAGTTTGCAATTTCAACATCTGTAGGGTCATATATATGCAGCGTATAAACCATCCCTCCTGTTCCTGTTGCATCAGCAAGTCGTAGAGTTACGACTAAAAAAAAAGCAATGATTGCTAAAACTTTTAATTCGTCCTTCATTGTTTATCCAAGCTTTATAATTACATTGCCACTTGAGCTAGTTATAGTAAGGTCGGTTGACGCAGTCGTGTTTATAACCGGAGACACCTGCGTAGGATCAAGTGTTATCCCCTTTGTGCCATCACTTACCTCAAAAGTTCTTGTCGGAGAGTTGATTCCTACGCCGACCCTGTTATTTGTGCCGTCAACGTATAGCGTGTTTGAATCTATATTGAGCGTGTTCGTCACGGTCCATGCTGCTCCGCTAGCTATAGTGTTGCTTCCGAGCGTTCCTCCAGAGACGGTTATCGCGTCTGGGACTTCCGCATCAGAATCTGGCTGGTCGTCGTCGGCGTTGCACGCCAGGTCGTTTCCGTTGACATAAAGCTTGCTTGTTGAGGCGCAAGATGTGTCAAAATCAATTTTTGCTTCAGAAATGGCATCAGTTCCCACTTCTGTCCAGTCCAAGTTTAGGGTGACAGTCCTTCCGCTTTCCGAGGTGTCTATTCCGTTTGTGCCTCCCGCGATTGTAACGGTCTGGCCGTTCGTCACGCTATCAGAGCCGCTATCTCCGGCTATGTTAAAGCTGCTCATAGAACCGGTGCCAACAGCAGTGCAGCTTATCAATCCTGTCACAGAGTCAGTCGTCAGCGCATACCCCGAACCGCACTTGCTGTTTCCAAGATACGCTGCTCCAGTCACGTTGGCTGTTCCGGCAACAGTCAGAGTCTGCCCCGGACTCGTCGTCCCCATGCCGACATTACCGTCACTTCTCAAACTCAATACATCCGTCAATGTATTTGTGTCAGTATTTGCCAAACGAATATCAAGTTGGGTTCTTGCATTTACTCCATCAGCAGACCACCTTGATAAATCAAATGCCGCCAAACCAGCATAAACCACTCCTGATGTTCCATCACGCATCAGCGCAAGAGCATTAGTTCGTCCCGCAGTGTGATCTACCCCAATAGAAGTAATCACAGCACCGGTATTTGCAAAACTGTATGTGGAGGTATCTGAAACAGATGTTCCTGCATGTAATTTAGCCAATGGCCCCGTCGTCCCGATGCCTACTCTGTCGTTTGCCCCGTCAACATACAGCGTCCCTGAATCAATGTTCAGCGTGTTCGTCACGGTCCATGCTGCTCCGCTAGCTATAGTGTTGCTTCCGAGCGTTCCTCCAGAGACGGTTATCGCGTCTGGGACTTCCGCATCAGAATCTGGCTGGTCGTCGTCGGCGTTGCACG
>JAWABL010000015.1:0-28415 GCA_038884615.1 Candidatus Woesearchaeota archaeon | reverse complement strand
TATTCAACAAGTGATAATGAATGTTTGACTTGGCGTCTCTTTTCTTCAAACCTATCCTTCGCCACTGCCCCCAACTAATCTGTGGTGAATGCTTATTCTCCCTGCCTTTTTGTGCAAATATTCTATGAATATTTTTATTTCTACTATGGAGTAGATAAACTAATATATAAATCTTTCGTTTTTTTACATTCTAAGGTAGTAACAGATGGTGTGTTTGTACCTAATCCATTATCTAAAACTATTTTTTAATGAACTAATTTCTAAGGAAAATCTTGTGCCTTAACACATCTATCTATACATTAACACACCGGTCTATACATATCTATCTATAATAATTCTATCTGCATTAACTTGTTTATACTCTTATTCCTAATTTATCCGTTTTTCATTAACTTTTGGTAATATTTTGAAACTGCAGCATAGAGAGTTTTTTAACCGCAAAATCAGCTATTTTTTTTAAATTTATAATGTCCTCTTGGTTGTATTTAACTAGAATATTTAAATAGTATTCGTCACCGCTCCCATAATACATTTTCCATAAAAGTGTTGCGTCTCCTCCAGAAAGCTTATTTACCTTATGTGGTCTCTCTATGTTTAGGCATCTCTCAATGTACTTTAATCCCCCATTAAGTCCAATCTTATTGCAGACATGCCGTAAATCAATGTGTGGAACATTGGGGATTTTACAACCTGCTTTTTTAAGTATTGGAAGGTCAAAAGCTGAGCCATTAAAGGTTATTATAATTTTATACTTTGAAAGCACTCTTTCAAGAACTTTAAAATCAAGATTAATTCCTCTTACCATTATCTTTGTTTCATATCCGTCAAAAAGTCCTACAATAGTTATTATTGAATTTGCTCCTGTCCCATTTGTTTCAATATCCAAAAAAACTGCGCCATCCAAAAATTCCTCATATAGCCTCCATGCATGTGCTCCAGGCAACTTATCAACAAAAAAGCTGGAATCATCCTCAACTAATGCTTTGTTTGCAACGGTTATCTGTCTTATATAAAAGATTCTTCTTTTTGGGCTTATTCCTTTAACTTCCTTATGCAAGAAATCATTCCATGACAATATTCCTTGCTCCCAAAAGTTTCTTTCGCCAGTTTCACCAACACCTTCAAGCCAGATAAAGCTGTTTCTTATCATAGCAGCACTGCCTTCTATTTTCATTTTATGTTTATTAAACCTTACCTAAAAATGTCCAGTGACTTTAGCCACAAGTAGAACAAATACAAAACAAAATCTTAAAGACAAGACTGATAAGATTTTAAATAATAACATTTATATATTAATATACCTTTATGTATATTGAATGTTTAAATGTATATTAAAATCTAAAGATGTAACCATAATTATAACTATGATTATAACTATGTAACTAAATAAAAAATGAGGTAGCTTATTAATTATGGAATTTGCAACAACATATGAAAACAGAAACATAAGAGCATATCCAAATCATCCTAATTACTTTTCTGATATATATTTTCTTCCGCCTGATATAGAAAAATCAACAATCAGCATAAAAGACATTGGAGCAAGTGTTCCTGAAGGAAGACAGTTTGGTAGCTTTATTCAGACTGTTCAAGGTATGATCAGGAAAGGGACTGGCAAGATTGAACTTTCAACAGCGCAGGGCGGAGGAATGGAGAGCGTTGGTGCTGAATCCTATGGGCTTGATGCAAGACAGGCATTAAGAGAGCTTGCAAAGGCAAATGAAATTGAGTTTGTAAGCGTTCACACGCCTCCAAATGTTGGCAACATGTCTGGATACAATCCTCAAGAAAGAGGCTTTAATGACGAGTATAGAAAGCATGAGCTTGATGAAGTAAAAAGGGCAATTGAATTTGCGGCAGACACAGGAAGTAGCGCAGTAGTTGTCCATACTGGAGAATATCAAAGAGACATCTCTGCTCAGCCATGGGCGCGTGACGAAGAAGGCAGATATAGATTTTTATCTTTTAATGAAGAGCCTTCAAGACAAGTTCTCTATCTTGTTGATGAAAGAACAGGCAAGCTTATCACCGAGGTAAGAAAGAGCCTTGTTGTTCACGAACCGAAGTTTTTGACAAGACCAGACCCAAATCAAGGCGGCCGTGAAAGATGGATAGACAAAGATGGCAATTTTATAGACGAGACAAATGTTGATGCACTTTTCCACAGAGTTCCTGTTTGGATGCCTGACAGAACAAGATTTGATACAAGACGTCTTACATGGGATGATTTTGTTGAAAGGGCTAATGCGTGGAACAAGTACTATCCTAGGTATGATGGGAGGCCGTGGACGCCAGAAGAATTGTTTTTTCGCTCTCAAATGGAAACTAGGATACTTCAGGCACGCGGTTCTAGCCTTTTTCATGGCAGATCTTATGATGCAGAAAAAGAAACAAAGGAGAGGCTTGAGAAGGCACTAAACTTTTTTAAGAAGATTGAGAAGGAGACGCCAGTTGAGCAACAATGGCAGCTTCTTGAGGAAATGGAACCAATTAGAGGGTATGCAGGACATGCGGGACGGAGATATGTAAGAGGTGAAAAAAAACTTCCGTCGGAGATTATTCAAGAAGCACTTAAATCTGTTGAATTGTCAATGAGGTATACACACGAGGCTTCTGCTTCAGCAGACGCCCAGGCAGACGAAACTACCGAAACCTTGAGACATGTTGTCCCTGTTGAGGTTTATGCAAAAAGAAAGACTGCTGAAAGCTATGCAGAAGCTGGTATACATGCTATGGAAGTAAGCCATGAAAGTAAACATGCAAAAAAGGAGGTCTATGTAGCACCGGAAAACATATTTCCAGAAATGGGTTTTGGAAGCCATCCAGAGGAGCTTATAGAGCTTGTTAAACTAGGAAGACAAAAAATGGTTGAGTATTTGACAAGCCCTAAAATTCCAAGCCCTAGCGAAAAAAGAACAAGAGAAGGAGAAATTGAACTTGTTCAAAACCCCTATTACAGGCCAGGCATGTCAAAAGAAGAAGCAGAGGAGGAAGCACGAAAGCACATAAGAGCGACACTGGACACTCAGCATCTTGGAATGTGGTGGAAGCATTTTCAGCCGCTTCCTGGTGAGACACCTGAGCAAAGAAAAGAAAGATTTGATAAATGGTACATGGAAATGATAGAAAAACTTGAAAAGGAGGATGTAATTGGACACATACATGTAGTTGATGCAATAGGTGGAGGACACCAGCATCTTCCAGTAGGACAAGGGAATTTGCCTATAAGAAAAGCCCTTGAATACCTAAAGGGCAAAAACTATGGGGGAACTATGATATCGGAAGCATATGGCGAGGAGGCAACACACGGTCAAGGAAGGATACTAACCGAAACATGGAGAGCATTAGGAAGCCCTATAAGAGGCGTTGGGTATGCAATCGGTGCACCTGGTAGATGGACAGATGTGCAGTGGAGTTATTTTTCAAAAATTACTCACCCCTACTTTATTTTTGGTGCATACGCTCCAAGCAATGACTGGCAGCTCTGGAGCCAGGTACCTTTTGAATAGTACTAATCGGTTTGTCTTTATAATCTTTATAAATATACTCTCTATATTGTATATCTTTTTATATAATCCTTTATACAATCATTTGTAAACTCTCATATGTAATCCCTTCTATATGTAATCTCTAAATGTTCACTTAAAACTATCATTTAAATTTCTTAGGTAGTGTTTATTTTACGGAGTTAAGATAAAACTTTAATTTTTCTCAAGAATTACGACACACTCGATATGCTCTGTTTGGGGAAACATATCAAACAACGCAACGCTCTTTATTACATACCCACTTAGTTTCTTTAAGTCTTTTGCAAGCTGTGCGGGATTGCAGGATACATATACAATTGCTTTTGGCTCAAGCCTATTAATTTTTGAGATTACAATAGGAGCCATGCCTGTTCTTGGAGGGTCTGCTATGATGGTAAGCGGTTTTTTAAGGGGCAACCTATCTATTTTTGACGCGTCTGTTTGAACAAGCAGGCAGTTAAGCCCAAATTTTATATTCTCTTCTGCGCATTTTGCAGCAAGAGGATTGTTTTCTACGAGGGTTGTAGATAAAAAATTAGATGAATTTATAATGCCGAATGTGCCGACACCAGAGTACAAATCGAGAAGATGCGTGTCTTTATATGCCATAATCTTATCTCTAATGAATTTATGCATCTTTTCTGTAACAATAGGATTATTTTGAAAAAAACCTTGTATATTGTACTTAAAGGGGACACCAAGGAAGTCTTGCACAAGCCAGTCTTTTCCTTTTACAACAAAATAGTCCTCAGAAACGCTCATGTCTGTTTTTTCTGGGACATAGGCAACAGCTATATTCTTAGCAGAGCAATTTTCTGAGAATAAATTTATCTGCTCAACCATAGCTGAAATTCTCGTGCTGTTAGAGTTTAAAACAAAGCTTATGCTAGTCTCATCAGCAGACCTTATTACTGCATACCTAAGAGTTCCACTATGATTTTTTACATTAAAGCTGTCGGGGTCTACAAAGAATCTTCTTATTTCAGCCAGAAGTTTGTTAATGCGCAGGTCTGCAATCATACATTCTTCAATATCAACAATCTGTTTCCAGTTTTTCCTCTTTCTTAATCCTATCGGTCTGTTAAATATAAAATCCATTCTGTTTCTGTAATGGTGTTCTGGCCCTGAAAAGACCAAGACTGCGCTGTTTGTAATACTCTCAATAAGCCTTCGCTTTTTCTTAAGCTGCACTGAATAATCCAAGTGCTGTAGAGAACAACCTCCGCAAACTCCGTAGTATCTGCATTTTGTCTCCATGAATTTCGAGAACCCAATAAATGTTAAAAATTTTTGCTTTGTATCCTTTACTTACAACAAAAATAACCTTTGATTCATTTGATTTCTATTGGCTCGAGAGTTTTGAACGCGTTTTTTGCAAACTCTAGACGCTCTTTGCTGTCGGCATAAATGGTCAACAATTTTTCGCCCTTTTTCACATTATATCCTTTATGTACATAAAGGTATAGCCCTGCTTTTGGGTCAACAGGCGCGCCTGCTATTCTTGCAACCTTATTTATCCCGCTATTGTCAACATGTAAAACCCTACCTGACTTTGATGCACAAATGTCGTATCTAAACGCCGCAAGCTCAATTTGTTCTGGGTAGATTACCTTTGCTCCCTGGGCGCGGAGTATCTCAACAAACTTTATATATGCAAGGCCTTTTTCAAGAATTTGTCTTGCAATTTTTCGTCCCTCGCCTTTCTTTGCTTTTCCTGCAAGTTCAATCATATGACCGGCAAGCTCAATTGATTTTGCTTTTAGGTCTTGCGCAGCATTCTTTGAGTTCTGTAATGTCCATAAAACATCCCTTGCCTCAAGCACAGGTCCAACACCGTTGCCTATTGGCTGGCTTCCATCAGTTATAACCACCTTGACCTTAATGCCGATAGCTTTTGAAACATAGATGAATTTTCTCTTTAGCTCAAGGGCTTTTTTCATGTTTCCTGCTTTTGTCCCCTTGCCTATTGGGATATCTATTAGGACATGCGTTGCTCCGACTGCCTTTTTTTTTGACATTATGCTCGCGACAAGCTGCCCTGTTGGGTCAAGTGATAGTGGTTGCTCTACCCGTATTATCTTATCATCCGCAGGTGCAAGGTCTACAGCCCCTCCCCAAACGAGACATCCTCCGACCTGCTTAACTATCTTCTTCATCTTTTCAAGTGAGAAAGAAACATCGCACAGAACCTCAACGGTGTCTGCAGTTCCAGCAGCACTGGTTATTGCTCTTGAACTCGTTTTTGGAATAATAAGCCCAGCCGCAACAACGATCGGCACAACAATCATAGTTGTTCTATTTGCAGCAACACCGCCTATACAATGCTTGTCAACAACTATCTTTTCTTTTAGCTCAAGCTTTTTTCCAGTATCAACCATCGCTTTTGTTAGGTAAACTATCTCATCGTTGGTGAGCTCCTGTGTAAAGCATGCTGAAACAAAATAGGCTATTTCAATGTCGGTAAGCTTGTCGCTTATAAGGTCATCTGTAATAGACCTCATCTGCTCATAATTCAGAACCTTGCCCTGCAATTTTTCTTTTATAAATCCAAGCGATTTTGGCTTTTTTTCTATGTGGACCTCAACAACATCATTGTCCTTGACATTAAGTTTTCTATACACCTCTTCAAAAAGCCCTATCTCGCCAGGCAACACAAAATCAGAGGCGGTTGTAATATCGACTGAGGCGATTACATCTTTTCGTTTGCTTCGAATTCGGATTCTGTCTGCGTAATGCAAGTCCATCTTGTGCGCATCAGAAAAATTTAGTATTGCAATGCTTATGCTTCCTGTGCATACTGCTATGTCTTTTACCCTAAGCTTCATTGTGTGAGCTCCTCGGAATAGTATATCTTTGTAAATGTTACAAGCAAAGCAAGCAGAAGCGGACCTGCGAAAATGCCAACCAGCCCGAAAAACCCAATCCCTCCTATTACGCCAAGCATTACAATAACAGGGTGAATCTTTGTTTTTGTGCTGATAATCTTGGGTTTTATTAAGTTGTCAACTGTGCTTACGATAAGCAAGCCGTACGCAAAAAAGATGATGCCTCTCACTACAAGCCCATACTGCTCTAAAACAGCGCCTTGGAACATAATATAAAGTGACACGGGCGCCCAAACAATGCCTGAGCCAAAGACAGGCAGGAGGGCAAAAAACGCGGTTATAATCCCCCAAGTAACTGGGCTCTTTACTCCTGCGATAAGCCAAAACCCGATGGCAGCGATAGCGCCTTGAACAATTGCTGCTATTATTTGGCCGTATATAACTCCTGAGACAGTATCCTTAAGAGAAGAGAGAATGTTTTCCTCATGGGTTTTTTTTAGTGTCAGCACATTTTTTAATGTTGAGATTATAAGATCTGCGTCAACAAGAAAGAAATAGACCAGAAATAGCATCACAAAAATTTGTAAAATCTTGTCTGGCAATGCTGTGATCTTTGTGTAAATATATGAATTTATAAACTCACCTAACTTCAAAAGGGTTTGTTTGATGTCAAAATTAGGAAGCATAGCACTGAGGTCTCTTGTAAACGCGCAAACCCCCCTAAAGGGTGTATTTTCACAGTTCTTTACACTAAAGTCTGCGTTATGAAGCTCCCATAAAATTACCTTTGCTTCTCTATAAAGAGTAAAGCCTATCATAATAACTGGGACCGTAACAAGCAGTAGTATTAGAAGGATTACAAGCATAGCAGAAATGCTTTTTGCAAGCTTTTTGTTAAACCACAGATAAACAGGATAAAAAATATAAGATAAAATCGCCGCCCCTATTATAGCTGATACAAACGGTTTTATCATAAGAATTGTAAAAAGTATGAGCATTGCAAAAAGACCAAAAAACATCAAACGCTCGTGATGAATGCGTTTCATATTGTTTCTTTCTTTAAGTGAAACTATTTAAACTTTATGCCTTGTTTCTATCGTGAGATGTAAATTTTTTTAAGCATTGCCTTCTCTATGGTAAAAAATAGTATATTAGTCTTATATTAAATCATATCATATATTAACCAAATATTGACCAAATGAGATATTAACCCTGCCTAAAAATTGTAAATAAAACTGGTAAATATAGAAAATTATAGAAAGTACCTAAAACACATAAATCATATAGGAAATTTATATGGGAAATTGCATATATATAGAAAATATAGAAAATTGCATAGGAAATTCTGTACTTATTGTATAATGATAAACAAAGTTTTTAAATATTTGCATTATTGAATAAGAACAGTGGGATTAGGATGGACATAAAAAATTTGATGGGAAAACTAAAAACAGCAGAGCCACCTCAACTCCCTCCAATGCCAAAACCTCCACAACCAGTGGTGGAGGATAGTATTCAGGTGCAGACAATGCAAATGCCACAACCGCCGAAGGTACAACCCACATTTAACCAGCCGAGTTTTACATCCACTCTACAAAAAGGGTTTGTTAGAGAGGATGATCCAGGAGTAATACTTGATTTAGGGGAAGGAATTAGTCTTGTAATACCTGTACAAAAAAGAATGAGTCTAAGTGACTTCCTCAAGATCGCTGAAAAAGTCAAGGCGCTTGAAATGCTTAGCGAGGAAGCAGAACATAGAAGTACAAGTCCCCTATATGAACGATAAGAAAACAAAGAATATTCTTAATTTACGGTAGGCCAAAACAAAAGGCAAATATAAAGGCAAAAATAACAAAAGTATTTTAAAAATAAGGACTCTTATACCTTATTAACTTGCACCATACAATACCAATGACTGAATTTAATGTCTATTTATGTCTAGAATAATTGAACTATCCACTAAGCAAACATAATCCGATGAAAAGTATAAAATGCAGAAAAAGTATGAAATTAAAAAAAGCAGAAAAGATAGCTGGTCAATTGTAGGCAATACAAAACCATCACATATAGAGCCGACTGTTCGAATAGGCAAGAATGGGCTTACTTTAGGAGTTGTTGATGAGATAAAAAAACAGCTAAAGGCAAGAGGTATTGTAAAAATAAAGCTTCTACGCAGCTCTCTAAAAAAAATTCTGGAGATAAAAGGTTTCGGTCTGGAGCTTGCTGAAAAAACAGGCTCATTCCTAAAGGAAACTCGTGGGCACACAATAGTACTTATGAAAAGGAAAAAATTATAAACCAGATTGTCAAGAGTGGTTATATTGAGTTCAGAAGTAAAATCCAAGGCCTTGGAAGAGGCGGGGTTCAAGGAAGAAGAGTATATAGAGCTTGCAAGAGACAATCAAGGCAATCAAACCTATGGATATACAGGATTTCCCGCACCGGCTCAGAGGTATCAGCTTACAATAGAGGAGCATGCACGCTCTATTGAAGAAGTTTACTTCTGGCTTTATGAGCATCTTAAGCAAGACCAGGCTTTTGCAGACTTTGTAAAAATAACAGACCTTTTTGCTGCATCAGAACAAAGCGCTTTTTTCGGCAGCGCAAAGCAGAGGATAGGACTACAGCAGGATAAAGTCATCCAGTTTCTCGCTACGATAGGCAAGATGGTGAGAGACTTATTTCAGCTTGTTCGTGAGCTAAGAATTCTTGACGAGCGGCTTAGCATATATAAGGATAGCTACGACTTAGAAAGTAAAAGCAGGGAGAGCGCTGAAATCACGCTTAAGGGTATATGGATTGACCTTGTAGAGCAGGGGGCAAAAAATCCTGCGTCAGTGTACGGCATGGCGAGAGAGCTTCAATTTACAACCCTCCCAGACCTTTTTTTCTCTACGCATCCCCTATCTGTAAGCGCTATTGACGAAACAGTTGACAAACTTGAGTTTAACAGAAAGGTAAAAGAGGTTCTTAAAAGAAAGCTTAGAACATTCATGGCATGGAAAGATTTTACATACAAAGAAATGCAGAACAGAAGAAAGTTCACGCTTCAATTTCTAAGGCAGCATTTTGATGTAATAAGAATGTATATGTCCTGGGTAAAACCTTATCTAAGAGACATCCGCAGGCTTGAACTTATGGATCAGACAAAATCACCTGACCTTATAGCGGCGTTTGAAGGCTCAATTATAGAAATTGAATACCTTGCAAAACGTCTGCCTGCGAGCTTTGATATGCTAAAAGAAATAAAGTACAACCAGCATGTCTACACTGTTGTGCTTGTGCACATCCTTTACAGGACAAAACCGCAGCTTAATTATATGCAAGAATACCAGCGCGGCCCCATACATGTAGGAAAGTTTACTCTTACTTTGCGGTGCTATGGCTGGACTCAGAAAGAAATTGATGCGTATATAAATATGAAGCTTAAGGAGGACATGGAGCTTCTTAAGGTGATAGACGGTTCTGTAAAGGCAGCCATGGAGGCGCTCGGCGATGAGCTTGAAAAATACCTCCAAGAGGCAGGGGAGGACATTAAGTTTACAAACAAGGAAAAGCCAAAGATTACACCGAAGGCGATGGCTGATCCGTTTACTTCAATATTTAAGGGGTTCGGACAGATATTCGGCGCTTTGAAAAGGAAAGAAGAGGGGGGCGTTTCAAAGTATGTTCTTGAGAAGGAACGAGCAAAGGCAATCTCAAGCGGTAAGGATAATATATGGAATACCTACAAAAATCTTAAAAAAAGGGAGGGGCTTCTTGCCTGGTGAAAATGGTGCTTGACAAAAAAAAGCTTGCAATGCTTTCTCCCGAAGAGAGGATTAGAAAGCTTAGAGAGTTTGAAAGTGAAAAACAGAAAGAAATTTCTGAAGCAGAGAAGTTGATTAAGGAGAACATTGAAGAGCTTAATAGAAGAGAACTTAATCAGATAAGAGACCCAAGAGTGCCGGTTTCATCAACTGCAGTTCAACAGGAGAGCGATCTTGAACAGACGATAAGCCAGGCAAAGCCTGAAGAGGTGGCTGATGATGAAGAGCTTAGAAGACATAGACAGTATGTCATAAGAGACTTTAATAATATAATTGAAAACATGGCGCAAGGCACACTTTATGCTAATCGTGATTCTGTCACAGAGAGCTATCAACGGCTAATGAGGGCCGCAGGCTATGAAAACACAAGTGAAGAAATTCGGCGTATGGCATCATTCGCGCAGCGCCTTCTTGAAGAAGCTTCAAGAGAAGGAAGCAGTAAAATAAGATATTTTCCATAAAGATGTTTTTACATATAATTTCCAACTAAAAATATAGATGGCTTAATCGCCGGCAACCCTTCTTGCAATATCCACAACAACCTGGGCCGGAGCGTTTGTCTTAATACCACCAAAGTGCGTTTTGCATGCTTCAAATCCTAGTTGCTTAAGGTGCTCAACAACCCTTAATGAGGGGGGAACTTTACAAAGCCTCTTTTTTGCGATTATTGAAAGGTCAAAAAATCCTACCACCTGCAACGATGATTCCTGCAAAAAGGTTTCAAGCGTCTTTTGCGTCTCAGGAATTGTATTGACATTTAACATCTCTCTTATAATCTCAGGCGATATGATCTGCCCGCTCCACAATGGACCCGCTAATATCATGCGAGCCCCGCAGCACATCTTAGTGTTCAAATCACTGGTTTCCCTATTCATGCATTGGTTGCAATAATGGAAAAAGAGGTGATGGCCAAGTATCTTATTTACATGTGCTTTACTTTTTGAGGACTTGAAAAAAATACGAAAGTAGTGGTCCTTGGAAAACGACAGCAAAGGGAACAATGCTTTGTCAAGCTGTGCTGCTACAAGCTGGACTTTTCTTATTAAGATCCTAAGTCCTATTTCGTGCATAAGCTCGTTTCTCATAGGTTCTGCCCAGTACTTTCTCCGACAGGCTAGATGATATGTACCACAGAGCGGAGCCGTATCTGTTGCAGTAATAGCTAGAATACCCTCTCTTGAAAGCCTTTTTATTGCAGTCTCAAGAAAAGGGTTGGGACTTCCAAATGGATCAACATCAATATAATCAAATCCTTTGCTATGATACAGAAAGTCATTTGCATCCATGCATGATACTTTAAGTCCTTTCAGACCATTGAGCGTAATATTCTCTTTTATTATTCTGACTGCTTTTTTAGAACAATCGTTGATATTAATCTCGTCGTAGCGCAGAAGCTCCTTTGAAAACCTTATGCTTCTGATTCCTGTTCCAGCAAGCGGATCGGCAATATTGAGACGCGACTTTTTTAGTGCATTCAGAATAAGTATGCTTACATCTCTATTGAATTTCATTAGAGGGTTGTAAAATACGGGAAGTTTACGGCTTATTTTATCTTCTATAGGCACTTTGATTAAAGCCTGTCCCTCTCTTATAGTCTTGTACATAAAGACTAGTGAAAGTGCCGGTTATTTAAGTTTATTGTCTTTTAATGATCTTTTTGTAAAAGAAAATATTTAAATATAAATTAACAATTGTTAAATTATAATGCAAACACCTCAAGAGATTTGTGTATGGTATGTGCTTCCTGCTATAAGAAGAGAGCTTGCAACCGTAATGATATCTAAGAAGATGAGCCAGAAATATGTCGCAAAAGAACTGGGGTTGACAGATGCAGCCGTCTCTCAGTACCTTACTAAAAAGAGGGCATATGGTGTTTATCTCCCTTTAAGGATAAGGAATAAAGTTGAAAAAGCCGCAGTGAGGATTATTAATCATAATAGTTGTGCAAGGCTTGAAATTCAGGGCATATTAAGGAAACTTACAAAAAGTGGGTTTCTGTGTGCAGTGCACAGAAAAAAAGAGAGTGTACCTAAGTGCTGTAAAATCTGTTTTACAGCTGAGTAATTTTAGATTAGTTAACTTAAAAAGTAGCTAATCAAGGAATAGATTTTTTATATCTGCACTAGTAATTTTGGTGGGTGAGACATTGGAAAAAAAAGATAGGATATATCTAGACAACGGAGCAACGACAATGCTAGCTTCCGAAGTTCTTGAAGAGATGTTCCCTTATTTTCAGACTGAATATGGAAATGCCAATTCGCTTCATAGCTATGGAAGAACGGCGCGGGGCGCGGTTGAGAACGCAAGGAAAACAATTGCCCAAACTATAAATGCTCAGCCAGAAGAGATCATTTTTACATCCGGCGGGACAGAGTCAAATAACTTTGCAATTAAAGGTATCGCGCTTGCAAACAAGGATAGGGGGAACCATATAATTGTCTCTTCTGTTGAGCACGAGTGTGTGCTAAAATCAGCAGAATGGCTTGAGAGGCGGGGCTTTAAGGTTACGCGCATGCCTGTAAACAAATTTGGTGTTGTGGAGCCAGATGTGCTAAAGAGGGCTATCACTCCCAAAACAACAATTGTCTCAATAATGCACGCAAATAATGAGATTGGGTCTATCTTCCCTATTATGGAGTATGCAGAAATATGCAGAAAGATGGGGGTTTATTTTCATACTGATGCATGCCAAAGTTATACAAAAGTGCCAATTGATGTAAAAAAGATGAATGTTGATGCTATCTCTATAAATTCTCATAAGATACACGGGCCTAAAGGTGTTGGTGCCATTTTCATACGCAAGGGAACGAAAATAGAGCCTTTCATGGACGGTGGAGGGCAAGAGTTTAGACTGCGTTCAGGCACAGAAAATGTTCCGGGTATAGTCGGCTTTGCAAAGGCCGCAACACTTATACAAAAAGAGGATGTAATTAGAATGGAAAAACTAAGGGATGCTCTTATTAGCGACCTTTTGAAGATACCAAACACACATATAAATGGTGCAGTGGGCAAAGACAGGCTATGCAACAACATAAGCGTTTCATTTAACTTTATTGAAGGAGAAAGCCTTGTAACACTACTTGATATTGAGGGTGTAAGCGTCTCGACAGGTTCTGCATGTAGCTCTTCAAGCCTGGAGCCGAGCCATGTGCTTTTAGCGATAGGGTTAAGGCATGAAATCGCTCATGGAACCATAAGAATAACACTTAGTAAGTACACCACCTCGGATGAAATATCTTATGCCACTAAGAAGATAAAAGAAGCGGTTGAGAAGCTAAGAAAAATAAGCCCCCTTGCAAACATAAAACAATCCTCAAAAAACAAACTCCAATAATTGATAATTGAATCTTAGAATTAAAAACAAGATTAAAATGAAAAACAAGAATAGGTGATTGAGATGTACAATGAGAAGGTTATGGAGCTTTTCCAGTCGCCTAAAAATATGGGTGAGATACCTGATGCAGATGCGATTGGAAAGGTAGGCAATCCTGTCTGTGGCGATATGATGTGGATATATATAAAAGTCGGCACAAACAAAAGTGGCCAGGAGATAATTGAAGATGTAAAATTTAAGACCTTCGGGTGTGTTGCAGCAATTGCAACAAGCTCTGCAGTAACTGAGCTTGCAAAAGGAAAAACTCTTGAAGAAGCAAAAGAAATAAAGAGAAAAGATGTAAGCAACTATCTTGGCGGACTTCCACCTATAAAAGAGCACTGCTCCAATCTTGCGGCCGATGGGCTTAAAAAAGCAATTGAACACTATTTAGCCAGAAAACCAAAAGAACCAAAGCAAAGTAAATTTTCCAAACAAAAGAGGTAAAATTATTTAATAAAAATATTTAATAACTTGCTGCTATTCTTCAGCTTTATGCTGAGAAAACCGATAGTAACAGTCATGGGGCATGTAGACCATGGTAAAACCCGCCTTCTTGATACTATAAGGAACACCACCATAATGGATAGAGAGGCAGGTATGATTACACAGGCAATTGGGGCTAGTATAGTGCCCACGGAAACAATTGAGAGAATCTGCGGGCCGTTGCTTAAAAGATTCAATGTTTCGCTTTCTGTGCCTGGATTGTTGTTTATTGACACGCCAGGGCATGCCGCGTTCTCAAATCTTCGTAGACGAGGGGGAAACCTTGCCGACCTTGCTATCGTTGTCATTGATATAAATGAAGGTGTGATGCCGCAGACTGTAGAAGCGATAGAGATTCTAAAAAAGTATAAAACACCTTTTGTTGTGGCAGCAAACAAGATAGACCTAATATCTGGCTGGAAAAAAACAAAAGAGCTTGTTGTCGAGGACATAAATTCCCAACCGGAGGAGGTCGTCCGCATTTTTGACACACGGCTTTATGAGATAGTAGGCAGGCTTTACGAACTTGGCTTTTCATCTGAAAGATTTGACAGGATAGAAGACTATACAAAACAAATAGCAATAATCCCAATTGCTGCAAAACAGGGCTGGGGAATCGCAGAGTTGCTTATGGTTCTTTCTGGGCTCGCTCAGAGATATCTAAGCCAGTGTCTAAACTGTAATGTGGATGGTCCTGCAAAAGGAACAATTCTAGAGGTAAAAGAGGAGACCGGACTTGGAAAAACAATGGATGTGATAATTTATGATGGAACCTTGAAGGTTGGTGATACTGTAGTGATTGGCGCAATACCAGAACCAATTGTAACAAAAGTCAAAGCGATGTTTGAGCCAGCTCCACTTAGCGAAATGCGGGACAAAAAGAGTAAGTTTCATCCGGTTCGTGTAGTGCATGCAGCCACTGGAGTTAAGATAGCTGTTCCTGGCTCAGAAAGTATAATCGCGGGCATGCCTTTAATGGTGGCAACGAGCGATATAGAAAAGGTGAAAGAAGAAATAAAAGATGAAATCGAAGAGGTTATAATAGAAACAAACAACGAAGGAATTGTAGTCAAAGCTGAGAGTCTTGGAGGTCTTGAAGCAGTTGTCACGCTTATAAAGGAGAAAGGCATTCCAATAAAAAAGGCGCTTGTTGGAAATATAACAAAAAAGGATTTTGTCGATGCACAGTGCAATATAGAGTCTGATCCGCTTCATTGCGTAATACTTGGATTTAATGTAGAAGTTTCTCATGATGCAGAGGACTATGTGCGGAATGGAAGGATAAAGATTATAACAAACAAGGTTATCTATAGATTATTGGAGGATTATGATAAATGGATAAAAGAGCAAACTGAAATAATGGAAAAAGAAAAAATTTCTGGACTAATAAAACCCGGCAAGATTGAGATAATGAGGGGGTATGTTTTCAGGCAGAGCAATCCAGCTGTTTTCGGAGCTCATGTTCTTGCAGGCGAAATCTCACCTGGCGCAGAGCTCATAAAAAATGACGGTACTCGTTTAGGCAATTTAAAAAGCATACAGGAAGAGCAGAAAAATATTGAAAAAGCAACCAAAGGAAAACAAGTTGCAGTTTCTGTTGAAAATCTTACTATTGGAAGACAGGCGTCTGAAGGTGACATTTTGTATGTCTTGGTGCCTGAAGACCATTTCAGAAAATTCAAGGAACTTAAAAAGCTGTTATCCTCAGACTCAATTGAAGTCCTTAAAGAACTTGCGGAGATAATGCGTAAACAGAACCCAACTTGGGGGATATAAACTTACTTTTGGCTATAATAATTAAAAATCAATGTTATGTATGTTAAAAAATGAAAACATGGAAAGAATAAGGTGAGCATCTAGAAGATGAAGATAAATATACTAAACAGCAAAGAGACTAAAAAGATTAAGATGTATCTTAAAGAGCAGTATGGTTTTTCAGGTAAGCTTGATTACATCTTTCTCTTAAGTAGTAAGGACAAAATATACCTAATAAGCAGAGATTTTGAGCGAATTGATACCGAAAAGCTGAATATAGACACACTAGGTCTTTACTTTGCGACAAAAATGCCAGAACTAAGAATATCAATTGAGGGAAGCCAGATAATAGGACCATATTGCAAAAAAGGCATAGTTGATATTGACGCAATAAACGCGCGTAAATGGTTGAGCGGCGAGGATGTACCTATTGAAAGCAAAGAGACTGGTTTTTTACTAGTGCGCCATGGCAAAGACTTTATGGGTTCTGGTAAGGTAAAAGATGGAACTCTACTGAAT
Source organism: Candidatus Woesearchaeota archaeon (assembly GCA_038884615.1). Classification (GTDB taxonomy): domain Archaea; phylum Nanobdellota; class Nanobdellia; order Woesearchaeales; family DSVV01; genus JAWABL01. The sequence goes on along the minus strand of JAWABL010000015.1, from coordinate 12,121 downwards.
TTTGTTCCAAAAACAAGAAGGCTCTATGCTAGCAAATAATATTTTACCATCTTATGTAATCATATTGAAATGATGAAAGTCTTCTAAATTGTTCTAAAAACAAAAATTATAAATAATACTTACTACTACATAGTTACTATAAATATGAAAACCACACAAAACCCTGGGAAACCTATGCAACACCAGTATCCTGTTTGGGATATAGACTTTGTCAACTATTTGAGAGATGTAGGTTATCTTTTAAGGCAAACAAGCAAAGGCGAGAGTCTTGACCAGTCTATTCTTAAGAGTGTTTTATCTCTAAGAAGCCAGGGGTTTGTTGAAGAGAAATACAAAGAGATTGAAAAGCAGTCAAAAGATGCATTGACAAGACATGTCAAACCTCTTCTTGCAAGACTACAAAAGCTTCAGAAAAAGAGAAAGTCTGAAACCATTGATCAGATTGTCCAAGAAGTGCATTATCCTGGCGACCGAAACGATTTTTACAGGATGAATGTCAGCCCAATAATGGGGCTTAAACACTGGGACGGCTTTATACTAAAACTCATAGAAAACCTAACAGACCCAGATGAAGAGACAAATCTGAGTGATTTAAGAAGGTTTAGGCTTGTGATAAGTTTTCCAGGACGTTCTGCTGGCTATGACATTAGGGAAGAAAGTGTTAGAAAGGAATATGAAAAAAATGGCTTTCTGTGTAAAATACTAGCCAGGTGGGTTCTATCTCTTCATGATATGCACATGGCGATACCATATTACCCTCTTTTTATGGAATTCAGCGAGAGCGGCTTTACTACAAAAGTTAGGGTGAAACACCAGACCCTAATGCGTATGAACCAACAATCAAAACAGATTGAAGATGTTAAGCTTGACTATCTTTTGTTTGACACTAGCGATGATGCAACAAAAGCTACAGAAAGACTTAAAGCAAAATATGGATGTTTACCCGTCAATAAGAGAGCTGTTTTTTTCTGCAATGATTCCGACAACCGGTGGTTATACCTTGTTCAGCATGACAAGCTGCTTTTGATATACACTTTTAGGCAATGGCTTTCAAGCCTCAATGAAGCTTTGAGTATACAAAGTCCTATCCTAAAACAGGAGTTTGAAATGTTCAGCAAGTACAATATCCCTGTAAATGTTGGTAACCTTTATCAGGCTTATGCAAAAAGATTTGTTGAAAAAAGTTCAGGGGTTGTCTTTGAAAAGTATGAAAAAAACAGCAATAAAGATAATGCAAATGTCCTATTAAACGAGATAACCCTAGTAAACATGGAGCTTGATGGAAACATGCATAAGGCTACCAGAACAAGTGAGAGAGACATCCCTGAACGAAATCCTTTTCTAACAATTGACAAGGAAGACCACATAAATGCGTATATAAAGGATTATATTACAACACCTAAAACTAACGGATATAGTGCTATTCATTTGTGCCTTATGTTTGGTCTTGAGCGCGGAACCCGGTTTGAGTGCCAAATAAGAGATGCGATAAGAGACCATATTGCAGCAAGAGGTGAGGCAAGTCACACAAAATATAGAAGCGAGAAAGAAAAAAAGCTCGCAACCGTTGTGCCTAACTTTGAAGAGGTCTTGTGGCTTGCAAACGCGCTTTTGGGGCTGGAAGAAAAGGATAAAAAGGCATTTGTAGACCTGTATGTAAGGACAAATGCAAGGCGTTATATAAACCACTTTAATGAGCTTTATGTTAAGGCAGCTGAAACAACAGCGGCCACTGCCGATGAAGATATTGGACTTCTGCTAGAATCATACCGAGAGATTAGCATGCTCGCACAAAAAGGCCTATTTCCTGAGAGGATACATATGTCGCAAACATCACAGATAAATGGGCTTATTAGAAAAATAATTGAAAATAAAGGAATAAATGTTCTTCTCTTTGAGCAGACCTTTCTAAAGGCGAATCAAATCATCAAAGAATCGGATATTTGTCTTGGAGGCAACTGTTATTTTAAGCAACGAAGCGAGCTCCAAAATGCAATGCATATTACCCATTATAAATCACTTGAAAAATTGGTAACTAAAGAGCTTGACAAATATGATGGTAAAAAAAGTAAGATAGATCAAATAGCTCATTTCCTTGCTGCAAGCTTAGTAATGTGCTATGACAAAATAAATCCCGGTCAGGGCATTCCTGAAAATACCAAGTCAGAAATTGAGGAAGGCATATTAAAATATGCTATGGAAAGCGGTTGGCTACCTCAGTCATGGGCGAGTTTAGGTTATGCGCCTCAAACAATCTCAAAAAATGACATAAGGGGAATAACACCTAAAAAATTAAGAAAGTACCTCACAAATCGGTTAGGATTAAATAATATCACTGTAGACCAGATAATAAGAGTCTATTCAGATGGGCTATATCTTAAAAACAAAGCCAATTAAAAATTAAATAATAAAATTATAAAATAAAATTACAATAATCTTCCGAGCAGAAAAATCTATATACACTTAAGTTCTAAACAATTTCACTAAAGGTCCTATGGATAATATCGTGGAAAACCAGTGTCTCTATATTATAAGGATTTGTTCCTCGCATCTCCCAAGCAAGCCCTTTTAGTGTATACTCTTTGTCGTCAATAAATTTTTTTATGATTTCATAAAGAAGCAATGCAGTCTTTGCGGTCACATACCTCTCTTTTATATCAAAAATGCGTTCACGCAGCCTATACAACCTAAATGGAGGTACTTCCTTTTTTATGCGTGGCACAACAATATACTTAAAAGTGGCGTCAAATATAGAGTCGTAAACCCCGCCGGAGTCTGTGAGTGCTTCAAGCCCTCTAAATTCTCTATCATACTTTTCAAGCTCCTTTCTTAATTCATCCATTTTCCGTGGATGTATATGATATGTTGAGCTATGTCTTATAACATTTTGCAATCCCTGAAGTGTAGTGCGGACGGTATCTTCTTCAGCCGTCCGAAGATTATATCTTTCTGCCATCTCCTTTGCATATCTAACAGATTCTTCAAATCCACCCTCCAAAATTCCGTTTGTCTCAATAAGGAGTACAATATGTTGCAGTTGATAAGCAAGGATTGCATGAACAAATTGTCCGTCCCCCTCCTGAACTGTGTTCTTTGTTTTGATTGGTATGTCTTCTCTAAAAATGCCAGTTTCTATCAGTTTATAGATGTTCCGGATGTCAGAGAATTCAATAACGCCTCCTGCGCTTGACTCCCTATTTTGTAGATAAAACTGAAAAATGTCTCTTAACTCTGCCTTTGACTTTTTTGGAGTCCTACGCCATAGGTATTTAAACGCAACTTCTGGCTTAGTCTTGCTGCTTAGCCTGGCTAAATCGTTATAAAGGCCGACTGTTCTATATAGCCTAGCAAAAAATCTGCGAAAGTCTCCCAGCATAAAGTAATGCTCTCTAAGTGACCTAATATCTTGGACTGTGTCTGCCGACTCTAATCCATCCCTTATACTATCATCAAGCCCCTTGTTTTCTGCTTGTTTTTTCAGGTCGAAATATAATCTCAACAGCCTGTCAAGCCCTGTCAGATACTCTCTTACCTCATTTATAACAAAAAGATTCTTTTCTAATATTTTGAGCTTTTTTCTATTATTATACTTCCTAAAATCTCCAGTTTCATGTATGACTCTATTTTGCATGAGGCATTTCCAAAGTCTAAATAGATGATAGTACTTTTCTGGCGAGGTTTTTTTAATTGATAGTTCATAAATCTTTCTTAGCTCTTTTGAGCTTGTAAGCTTTAGCTGGATATAAGGAGAAACAATTTTACAAAGTCCGGCAGGTCTTTGCCTTTCTTCTCTTATATAGAAAGACATACTCTTTTCATTATTTATTCTGTCCGCAAGTTTTGTGAGAAGTGCCCTTGCCTTCGCATCATAAGGCATACTTGTTGAGCGGATAAATGAAGCATCAAGAAGGTAATTAGAATGCGGCTTTCTTGTGAGCACAGGCAGAACATGTTGCCCTGATAATATGATACTTCTAACAATCTCCTCTACACCGCAAAAATCATTAGAGCGTTTTGCTTCTCTATTCTGGATAGCAACATCTGAAATCTTTTGCATAACCTCAAAAATAGCATTTTCATAAAATCCGTCTATCGTGGATTTATTTTCTCTTATCAGGCGCTGTTTTTCATTCCTGGTTATCTTCTTTTTTCCATATCTTTTTTCAAGAAACTTTGTGGTGGCATCTTCGCCGAGGGTTTCAGCAGCATCATGGGTCAGTGCATCTACCCACGCCCCTATATCTTTTGTATATTTACCTACTAAAAGCATTACCTCATAAGGGTGCCTTGCATAAGGTCCTCCGCTGTCTCTCTCCTCATTGCGGTGAACAAAAATAATATATCTAATATACTCCCTTATTAATTGTTTTTGTAGTTCTAATAGTTGTTTATTTTTTGCCTGAAAAGGAAGGTTGGCTACCAATGCATCAAGACACTTATCGCTGTTTTGATCTCTTTGTTCGGTACATCTAATGTAAGAATCAAGCTCCTTTCTAATCATTATATAGTGTGAAAAAATTTAGGTTTTTAAAATTTATTTGTTTTTTAACCACTATAGCGTAGCGTTCAATATCCTGTCTCCAACATAATGTATATTTTGCAGAACTCTACCTTTTGTAAGCCCAATTATCTCGTCTGAGCTAAAGAGTGCTATTGAAACAGATAATGGTTTCTGATGAATTAAATCAACTACCGAGACTAATTCTCCTGCTGCAAATTTGCTTGTTTCAACTATGCCAGGACGCATTATGTCTGCGCCGTTTGCTATAAACCTTACCGCACCCATATCAACAACTGCTTTTTTTAAAAAGTTATTCTTCATTAATAGATGTAATGTTGGAGCTAGCAGATGCTTGTGCTCAAAAAAAAGCGCCGTACGATTGACAAATACAATACCCCCGCTCAGAACAACAGATTCTTTTGGGTTTATAGATTTATCTATGCCAAATGCTTCCCTTATTTTTGCATTTATAACTCTTATTTCGCTATTACTTAAACTTTTTTGCATTGTAGGCTGTTTCTATCTTCTTAAAATCTGTTGGCTCAAGATAAATAACTTTCTGTTCAAGAATAAAGTCGCTAAGGTGCATATCTTCAATAAACTGTTTTGCTCTTCTTTTTGTGAATCCTTCTTCAGTGAGTGCTTTCCAAAGCGCATTTTTAAGAAGCTTGTCGTTCTGAAGAAGAAGCCTCTGTAAAAGGCTGTGAGGCTTTTTTGTGATTTTGACTATTACAGATTGTGTTTTAGGCACAGGATAGTAGCTTTCGTTTGGAACATACTGAAGTATGGTGAAATTAAAAAACTCATTTACAATAAATGGAAAAAGCCCCTCTCCATAAGTAATCTTCTCAGCAAATGATTTTGGAAGTAGCATTATTGCCCTATCAAACTTTTTTCTTGTAAGAAGATGTACCAAAGGCTCTGATATCATGTATGGAAGATTGCTTAGAATCTTTGTAAATTCTATTCTTTTAAGCTCAGTTAGGGCATTGCCGTTTATGACCTCTATACCTTTAATCCTTTTTAGCCTTTCACAAAGCTCTGGGTCTATTTCTAAAGCATAGATCTTTCTGCACTTTGGGATGTGCCTGGTTATTGTGCCAACTCCAGCGCCAACATCCACCACAACATCATCAGGACCAATCTGAGACTGCTCGATTATAAAAGATATAATACTCTCGTCTACTAGAAAGTGCTGGTCCAGATGCGGCTTAGGGGTTATTCCTTCAAACATTTTCCACTGTGACATTCATTCTTTTGTTTTGCTTCATCATCTCAATTATTTTTCTGTCAATCTCAAAAGCCGATTTGCTTGCATTTGTTGCAAAGGTTCGCTCGCACTTGAAACTGCTTTTCCTTACAACCAACTCCCTATTGCTTGCAAATGAAGGATTGTACTCTGCAAAAACTTCTTCCTTTAGACCATCAACTTCAAGAACCATCCTTATCTTGCCTGAAAGGCTTCTAAGACTCTCATCACAAAAAAAGTCTGATTTTGTCCCAATTATGCAATCTCCTCTTCTAGTAAGGTCTGCATCTCTTGTAAACATAAAAGTGCTACGGTGTGTTGCAAGCACATTCCTGTGTCCATATGCAGAAAACATTGTCCTAAAAATTATTACTTTGTTTTGCTTCTTTATCTTTTGTTGCTTTAAATCTACCCTATAATCCTTCTTACATCACTCACTTCTACGCTTTCAACACCCTCTATTAAAGACACAGACTTTTCTATAGCATCTGTTCCGCCAAGGGATTCGTCCATGACAAACTTGACAATGACCGCTTTTAAGCCAAATGCTATTGGCTGTATCTCAACCTTTGTCTCAACATCTCCGCAAAAAGAAATTATCTCAGCAAGGGCTTCTTTCTCAATTCTTTTTAGATCTGTATCTGGGCTATCCGGCATTATCCTCAATGTGACTACTACCTTTGCCATTTTTTATCCTATTTTTTAGTTCGGCCCTGAAAACCCACACTTTTCACAGATGTATCTTGCAGCAATTTTTCTGCATGATTTGCATCTTATTATAAGCCACTCTCCGCAAGCCGGACACTTGAATGAGCATGTGCCGTCCAGATTAGTGACATCTTTCTTGCAGGACGAACAGAGCCTTTTTTGCGTATTAGACATTCTCAATCACCGAATATCTGTTGCGTTTTATTTTGCATCAATTGCAATGAGTTGCAGTGCATATAACATATTCACACCACATCTTATATACACTACAGATACACTACAGCTAACTACCTATATTAAACCATAAACCTTATAATAAACCTTATATAAATATAATCTAACTGTAAACAGGAGCACGCCCCTGTATGCATTATATTTACATTACCGGAGTGATAACGCTGAACATGATGCTAAACGTCCTAAATAAAACGCTCCTACGCTCCAAAATTAAGCACTGCTTAAAAAGGTTGCGGTTTTTCCTTAAAAGTTACAACAAAAGTATATAAAGAGATGACTAATATTCTGACTTAGGGGGTTTATATGGCGTTTTCAGCTGAGGAGGAAAAGAGGGCTATTGAAAACATTAAAAAAGAGCTTGACAAGCTTCCGCCCTTGCCAAACATAAGTTTTGATGGGGGGCTCAAATCTAACACTTCTCCAACCCAGAATGTGTCACCGAAAAAAAGTGGCTTTTTTTCAAGGCTGTTCTCCAAAAAAGATGACTCATCAAAAAATACCTTGCTAAAAGGGCCAGATACTGCAGTCTCACCTTCAGATGAAAAATACCTGCAGCCAGATTCTGGCCAGCTGCCTGATTTTGATGATTTTTTATCCAAGCTTAAAGAAGAAAATGACCTTGATGACATTGAACGCATACTTGAAAAGCATAGTTCGGGTTCTTCGCAGCTATCTAGCGAAGACAAGATGCCGATTGAAATACAAACTTCCAAAATCAATGAAAACGATAAATCCATTGCCATTCCTTCTTCTGATTTTGTTCCGTTCGATAACAAGGAATACATAAAGCATACAGAGCAGGGCAAAAATACCACGGCAAAAATAGGGAAAACCGAATCAATGCAGAGGGATGGCGCGGTGTCCTATGCAAGCACGCCGGCAAAAACACTTAAAGAAATAAAAGCAAAAGAGAAGATACTCTTGCAAAGGGAAAAGGCACTTGAGAAACGGAGCACAGAGATAGATGCAAAAGAGAGATGGCTTTCTGCTAAAATAAAAGAGCTTGAAGAAGACAAACAGGAGATTGAAACTAGAGAGGATGAAATTGTTGAGCTTGTCAAAAAGCTAGAGAATGAGTTTATGCTGCTGAAAAAACAAAAGGAGGCGCTTGATAAGATAAATGATGAAATCCGGGTACGCCGCGATGAGACTGAGAAGAAGTCGGCAGAAGTCGGAGCAAAGGAACTTGAAATAAAGAATGATATGCGAGTTTTAAAGGAGGAGCAAGAAGAGCTGCAAAGGCAAAAAGCAGAACTTCAGAAGGACAGAGATGCACTGTTACAAAAGGAGGCTGAAGCAAAAAAGCTACTCTTGGAAATCCAGAAAGAGAAGGATGAGCTTGAGAAAAGAAAGTCAAAATTCGCTGATTTGGAGGCTAGGGAGAAGAAAGTGAGAGATGATGAAAAAAATATCCGAAGCATGCTTGCTGATGCCGAAAAATATAAGGTAACAAAATCAGAAGTAAAGCGTATGGAAGAGGTGTATGCACGACTTAAGGAAAGATTGAAGCAGGAGTACAAAAGATATGAGTCGCTTAAAGAAAAAATGTCTAATATGCCGACATCTGTAGCAGATACGATCTCTGATACGGAAAAATTATTTGAAAACAAGGGGGGTTCTATGCAGTCACAACGCAAGAATGATTCAGGATTTGCAAAAGAATCGCGCGGTGGGTTTAGAGTAAAAGAGAATATACAAAAAGAAACAGAAGAGGATGAAGACATGGATGCTGGGCTGCCAGATAACTCTATGGATGAGAAAGAGACCACTGAATATAAAAGTTATAAAAGTGAGGGCCTTTTAACAAAAGGAGAAAATGTTGTAAGTGTATCACTTATCCGTGCTATGATTAATGATGCCCACAACCTTTTGATGCAGAAAAAATTTGATGATGCAGGGAAAAAAGTAAGCAACATAATGGAGGAATACAATCGCCTACCTGACTCAGACCCTACAAAAAAAGAGATATATTACAGCATTCTAAGCCTGCGAAATGAGGTAAAGCTGGCGCTTGTGGAGTAAAAATGCCGGAACTATGGGAGGTACTTGAAGCGCATGAGCGTTCTAGTAAGGCAGAGGTCAAAGAAAAAGCAAGCTCTCCATTCTGGCTATGTAACGGAAAACCTATACCAACTATAAAAGACCTGCTTTCTGAGCTTAGGATGATGAATGAAGAGATCTTTCGTGCCCATGTGACTCCAGAGAAAAACGATTTTGCATCATGGATACGACACACATGGAACGAGAGCGGGCTTGCGACCCTACTTGATGCATCAAAATCTAGGAAGGAGCACATACAGATTCTTTCTGAGTTCATTGGCGAAACCAAGAGACGGCATAGCAACATAAAACCCGATCTTGATTTTCTGCGTAGAAATTTTATAGGTCAGAATAAAGGACAAAACGAAAGCCTTGAGACCAAGCGGCGCATAAAACCTAAAGAGCTTACACCAGACTTCTCTTTTATTCGCCTAACAAGAGATTTATCAAGAGAACTGATGCATGAAGAGCGCATTTCAAAAAAGGAAGAACAAAGACTATCTGAGGAGATGGTGGGTATCAAGAATAATCTTGAAGAGCTTGATAAGGAGGTTGAAAGAAGAAGAGAGGAGCTATCCGCAATATTAAAAAAGATAAATGAAAAGGAGAGAGGCATTTTTATAATGGAAAACGAGATTCAAAAAAGACAGTTTAAGATACTTGAAGAGATGAAAAAAAGAGAGAAGATTCTGCTTGATGAATTTGAGAAGCTTGAAAAATTTGAGGAACTTTTGCACAGAAAACGTATGCGAATTATGACTCTTGAAAAAAGGATATTTGAAAAACACAAACATTATATTAAAAGAAAAACTGAAACTGACCTACGCAGAATATCTACACTCAACGAAAAGAGCGAAATCAACAAATATAGAGAAATACTTTCAATGATTGAAGAGGTCAAGAAGTGCATACAGCACAAAAAGTACAAAGAAGCAAAGGCGATGATACAGCAGATAAAGGAGCAGGTGTCGTCAAGCAACATTTCGCCGGAGCACAAAAAACACGCATACTATTCGCTACTTGAGCTCGGAACGGAGATAGACCTGGAGACATTAAAATGAAAGAATTCAGGCTTCCAAGCAAACCATTAAAGCCAAACCCTTTTTTTATGGATATATATAAAAAGGACATGACAAAACATATTGAAAAACATCAAAGAGAGAGAAATCTGTTTTCTCTGTATTCAGACTATCTAAGAAAAGTTACAAGCGTCTTCAGCGACTGCCCACCCGAGCATCAGTTTTGGCTGGATGGCGGTAGGGGACTAAAGAACTTAAAGGAGCTGTACGAGGAGCTTCTTGTAATGGATGATAATGTTTATGCAAAGCACACAACCCATGGCAAAAACGATTTTGCCGAATGGGTGAGACATGTGTTTAAGGATGAGAAGCTCGCGATTGCACTCGGACTTTCACAGACCAGAGTCGAGGCGATAGAGGCTATTCATAAAAGAGCAGAAGAGCTGATAAGCGAATCAAAACAGGTCACAAAAATAGACGAAGTGTTCAGCAATGTCGCATTAAGACTTAAGGAGAAGAATAGCAAGCTCGAAGAAGAGATACGAAAACGAAAGGAGTGGCTGATTGAAAAACACAGGGAGCTTGAGCAGAGGGAACGAAGAGCGCTTGAGAAAGAAAGAGAACTTGAAGAGAAGTTCAGGCAGCTTGAAAAGCAGGAAGCTGAACTAAAAGAAAAAATCGCAAGTCAAATGGACAAGATACATATGTACAAGGAAGAAGCCAGGCAGTATGAGACCGCTAAGGTTGAGACACTAGAGCAAATATACAATGAATTAGACAGCCTAATTATCATGTCAAGAAATCATGTCCAGCTTAGACAGTTTGTTCAGGCGCGAAATCTTGTGCCTAAAATAAGACATTACTATATGCTTCTTGAAAAAACCGATCCAAGAAGGCATGAGTTCTGGGTAAAAATCTCAGACCTAAAAAAACATATCGATGAAGCGCTTTCACAGAAGTGAACTAAAATATCTAGTTGATTTTGAAAATATGCAAATGAAAAAAGGAAGAGACTTGCTTTAAAATTCTTACTATGTACTTAGATAGAAAATATTGTGGCTTCTTTACTGTTATATTTCAATCGCTCACCTAAAAAAAGCTGCGTTGTGTAGAGGTTTGTCATGGTATGACTGCTTAAGTTAGAGGTTTTTATCTCGCCTCCAAAAAGTGCAAGGAAGGGGACAAGATTATCAGCAAGGTGCACATCTACTGTAGCGCCTGACTTTATTTCATAAACCAGCTTTTCAGCAGCCTCTGTTCCGACATCCTCGGAACGCTTTCCTTTTTCGCCCAAAGCATCGCCTGCAAGGATACATCCACTATCAAATAAAGCAAATAAAGCTATTCCTGACCCCGGGGAAAGTGTTTGCCAGTATTGAATATCTATTTTTATAGGACACTCTAAATTAGCACCAAAATTAGCAAGCACCCTTTTCGCAATCTTAGCCTGCCTTTCTGCGACCTCCTGTTTTTTCAGCGATTCTGATGCGTGGCTTATTCCGTAAATCCTAGTCAATTTTCCTTGACTAGTGAGTTTAAGCGGTGGCGCAACTATTGACTCAAGCTCGTTGTTTTCAAAAACGAGCACTTTTGAATTTAGTTTGATGTCAACAAACCCTCCTCCTTTTGGGTAGTATCCTCTACTAAGAATATCTAAAGTTATGTCCGCATACTTGACTATACACGGAATAAAAACATGATTGAAATAGTCGATAGGTATGCTCCACGCAACGTCTGTTCCGCCCCTTATCTTTAGCCTGGTCTGTTCCTTTGCAAAAATAGAGGGAAGTATCAGCGACTGTAGAACAAGCGTGATTGAGCCGGCAGTCTCCAAGTCAAGAGACAATGTTCCTCCTCTTATTTCACCAGGCCAGAACTTGAGATGCATAGAACCGATTTCTGCGCCTTCTGTCTTTGCATTGTAAAGTTTCTCAAGGGCCTTAATACAGTACAAGTGCTGGCTTTTAAGCCCTGGTTTGTCCCTGCCCTTCCTTATATCATATATCTCAAAAGGCTTTTTTGTAATACAGGATAATGCTAATGCAGCTCTTAGTATTTGTCCTCCTCCTTCAAGATAATTGCCGTTTATTCTTATAATGCTACTCATTGCAGTACTCATAAATCTCAATATAAAGCTAACAATGATTTTTATTTATATGTTTTTTATTTGTATCTTTATTCATCCATCCTTATATCCTTTTTATTTATTAATACAGGACCCTGCCGTGCTATAAAATACTTTCCATGTTAAACACAGAATTTATAAACACTCATTGACTATTATATCAATGACTATTACAATAAAGTTACAATAAAGAAGATGAGATAAAGAAGAGAGGCCTGGTTTAAATGAAACAATTTATGGAG
>JAWABL010000014.1:0-31082 GCA_038884615.1 Candidatus Woesearchaeota archaeon | reverse complement strand
TGGTTCCTGAATGTGCATACGCGGTGGATGCTAACACACTTTTTGAACGCAGCCTTTGTTATAGAAAAGTTTTTATATAAATTTAGTCTATTTAATCCTATGGTTGAAAAATCGCTACAGGAGCTTCAACAGGAGGATAAAGCTAGAAAATGTCCGGACTGCGGAAGCACAAATATAGATGTTGAAGGAGAGGAGCTTTACTGCAGAAAATGTGGGCTTGTTTTTGAGTGAGAATTAGTTTTATAGATATTTCTATATTTAGTATGTACTATAACTTTACTATAACTTTTTGATATCTAAGAAAGCAGCTTTTTCTTTTCTCTTGTAAACTCTTCATGAACCGGAAGGTCAGAATCCTCTTCATACTCTATGTTTGGCGTGATGCGTTCATACTTGTCGTCGCATTTCTTTTTTACTTTTTTCATTATTTTGGAAAAGTTAATCTACTATAAATCGTTTTCTAAATTCTTTCTAAGTTCTTTTTATATTTATCCTTTTAAAATAGGCTGCGTTCAAAATCTCGGTTTCGGTCAGCTTAACATCATGTTGGCACTTTTCCATTTAAATTAAAATATCTGGTTCTCCGTATGGAACAACTCACCTCAAATCCATATATGATTCCTGAATGTGCATACGCGGTGGATGCTAACACACTTTTTGAACGCAGCCATTTAATAAAGAAATATTTTTATATTACAAGGTCAAGTAAAATTTAAATGGCAGATAAAAAGCTTACCTCAGATCAAACACTTACTGCAGTTTGCTCTTATTTATTTATACTCGTGTTGGTCCCTCTTATTGCTGTAAAGAAGAGAGACAATTTCATTAAGTTCCACCTTTCACAGGGTCTTACAATTTTTGTTATAGAGATTCTTACTTTTGCGGTAATAGCAGTTCTTGAAGAGATTCCATTTGTAGGAAAGACCTTTTCCTTTATAGGAAATATTATCTTTGCATTTTTCCTTCTGGTTTGTGTAATTGCGATTATAAAAGCGCTTTCTGGAGAAAAGTGGAGGATACCCTTTATGGGATTTAAGGTGGTTAATCTCAGATAACCGGCTGCTATTTTAATTAGGTATATCAGTTGGCATATATCCTATTATTATCTCTACTTCCTACGATTATGCAAGAAGTATGCAAGGATTATACAAGAGCAAAGCTAATAAGACCTCGCAAAATAAACTTTATACCCCGCAATCTCGCCGCAATTGATACACGCTCCTTCTACTGGCTTGTCTTCAAGAGGTATACATCTGGATGTTACTCCATTTGTCTTATCCTTTATATCAGATTCGCAGGCTTCCCTGCCACAAAAATTTGCAAGAACTAGTTTTTTTCTTGCAATTGCATCAACAAACTCCACCCAAGTTTTAACATCGACAATAGATTCTGTAAGATGTTTTTTAGCAGTATCATAAAGATTTTTTTGTATTTCAGAAAGCACCGATTGGATTGTTTTTTCAATACCTGATATGCTTACCGGATTTTTCTTACTTGTGTCCCTTCTAACAAGAACCGCCTGGTTTTTTTCAATATCTTTTGGACCAATCTCAAGTCGTATTGGAACTCCCTTGAGCTCCCATTCATTGTATTTCCAGCCAGGAGTGTATTGAGGTCTGTCATCAAGAACACATTCAATCATAGCACTTAAGAGCATATCCTTTACTTTTCTGCATACATTTAAAACCTGCTCGGTGGTTGAATCAAACAGAATAGGAACTATAACAACCTTTATTGGAGCAACATTAGGCGGGAGAACAAGCCCCTTATCGTCTGAATGACACATTATCATGCCGCCTATGAGTCTTGTAGAGATGCCCCAAGAATTCTGCCAAGGAACATGCTCCTTTTCATCTCTTCCAAGATATCTTATTCCAAATGCCTTTGCAAAGCCGGTTCCCAAGTCATGAGAGGTTCCAAGCTGCAGACCCTTTCCGTCTGGCATAAACCCTTCAATGGTATATGTCCTTAATGCCCCGGCAAATCTTTCCTTCTCTGTTTTCTGCCCTGTAATCACTGGAATAGCCAAGAGCTCTTCTGCTACTCGCCGGTATTCCTCAAGAAAAAGCAAAGTTTCTTTGTGGCACTCTTCTTCGCTCTCATAAACACAGTGCCCTTCTTGCCATAAGAATTCTCGTGAGCGCAAGAAAAGCTTTACATCCTTTACCTCCCATCTTACTATGTTACACCACTGGTTTATCCTTAAAGGGAGGTCTCTCCAGCTTCGAATCCACTTCGCATAAGAGTCATAGATTATAGTTTCACTCGTGGGGCGCAATGCAAGGCGCTCAGTTGAGTCATCTTTTGCAGCAACCCATGCAACCTCTGCCTTGAAGCCTTCCGCATGCTCGGCCTCCTTTTTGAAAAAGGATTCAGGAATAAATAAGGGAAAATATGCATTTCTAACACCATGCTTTTTTATATTTGCGTCAAAAAATTTAACAATATTTTCCCAGACAGCATAGCCCAGTGGTCTTATTACCATACAACCACTGACAGGAGCATGATCTGCAAACTCGCTTTTTAGTATGACCTGGTTATACCATTCAGGCAGGTCGTGTGCCTTCTTTACAGTTATCCCTATTTGCTTTTCCTGCGGCATTATAGAAAAAAATTTCGACGGTTATTTAAATTTTTTGAAAAATTAAATTTTAAAAAAAATAAAGGGGAAAACTATCTTTTCTTTCCCCGCCTCGCCATTTTTGCTCTTGAGATATCTCCGGCCTTGTCGATAAAATATAGGTATCCTTTCTCCTTCTTGATACCGGCTTTGGCTACAACTTCAATCTTTCCTTTTCCCTTTTTGCCGCCGCGCGCCATCTTTGCCCTTGCGGCATTGCCGTTCTTGTCGACAAAATATAGCCAGCCATCTTCTCTTTTGATGCCACACTTATAGACTTTTTCAGCCATTTTATTTTCACCCCTCAAAAAAATTAACCCTTTTAAGAGAGAACTAGTATTTAAATGTTTACATTCTTTTTGGCAACAAGCACCATTTTATAGCTATATATTAATAATATTAATATGGCCATCTTAATATGGCCATCTTAAATTAGCCTAACAAACAAACGATACAAAGGAAGAGAGTAATAAGCTACAAATAAGAATGTTAGCTGAAATTCGCCACTTGAAGGCAAATTTTTTATAGTTTGTTATTTATATTTTATAATTATGCCTAAACAAAACAAATTCAAGGCGGACTTTGGTGCCAACACAAATACAATATTCATTTATGACTATGGAAAGAAGTACATCGTTGAACTAAAGTCTGGACAGGTAAAGAAGATTTATGGAAAAGATAATAAGGTGGCTGTTGCAGACATCAATGGCTACAAAAACATAATAAAGGACACAACACAGATAGACAACCTAAGATCTGCAACAACAGAAATGACGCCAGAAGAGAAAATTATGTTTGTTTTTGACATGGTCCGCTCGCTTTTTCGTAAGGGGGAGCGCCGCACCCTTGAAATCCATGAGCTTATCTCCGCCTGCCTTTTGCACGGCGTATCAGAGGATGATGTAAAAAAAGCTGTAAGAGAGCTTGCATATAGAAACGAAATCTTTCTCATTGACAACAACACAATCAGCAGTATACACCTATTTAAATAAAACATAAATATTAATAAGCGCAAATTTTTTTATATCATAAAGTATCTCGTAATGTAAATAAAATTCCGATGCTATTCCCGTACTAGTGTGTTGAGTGCAGGGCTTTGCATAAATAACCTTTTGAGTAAGGTCATTTTGGGGCTGTGGTGTAACTTGGTTAGCACTGGCGGTTCGGGGCCGCCCAATCGGGGTTCGAATATCAGAATGCCTTATGTGAGATGGAAACAGAAAACGAAAAAGTAATGCCGTCTCTTACAAAGATTAATAAATAAAGGTGCTTTACAGCAAAGATAGAAAGTATTATTTACGGTATTCTGGAAGAAAGTCCTCGCAGCCCCATATTACTATCAAGATTAGCAATTTTAGGTTGTCTTGCTAAATTCAGTCGTAAAAATAATAGATAAGAGGTGAAAAAATGAAACTGGATGGAAGTCAGACCGAAAAAAACCTTCTGAAAGCTTTTGCAGGGGAAAGCCAAGCACGGATGAGATACACTTATTTTGCGTCTGTTGCAAAAAAAGAAGGTTATGAGCAAATCAGCGCAATCTTTCTTGAGACTGCCGAGAACGAGAGAGAGCATGCAAAGGTATTTTTTAAGTACCTTGAAGGAAGAATGGTGGAGATAACCGCAACTTATCCAGCAGGAAAAATAGGAAACACCTCTGAAAACCTGCTTGCAGCAGCAAATGGGGAGAAAGAAGAGTGGGGAGTGTTGTATCCTGGGTTTGAAAAAACCGCAAGGCAAGAGGGGTTTAAAGAAATTGCAGAATCATTTAAAGAGATTGCAGAGGTTGAAGAACAGCATGAAAAGAGGTACAGAAAACTGCTCGAAAACTTAAAGACTGGCCAAGTGTTCAAGCGAAAAGAAGTTGTAAGATGGAAATGCAGAAACTGCGGATATGTCTATGAAGGAAAAGAAGCACCAAAAAAGTGTCCTGCCTGCAAACATCCACAAGCGTATTATGAGCTTTTGTGTGAAAACTATTAAAGCAATACAATTTTTTTCAAAATCTTTATAAATGCAGAGCTTTTTTTTGCGCAAATCACGGGCTCGTAGTCTAGCGGCATAGGGATACGACATGCACGCCTTTTTTTGTATGGCGCTGTATCTCCTGCGCTGATATGACGTCGCCTCGACACGGCGGAGGTCACCGGTTCGAAAAAAAGAAAGCTAAAAAAGCTTGAAGAATATCGAAAATCCGGTCGGGCCCATCTAAATTTTATTTGAGTTCAGATGAAAACCTGTCCAAAATGCTGGCGTGTCTATGATGATATGAGTTCAGTATGCAGAAAATGCAAAAAAGCTCTTGTAGCTGAGCCTGGAACAAAAAGAATACAGAACGATTATAAAACATTTGAAAGCGAAGTTGACAAAAAAGTAAAAAAGAACCTAAAGCGACTTGCTATTGCCGTTGGGCTCTTTTTGCTTGGTATTATAATAACAATCGTTTTTGTTCTTTATATTATAATAAGTAGATTATAATTAGAATAAGTAGGATTATAATGAGAACTCTATTATAAGAAAAAAAGATTAATAACCATATATCAGATAAGATTGATTTAATAAGAAGTTTATGACATCGGAGCTGTCAAAGGCGAGAAATCTATGAAATAATAAGCCCTCGGCGAGGATTGAACTCGCGACCTTACGCTCATTGTAAAAATTACTCTTACAAACAATACCAAGCGTACGCTCCACCACTGAGCTACGAGGGCTTCATTTTTGCTCTGATGGTAATCATTTATGGGTCTGGAAAGTTTTTATAAATATTTCGGAATAATTTTTCTTTGAGTAAGTCTACCTCAAAACTATTTACAATTAATATATTTAGTAGAACAATGTAAAGAATAGTGCAAAGAATAGCTAAGAAAAATACAAAAATAAATTTTTTAGGCACCAAGCTCAATTATATCTTTAACATCATAAAGCTTATTGAAAGCCGCCATAGTTCTAACAATGTCAGTTGAGGTTATAATGCCGCAAAGCTTACCATTCTCTACAACAGGTATTCTTTTAACCCTATGCTTGACCATAAGATCGCTAATTTCGTTTATGGTTGTGCCTTTTTCAGCAGTCACTATTTTTTTAGACATAACCTCAGCAACAGGCACCTGCTCAGGTAGCTTTTTTGTAGCTACAACCTTTCTAACAATATCCTGTTCGGTTATTATCCCTATGGGCTCACCATTTTCAACAACAATAAGCGAGCCAATATTGTTCTGAGCCATCAACTCTGCTGCAATAGATATAGGAGTCTGAGGACCAACGGTTATAACATTCCTTACCATCCACTGCTCTACTTTGAATATCTGCACTTACATCACCAGTAAGTTTAAGAAAACTCTCAATATAAATATTTTTGTTTTTCCTGAAGAGTAATGCGAGGGATGGGACAATCAACCGGAATCCAGAAGAGGTGCATCTATTTAGCATTCTGCATTCCGATATTTGAACCCACGGACCCACTAAGGGACAGGATTTCCAAGTAAATGCCCTTAAGTCCTGCGCATCAAGCCGGCTAAGCCATTGGCCAGACTTTGCTACCCTCGCATATTATCAATAATTCTTTGGCTTATTTAAACTTATTATTTAAATCTATTGGAAAAGCTACTGAAATCTATAAAGATTAAGGAACGATTTTATGGTGTTATACAGATGAAAGGTGTCATCTGCCACTGCTGATTCGTATTTCCTTACATCAACCCTGTAAATCCACTTATCAACTACTGTACGAAGGAAATAAAAATATGGTTTGCCTTCCCACTTGTTTTCATAATCTGTATCAAGATATGCAATTATCCTTAAAGTTATTTTGCCCTGGCTCATCTTCATGATATGCTTGTCCTTTTTCACAGTTACCTCTTTAATATTAGTCATCCAGATTGTTATGTTAATTACTATTCTTGCATAATCAGTTATTTTTTTCCATGGCTCAAGCTCAAGTTCAATCTGCCTGCCGTCTTTGTACACCTGCTCGCTGTTACGCTTTTCAAGCTTGTCATACCTTTTTTCTCTTAGCCATTTGTCTATTGTTAGATATAAATCATTTATATTGAAGAGTCCTTCATAAACAAGGTAAAGGTTGTCAACAACTATTCTTCTTTCCGCCATTTTTTACCACTTTTTGTATGTCTTACCACATATCAGCATACTCGCTTCCTCTGGTCTGCATACTAAGGTACTCTTTAATGACATTAAAAAGCTCAAGCTGTTTATAATGGTGCTGGTCCCAAAGTATTGATTCATACCTATGCTTCAAAACTTTCTCGTTAAGAAATTTTCTTATTGCTTCCTGAAAGGGCGAGTTCTCAAACCTGTTTGTCCAATCCATCTCGCTTTCTGCCCTAACACGAATATACAACCTGCACTTTGAAAGCTTTTCCTTTATGCCGTTTTTTACAACCTCTACCTGAACCTCATCCCATACCTGAAACATAACAATCATCCAAATCCTATAATATTCGCTTAAGTTTCTATAGCCACGTAAGTCATACTCGCTTTCCATACCAAAAGGTCTCATTCTCTGTTTTGTCTTTGTTTCAACAACCTCAAATCCCTTCGACTCCATCCATTCTTTAACCACACGAAAGAGCCCTTTAAGGTCACAAATGCCTTTATATTGCAAATGCAGTGTATGAAAATGTGTATTCTTTATTGACATTCTAATATATATTTTTGTATATTAGTATAAAAATTTTTCTAATTTTAGTCTATTATTTATAGATGGATGGAAAACTATTAAACCCTATTTTTTATATGTTTTAATAAATAATAAAAGCAATAATAAAATCAGAGGCTACTAATGAATAGAGGACGATTTTGACTTACCCCCAGAGAAAACCAATATAAGAGTTTTTAAGATAGGAAAATAAAAAAGCAAAGAGTATTATCATTAGAATTAATAATATGAGATAATAATATATTCGCGGCATAAGTTTCTTCTTCTCCAATTGTTCAATAATTAAGTTCTGTAATTAAGTTCTGTTATTTATTTAAGATGATATAGGGTTTAAATAGTTTATTATTTCGCCGGCTGCGTTCAAAATCTCGTTTTCAGTCGGCTTACCATCATGTTGGCACTTTTCCATTTAAATGAAAATATCTGGTTCTCCGTATGGAACAACTCACTTCAAACCCATATATGATTCCTGAATGTGCATACGCGGTGGATGCCAACACACTTTTTGGACGGTGCCGTTTATAACAAAAGATATAAATAGCACTCACTTTCTCTATTCTTTCGATGGTCAGAAAGAAAATTAAGGAGGATAAGAAAAGCAGCGAACAGCCGCAGACAAGAAAGAGTCTTCTCCAGGTAAACAGCACTAAAGAAGTCTCTATACAAAAAAGTATAATTGATCAGGTAATTGGACAGGAGGATGCTGTTGAAGTTATAAAAAAGGCGGCGAGTCAGCGAAGGCATGTTCTTCTTATAGGGGAGCCAGGAACAGGAAAGTCAATGCTTGGCATGGCGCTTGCAGAGCTTCTTCCTAAGGAAAAGCTTGTTGATATAGTGGCATTTCCAAATCCTAATGATGAAAACATGCCTCTCATAAGGAATGTGCCTGCAGGAAAAGGCAGAGAACTTGTAGTCCGTACTAGGATAGAAAGCGGAGGATTTTGGAGAAGCCAAAGCCTTATTTTTCTTATAATAGCGATAGGTCTTGGCTGGCTGCAGTATTACTGGTGGAAGTCAGGCGCAATCTCAGATGTTATTTATGCTGCGCTTTTAATTGGCAGCATTGGCTTTTTGGGTATAATCGTCATAAGCATGAGTTTTGGCAAGAAAAATAACGAACGGGCGCGCGTCCCAAAAGTAATTGTAGATAATTTTGGGAAAAAGCAGGCGCCTTTTCAGGATGCAACAGGTGCGCATGCAGGTGCACTGCTTGGGGATGTTTTACACGACCCTTTTCAAAGTGGTGGGCTTGGGACGCCCGCACATGAGAGAGTTGTGGCGGGTATGATACATAAGGCACACATGGGTGTGCTTTTCGTTGATGAAATCTCTACCCTGAAGGCGCACACCCAGCAGGAGCTTTTGACAGCACTTCAAGAGGGCAAATATGCGATTACTGGACAAAGCGAGAGAAGCGCCGGCGCAATGGTGAGGACCGAGCCGGTTTCATGCAATTTTATACTTGTTGCAGCAGGAAATTATGACACTATAAAACATATGCATCCTGCGCTTAGGTCAAGGATAAGAGGGTATGGGTATGAGGTTTATATGAATGAAACAATACCTGATACTCCTCAGAACCGTGAGAAGATTGTGATTTTTGTTGCTCAAGAGGTTAGCAAAGATAAACAAATACCTCATTTCTCAAGAGACGCTATTATGGAGATTATAGAAGAGGCACGAAAGAGGGCAAACAGAAAAGGGCATCTTACATTAAGGCTAAGGGAGCTTGGTGGTCTTATCCGGGCTGCTGGAGACCTTGCAAAAGAACAAGGCAGTGAGCTTGTTAAAAAAGAGCATGTTATTGCAGCAAAGAAATTTGCAAGGACACTTGAACAACAGATTGCTGATAAATATATAGAAAGAAACAAGGAATATGAGGTTATAAGGACTTCAGGCCTGCAGATAGGCAGGGTAAATGGTCTTGCGGTTATGGGCAGTGGGAGTTCATTTTCAGGTATTATTTTGCCGATTGAGTCTGAGGTTACACCTGGTGGAAAAGAGTCTGAAATAATAGCAACAGGAAAACTTGGCGAAATTGCAAAAGAAGCAGTTAAGAATGTGACAGCACTTGTGAAGAAATATTTTGGTGAGGATATTAAAGGAAAATATGATATTTATGTCCAGTTTCTTCAAACATATGAGGGTGTTGAGGGCGATTCAGCGAGCATTGCGGTTGCAACATCTGTAGTGTCTGCGTTGAAAAAGATACCTGTAAAACAAAACTATGCAATGACTGGTTCGCTTTCCGTAAGGGGGGAAGTGCTTCCTGTTGGTGGTGTTTCTTCAAAGGTTGAGGCGGTTATTGAAGCTGGGATAAGCAATGTAATTGTGCCAAAATCAAATATTAATGATATAATAATAGACCCAGACAGGCTTAAAAAGGTAAGAATTATCCCTGTTGAGAATATAATGGAGGTTCTTGCAGAGGCGCTTGACTGGAAGGGCCAGGAGGCTCTTTTAAAAGCAATGAAACGCTCTGCCGACACAGGTGCTCAATAGCTATTTTAAAGGTAGTATATTAAAAAAATAGTATCTTTAAACTTACCAAACCCTTAAACTGCTTAAATTAAAAAAGACAAATGGGCCTAAATATTAACCCCAATAGAAACTTTTTTATATCTGAATGATTAATATAATAGGATAATGAAACGTAGTATTTACCATATAAGCGAGTGTCCTGACTGTGCTAGTCAGAGTATTATACACAGTGAGAAATCCTCTCAGATAATTTGTAGGGATTGTGGGCTTATATTTGACCCAAATAATCCTGCTATGGAAGTTCGGTTTTCTGTGCCTTCAAACACAAAAAAGGAGATTATTAAGGTTCATGCTATAGAGCAGAAAAAACCTGTAAAAAAGAGGCCAAAAAGAAGCGAAAAGAAGAAGAAAGCATTAGTGAAGGCAAAGAAAAAGACAGCCACAAAAAGGACTATTGCCCAGAAGGCAATACGAACAACAAAGAAATTTCTTAAAAAATTTTCGCTAAAAAAGAAGAAAAGATAGTATATCTACTATTGATAGCATATTTAATATGCTATTAATAGCATAAATATCCTATTTTATTTGTGGTTATTAGAGAAGGATAACAATAATCTTATAAAGAGCACTAAACTTCTTTAAAAGTAATTTTTGTTTTTGATATTAATATGTGTTAATTTTATATTGTATGCATAAAAATGCATGTTGAAAAGTGTTGTTGTTTGGTTTTAGAAGGTTTTGGGGGTGTGTCACATTAAGATACCACAGCTGATTTATACACTTGAAAAGCGGAAAAGAAAGCTTAATGATATTCTTTTGTATGAAAAAGCAACGCTTCCAACAAAGACAAAACTACTAATAGAGGGGGCTATAAATGAAATAGAGTTTCTTTGCATGCTTTTAAGGCAGTGTTGTGACACCAATAATTATGTATATCCTGGAGAGTCTAGTATTAAAAAAATAAATGTTAAAGAAATTGATATGTATGAAAATAATTAGGTTTTAACAAAATTTAAAGAAATAATACAAGTAATAAGCAGTATTTTATTTGAAGCAGTACTTTATTTGTGATTAGCGCCATACAACTTTTACCTCATCAGTTCTTTCATAAGGTTTTATAATTGCATTTTTAAGAGGCGTTCTTACTCCCGCCTTATACTCAAGAATACCCAAATAAGCAATCATCGCGCCGTTGTCAACAAGGTACTGGTTTTCAGGGATATAGCACTTTGTACCTCTTTCTTTGCACATCTTTTTAGCCATCTCCTGAAGCCGCCAGTTGCACGAAACACCGCCTCCAAGCACAAGCTCGTCTTTTTCGCAATGTGCAAGTGCCCTCTCTGCTACTTCAATAAGCATTGCAAAAACAGTTTCTTGACAAGAATATGCAAGATCTGCTTTGTTAAATCCTTGTGAAATCTTCTGTTTAAGATTTGTAAGAAGTCCGCCAAAACTTACATCCATTCCCTTAACAACATACGGAAGCTCAATATATCTTCTGCCATCTTTAGCAAACTCAGCAATTTTTGGTCCGCCTGGAAAACCAACACCTATCTCTCTTGCAAAACAATCAAAAAAATTTCCAACCCCTATATCCAAAGTTTCACCAAAAATCCTATACTTCCCAGCTTCGTATGCAACAATCTGTGTGTTTGCGCCTGAAGCATATAAAAGTATTGGATCTTTGCATTTGAACAATAGGCTTGCAATCTCAAGATGCGCGATGCAATGGTTAACTCCAATAAGAGGGATATTGTACTTTGCGGAGAGCATCCTTGAAGCCAATGCACCAATCCTGAGAGTATGTCCAATTCCAGGGCCCTGTGAAAAAGCAATAAGGTCAATATCGGTAATGCTCTTATTGGCTTTTTTCAGTGATGCGCTTATAATTCTATCGCAGACTTGGACATGGTGCTCTGCGGCTTCGGATGGAATAATGCCTCCCTTGTCTGTCGAATAGCTATCCTTTTCGTTTGATAGCACTTTTGAATCTGTCACAACAGCAGCCCCAAATGTATGAGCAGTTGATTCTATACCTAAGCAAAGCATAACTAAAAAAAATTCTTGTATTCTATAAAAAGTTTACCAAAAATATTAAAAATCCATAATTCATTACTAAATCAAAATGTGCAGTATTGAAGAACTCCAAAAACAGGTGCTTGAGTACAATCCGCAGGCACGAATTGCTCTGATAGAGAGAGGCTATACTCTAGCAAAGAAAGCACATGAAGGTCAAAAAAGGGAATCAGGGGAGGATTATTTTACACACCCTCTTGAAGTTGCAAAGATACTTATAGGTCTCAGAGCAGACTCCGCGACAATCTGTGCAGCATTGCTTCACGATACTGTGGAGGAAGGAAAATTAAAAATAGACTTCGTTAGGCGAGAGTTTGGTGACGAGGTCGCTGAACTTGTAGAGGGTGTAACAAAAATAGACAAGTTTAATTTTGCGACAAGGGAGGATTATACTGCTGAAAACATACGAAAGATGCTCATTGCCACTGCAAAAGATGTTCGTGTAATTCTAATAAAGCTTGCAGACCGCCTGCACAATATGAGAACTCTTAAGCACTTCAAACCTGAAAAGCAAAGGAGAATCTCATTAGAAACAAGAGAAATTTTTGCTCCTATAGCTCACAAGCTTGGAATGTGGAACATAAAGGGAGAACTCGAAGACCTTGCAATGCGGTATCTAGATCCTGAGGAATATAAGAGCCTTAAAAGAAAAATAAATGAAAAACGTGCAGAGCGCGAAGCAAAAACAAAGGAAATAATAGAAATAATAAAGAAAAGGCTTAAGGAAGTAAACATTGATGCTGAGGTCTTTGGCCGCGCAAAGTACTTTTACTCTATCTACAAAAAAATGAAAAAGCAGGGTGTTGACTTCAATGAAATATACGACCTTATAGCAATAAGGATAATAACAAAGGATGTCCCTACCTGTTATGCCGCTTTAGGAGTCGTGCATGACCTATGGAAGCCTGTGCCGAAAAGGTTTAAGGACTATATAGCAACGCCAAAAGCAAATGGATATCAGAGTTTGCATACTACAGTAGTGGGTACTCATGGGAAAATCCTTGAGGTTCAGATAAGGAGTGAGGAAATGCACAGGTATGCAGAAGACGGAATCGCTGCGCATTGGAAATACAAGGGAACTGAGAGAGACAAAAAGTTTGAAAAAAGAATATCATGGCTTAAGCAGCTACTGGACTGGAAGAGAGACTCTGAAGATGCGAAGGATTTTGTTGAAACGCTGAAGATTGACATGTTTGAAAAAGAGATTATTGTCTTCACGCCGAAAGGAGACCCTATAACTCTTCCAGAAGGTGCTACGCCTATTGATTTTGCATATGAGGTTCACACAAGCATTGGAGATAGATGCTCGAAGGCATTGGTAAACAACAGACTTGTACAGCTTGATGCAGAGCTCAAAAGCGGGGATATCGTTGAGATTATCACTCAAAAAAACGCAAAGCCGTCTAGACAGTGGCTTAAGTTTGTAAAGACCAACAAAGCTAGACAGAAAATACGAAAAATTCTCAATATTGAAAGCGATGACATAAAAGGGGCTCAAACAAGACCACCCACATCTCAGATTGAAAAGATGCTTGTTGCAGAAGACAAGCGTGCCCAATTAAAAGTTTCAAAATGCTGCAGTCCTTCATATGGGGACAGAATTGCTGCGTTTTATACAAAGGACAATAAAATTACGATACATAAGGAAGATTGTCCTAATGTTCACACATTAGACCCAAACAAGAAAGTGGCAGTGGAGTGGCTTAAAAGGGACGCAAGGATACAGAGGGTTCTTAGGATAAAAGTGATAGATAGGGTAGGAATTTTAGCAGAGATACTTAATGTTCTCGCAGCATATAGGCTGAATATAGCAAGTCTCAGAACGCAGGGAAGCAAGGAGAAGAACATTATAGATTTTATAAAAGTTGATATAGATGATATGGACAGATACATGAATGCGGTTCAAGAAATAAGAAAAATAAAAGATGTGATTGATTTGAAAGAGGTAGAGTAAAGTTTATAAAGACCCAAATGAAACCCTATAAGTGAGAGTGAGGCTTAAGAAACAAAATGATATACAAAACAAAAAGCGTTGTTATCGGAAGGATGAAAAGAAAAAGCAAGGATGATACCGAGTATCCTTGTTTTATAAGCCTTTTTTATGCAGTCAATGATCCCCATAAGAGTGGGCTTGCACCGGATAAAATACTTCAGTATGAGAAAGTCCATAAGGTTGTGATTGAGGGGCTTGTTGTAAACTACCTTCCACTTGGGAATGATATCGTGATAAACGAGCTGGAAGAAATTGATGTAATGGTTAATGGTCCTCATATATTTCTAAGAGGAAAGCAAAACAAAATCTGAATTTTTATGAAATATAATACGATTTTGCAAATCACTTAGAGGAATCGCTTATCTACTACTTATATGCACTGTAGTTACATAGCAATTATACATCAGGTATATACATCGCAATCTTTATAAAGAAACATAATTGTCGTCTATGATTACAGTATACTTTTTTGTGCGACAGTAGTCTAATGGTAGGACATCACCCTGCCAAACCAAGCCGAGCGGTGGTAATCCGGGTTCAAATCCCGGCTGTCGCATTTTCAACATCTTAAATTATTGGATTCCTGGTCGTTTGTTTAGATATTCTTTTCAATTTGTTTGGTCGCTTGGAGCGTGGCGATGCCTATTGATTCTCTTATCCGTTCAAGAATAAACATGTCCGCAGCTCTTTCATTCTTGGTGATATGCTTGTTCATATACAGCCCCTGGTTTACTTCGCATAGGATGGCAAACATGCCTTCTTCAGGTTTATGGTACATGCTTGTTATTCCTTGTCCTTTGTAGAGCCCTGTATTTAACTCTATTATGCTGCTAAATCTTGTTAAACTTTCTCTAATACATATCTCATTTTTTATGCTGCTTTCAAGAGCATTGCAGAACTCATCAGTGAAGGGGTATGATGCGCCGTCGGCCGTTCCAATATAAAAAACAGGCCTTCCTTCGCACTCTTGCATTGTATGTCCGTTAATAACAAAAGAATAGCCACTATTCTTAAGTTTCTCTTTAACAAGGTATCTTAGCAGCATGTGGAAAGGGTCGTAAAATCTTGTAAGCAGTTTTTCTTTGATGTGTAAAGGAAATTCTACAGACCTTATGGTTCTTCCTTCAAAGTCTTTTGTTCGCAAGACTCCAGTATCGCTTGTGTCGTTTCTTAGGCGGTTTTTGTCGCCGAAGAATCTGTTTACAAGTGAATAAACTAGTGTTCCTCCTTGTGGCATTAATGCGTATATCTGTTCGCTATAGTGGTCAATGCCTTCGCTAAATAATATTTCAATTGTTTTATTATGATTTTCAAAATATGGTAGGAGTTCATATGGGACAAGCGCTCCGCTGTGCGGAACCGCCACAATAAACTTATAGTTGTGTCTACAATTCATAACCGTGTCAGAAATTTCGGAATTAGCCGACAAAAAGTAGATGTTTCCATGTTTCTTTACAAGACTTTCAAGTTGCTCAAAAGAGCCGGTTCGCAGGTCTATAAATTTCTCCATACCTTTTTTTCTCATCAAGGGTTATTTAAACCTTTTCAAATAGGATGGCACCGTTCAAAATCTCGTTTTCGGTCGACTTACCATCGTTGGCACTTTTCCGTTCAAATGAAAATATCTGGTTCTCCATATGGAACAACTCACTTCAAACCCATATATTGTTCCTGAATGTGCATACGCGGTGGATGCTAACACACTTTTTGAACGGTGCCCAATTAGGATAGTAAGAATTAATTGGATAGCCCTGCACGGATTCGAACCGTGGTTTAGAGGTCCAGAGCCTCTCGTGCTTGGCCGCTACACTACAGGGCTATTTTTCTCTATGTTTTTTATAGTCTTATGGGAAAAGGGGTTGTATTTAAATCTAATCCAATCTTTTCTTACATTAAAGATTTAGTAATAATCTTATTTATAAATTTATAAATCCTGTATTTAGATTTCTACAGATTTATATGAACCACTTTCGCAGGTGGAAATCCATTGAAGCTTGTAGTGTGTGCTATGCTGTATGCACCTATATTTTCTGTGAGAAGATAGTCTCCAATATCCAGATCTGCTGGAAGGTTTTCTGCGAGGCTCACTTTATCAAAGCCGTCACATGTCTGCCCAACAACGGCACAAATCTCTGTATTTCCATCTTTAAATGACTTGAAATGATACTGGCAGTGGTCAAAAACAACTCCTGAAAATGTATGGTAAATTCCATCATTTATATAATAGAATATTTTTCCCTCCCTCCTTGTTTTCCCGATAATCTCTGTTACAAGTCTACATGCAGTTGCAACCATGAACCTACCCGGCTCTGCAATTATCTCTATGTCCTTTGCAAAAAGCCTTTCAACCTCTTTATTTATCATCTTAGCAAGCTCTTCAAATCGTGGCACATTGCTGTCATAAGGTGCAGGAAAGCCTCCTCCAATATCCACTATTTTTAGCTTATAACCTCTCTCTTCGGCCTCTGCAAAGATGTCTGCTGTGATATTAAGGGCCTTGATATAATTATTGAAGTTGGTGCATTGGCTTCCCACATGAAAGCTTATGCCTTCTACAACAAGTCCCATTTTAAACGCCTCTTCAATAAGCCATGTGGCGTCTGCTGGGAGCACTCCGAACTTTGAGCCGAATTCAACTACAGAACCGGTGTCGGGAACCTTTATCCTAAGAACAAGCCCTGCAGAAGGGCAATGCTTCTTTATCTTTTTAAGCTCATCTATATTGTCGTATGTAACAAGCGGCCTGTAAGGATTGAGCTTTTGGAGGGTCTCAATGGGCTTTATAGTGTTTGCGTATATTATTTTATCGTATATAAAATGATGCCTTTTTTCTTCAGGCCAATCTTCAATATATTTGTGAACGCATAGAAACTCCTGAAACGATGCGACATCAAAGCTTGCGCCGATGTCAAAGAGAGTTTTTATTATCTCAGGCAGCGGATTGGCTTTTACGGCATAGTAAGCCTGTATCCTTGGTAGGTTCTGCTTAAACCTGAGATAGTTAGTTCTTATTAAATTATGGTCAACAATAAAAAGCGGTGTTCCGTGTTTTTTTGCTAGCTCAAGAACTTCCATCAAGCATCTCCTTAAGCATTTTAATTTCGTCGTTGTTCTCAAAATATGCTTCTCTCAACTTTTTTACAAGCTCTTCTCTCTTGTCATACAGCCTTTTATGTGTTTTTGGTTTTGTGTTCTGTAGCACATAACTTGTAATCAGTGGGAGGACAATAGTCGTATCGCTGTACACTATTACTGTGTCGTCAAGCTGTTCAGGATCAACCTTTCCCCAACTTACTGCTTCTGAAGGCGTTGCACCAGATAGTCCGCCGGTGTCAGGCCTGGCGTCTGTTATTTGAAGGAAATAATCCTGTCCTACTTCAGGTATCATCAGTACTTCCTGAATCTGTGGCTCTGTTTGAAGCATGAAGTTTTTTGGAGAGCCGCCTCCTACAAGTATGACTCCTGACTTTCCGCCTGATTTTTTTGCGTCAAGAACAATTGCTGTGCTTTCGTTCACATCAGTGCTTGGATTTATTCTTAGCTTGAATTTGTCGCTTAGAATTTCAAGCCCTGCAATGTTCATTCCTATTGTGCTGTCGCCGGGTGAGGATGTAAAAACAGGGACACCGTGTCTATATGCAGCAGCAAGAATGCTTACATCATGAACATTATTTTCTTTCTCAAACTGGTCCATCACCTTTCCGAGTTTATAATAAAATTCCTGCGTACCCATCTCCATTTGAAATTCAGGCCTTGTTAAAATTTTTCTTAGTATATGGTCTGTTTTCATAAGAACGCCGTCATAGTCAAATAATATGTCATATACCCTTACAACGCCAACTCTCCTGAGCTCTTTGTCGTCTACAAGATGGCTTCCTTGATAAATAGGCATATTAAAGGCAAAATGAATGTCATGGTACATGTTTGCGCCGGTCGCAACTATCCAGTCTATAAACCCATGCTTTATGAGAGGGATTATGCAAGAAGGTCCAAGGCCGGCTGGTGTCAGAGCTCCGGCAAGGCTTATCCCTACTGTAACATCTTCCTTTGAAAATTTTGTCTTGAGCTGTATGCACGCAGCCCTGATTCTCCCACCATTATAAGCAAGCATGCTGTTCTCTATAACCTGCGAAACACTATCCTCCTTTTTAATCCCTTTTGGAAGAATTCTTTTGCCAGAGAGGTACCTTTCTTTGTTTCCGGAGAATAGCCTTCTCATCTACTCACACCTCTTGCTTATGCCATCTTCTTAATTCGAGTGCGTAGCTGATTTTTACTGCAAGCTCAGAGTCCTCCTTCGCTGAAATCATTTCTTTCGCAGCCTTTTGTGTTAGGCTATAGATTGTATTTGCAGAGTTAAGATATAATCTATCTTCTTTGGCTTGAGCAGTACATGCTCCAACCATTTTTTCAAGTTCGGTGATGTCTTTAATAATCTCAACACTCCTTTGCCGACTGTTTCTCTCTTCGCACAGAACATAATAGTAGCCCATCTGCACCCCTCCTTCTCTTTCGTTTCCTTTTTTACAATGTCATTAAATTTTTTTTTAAGGTGTGATTTTAAAGTCGTTTCATGTATAGATATTTAAATTTTTTCTACTTTAAAGTGGGTTTATACTACTGGTTTATACTCTTATTTTATAATAAACTACAATTTTATAATTCCATATGTATGTACTGCTTCTTGCTGCTTCTTTATTACTAATTATTACTAATTAATCAGCTTCTTAAATTTCTTATGCTGTCTTTTTTGTCTTTAGAGATGCGTCTGAGGCTATGTTAATCTTGTAAGGTAGGATTTATAAATTAGCTTTATATAGCTTATATGGTCTTTATATAGCTTTATTTTATATAGCTTTATATATATGCTGAATTTTCCCTAGAAAATGGACGAACATAAAACATTATATAGTCTTTTTTTTGCTTCGTTAAAATGCGGTTCATGGGATGATGCAATAGAGCAGGGAGAAAAACTATGTGACATATTGAGGCAAAATCCAGGTGTACTATCTTGCGAGGAGCGGTTATTTTTTTATGCAGGGCTTGGCTTTGCCTATAAAGCAGTTCCAGAACATGATGCAAAAATTGCAGGTGGCATGTGGTTTGGCAAAAACTCTGTGGATTACTTTAAAAAGGCGCTTGAATGTGCACACAAACTCCCCGTTTATCTTGTTTCGCCCCGAAGAAAAAACTTAAGTTCTATAGACCTCAAAGTTATAAACCTCTTTAATGAGGACAGCATAAAAACCAGACAAAGTTTGATTGACATGCTTTCGGATGCCTTAAAGACTGCAGAGGCTAGCAACATCTCATTCTGTCATTATCACTCTTATCATGAAATCTGATTATAAAAATTCGGGCGGTGTCTGAGTTCTCCAGAATTCAAGCGCCTTCTCTTCAACAAAATGCAACCTTCCGGGCAGAACAAAGCACTGTGGATATTCCTTGGGTGATTTTATTTCTCCAAGTGTTGACACAAAAATGCATTGTCTCTCTGTGCCTATTGCAGCGCACCCTATAGCTGTTTGGTTGGGTGGCAGCCCTTTTGATAAAAGATAGTCTGCAGCCTCTTTTATACCCATAAACTTATTCTCCTTTGGCAACAAGTCAAGCAGAACAAGCGTATGTAGTCCAATGGACTGGTTCATTTTAATAAATTCAATTGGGGATTCAATATCTTTATTTTGAAACGGTATGCTTACAGTCCTTCCATACTTATACAATTCAAGTCCAATCTGACCAACTGCAGTAAAAATGCTTGCGTTATGAACGACCTCCACTTTTATTCTTTGCTCCTTCGCCCGCAAGAAAAGATCTATATGAGTAGTGGCAGAAAAAACATCTCCTACAATAAGCAGGGCAGTTTCGTAATTTCTTGCGTCTAAAATAACATCTTCTTTTTGCTCTATTATTTCCCTATCTGCGGTGATTATCTTTTTGCCAAGAAACAGCTCAAGCCGCTCTTTAGAGCATCCTTTTGACGTGTATGTCTCAAGATAAACCTTCTCGCATCTCTTTATAATCTCATAACCTTTGATGCTTATGTCTTTTTCGTCACTAAGACCCAATCCAATCATATAAAGCGCCATGCAAATAAGGTTTACTGAAGAATATAAAAATCTATTCTCAATTACTTTTTAGCATCTATCTAGATTTATACTGTTTCATATTTATTGTGTATTCTAATCATTTTCTATTATAATTATCTGTTATACTTAGCTAATTATCTCATTAAATGTTTTTTCTCTTAAGTCTAAAAAGCATAAATGTTCCAAATAGAAACATCGGCAGGCACAAAAGCTGTCCTTCAGTAAATCCGAATATAAGCCCAATCTGTGGGTCTGGCTGTCTTACAAACTCAATAGCAAATCTTAGTCCACCGTACATCGCTATGAATGTATAAAATAAAAATCCTTTTGGGAGATTTTTGTCTTTGATAAACCAGAGCGTAGAAAAGATCAACAAGTTCTTAGCAGACTCTAAAAGCTGCGAGGGCCACCTGCAACCGCGCGGCGGATTTGCTATATAGGTATTTTTTGAGTAATCTATACACAATCCAATGCTCGTTGGTCTTCCATACAGCTCGCCGTTGATGAAATTTCCTATCCTTCCAAGAGCAAGGCCAAGTGTAATTGGAACGACCGATATATCCGCGAGTTCGTAGAACTCCACCCTGTTTTTTTTACAAAATACAAATCCACTTATCATAACACCTATAAGTCCGCCGTGAAAACTCATCCCCCCTTCCCATACAGCGAATATTTTTAATGGATTGTCTAGGTAGTATGATATGTCATAAAACAGCACATATCCAAGTCGTCCACCGACAATGACTCCTATTGCAGCATATCCAAGAAAGTCTACTATCTGTTCTTTGCCAAGCTTCATCCTTTTTAGCTTAACAAGATAAGATAGAAAAAAATAAGCAATAATAAAACCTATAACATAGAATAGCCCATACCACCTAATTTCAATATCTCCAAAATCAAATATCGTAGGATTTATATTATGATATATAACCATATACAACTGTGTATTGTGTTTTTATAAAAATATTTTGAAAATTAAAGTAACCTTTATAAATAATACTTTTTTTGCATATTCTTATGTGGTTCACAAAAGTTACAAGACACCTATTCTATTTAATCATTTTACTTGTTTTGATTGGTGCGTCTTCAATAGCGTTTGCAAAGGATGTGTGTCTTATAAATGAAACATTTTGTCTTGGCAACCTAACACAGAATAGTACTACTACATCAGAAAGTACAAACACTATAAATCGTATACAGAACGATTCGATTTGCATAGCTTATTTCTATGGTGAAGGTTGCTCTAATTGTGCAAAAATTCAACCTTTTATTGAATCGGTTGAAAGAAAGTATGGCGACAAAATACATATCTACAAGTATGAGGTGTATAGAGACCTTAAGAATTATCAGCTTTACAATAAACTCTGTTCTGTTCAAAATATTCCCTTAGAGAAGCGTGGTATCCCACTTATCGCTATAAACGACAAGTACTTGATGGGCGTTGAAAGCATTACAAAAAATCTAGAGGCAGAAATTGAAAATACACTTGCATCAGGCAAGCATATCTGTCCGATTGAAGGAGAGATGACATGCCATCTTAGTCAGGAAGAAAAAGAAAGCGAGATAAATCCGGTTAACCCACAGCTTAAGACAGGGATTACCCTCCCTCTTATTATAGGAACTGGGCTTGTAGACGGTATTAATCCGTGTGCCTTTTCAGTGCTTATTTTTCTTTTGACCTTTCTTCTGGCGGTTTCAAAAGACACAAAAAGAATGCTTAAGGCGGGCATCGCTTATATTGTTGCGGTTTACATAACCTATTTTCTTGCGGGAATTGGGCTTCTTGCAGCGATTCACATAACTGGGCTTTCGGGTATAATCGTAAAAATCGCCGCGCTCCTTGCTATAATTATAGGACTAATCAACATAAAAGACTTTTTTTGGTATGGAAAATGGTTCTCGCTTAAAATTCCAGAGGTAAGTAAACAGACAATAGAAAAGTTAACCTATCGTGCAAATATACCCGCTGCACTTGTACTTGGCTTTCTTGTTGCGATGTTTGAGCTTCCATGTACCGGTGGAGTATATCTTGCAATAATAGCAATGCTTGCAAATAGCATGACGCAAGCTAGTGCCGTGGGGTACCTTCTTTTGTACAATCTGATGTTTGTATTGCCTCTTGTTTTTATAATATTCCTTGTGGTTAAAGGAATGAAAACAGAGCACATAGAAGAGTGGAGGCAGAGCAGAAAGAACTGGATGAGACTTATTTTAGGAGTAGTACTCCTTATGCTTGGAGTTGCAATGCTTTTAGGTCTTGTATAGTAATTTTTGTATCACCTTGATTTTATTTGTGGTTTTGTGATTTTGCAGGGAGAGTTATTTACTAGAAGTTATTATCTATCTGTTTTGCTTATATGTAAAAAAAGATTTTTTTGTGCACAAAATTTAATAATAACTAACATATCTTCCTGTTTAAATGTTTAGTTCAATAATAGAACGGATTAAAGATGTTTTTGGCAACACCCTTTACTATCCGGGTTGCCTCACCAGGTTTGCTGCTCCTGAAATAGAAGAAAACTACAAATCAATCCTTACCGACATAGGTATTGGTTTCATAACCATACCAGAATTTAACTGTTGTGGAAGTCCTGTTATAAATGCTGGCTATCTGAATGACTTTAATGGGCTTGTGAAGAAAAATAGCGAGCTGTTTAAAAAATACGGTGTAAAAAAAATAATAACAAACTGCCCTTCATGCTACAGGGTATTTAAAGAGAATTATCGCCTTAATGTTGAGCATATCTCACAAACGCTTTACAGAAACCTGTCGAAATTGGAGCCGACCTGGTCGGGCGAGAGCGTATGCTATCATGATCCTTGTCATCTTGGTCGGCATTCTGGTATATACAACGAGCCAAGAAAGGTTCTTGAGGCAATTGGGCTGAAGGTTGTTGAGATGCAAAGCTCAAAAGACAAGGCAATATGCTGTGGTGGTGGAGGTGGCCTCAGAACCAACAATCCCTCACTAGCGAAGAAGATTGCACAGAACCGTGTTATGCAATGCAAGGAAAAGATGCTTGTTACAACCTGCTGTTTATGCTACAACCAGCTCAAGGACGTTGCACCAGAGGGTTTAAAAGTGTATGAATTTTCAGAGCTTTTGGTGAAAAGATGATAGGGCGGATAAAAAAAGTGGTTGGCGAGAAAAATTACTCAGAATCGCCAGAAGACCTTCTTGCATATAGCTGCGATGCGTCAATGCTTGAGGGCAATTGTCTAGCAGTGGTCTGGCCAGAAACAACTGAGCAAGTTAGCAGAATAATCTATTTTGCAGGGCAGGAAGGTTTAAATATAGTTCCGCGTGGTGCTGGCACAGGACTTGCAGGAGGCGCAGTGCCACAAAATTCTATAGTTATGGATCTTTGCAGAATGAGGAGGATACAAGCAAACCTTAAGGAAAAGTATGCGGTCGTCGAGCCTGGTGTTGTGCTTGATGAGCTTAATTCAGCGATTGAGGCGCATAATCTGTTTTTTCCTGTAGTCCCATCAAGCAGTAGGGTATGTACAGTAGGTGGCATGATATCAACAAATGCAGTTGGCAATAGGGCTGTGAAATATGGCAGTATGATAAATTGGCTTCTCGAGCTCGAGGTTGTTGATGGGCTTGGACGCATACATAAGGTTACAAAGGGTTTTGAGGCATTTTGTGGAACAGAAGGTATCATCGGTGTAGTAACTCTAGCGAAGTTGAGACTAACTGAGCCGATAGGCCGGACGACAGCAACACTCTTTAAATCAACAGAGATTTCTGAAATAACCTCAAAAATATCTCAGTTTAAAAGTATGCATAACCTCATAGCACTTGAGCTCATGGATAGACTAATGTCAAAACTTTCAGGATTAGAGGATAAATATCATCTTTTTGCAGAGTTTGAAGGTGACGGTGGGATTATACAGGATCAGGTAACAATAAAAAATTTTTGGAAGATGCGGGAGAACTGTGGTCCAGTTTTAAGCGCACATGGCTATCTTATCATGGAAGACCCTTTGCTTTTGGATATAGAGCCGATTATGAGATGGCTTGAACAAAATCAAGTGCCTTATTTTGGTCATGTTGGGGTAGGCATTATACATCCTCGTTTTAAGGTTGAGCAGAAAGAGAAAATCTCAGAGATGCTTGAACTTGTCAAGAAGCATAAAGGTAATGTTTCAGGTGAGCACGGTATAGGAATTGCCAAGAAGAGTTTTTTAGACTCACTAAAATTAGCGGAATTAAAGGAGCTTAAATCAAAATACGACCCAAATAATGTTCTAAACCGTGGTAAGGTGCTGTAATGGACAAATCTATAATTCAAACCCTTGAAAAGTGCTCGCTTTGTGGTTTTTGTAAAGTTAACTGTCCAGTGTACAAAGCAGAATTAAAAGAGTCGTCTTCGCCAAGGGCAAAAATCTTGAAACTCAAGAAAAACATTGAAGACATACGTTTTTATGATTGCACGCTCTGCAAAGCATGTGTTGTTGAATGTCCTGCAGAGGTTGATATGAAGATGCGGAGCATTAGGTCTGATCTAGTAAATTCAGGCAAAGAGACAGAAGCAAACAAAAGGATGATAGAGAACATAAGAAGATATGGTAATCCCTTTGGAGAAGCTAAGGACACCAAGCCAAAGGAGCTGTATTGTTGTTGAATTCATCGGCTTATCCCAAAATCTTTATAAACCACACCTTATCCTCAGAAGATTATGCCGCTGTAGCTCAGCCTGGTAACTTTTACATTCGTAAAAAAAGTTGGGCTATTAGAGCGCTACGCTCATAACGTAGAAGTCAGGGGCTCAAATCCCCTCAGCGGCATTTTTGCTTTTTCTTAACTTAATTGTTTTAATAAAAGTATGAACTTCTAAAACCAGGTATTTTAGAAAAAGAAAATAATTTATACCAGCGTTGGCTTATTTGTACTTGTGATACAAAAGGAAGAAGTAAAGAGGCTTTATAGAAGTACTGAAGATAGAGTAATCGCCGGTATTTTGGTGGTATTGCCGAATATTTTAGCATTGATCCTGTCATTGTTAGGCTTCTTTGGATTGCAGGAACAATTCTCTCTATAGGTCTTGGAGTTATTCTTTACATTGTTGCGTGGATAATAGTCCCTGAAAAAAATAAATAGTCCGCATTAATGCAATACATCTAATGTATATTCTGTCTATTCTGTCATTGTCCTGATTAAAAAAAAGCCGAAAAAACGCCAGGACCCGGATTTGAACCGGGAGTTCCTTTCGGAATCGGTTGTCTCGAAAACTAAAAATCCTTTTTCTAGCTATCTGTTAAATGTATACACTCATTTGTTATCTATGCTTCTCATTTTGAGAAAGTTGTTCGAGACCGACGCAATACCGGGTTATGCGATCCTGGCATGAAAATAAGGAAAATGGATAATTATTAAATATTTTTTATTAAATATCTATTATTAAATTCATTAAATATCTACTATCTTTGATTTTTATTTTTTGTTGTTTTTTCCTCATTTTTTAATTGTATTGATTAACTATATTAATTGTTACAACAACTTATTAATTCATATCCGATAAATTTAGTTATTCTATCAGTTTGCCATTATTATTTTTCTATATTGAATCTAAAAAATAAACGCCGTGGCCCGGACACTCAAAGAGGAAAGCAACTTCCTCATATTTGAATTTCCCCGGCTGATTTTTTTCCAAAAAAACGCCGTCCGGGAATTCCTTGCGGAACAGCCTCTCCAGGGCTGCGCACTACCAGGTTATGCGACCACGGCACATAAGTTATCTCAAAAAACAAAAATCGGTTTTTATGTTTAATTTTTATTAGTGACAAAAAAAGAACAACAATATTACAATATTTAAAGGTTGCCATCAACACTAAAATCCTTAGCATAGGAAATAGACAATAATCTATGCTTCTCAAAGATTTTATAAAGCATTTCAGGTTTTATACTCCACTCTGCTCTTTTAAGGAAATCTTTAAAAACATCTTTTAAAAAATCAGGTCCGAATTTCTTATAAAACGCCTCTTTTAAAAAATCCTCGTTTGGAAATACTTGTCCATACAAGAGTAAGCTTTCGTACAACCTAATCTTACTGCTATCTCCATTAAGGCTGATATTTGATAGGTTTTCATAAATTAAAGACTGGTGCAAAGGTAGTTTTGGAGCTATTGTTGGATTTGTAGAGTCAACAAAATTACGTAGGATGTATGCTCTTTCATAGACATCCCTTACAATAGCTCTTATTTTTTTATGGAGACCTATAGGAACAATCAAACATACGTCTATGTCTCTTGCTTTTTTAGGGTTGTACACTGCACTTCCAAAAATCCCAACATGTACTCCGTTTGACAGCAAATCATCTAGGGTGTATTTCAAGTAGAATCAACCTCCCTTATTTTAAACATAAAACATGTAAATTAATCTTATACATCAATCATCTCAATTTCAATATTAAGCCCTTCTGGTATTGGAACCCTCATCACAAGCCTTAGGGCGCGCTCATCTATCCCAAGATCAATAAGCCTTTTGTGAATCCTCATCTCATATCTTTCCCAAGACGCCTTTCCCTCACCAGAAGGTGACTTTCTTGTTGTTATCTTTAGCTTTTTTGTAGGTAGCGGAATAGGCCCTCTCATGTCAACTCCTGTTTTTTCTGCTATATCCTTTATGTAATTACATACTTCGTTTATCTTGTCAATTTCAGTGCATGCAATCTTTATTCTTGCTTTTTGCATCTCCTTTCCTCGTCCACTTCCCACATGATAAGACTCAGTTTATCATGAAAATAAACAATTAAAAATAATAAAAATTTTATATCTGCTTTTTGACCATGTCAATGCACATTCCTGCAGCGACCGTCTGCCCTGAGTCTCTTACAGCAAATCTGGAAAGCTGCGGAATATCTTTTTGCTTCTCAATCACAACAGGCTGTATTGGCTTGATTTTCACTATAGCAACATCTCCATTCTTTATAAAATCCGGTTTTTCCTGTATTGTTTCGCCTGTAGCAGGATTGAGCTTTTTTTCTATTTCTGTTATTTGGCATGCTACTTGAGATGTATGGATATGGAACACTGGTGTATACCCTACAGTTATTACAGTCGGGTGATTGAGTACAACCATTTGTGCAGTGAACTCTGTTGCTACGCTTGGAACATTGTCTACATGTCCAACAACATCTCCTCTTGCAATATCTTTTTTGGCAATGCCTCTCACGTTAAAACCAACATTATCACCAGGCTCTGCCTGTTTAAGTTGCTCATGATGCATCTCTATTGTTTTTACTTCACCAGTAATTCCCTTTCCTTCTCGCGCAGGAACAATAATTATTTTGTCTCCTACCTTCATTATTCCTGTCTCTACTCTGCCGACTGGAACAACACCTATACCTGTAATGTTATAGACATCCTGAATTGGGAGCCTTAATGGCAAGTTAACCGGCTTATCAGGCACATTTAGTTTGTCCATTGTTTCAAAGAGCGTGCCTCCGGTGTACCACGGCATATTTGGCGACTTTTTGTATACATTATCGCCAGGGAAAGCAGCTATTGGAACAAATGGTATCTGTTCAGGTTTATAGCCAATTGATTTGAGAAGCGCGGTGACCTGGGCCTTGACCTCCTCAAATCTCTTTTGGTCGTATTTTGCCATGTCCATCTTGTTTATTGCTATAATCAGCTGGTTTACGCCTAGAGTTCTCGCAAGGAAGACATGCTCTTTTGTTTGTGCTTGGACGCCGTCCCCTGGATTGGCAGAAACAACAAGCACTCCTGCATCAGCCTGGGCAGCGCCTGTTATCATATTTTTGACAAAATCTCTATGCCCTGGTGCATCAATTATTGTAAAGTAATATTTTGGTGTCTCAAACCTTTTATGCGCAAGATCTATTGTAACTCCTCTTTCTCTTTCCTCTTTAAGATTGTCCATTATAAATGCAAACTCAAACCCTGATTTTCCAAGCTGCTGTGCAGTCTCTTTCAGTTTTCTCATTGCTTGGTCGTCTATGTTTCCGCTATCGTAGAGCAGTCTTCCTACTGTTGTGGATTTACCATGATCTACATGCCCTATAAAGACAAGGTTTATGTGCTCTTTATCCTTAGCCATTTTTTAACCTCCGTTTATATTTGCCCACTAATTTTTAATGCTTGTTTTATCGTCCTTAAAGTTGTTGTTTGGTTTGATAGACTATTTATAAACTTTCCGATTAAACCCCAAGCTGTCCTTCAGTAAGGCCCTTGCGTTGTATTATTTGCTTAATCACCTTCTGTTGTAATTCTTCTGGAAGCCGTTCAAAGCTTTGGTCTATAAGGCTGTAGCTTCCTCTGCCTCCTGTTGCGCTGCGCAGGTCATTTGCAAGGCCAAACATTTCAGCAACAGGAAGTTTTGCTTTTACAGTAATCCTCGTGCCCTCTTGTTGCATCTCAAGTAGCTGTCCTCTCTTATTTGCCACAATCTTTGATATCTCGCCCATAAACTCATCAGGAGCTTCAAACAAAAGCGTCTGGACAGGCTCAAATAGGATAGGGTTTGCAGTCATCATTGCTCCTCTTATACCCTCTCTTACAGCAGGGTATATCTGAGCAGGACCTCTGTGAATAGCGTCTTCGTGTAGTTTGCAGTCTGTAAGCATAACCTTAACATTGAAGCATGGCTCTCTTGCAATTGGTCCTGCATTCATAACATCCTCAAACATATCAAGCACAAGCTCCATTATCTCTCCGATGTGTACCTGTCCGCGGGTTTCATCCATAAAGATATTTCCTTTGAAAACATCTTTGACCTTAAGTGCTGTTTTTGCATCCATTCCGCACTCAACAAACTTGTCCCTTAGATTTAAATCCTTTTTCTTTATTCTGCCTTCAGGGATCTCTTCGCTCTTTATCATCTGCTGAATAGACTGCTCAAGTGGCTCAACAACAAAAAACAAATGGTTGTGCTTGTTTGGGGATTTTCCCATATACTCTTGGCTTCTTCTTGTTATAGTTTCTCTATACACAACAATTGGAGGGCTGGTTTTTATGTCCATTCCTTTCTCTTTTATGATTCTGTTCTCTATGA
Organism: Candidatus Woesearchaeota archaeon; assembly: GCA_038884615.1. Classification (GTDB taxonomy): domain Archaea; phylum Nanobdellota; class Nanobdellia; order Woesearchaeales; family DSVV01; genus JAWABL01. The sequence goes on along the minus strand of JAWABL010000014.1, from coordinate 2,129 downwards.
CTTCAAGATGAAGCTCCCCCATGCCATGCATAAGGTGTTCCCCGGTTTCTTCATGTAATTCAATATGTATGCTTGGATCCTCTTTCTGTACAATCCTAAGAACCTCTATAAGCCTCGGAAGGTCGCTGGGTTTTTTTGCCTCAACTGCTTTTGTCACAACAGGCTCAAATATGTGCGTTATCTTTTCAAACGGCTCAGACGGTTTGCTCGTTATAGTCTCGCCAGGGTACGCTTTAAGTCCTGCAACGCCTATGATGTTCCCAGCAGGAACATCATCTACAATCTCCCTTTTTGGACCATTATAAATATAAACCTGCTGTACTCTTAGCTCCTTCTTCCCTAAGTTTAGGTATACTGGGATGCCTTTCTTCATTGTTCCTGAGAAAAGTCTGCCTGCAGAAATCTCGCCTGCTTGTGGATCAACAACAACTTTTGTTATGACAAAAAACAAGGGACCGTTTGGGTCACACTTTAGCAACGATTTTCCGTCTTCGCTTTCAAGCTCCCCATGCCAAAGTTTTGGGATTCTATATGCCTGAGCTTCGGTCGGCTTTGGCAGATGCTTTACCACCATGTTCAAAAGAACTCTGTGAAGCGGAGCTCTTCTGCTCAACTCTTTTCTTTTTTCCTCGTCGCCCGATTCATAAGTCTGTATTACCTCTTTAAATGTTATGCCTGTTTTCTGCATATACGGAAGAGAAAGTGCCCATTTATGGAACGCGCTTCCAAACCCTACTGAACCGTCTTGGACGTTGACCGTCCACTTGTCCTTGTATTCTTGTGGTGATATCTCTCTTATGAACTTGTTTACATTGTTTATTATCTTGATAAATCTCTCCTGCATTCCTTCCGGAGTAAGCTGGAGCTCTTTTATGAGTCTATCAACCTTATTTATGAACAATATTGGTTTAACTCTTTCTCTTAGTGCCTGTCTTAGCACAGTTTCTGTTTGTGGCATTATGCCCTCAACAGCGTCAACAAGCACCACTGCGCCGTCAACTGCGCGCATTGCTCTTGTAACGTCTCCTCCGAAATCTACATGCCCCGGCGTATCAATTAGGTTTATGAGATACTCTTCTCCGTCAACATCATGTACCATTGAAACGGACGCAGAGTCAATAGTAATGCCTCTCTCTTTTTCGTCCTCGTGAAAATCAAGCACGCATGCCTTTCCTGCAAGCTCTTCTGACATCATTCCTGCTCCATAAAGAAGGTTGTCAGAAAGAGTTGTCTTCCCATGGTCTATGTGTGCGCATATGCATATATTTCTTATTTTGTCAGGATTTCTCATAAGCCTTGTTACCCTGTCAACCATTTTTTCTCCCATGCTGTCCACCTACCTACTGCCAGCCGAAAACATGCTTTTCATGCACTGTTTTGTAGCTATGTAACTCATTTTTATTGAACCACAAGCTGATTTCCCTCTTTGCGCTTTGTATATCAGAAGATGCATGTATTAGATTAGTATACTGCCTTTTTGACTTGTCAGCAAATTCAATGCTCATATGGCCAAAGTCCCCACGTATGGTACCGGGGAGGCTTTTATGTGATGAAGTTTCTCCCACGATTTTTCGTGTATTTGAAACAGCATGGACACCCTCAATTGCAATAGCAACGACAGGCCCTGCTGTTATATATCTCTCAAGGCCAGGATAGAATGGCTTTTTAACATGCTCTTTATAATGTTTTCTTGAAAGCCTTTTGTCGACCCACACCATCTTCATGCCCACAATTTTCAACCCTGCCTTTTCAAATCTTGTTATTATCTCGCCAATGATACAGCGTTCCACTGCATCTGGCTTAAGCAAAACAAGAGTCCTTTCAATCATTTTACTCACCATTTTTTATCTTGAAGCGCCTAAACTCTTCAGTCCAACGGACTTTTCTGGGCTTTCTATTTAGCTTTAGCATGTTCTTTTCGCATTTATTAGAGCAAAAGTCAAGCCTGCTTCCATCTTTTCTTATGAATATTTTTCCGGTTCCTTTTGGAATATTTGTCCCACAAAAATCGCATTTTGCCATCTTAACCACTGCCTCTATCAGCTTTGTTGAGCTGGCGCGCCTCAATTTCTGTTTCTCTAAGCATTAAAATATCGCCTACCTGCACAGGACCTTTTACATTTCTTCTT
>JAWABL010000013.1:0-37210 GCA_038884615.1 Candidatus Woesearchaeota archaeon | reverse complement strand
CAATCGCTTAACTTTATTTATTAGTTTGTTTTCGCTTGCCATGGTGGAGCTATCACCTCCACCCCCACACACAGCCTTATGGCTGTGGTGGGTTATAAATCTTTAGATTTTGAACGGTGCCAATTGGAAAGTGAAGATATTTATACAACTAATTTTTTTACAGATAGTGTTATGAAAAAAAATCTGAAGAAGGTTCTAGTCTTTGGAACATTTGATGGACTTCATAAAGGACACATATATTTTTTGAGGGAGGCTGCGAAAAGAGGTGCTTTGTATGTTGTTGTAGCTAAGGATAAAAATGTACTCAGGTTTAAACGCAAAAAACCGGTACATAATGAAAAATTTCGTCTTAATGCTGTTAGCAAGCTTCCTTTTGTAAAGGAGGTGATGCTTGGGAAGGATAAAGATATCTATTTCTGGGTTAGAAAGATAAAGCCGGATACAATATGCCTAGGCTATGACCAGAACCCATTGAAGATTAAAGAGAAGATAAAAAGATTGGGATTAAGCACTAAGATTATTCGACTAAAACCATACAGACCGAATGTTTATAAAAGCTCTATAATCTTAAAAACGGTCCAGCAAAAAATAAGTTCACGAAGAAAACAAAACAGAGGGTATGTTTTAGAGTGAATATGAGCAGAATGCATTGTGAAACCTGCCCTCTGTGTAGAGAGGGAATGCTTGGGAACGAGTTGTTTGGGTTTTATTGTAAACAGTGCAATATAATCTTTTCATGGTCAATTATTAAAGGGAAAGGCAATAAGGATTCTTAAGACTATGTGATATAGAACACCCAATTTTAGACAATATACCAACTTTTATACTATCCTACATTTAAATAACAAAATTATAAATCTTTTATACAAAATTTTAATATAAATTAATTATAAATTTTTATTTTCTTATTCATATCTATTTAAAGTTATAAGGAAAAACGCGAAATAGGAAAAATTTTTATAAATCAATCATAAAGAAATTAACAATGAACACTGCATTATTTATTGGTAGGTTTCAACCGTTACATCTCGGACATCTGTGGGTGCTTAGAAAAATTCTTGCAAAATATAAAAGAGTAATTATTGTAATAGGGAGCTCAAAAGAAAAGCGCACAAAAAGAAACCCCCTTTCATGCAAGGAGAGGATTGAAATGCTTCGTCACTGCCTTGATATGTATAAAAAGGAGTATAGTGGAAGATACAAAATTGTCCCTGTGCCTGATTTTAACAAACATGAAATATGGATGTCTAGGATATTAAAATTAAAATTTGAAGTGGTGTACACAGGAAACCTATTAAATAAGAAACTTTTTAAAAATGCAGGATACAAGGTCGTGTTTCTAAAAAGGTATAGAGGCATCTCTTCAAGAAGAATCAGACGCCTCATAGCAGAAGGAAGAGATGTATCTAAATACCTACCATGCTCCACCCATAACTTTTTGTCACAAAAGGGGCTGCTTAAAGTGATTAGAAAGTGCGAAGAATGTCAATAAAACCGTCTTTGATGAATTCTATGGCAAGGGTAGACAGAAGAAGCCCCATTACCCTTGAGATTATCTCCATAAATTTTAAACCAAAAAAACGTTCAATCTGAGTAGATACGATTAGGGCGAGCCAAATTACAAGAAGGCTTAATATTGCCCCTATTGTAACAACAAGATAACCATATTGCTCTGCAAAAACTATTGCTGTTGTTATAGTACCAGGTCCACATAGCATGGGTGTTCCAATAAGCACTACAGTAGTAGTCTTGTTATTCACCTTAAATCCACTGCCCATAACAAACTGAATACCAAGAATTAGTAGGACAACACCACCCGCCACCTTAAAACTTGAAAAATCAACTGCAAACAAATCAAGTAGATAGGGTCCTATAAAAAGGAAGGCAAAAAGAACCGCACCTGCAACACCGACGGCAAGCATGGCCTGTTCAACTTTTTTTATAGGTTTCATCCCTTTTGTAAATGAAGAGAACAGTACAACACCAAGGAAGGGGTCAAGTATAATCACGAATGCAAGAAAAGTCTTTGCAATTTCATATATAACGTCAGCCATTATGCATCTTTCAGTGGTGGTTGTTTAAATAATTTATGCTTTTTAAAAACTGCTATGAATATAATATCTCATTATAATAATATCATTAGACACCATTTAGTATAAAATCCATTAAATATAAAAATACCTGAGTAACTATAATTTTTAAATGGCCAAAGACAAGATATTTGGCTCTGAAGTAAAAAAAGAGGAAACTATAGGACATACTTTTATAAAAACTATAGCCCATAGTCTTTATCCTAGCAAATACCCTCAGCTTGTTTCAAGGACTTTTCGTATGGCGTTAGATTATTTCTTTACTCTTGTGTTTCTTTCTGTTTTTATAGTTTTTTTAGTTTCAGTATACAAGTTTGCAAGCTTTCAGTATAATCTTGACAAAGAACTTGAAAAATTTGAAAAACTTGAGGTTAAGGTTGACTTTAAAGTAAGCGAGCCAGTAAAGTTAGGTAACAGTTTTGTTATTGACAATGAGCGTAACTACACAAACGAAGAGCTACTTATAACACAGAGAGGTGTTTTCTCAAAACCGCTTTTGTGCATATTACTACAGCCAGTCTGTCTATTTGACAAAAAAACGAGATTTAAAGAGGGCTCAAGCCTCTCAAATGTTCTACAACATAAAGATGCACTAAAACGTGCTGCCCTTCTTACTCTTGTGATAATGCTCCCAGGACTTTTGCTCCTCTTTTTTGCATTTTATGCGCTCAAATTTCTTTTGACTGTTTTTATAGCCGCGCTAGTTGCATTTATAGTGACCCGTCTTAGCAGATATGAAGTAACTTTTAAGCAGCTTATTCTCTGCGCAATATACTCTTCAACTATTCTTATAATTTTTGAAGTTCTAAACCTTTACTTTGCTTACTTTTACTTAATCCCATTGATCGCATATATTATCATGTTCACAATCTGCATTATGCTTATAGGAGAGCGTGAGCACGTCTATCAAAAAAAAGAAGATGTAAAAAAGGTGTGATATGGACTTTGAGATTTTCAATCCAAGACAGACCGTCATTGCCACTTGCAGAGGAATTTGCGAAATTTTTGGGAAAAAACAGCAAAAGGATAATGGTTTAACGCTTGACTGGCATATGCCTGTATCATTTGACCCTCCGATGTATGCGATAGCTGTCGGAAAAACAAGATTTTCATATAAGCTTATCTCACAATCAAAAGTTTTTGCTGTAAACTTTCTTTCCTCGAGCCTTAAAGACGCTGCAATTTTCTTTGGAAGGCATAGTGGGCAATTTATAGACAAGTTTCAGAATACTGAAAAGGGAGAAGCGCAAAGGATAGATTGTCCTATTCTAAGAGATGCCACTGCAGTGATTGAATGCGAAGTTATAAATGAAATTGAAGCAGGAGACCATTGTATTTTTATTGGTAGGATTTTATATGCATCGGAGAACGTAAAGGAGAAACGGCTTTTTCATACAAAAAACAATAAGTTTGCTGTATTGTGAATGGTGAAGTAAATGGTAGAGGCTGTTTTTACAACAGATTATATAGACACTGAATTTAAGCCAGGCAAAAAGGACCTTGTATGTGAATATTATATACAACCAAACGGAGTAAGCTTTAGAAAGGCAGCGAATCATATTGCTGCAGAAAGCTCTATAGGCACCTGGACAGACATTGGAACTATGGACATAAGCATTGCAAAAAAACTTAAACCAAGTATATTTTATCTAAATGAGCAGAAAGGCATTATAAAAATAGCATATAGTGAAGAGCTTTTTGAACCGGGAAATATGCCACAGATTCTTTCAAGCGTTGCAGGCAATATTTTTGGAATGAAGGACTTGCTTAACATAAGGCTTCTAGATATACAATTCCCGAAAAAAATTGTCTCCTCCTTTCAGGGACCTCGCTACGGAATTTCTGGAATAAGAAAACTTTCTAGGGTTACAAAAAGGCCACTGTTAGGAACTATTATTAAACCGAAGCTTGGGCTTGATGAATCAAAGCATGCTAAAGTAGCATATGAAGCATGGGTTGGTGGGCTTGACATCGTTAAAGATGATGAAAACCTTTCAAGCATGAGCTTTAATAAATTTAACAAGCGTATTATTGAAACTTTAAGAATGCGAGACAAAGCAGAAAAAGAGACCGGAGAAAAGAAGTTTTACATGGCAAATGTCACCGCCGAGACATCAGAAATGCTGCGGCGCGCAAGGTTTGTGAAGGAGCACGGGGGAGAATACTGCATGGTTGATATAATTACATCAGGATGGAGCGCTCTTCAAACCCTTAGAAAGAACATTAATCTTGTTATACATGCACATAGGGCTGGACACGGTGCTTTTACAAGAAACAAGAACCACGGTATTTCCATGCTTGCTATAGCAAAATTTGCAAGACTAATTGGGGTGGACCAGCTTCATATAGGCACTGCATCCGTCGGAAAGATGTTCGAATCGCTCATCGACACGCTCGCAATTGAAGAAGAGATAGAAAATGATGTGGTTCAATCTCACAAACAAATTCTTTTGCAGAGATGGTATGGAATAAAGCCTGTGCTGGCAGTTGCCTCGGGCGGACTTCATCCTGGCAGTGTGCCAAAGGTAATGGCAAAGATGGGCAAAGACATTGTGATGCAGTTTGGCGGCGGCTGTCATGGACATCCCTGCGGAACGTATTACGGTGCAAAAGCAATCAGGCAGGCAGTTGATGCAGTGATGAAAAGGAAGGACATCAACGAATATGCCAAAGAGAACAACCATTTCGAGCTGAAGGCTGCGCTGGTTAAGTTTGGTGTAGAATAAAAAAATTATTAAAAAATTATTAAAAGAGTGGGTCCACACCCTCTTCTTCATTTGGGTGCTTCTTTTCCAGCTTATTGTATGTCTTTCTGATTTTTCAAGGTCACTAAATCTAAGCTCAGGAAATGCACGAAGCAGTGGCCAAGAGCCTTTTACGCCCTCGACTTTGCTGTATAAAATGCCCTCCTTAAGGAGTACATCGTTGTGGGTGAAAAATCATCGCACCAATATTCCCCTAAGTTCAAACCCTTTCTCCTCTCGCTCGTAAAGTAAATCATATTTTTTCATTGGGTGTAGCTGTACAACAGTTTCTGCATCTAGAATTCCACCCTCCTCAGGCGTTGCTACAATTATTCCCTCCGGTGAGTACATTCTAAACATATCTCTTATCTTATCAATTAAATGATAGGAGACGAGGATTCTATAAAATTCGCTACAATTTGCTCTATTGCTTTGTAACTCTCCTTAAGGATTCTTGTTCTACTACACCTTCAAGTTCTTTTATTTGTTCCATTTTCTTTTCCTTTGGTTATAGTATTTTATACTTTTAACTAAAATATAGTAAAAGAGGAGATTTATATAATTTATATAATATAATTTATATAAAAATATAATAATCTACATAATATAATATTATAATATAAACTATAAACTATAAATTATAACTTATATACTTTTATAAAATATAACAAGCAAAAGTTTTATAATCTTATTAAAAACTATGTGAAGCAGATGGAAAAAATAGAAATTTTGCCTCTGGTTGAGCAGAAAGAGCTTGAGAATCTTGTTTTAGAATATTTTAATGAGAGAAAACTAATAAAGGATTTACACTATAAGCAGGTAGTCCCACATGTTTATGAGAATGTTCGTTTAAGGACTAGAGAAGGAATATCTGGTTTAGGTGACATATCCATTGTAAAGGATAAAATTGTGTTTTCTCCTACAGTAGGGCAGAAATGCAAGGAAGATTGTCAGGCGATTGTTGAAGACTTCCTTGATTATCTTGTTGAGAGAAACATTGAAATCATCTAGTGTTCTATTTGGATTTGGTGGCAAGAACTGATATATGACAACATTTAAGAAAGAAAATGATGTGAAAAATGGATGTCTGGAAAAGATGAAATTGTCAAATTCTCATTACAACAGCCCTTCTTTAAGCCGTCATCACTTAACATATGCAATCTTCTACTGGTTTAATAAACCTATTAAACTAAATCTATTTAAAGCCGCCACTTTTTTGTTAGTTATATGAAGAGCATCATTATAAAAGGTGCTAGAGAGCACAATCTTAAAAATATAAGTCTTAAGTTGCCTAGGGATAGGTTTATTGTTGTGACTGGGCTTTCAGGAAGTGGAAAGTCTACTCTTGCGTTTGATACGCTTTATGCTGAGGGTCAAAGAAGGTATGTTGAATCACTTTCTTCTTATGCACGGCAGTTCCTTGGGTTAATGAACAAGCCTGATGTGGACAGCATTGAAGGGCTGAGTCCAGCAATATCCATTGATCAAAAAGGTGTGAGCAAAAATCCACGGTCAACAGTCGGCACAGTCACTGAGATTTATGATTATCTTAGGCTTTTGTTTGCACGAATTGGTGAACCCTTCTGTCCAGAGCACAACATAAAGATACATGCTCAAACACCTGAAAGAATAGCTGAAAAAATTTCTCAAGAGTATAAGGGAACGGTCCATATCCTTGCGCCGATTATAAGACAAAAGAAGGGCACATATGAAAAACTTTTTGCTGAGCTTAACCAAGAAGGCTATGTTCGTGTGCGGGTAAACAAAAAAGAGTTTAGAACCGATGAGAAAATAACGCTTGCAAGGTACGAAAAGCATGATATTGACATTATAATTGACAAAATTTATGCCAGTGAAAGAAGTAGGATTGTTGAGGCTGTGGAGACGGCTTTGAAAAAAGCAGATGGGCTTGTGATTGTAGTAGATGAAAATAAAAACGAGAAACTTTACTCGTCAAGACTTTCGTGCCCAAAATGTGGGCTTTCGTTCGAAGAACTACAACCTAGAATGTTTTCTTTTAACAGCCCATTTGGAGCATGCGAAGCGTGCGCAGGTTTAGGCATAAAGATGGATTTTGATCCTAAACTTATTATTCCAGATAAAAATAAATGTATCGCAGATGGAGCTATTGCTTTATACCGGAATGCTGTAGATGGCTGGCGCGACCAGTATCTTGCAAGTGTGGCAAAACATTTTGGATTTTCAGTATTAACGCCGATCAACAAGCTTACAAAAGAGCAGTATAATGTGCTAATGTACGGCTCAAAAGAGACAATAAAGTTTAGGTTTCTTATGAAAAACGGAGATGCAGAATGGACTCACAATAGCGAATGGGAAGGGCTAGTTCCACAAGCAGAACGGCTCTATCAACAAACAGATTCAGACTATAGACGCAAAGAGCTTGAAAAATTCATGCGCATAAGTCCCTGTCCGGTATGTGTTGGGAGGAGGCTGAAGAAAAAAGTTCTTTCTGTAAGAATAGAAGGAAAAAATATCGCCGAAGTGGCTGACATGCCTATTTCTGAGGCTCTTAGTTTTTTTTCATCCCTAAACCTACCTTTGAAAAAAGAGGAAATAGCACGCCAAATCCTAAAGGAGATAAATGCAAGGCTCGGCTTTTTAGATAAAGTTGGTTTATCATACCTAACACTTTCAAGGAGTGCTGGGAGCCTCTCGGGTGGTGAGTCGCAGAGGATTAGGCTTGCAACACAGATAGGAAGCAATCTTACAGGTGTACTTTATATTCTTGATGAACCATCTATTGGGCTTCATCAACGCGACAATAAAAAGCTTATAGATACACTTCATAGGCTAAGAGATCTTGGGAACACTCTTATTGTAGTTGAACATGATGAAGAGACAATTAGGTCAGCAGACTATGTAGTTGACATGGGTCCTGGTGCAGGCATACAGGGGGGGAAAGTTGTTGCAACTGGAACGCCTAAACAAATTGAAAAAAACCCACGCTCTCTTACAGGGATGTATCTCTCAGGAAAACTTAAGATAGAAACACCAAAAAAGAGAAGAGCTCCTAAAGGATTTATTGAGGTAACGGGTTGCAGCGAGCACAACCTTAAAAACATTAATGTAAAAATACCTACCGGTGTTTTAACCCTTATTACAGGGGTATCGGGTAGCGGAAAGTCAACCCTTGTTTATGATATCCTCTATAAAGCAATGATGAGAGAACTGCACAACTCAAAGGATACCCCAGGCAAACACAAGTCTATTTACGCTGAAAATATTGATAAAGTAAGAGTAATTGACCAAAGTCCTATTGGGAAAACGCCAAGAAGCAATCCTGCAACATACACAAAAGTATTTGACGAAATACGTATACTTTTTGCAAAAACACCAGACGCCAAACTAAAGGGGTATCTCCCAGGAAGATTTTCATTTAATGTTAAAGGAGGGAGATGTGAAGCATGTCAAGGGGACGGGATTATCAAGATAGAGATGAATTTTCTACCGGATATTTTTGTTGAGTGTGAAGAGTGCAAAGGACACAGATACAATAAAGAAACCCTTGAAGTCAAGTATAAAGGTAAAAATATCGCAGAGGTTCTTTCAATGACCGTTGACGAAGCGCTTGAGCTGTTCGCGAATGTTCCTTCAGTATACCGTAAGCTATCAACTCTAAGGGATGTTGGGCTTGGCTATATTCAAGTTGGGCAGAGCTCAACAACACTTTCAGGAGGTGAGGCACAAAGAATAAAACTCACAAGAGAGCTAGCAAAAAGAGACACAGGAAGGACGCTTTACCTGCTGGACGAACCGACAACAGGACTCCATTTTCACGACATTAAAAAACTAATTTCTGTTCTCAATGAACTAGTAGAGAAAGGCAATAGCGTTGTTGTTATTGAACACAATCTTGATGTTATAAAATCAGCTGATTACATTATAGATTTAGGACCTGAGGGAGGAGACAATGGTGGGGAAATTATTGCTGAAGGAACCCCTGAAGAGCTTGCAAATAATCCAAAGAGTTACACAGGAATGTTTCTAAAAAAGGTACTTTAAGGCTTCCTGCTTAGTTAGCAGTTGATATGTTTTTGACACTTAAAAAAGAAAATTTATCTTATGTAATTTACCTTATTAATCTACCTTATGTAACTACTTACCCTCTCCATTACGAAAATTAAAGGCCCTTCAAAAAAACTTTCGCATGGGATATAAAAATAATGCTTAACAAATGAGTATATTATTCAAAATATTATCCAAAAAGCATGTGGTGACCTAGAACGATTTGATTCTTAGGATTATAAAAAAGTTCTTTGTAGCAAATGCAAAGGCAATTTAGGCGATGTGATCAACAGAGCCCTGAACAAGAGGCAGTATAAATCTGCATCAACAGATGCACTCTTTGCTTTAAGGAAAAACATTAAAAGGTTTTTTAATTGCTCGTCATCATGGATTATTCGCATCTGCCAAAAAGCCCTGGCTGCTATATATTCAAAGATTCACATGGTCAAATAATTTACATAGGCAAAGCCAGAAACCTAAAGAAAAGAGTTGCCAGCTATTTCACTAAAAAAGACCATGATCCGAAAACGGAGGCATTAATAGCAAAAATTGCGTCTGTGGACTTCTTTGCTACAAACAACGAGGTTGAGGCACTTATTCTAGAGAACAACCTAATAAAGAAACACCAACCAAAGTACAATATTGACTTGAAAGACTCAAAGAGTTTTGCCTATCTTGCACTCACAGACGAAGATTATCCGAGGCTTGTTATTGCAAGGCGGCGAGGGAAGGAAAAAATATTCGGCCCATTTGTCTCTGCCGTAGAAAGGGATAAGATTTTGAGGTTTGTCAGGAACACCTTCCGGCTTAGAACATGCAAAAAAATTCCAAACAAACCTTGCCTCAGATGGCACTTAGGACTTTGCGCTGCGTGCGACAACATCTCAAAAGAAGAGTACGGAAAACTTGTGAAAGAGGCTGCCGCGGTTCTCTCAGGGAATACAGATGAATTAATTGCAGAGCTCAAGAAAGAAATGAAACTTGCTTCTGCCAAAAGAGAGTATGAAAAGGCCCTTAAGATTCGTGAAAAGATAAATGCCCTGACTTACCTAAGTGAAAAGCAGGCAATGGAGCGCAACAAGCAATATGACGAAGATATTTTGAGTTACAGGGTGACGGACAAGGTTTATCTATTACTTTTCAACATTTACAAAGGAACACTTGTAAATAAGCAGGAGTTTATTTTTAACTATAATCCAGACTTTCTTAGCGAATTTTTGACCCTGTACTACTCTGAAAATAAAGTGCCAAAAGAAATAATTCTTCCGCAGAAAATTGAACCCGCGGTGCATCAATTTCTTGAAAATAGGAGAGGCAGCAAGGTGAATATCATTGTACCAAAAATCGGCGAAAAAAAGCAGCTGCTAAACCTTGTTGAGAAGAATATTGAGCTTTCATTCTTCTCCGGTATCACAAAATCAAAGGGGCTTGGGGAAAAGCTAAGTATTCCACAGCCAAGGGTAATTGAGTGCTTTGATATTTCTCATTTATCGGGAACCTCAATGGTTGGTTCGATGGTGCAATTTCGCGATGGAAAGCCTGACAAAAGCAACTACAGAAGATTTAAAATAAAAACAGTGCATGAAATAGACGACTTCGCGGCAATTGCTGAAATTGTCAAGAGAAGGTACTCACGGCTCAAGGAACAAAACGCAGAACTGCCAGACTTGATAATTATTGACGGGGGCAGAGGCCAACTCAATTCGGCTTTAACTGTAATGGAGCAGCTTGGATTAAAGATTCCTGTCCTTGCGATTGCAAAAAGGTTCGAGGATATTTATCTGCCTGGGTTGAGCTTTCCACTGAAACTTGACAAAAAAGAAATCGCCTTGAAATTTCTGCAGGAGATACGCGATGAAGCCCACAGGTTTGCCATAAAGTACAATAGGATGCTCAGGACGAAAAAAATAAGGGAGTGATTATGTAGAAATCTTACTTTCTTCAGCGATTTATTTACAAAACAGTAGAGCTGAGCAGGCCTGTGGGAAACGCCCTTTTCAATCATTTTTGTTTTCTTAAAAATTCCTGAAAGAATCATCAGTTTTCTGAAATTGCGGTTGTCATATTTTTTCTCTTCAATAATTTCAAAAGCCCTCTGAAGTTTATTCAGAGGGAATGACTCAGGAATAAACTGCTTTACAATCAGTCAGTTCCCATTTTTTAAGGAAGGCTCTAGCTAGTTCTATTATGTAGAAGTGGTCTAAAGCGAGCTTTTTTTTGTTTAGGTCGTGCCAGTTTTCCATGGCATTGACCTTGTCTTGGCTAACGAGTGCGACATAGCTAATAGAAATTGCCCGTTCTAGTGTATCCCTACGTGGTTCTGTAAAGGTGTAAAACTGTTCAAAATAAATATCTTGAGTACCCAAAGCCGTCTTAACTTTCTGTACAATGCCTCGTCAGCGGTCTCATCATCCTAAAGTCCATCTATTGACTATTAAATCTATCTCTCAAGCGTTTTATTCTATCGCGCAGCACAATCGCCTGCTCAAAATCAAGCATTTCAGCTGCTTTTTCCATCTCTGCCTCAAGCTGTATAATAAGATTTGGTATTTCTTTTTTAGGAACATGTTTTACATCCTTTAGCTCAACAATCCGTTCCCTTATTGGCTTTATTATAGCCTTAGGAATTATGTTATGTTTAAGATTATATTGCATCTGGAGTTCTCTTCTTCTTTTGGTTTCATTGACCGCCTTTTTTATGGATTCAGTTACTTGATCAGCATAAAGAACTACAAGGCTGTTGTTGTTCCTTGCTGCCCTGCCGATAATCTGTATAAGGCTTTTTTGGTCCCTTAAAAAACCCTCTTTATCAGCATCAAGTATTCCTATAAAACTTACCTCAGGGATATCTAGCCCCTCTCTTAGAAGATTAATGCCCACAAGCACATCAAACACTCCAAGCCTAAGCTGCCTTATTATTTCAGTGCGCTCAAGTGTATCAATCTCTGAGTGGAGATATCTTGTTTTTATTCCTCTCTCTGCAAGATACTCTGTCAATTCTTCAGCGAGCCTTTTTGTGAGAGTTGTGAGCATAGCTCTTTCACCGCGGTTTATTGTTTTAAGAATCTCTTTTATCACATCATTCAAAACTCCTTTTGTAGCACGGATTTCTACCAATGGGTCCAAAAGACCGGTTGGTCTAATTATTTGCTCAACTATTTGCCCTGCATGGCGCTTTTCATAATCACCTGGTGTCGCTGAAACAAAGAAAACATTATGCATGTATTTTTCAAACTCGCAGAACTTCAAAGGTCTATTGTCAAACGCGCTTGGAAGGCGAAAGCCATACTCAACAAGCGCCTTTTTTCTTGAATAATCCCCATTATACATCGCATGAAGCTGTGGTATGGTTTGATGGCTTTCATCAATAAACATTATGAAGTCCTTAGGAAAGTAGTCCAGCAAAGTATATGGTTTCTCTCCGGGCTTTCTGCCGTCAAAGTGCCTGCTGTAGTTTTCAATTCCTTTGCAATAGCCAGTCTCTTCAATCATTTCAAGGTCATAAAGTGTTCTTTGTTTTAGCCTATGCGACTCTATTAATCCAAGCTTTGGAAGCTGATTTTCAAGCTCTTTTTTTATAGAAGTAATAGCAGACCTTAATTCTTCGTGACCGACCACAAAGTGTTTTGCAGGATAAACAAAGAAATATCCCATCTTATCACTGGCTACGCCAGTCTTTTTATCAATTTCAGATATTGATTCAATCTCATCGCCTGACATCTCAATCCTAATTATATTGTTGAAGTATCCAGGAATAAAGTCTATTATTGAACCCCTAACCCTAAATCTGCCTGGCTGAAGTTCTGTATCGTTCCTCTCAAATTGTATGTCAAGCAACTTTCTTAGTATCTCATCTCTTCTTATTTTCTGTCCTGTCTTTAATTCAAATCCAAGCTGCTGAAAGTTTTCAGGCTTACCAAGACCGTAAATGCATGATACGCTTGCAACTACAATAACGTCTCTTCTTGACATCAACGAAGCTGTTGCAGAAAGCCGGAGCTGTTCAATCTTTGGGTTCACAAGCGCATCTTTTTCAATATACTGGTCTTTTTGTGGTATATAGGACTCAGGCTGATAATAATCATAATAAGAAACAAAGTATTCCACCCGATTTTCAGGGAAAAAATCTCTAAATTCATTATAAAGTTGTGCAGCAAGTGTTTTATTATGTGCAAGGACAAGCGTTGGCCGATTTAGTTCTGCTATTATATGTGCCATTGTAAATGTTTTGCCTGAGCCGGTAACACCAAGCAGAGTTTGGTATCTATATTTGCTAAAACCATCAATAAGCATCTTAATTGCTTCTGGCTGGGAACCCCTTGGAGTAAAATTTGAAACTAGTTTAAATCGCATGACATAAAGGAGAAAGAGTTCTCTTTTTTTAATTTTTAAGATTAAATTTGATATTTGTTCCTAATCCTCATCTAATTCAGTTTATATAAAAGATTATCCTTATTTAAATTTTCATTTATTATTTAAATTTTCATTTTGTAAAATTTCCATTTATAAAATATTTTATGAAGTATTATAGTTTATAAAATATTATAACAAAATTTAATAAAATTAAAAACATTTAAATATAAGTGATACCACTGCAGAATAACAATATTTTTACTTAAAATAAAATTGATTAGGTTTTATTTTAAGTTTTAGGCACTTAATAGTATTGCTATACTATAGTAGTAATATATTAAAACCTAATTAGAATAAATATAGGTTTATAAGTGATTATATTATTAAAAAAAATCACGGGGGTTTAAAAATGGCTTTAAAACAGTTAAAACTGCTTTTTTTGATTTTTGGGGCTTTATTTATGTCTATAAATTCTGTTTTAGCAAGCTTATCAATAGATAGTTTAGCAGTAACACCTACAAATCCAAAGACAGGGGATACTCTTGATTGTAGTTTTAAAATAACTGGCAACATGTCTAGTTACTCTGTAAATGTAACATGGATAAAGAGTGGAATGCCTCATACCTTAGATGATGAAAGAGGTATTATTGCATTAAACAATTCTGCTGTATCAACCTCCTCTGTTGGAGACATAGAGCCTGAGGATACTATAAAGGGGCAGACATGGGCTTGCCGTGTTACGGCCTCCGACGGCAACGAGAATGTAGAAACAAAAACAAGTCCGGCAGTGACTATTGCAGATTCAGCCCCAGAAATAATAAGCACCGCAATCACAACAGCAGTTGCAGGTAAAGTTTATACATACGATGTTTCTGCTATTGATGCTGATGGAGACACACTTGTATATAGCCTCACCAGCGCACCTTCAGGAATGAGTATTGATACTTCAACAGGCATTATCAGTTGGACGCCGACAGATTCACAAACAGGAGCGAATACAGTTACCTTAAGGGTGAGCGATGGCGCTTTATCAGTAGAACAAAGCTTTTCAATAACAGTTAGAGTTTTTAGGCTTGTTGTATTGGATATAAGCGCAAGTTGCGAGCCTCAAAACTGTGATGACGATGACTTAAGCGAGGCAGAGGCAATGGATGGAAACGCAGGAACCATAAGAAATGTTGCACCCGGCTCAACACTCACCCTGAAATTCCGCGTGAAAAATGAATGGCCTGATGGCACTAGAAATCACGATATAGAAAATGTAGAGATAACCTGTGAACTTGAGGATATAGGAAAAATGGATCAGCAGGAAGAGTCTGCTGATTTTGGAGACTTAAATCCTGATGAAAGAAGTGACAGAGTTGAGCTTGTCTTTGATATCCCAACAGACGCAGATGAAGACACATATGATATAGACTGTACATTAGAAGGAGAGGATGAAGACGGCACAGACTATAGCCTTGACTTCAGCATAAATGTTGATGTTGAAAAAGAGACCCATAATGTGATTTTCAAATCTGTTAGCCTGAATCCTAGCATAGTAAGCTGTAAACGAGATGTTTTGCTTACAGTTGAGGTACAAAACACTGGCAAAAGTACCGAAAAAAATCTTGAGCTAGTTGTTCAAAACCCACAGCTAGAATTATTTAAGAGTATATTTATTAATCAGCTGAAAAAAGATGATGGAAGCAATAGTGTATCACGTCAGCAGTTTAGGTTTAGTGTACCTGAAAAAGCCATCCCTGGCACTTATGCAATACATCTAGAAGTATTTTATAATGACCGCGATGACAGCAATATTATGGATGCTATTCTAGAGGTACAGAAGTGCCAAGAAAGCATTGGAGCAAATGTAACACAACAAACGCCTCAAACTACCTCACCGACGACACCTATACAAGAGCCATTAAAAGAGAGAGTGGAGGTAATACAGCAGCCGTATATACCGCTACAGACAACAGGACAAACCATATCAAGACCATCAACTGACAAGATTCAATTTGACACATACACCTTTTCCCTGCTAGTCCTTGTAGCTGTTTTGGTTGTAGTTTTAGCATTTCTAATAGGAAAGGTCACAAGAAAAAAATAGAGAGCATTTTAACATATTTAATTTTTTAATATTTTGCTATTTTTAATTTTTTTTATGCAATTAATTAGAGAGATTATATAATATATCTATATATATAATATATCTATATATAGACATATTATAGGGAGTACATTACTAGTAAGAACATATTTTTTTAATTAGTATTTAGCATCTTCTCTGTAAGTAATCTATAAAATGCATCAATCTTTTTTAGATTTTTTTGCATTTTTTTGTTTGCAATCCTGCAGACAATATTAAGATAGTGTTTGTTTACAAGCAGTTTTTTATGGAAGATAGGCACATCCATACGCTCAGTACCTTCTATTTCAAGTATTATTCTTTTCCCTACAGTAAGTATTCCAGAATGCTTGAACCCTGCCTCTCTTGCAAGCAAAAGAAGGCGATTTGCAGAATCAAGCGTTTTAGCGCAGACATGAATTATGAATGACTCCTGTCTTAGCCAAACCATCTGCTTTTCTTGACAATTTAATACCTTTAGAACACGGAGAGGGCTTATTCTTTTATGTGTAACAAAAAGCATTTTGGAATCACATTTTCGTGCGCGTTCGTCCTTTGCGAGCAGGACAACCCTTCCTGCGCAGGAGCTTGTAGTATAAAAATCATCAAGCCGATTTATTGCATCTACAACATGAAGAATTTCTTTATCGACTTCTCCTCTCCTACTATTATCTTTTCTGTCAAGCGCCTGTCTTTTCTGAAGCTTGAAGCTCATGACCCTCAGAATAAGACATCAGACTTTAAATTTTACGGAATTTACTTTAACTCTGACACAAAGCAACGATTTTTTATTTTTTTTTATCAAGAATCTTTTTTATAGCCTCCAGAAACTCGCTGGAAATCTTATAGTACTCTTCAAAGTCCTTTCCATTTATATCCTTTATTTCTCTATGTAGTATTCTTTTTGAAAGGTTATACATTTTTTCCATCGTCTTTACATGTTTTTTGTGAAGAAGTCCCTCCTTAACAAGTTTCTCCTCAAGAACTTTTGCAATATCCCTCGGATTTGGAGGGAGTTCACCCTTATCCATAAGTGCAGCATGTGCGCTATCTATGCATGCCCAGTATAGGTCCAGTGTTGCTTGAAGAACATGCCATCTGCTATTATGCAATGTAGCAATACTCCTTCCATGATATGCTGTAACAGCTTCTTTTGAGGGTCTTATTTTCCCGTCGAAAAGCAGAAGTTGCACCGGATAGAAAAACCCAGTGTCAATTAACGCAACGCCATCCCTTAGTATATTCAATCCAACCGGGTCCCCAGCCCGTATATAATCCCAGAACGAAGTAAACTTAAGCGTGGTTATGTGAAGTTTTGGAGAAGTTTGTATAACAATACTTTCTGTAATAACTCTATATGCCTCTACTAGTTCAGGAGTTATATAAAAAGAGACATCATCAACAATAACAAGAATATCTATATCGTCGCTGTTTTTTTCTGTTGCCGCACTCCCAAACAGGACAACTGCTTTTATAAATCTATCAAACTCTTTCCACATGCTTCTTGCAAATTTGTAAGCAATGTCTACATCTTCTTTGGAACGGTCTGTCTTTACAGGAGAATCGCGCTTTTTTATTTGGAACTCCATAACTGCAACACAACTTTAAGTGTATATAAAACTTTATTACTTTTGCAGAATAGTAAATAAACAACCGCAACCAACAGAAAAATACAAAAAATTACTCTCTTTATATTCAACTATTTAGCTAAACTTAGGCTCAAGATAATATCTGTTTTTCTTTGATAAATACTCTAAGTCTGCAGATTGTATAAGCTCATTTACGCTTTTTGGATAAGGCATTCTGATAAGAAAAACTTTTATATAATTGCTTTTTAAATCTTGCTCTGTAACAGTCCACTGTCCTGACTCCTCATTTAGTATGACACCTCCTGCGTTTCTAGGGGTTATGTTGAACCGTGGATACTTTATAAACTGACCGAGAATAGTTTCACTATGTTCATCAATCACC
The DNA here is from genome assembly GCA_038884615.1 of Candidatus Woesearchaeota archaeon. Taxonomy (GTDB): domain Archaea; phylum Nanobdellota; class Nanobdellia; order Woesearchaeales; family DSVV01; genus JAWABL01. Next base: position 19,916 of record JAWABL010000013.1, on the reverse strand, counting down.
ACGCCTTTTGAATCAACAAGAGTCGCCTGTATATTATAGTTCCCTGGCGCTAGAAGTATCTCAGAGTAGACTCCTTTTTCAATGATAAAAGACTGTTGAGGCTGCTCATCAAAAACATCCTGCCGTCTAACTGTAACAATAGCTGTTTCATACGGTTCAAGCCTAGTTTCAGCGCCAAGTCCATTTTCCATGTAGTCCAGGACTGCGGCTTCAAGTTTTAATCTCTTTAGAGGGTATAGCCTAAGGGTATAATCACCTGAAACATTATATAATGTCGAAATGTTTACCACGCGTGTAGTCAAGTATCCCTCTTTTTCCAACTGCAAATAACCTCCGATACATATTGGAAGTCTGCCTTTGAAAAATCCTTCTGAGTCTGTAGTTCCTATAAGACATGCCGCATAGTTACCGCAACCGTAAATTATACTTGTATCTTCAATGGGCTTATTAGTAAGACGATCCGTTGTGGAGATTAAGACTTCACCACTTAATCGCTGGTCATAATCACAAAACATATTCTTTTCAAGAGTTGTTATATTAATGGAGGGGGTTGTTTCTCCTGGAAGTCTCGCGGTGCTAGGATTGGTAGTGATTATCTTCAAGCTGTCTGTATCCCATGGCCCTATTGTTCCGTTACCCTTGTGCCATTCAACAAGGTTTTTATTGTCTCTTATATTTGCTTCAAGCGCAAAAAGAAAACTATACCCTCTTCCATCAAGTCCATTCTTATCCCATATTTCAACAATCACTGGAAAAGAAATGTCATAAAAGAATTCGTAGTTGTTTGTTTGTATGCTTGGTGCAAGACCAAAAGGAAATTCCTGCCTTACAATTGTTGGCGACAGCATACCTTGTTTATCAGGAGTTATGTCCATATAAAGATCCTTGCTATTGAAAAGAAATCTCACCTCTAAACTTTTATAGGAGGCGCTGTTTTCAATAAAAAGCACATTATATAATCCCTGCAAAATACTGCTTTGTGTTACAAGACGTTGTGCACCGAGAGTATTTTCAACCTGCAAAAGAGGCATGTGTGTCGACAACAGGTCAGCAAGCCTTTCTGCAATGGATTGTTTTTGCCATCTCACAACTCTTGGACCAGTTGTAAACGCGGATATTGGAGGTAGCTTAGTATCGTCTAGTCCAGAGTAGCTTGTGACAAGGTGCATAACTGCAGTTTCAAGAAACTGCTCATCCTGCTCTTTTTTTGTTATCTCAAGCGCAAGCTGATAAAACTCAAGAAGGTTAAGGTTTATTTCATAAATGAAGTTTGAAGCTGAAACAACAGACTCGCCCTTCTTTATCCGCAGAGGCATATAAAGCTTAAGCAAAACCTTGTTTTTTGTTATCTCTGTGGTTACTCTAGACCGTGCAGAATGCTCAACCATGATCCCCCTTGCACTAAACTCAGAGAAATTGTCAAGACAGAGTTCCAGCTGCTCTTCAGAATATTTGCTTATCTGGATTTCCATCTCTCTTAAAGTAGGTACATTTTTTGTAGTCAGTAGACAATTCTTGCAATTGACATGACTTTCAAGATACCACCAATATGGAACTGCACTGTTTTCTGATATGAAAACAACATCGCTTTCTGTAGAAATGCGGCTTCTTTTGAAACCTTTGCCTGTTATTTTCGGCTGTTCAACACTAATATACCCTCCGTGCTGACCAATTAGAATTACTGCCTCTTCACCAACCTCTTCAAGGCATTGTGTCACAAACTCTTGAACAACAGAGAACTCGCCTTCTAATCTATCTGGCTTTATGTTTACACTTTTGTTCTTGATGTAATAAATAAGAAAACTTGAAAAGAGCAGCAATATGCCTATTATGATGAATGCTGTAAGCTGCCCCTTCCTATTTTTCTGTGACATGAATGTGCACATACCTCCTCGCCCACGCTATAAAAACAAAGAACAGGAGAAAAACACCTATTGTAAAAGGCAAGTCGGGGATAAACATGCCTGCAAAAGAGATTATCAAAAAGAGAATAATAATACCAGTAAGAATCAAAAAAAGAGGCAGCATTAACTTGTTCATTCGGCGTATTCCATGATGGTACACCCTTTTTAAGCTACCTATCAAATGCTCTTCTTCCTCAAACCCAGATCTTAGAATGCTTGTAAAGTAGATAAACATAAACATCTCAATAAGTAAGACATAAGGTATGATATTATCTTTAAAAATTAGGAATGTAGCTATAACTAGTCCTGTCCATATCCCAAGCCAAAGAAAATTAAGCCGATTAAATCTCTTGAAAAATTCAATATTAAATTTTTTCCCAGAAAGCCTTGCATAGATAAGCCCCTTAAAAAGGCTTGAATTCAGAATAAATAATATAATAACAATAGTTGTTATAAGCGCAGCTCCTAGTATAGCGGTTTTCATTACGCGAGTGCTTGTTTGAAGGTCTTTCTGCAGCCCTGGCGATGCTTTAATGATGCCGGAACTCTGAACAATCTCTTTGTTGATGTTCTCAAGCGAACTAGCAATTGAGCTTAGCGAGCTAAAGTTTATACTTAGCCCAACCATAAGCAATGCAAGAAGGATAAAGAGAGTTATAAAATATATCACATCAATCAGAACAGTCATTAAAAAAACATTGTCAATCTTTATAGATTTTAAAAGAGTTTTTTTCAGCCGATTCATTTTCATCCCCTCGTTTCAACAATAGGCACGGTTAAGGTTCCTACGCCATAGTTTATAACCGCAGTGGTATATTTTTCAGTGTTTTCCTCAGCATAATAGTTAGCATCACCTATTGAAGGTGGCGCAGCCCCTTTGTAAACGGTCCTTTTTTCTCCGCCTTCCTTTACAAGAGTAACATCATATTTAAGTGTTGCGAGCATAGGTCCAATATACCATGCAAGCTCATAGATGTATTTTTCTTGCTTGCCTGCAGAAAAAGGTGTTCTTCTCGCCTGAAGTGTGACGGTGTTTATAAGAAGATGCGATTCGCCTTTACTTTGTGCATAAGTTTCCTGGACTTTTGAAGTGCCGCCCCACTTTGTGCATACTTCAATCTCCCATGGTTCTACTTTGTACCATTCAGGTATAACACTTGACTCGGCTGCAACTAATGCTATAAAAACCCCTAAAAAAAGTGATAGAATTACAAAGCGAAGGGATATAATAGATATATTACTTGTTTGTTTCATTTACCACCACCCACCATGCAATGATCCATTCCTTGAATATCCCTATTATAGTTATCAATCTTGAAATCAGATAACAAGGTATATATGCTTCCAATAGTTATAGCCGCGCCTGTAAGTCCACAACCAACATTCTGTAGTTGTGTCCTTGGATTTGCCAGCGTGTATTCAACTGCGTCTTGAAGGCAGAGACCTTCTTCTTTGGTATTCCACTCCGGGCAAGTGGTTAGATAGGAAAAAGCAACCACCAGTTCTGGGAGCGAGAGAAGCGCCGCATTTACAAAGTTATCCCCAAAACTTCCATATCCTTTCAATTTCCATTGTGCACTGTCAACATAAAGACACTCCCTTTCTTTATATGAGTAATCGCAGGCAGTACTTGGAAGCCCGACTTTAGCCGTCTGCTCAAGGCAGTTCTTATACATACATTTAATCTGCCTGTCCTTCTTCATATTGTATATCAATGCCGGGAGGCAGAGGCATGTACGCGCATAATGAATACTCTTATAAGGGTCCCATATCCAAGACTCGGGGTTGATTTCGCTGACTAACACATTTATAGTACCACCAGAATAATAAGTTTCTTCTATCTTTTCCTGTTCTTCATTCACCGCCATTGGTATTGCTTGGATGTTTACTTTTTTGCTTGGTGAGGGAGAAGCCGCGCCACCTTGCACATTAACAATGCTGGATAACCCTTTCGCAGCACCTTTTGCAGCCCACCCAAGCCAAAACTGATAGTTACAAATACGGCAAGAATATATTGTGCATGCAGTTCTTGAAATAAGCCCAACTGTATTTTTCCCGTTTGGTATAGGGTAGGAAGTTGGCCAGATAAAATTATTGACTACTGAATAAAAAGTATTGAGCGGCTGACATATTTTAGACCACAAAAGCCGTACTGACGACCTGCAATGCTCAAAACATAGCGGTTCAACTGCAATAGTGCACTCCGCCACGCACGCTGCTTCTTTTGGAACCATTATTGAATAAATAACAGCTTTGAGGCCCTGCAGTGCACTATTCACCTTGCCCATCATTTCAGCGATGGTGCAGTAAACCCCTAGAATCGTGCTATATGACTCCCATTCTTTTATTTGTTTGTCAATATCATTAATCTGTTTGTCTACTTCATCAATCTTCTGCTTCATGCTGTCGCTAATCTCACCTAGTGGGTTATTGTATAGTGGAATCTTAATATGGACTGTTTCTATTTCAGGGATTATAACAACGCGTTTATCCTTCTTAACTATAAAGCTCATTCTGCATTCAAAGTTTAGTTCATTGGCATCGGTAGACTGTTTTGGAACCTTTAAGATAATCGCATCATACGCAACGAAATGTGCCTCTTCTGCGTTGCACTCCACTGACCTATCAACAATTTTGCCAGAAGAAGTTATTATAAGGTTTACAAAAACAGGAACTGAGATGGCTGAAAGTGTGCGCTTGTCAACTCTCCCAACACTACCTACTTCTACCCAAACAAAATTAGGTTTTGTTGTCAAATCTGGCTCGCATACCTCAACAGGCACCTGCTTTGTAGCTTTGTTTCCTGCTTTATCTATAGCTTCAACAATAAGGTTAGTCTTAATATAAGAAGTGAACAATGATCCGATTTTTAATGTGCATGTGCTGTTTTCTTCTTCCAGTTGGCACTCACCAGAAACCATCTTGTCTCCTGAGCTAATCTTATCTGCATATGCAACAAGCGATACAGGGTTTTTATCTTTGATTATTGCATTTATTACAAGCTCCTGCCCTGAGTAAGGACACGCCGGCGAAACCTCAATGTTTTTAAACTCAGGAGCGGTCTCATCAACTATCATTTCATAAACGAGAGGAGCTCGCAGGGTATTACCTGCATCATCCTTGCTTTCTGAATGAATATATACGGTTCCCCTACTATCACCTGACATTTCCGCAGGCACACTCTCTTTATTTATATTGAACTTCCATCTGCACACCCATTCAGGTTCTTTTGTGCAGGTTTCAGGAGTGATGCTGACACCACCAGAGAGACTGGTGTCAATAAATAGGTTTTTGCTACTATACCCTGAAACATCTTCACCAAGCCATATTTCAAATATGTTTTGACCTGGCTTTACATAAATCTTTTTTTCCTGCACCTGCCCATTGTTTACTATCTTTTTTATATCCGGCGGACTCTTGTCTTCCTGAAGCGTCACAATTTTTTTTACAGAATTGAGGTTTCCAGATTTATCAGACGCATTTAAAACAATTTCTATTTGTCCTGATACGCCGTCAAGTACAAGGTTTCTCCAATAACATGAATAAATCCCACTGACAACCTCATTGCACTCTGCCTTTAGATTCTTAAAATTGTCAGGAACATAGATGTTCAGCGCTGAGAAGTCTCCGTAAACTTCTGCAAGCTCGTCCTCCTTTATCTCAACAACAGCCTTAATGTCCTTGCCTTGCATGGTAGAGTAGTTTATTGTTTGATTGTAGTTGTCTTTTAAGTATAGGTTTCCAATCTGTGGCTTTTCAAAATCAACCAGAAACTCCTTGCATGCAGATGACTCAAGAAGCACTCGGTCTTTGACTTTCAGACATAGATTATTTTTGCCCTGTGCTAATTGTAGGTTTTTTAAATCAAGATTGATGTTACCAGACCGCGCACACCCAGAAGTATTTACTTTGTCTATGTACAATAAAGTGTTTGTATTAAGCAGTGCAATGCTGTCAAAACCGGAGCAGGCGTTTCCACAACTCTCACATGCCGTATCTGTAACTGAGTATATTATGTTAAGCATGCCGTCTGAAACTGCCGAATGAAAATCAATTATTTTTGGTTTTTCTATATCAACAATATATTCTCCGGCTTTTTTTTCATTGACTGTTTTGTCTTTTCTTACCACCTCAAAATAATACCTTCCGCCTGGGATGTCCCTTGGCAGCCCTGTATAGCTACATAAGTAGTACCCATTTTCTGTTATTTTACACTCATTAAAATACTGATTTTCTGGGAGATGAATTTCTAAGTTGTGCGGTGAGACATTAGAGCTGAATAATGCTGAAATGTGCAAGACATCTCCAGTGCCGTAAAGGTAGCCTGAAACCCCTGCTTTTCCATATGCATCTACTGATAAAATCTCTGCATGAACTGTAGCTATGCTAAATGGAATTGAAATAATTAGAATAGACAATGAAATAGACAATGCAAAAGCCACCCACCCTTTTTTAGCCATTGTTCTCTTTAAATTAAGACAATATATAAGGTTTTTGGTTATAATAGTGGGCCTGATTCTGCATTGATGTGCTTGGCTTCTGGTCAATTGGCTTAACGATTTAGTGTAGGGGGTCTTTATTCAACTCATCCCTCGCACTAAAGTGCTAGAGTTCTCGCTAATACTTGCTAATAAATATTTGCCAATAAAGAAATCACTTTTAATTTTTTGTTTTTATCCTTTCTTATTGAATTTTTTATTTAACTATCTAACTTTTGCTCCGTCCTCAATATCAACAATAATCTCCTCATTTTTAGTTTTTAAAGGTACTCCACTTAGCCCCCCACACAAAACCTTTTTGTTCTTGACAATAAGTTGATTTTTTTGAAACTGTTCTATTGTTATCATAGATTTTTCTGGCTGCATACCCTCCGGTATAACAGAGTCGCCAATATTGCTTTCTTTTGGGCTTAAAAGTACTATTCTCTGCCCATCGTCAGCTGCAAGAAGCATACCCCTGCTTTCAACACCCCTGAGCACGGCAGGCATAAGGTTTGCAACAACAACTATTTTTCTTCCAATTAACTGCTCCTTTGTGTAGTATGCTTTAAGCCCTGCAACAACCTGCCTCTTCTCAGTTCCAATGTCTACCTTTAGGACAATAAGCTTTTCTGCATTTGGGTGATCCGCTGCTTCAATTATCCTTGCAACTCGCAAGTCCAAAGGAAACGAATTTTTGCTAGGGCTCTGTCTGCCGTTAAATCTCTCTTGAAATACCAAGACTTCTTTGTCTTCAAGCTTGCGGAATAATACTTCTGGCTTTTTTATATTTATGCCCTGGACTTTATCAGCTAAGCCACTCCATGAAGGTCTATCAAAACCCATTTGATACATTATCCTCTTAGAAGTTTCTGGCAAGAAAGGTGATATGATAATACCAATCTGTTTTACAAGCAACGCCAGGGTGGCAATAGTCATATCTGCCTCTTTTGGTTCATCTTTTATTTTTCTCCATGGCTCATGCTCCTGAAAGTACTGGTTTCCTCTTTTTGAAAGAAGCATAATCTCCCTAAGTGCATCCTTAAGTTTTATATCACCCAATAATGCCTCAATTGCTTTTATCCTTCCATTTACTTCGTAAATAAATCTATTGTCAAGCTCAACAACCGGAACAACACCACCATAAAACCTGTAAATAAAGGCAAGTGTTCTGTTCACAAGATTTCCAAGATTTGCAACAAGCTCATTATTTATTTTTTCCTGAAAGTCTTTCCATGCAAACTCAGTGTCTGAGTTCTCTGGCCGGTTCACCATCAAATAATACCTGAACACATCAGGCTCAAGCCCTGAATTCATTGCGTCATCGCCAAAAACACCAATGTTTCGGCTTTTTGAAAATTTGCCGCCTTCATAGTTAAGGTACTCGTTAACAGAGAGTGTATCCAACAGAGTATAACCCTGTTTTGAGCCTATTAAAAAGGCAGGAAATAAGATGGTATGAAAAGGAATGTTGTCTTTACCCATAAACTGGACAAGCCGAGTTTTTTTATCTTTCCAGTAGCTCTCCCAGTCCTGTCTTGACTCACGCGTTATTGAGATATAGCCTATCGGTGCATCAAACCAGCTGTAAAAAACCTTCCCTTCATAGCCAGGAACAGGGATGCCCCACTTAATATCTCTTGTTATTGCTCTTGGTTTAAGCCCCTCCTTTAGCCAAGCATCTGTCATGGTTCTGGCATTTGCACTCCACCGAACCTTCACAAGGTTTATCCATTTTGTAAGCTCAGGCTCAAGTTTTGGGAGGTCTATAAAAAGGTGGGTTGTCTTCCGCACAACAGGCATGCTCTTGCAGAACTTACACCTTGGCTTTACAATTTCAACTGGATTTATAAGCTTGCCACAGTTATCGCACTGGTCACCCCTTGCATCTGGAAAAGCACAAAAGGGGCATATGCCTTCAACAAACCTATCAGCAAGAAATTTTAGGCATTTTTCGCAGAACAGCTGTTCTATCTCCTGTTCAAAAATAAAGCCGTTTTTTTTCAAACCCTCAAATATTTCTATTGTGGTCAAATGGTTCGCATTTGAAGATGTCCTGCCATAACAGTCAAAGTTACAGCCAAACCATGAATAGATTATGGTATGCTGCTTAAAATACTTGTCAACGAGCTCTTTCGGACTTATGCCCTCTTCAAGCGCCCTTGCCTCTGCCGTCGTTCCGTGCTCGTCCGTACCGAGAACGCTTATAACATCTTCTCCCTTAAGCTTTAGATATCTTGCATAAACATCCGCGCTTATTACGCAAACAAGCGTGCCTAAATGAGGGATATTGTTCACATAAGGCAGTGCGCTTGTCACAATTGTCTTCATCTACTTATCACCGGTATTTCCATATTTTCATAAGCAAATTTATAGACTTAATCATCATCAAATATCAGGCCTTTATTTTTTGGGTTTTTTGGTTCCTTCATCTTTTTTGTTACATCAATATTTGCTTCGCACATCTCGCATTTTAATCGTAAGGTTAAAACCCCATTAATATTCTTTCTTTTGAAAGGAACAATACACTCGCCTTCAAACCCACATTCAGGACATTTATACTTTGCCTGCGCATATAGCCCTTCTTCATACACCATCTTTTCCACGATGTATCCGCAAGCAGGACAGAGGTATTCTTTGGCTTTTATCAAAACCTTTCCATTTTCAACAGGTTTGCCCATTTTTGCTTTTCCACACTTAGGACATGGTTGCCTATACACCCACACTTTTGCGCTTCCGCTTCCTATGGAACGATTGGTGTAATAAACAAGGTCGTCCATGTTTTCAGGCTCTACAATTTTTGGAGGATTTTTCATAATTCTCACCTTTCTTATGGCAGTCGTTTTACTTCTATACACACGGCCTGCTCAAGCACTCTAATTTGCCTAGGACAAAAGGTATATTCAAGCCTGTTTTCCGAGCAATATTTAATAATTTTGGTTCGTTCTTCTTCATTCTTATACTTGATAACAACATTTATTCCCTTCTTATCTCCATGCACCAAGGTAAAACCTTGCTTTTTTAAGTCTAAAACAATCCTGTCATGTATAGAATAAAGTCCGTCTAATCTTTCATGAGCAGCAGCGAGCTTTTTAAAAAGCTGATTGTAATCAAGGTTTACTGGTTTTATGAGTGAATTAAGTTCTACAGCCCATAAATTCCGGTTCTTTAAGCTTATGAACCCCCCATGACCATTATTCACCACCTTCGCCTTCCCAAAGCTTCCTACTGCTACATCAGCAAGTCCCAGAGCCAATCTTTGATTAGAGAGGGCGGATGTTGCGTCCTCAATGAGGAACAAGCTGTTTTTTCTGCATGTCTCTGCGATTTCTTCCATCGGCTGTTCTGCGAAATATCCAGCAAGACTTGAAACAAGTAAAATCTTGTTTTTGTGTTTGTCAAGTTCTTGGGCCAAAATAATGCCCCTGTTTGTCTTGACTTCTTCAAGCGAAAGACCAATAATCTTTGGATAGTCATAGTAGGTAAGCCATCCACCCTGGTCAGGAACAACTACACTCTTATATCCTGCAATCTTTCCTATATAAAGTGCTGCAAATATAGCAAGGTTCCCTGAATTTGTGAGTCTTACCGTTCCATGTCCTGTATAGTTCTTCAAAATATCAATGCATCTTTCCATGAAGAAGAATAATAAACAAATGTATTTAAGGGTATCTAAATTTTATGAAACAACACCACCTAAGGAGGGTCCATAACAAATTAAAAGAAAAAGATTAATATGCCATATCAATAACAGTTTCTTTCGTGGAAAGAAGAGATATATATTATGAGGCCATTGCAAAAGGGTATGACGAGCTGCACAGAGATGAGCAGCTTCGCAAGTCTGCAATAATCAAAAAGGAAATACCTATAAAAGAGGGCTATCTTTTACTAGATGTTGGTTGCGGACCTTGCTTTCATGATTTTGGTTGCAAGGTAGTTGGTATAGATACTTGCCTAAGCTTTCTTAAAGGTGCAAAAAAAAATGCAAGTCTGGTCATTCAAGGATATGCCGAAAACCTCCCATTTAAAGATAATTCGTTCGATATTGTGGTTAGTATAACTGCACTGCAGAACTTCAGCAACCCTAAAAAAGCGCTTATAGAGATAAAGAGAGTCGGAAGATTATATTGCGCAGTCACATATCTCGCTAAATCCAAAAAGGCACAAAAGCTAGAAAGTTTAATAAAAAAGACATTCCCTCTCTTTAGAAGGATTGTTGAAGAAAAAGACATAATATTCATAATAAACCTTAGTGATAATAGGCTTTAATAGAAATATTTGTTAAGATATTGTTTATAGACCATAAATATTAGACATAAATAAATTACGAATATAATTCATATTCTGCCATATGCACTTCTGCTTTCTGCTTTAGCCGATTTACTCCTTCTTTTACCATTTTCATATAGTCATCAAGGTCAAACACCCTTGAAAGCATCCCTGAATATTTTTCAATTAGAAGCTTGTTTGCTTTTTCCATGAATGAAGCCTTTGCTGACGCCTTCATTGCCCTCATAAGACTTTTATCAGGGCTTTTGAAGTGTCTATAGCTTAAACTACCATCATAAGCATCATGACTTGCGACAAGAATAAGCAGAATTTTTTCATTTGGAGCTAGATGCCCATTGAGTACCTCTTTTGTCAAAATATCAATGCTATATATTTCTTGGCCTGATTTAGGTGTTAAGAGCTCAATCATATGTTTTGTCGGTGCATAGCCTGTTGAACTAACAAGGTGCTGTCTGCACCAGCCAATTGCAGAATCGTAATCTGCACCTTTCTTCACAAGCACCTCTGCCCAGTCATGTGAGTACGCAAGGGCGAGAGACGAGCCCCAGAGCCAAAGAGCATCTCTAAATGTTGAAGCATGAAAAAAACTGCCTTTTTTAATCTGCCTTTTTAGCCGTCTTGCAATTAAAAATGGATGATAATAGGAAGGCGTCCCATCGTCCCTATTGCCCTCAAGACTATGGATCTTCTTCGTTGTATTGCTTACTTTTATAATCTCCATAGCCGATTTAACAGCTTCCTCAAGTGCATTACTCCCCCCCAGTAGCTTCTCTGCTACCGACAAAAATGGATGTGCTCCTCGGTTTATTTGCTTCTCAAGAGCATAGTACAACAAAACACCCCCCCTTTTGATAATCAGTTATGTATATCAGAATATGTCCTGGGAATGTTATTCCTATATATAAAAGTTGTCATTAACCATTTATAACCAACTAACGCGCTGCTGCTCCTGTAGGGAACATTTGCTGCGTCATGTTATATGATTGTGAATAATAGTCGGAGAAATAGCGCACATCCTGTTCCTTGCGCACTTTTTTGAAGTACTCGCTTACCTCTTCGCTGTTAATAAGAATTTCAAGCGAGCCAAAATGCGCAAACATCTTGCCCCACCTCCATTATTTTTATATTGCCCGAATTTTATAGTAAGTAAATAAATAATATAAATATATTCCATATTAAGCATATAATGTATATAGAAATTGTTTTAGATATTTATATAAATAGAAAGAGTTAATCTAGTCTAAATCTGTCAAACAAGATTAGATAAAGAGAGATGTTCGTGTTCTATCTATATTTTTCTTAGACAACCTTTTTTATTTATTTTTTAATTTTTATTTTTAATTTTTATTTATTTTATCCATTTATTCTAACCTAATAGTTACTTTATTTACATAATTATTTTTATCTAAATTAGCATATCTAAAGTTTCTAAGAGAAAAAACAACAAAAAAACTTAGCTATAATCTCTCCATACATTACTGCATTTTTTGCACTTGAAGAACTTGGTCTCTGGTTCGTCGCTTGCTCGTGTCTGAACAGTCCAAAAATATGCCTGGTCATGACCACACTTTTGACAGTAAGCCGAGATAACAGGTAAGGGTTCTACTTCCTGTTCAATTACTGGCATCTCTTCTGTTTTTTTTCTTAGGTTTTCTTTTATCTGCTGTTCCGTGTTGTTTATCTTTTGATTTGTATAGCCGCAACTGCATACAAAGCTCTTCTTTCCATCCACTGTTTTTGGTAGTAGCAATGAACCACACTTCGGACAAAACATATCTAACACCTCACAAATGCAAAACCGAATCTATTATTCTAACAAAGCCGATTTTAATCCAACCAAGATAAGGAATTCTAAAAGCGGCTTTACCTATAAGCAGGTCTTCTGTAATATTTAAGTCATCTATCCCTGGTGCAGGATTATGGTCGCCTTTTGTTGTGAATACTCTGCCTTTTGTCGTCTCCTCTATATCAATTACTCTATGAATAATGGGATACGCCCGTTTTGACCTAAAAACAATAACATCGCCAACGCGTATCTTCTCGGGCTTTGTCCCAAACAGCACGATTATGTCTCCGGTGTTAAACCCTTCGTGAAAAATAAAATTGCGGAAATTTTCCTTGCTTATGTCATATCTTGAATAAAACTCGCCTTGCGTGCAAAACCTGTTACCACACAGCGCGTTTGAAACCCACCATCCATCAAAATTTCCGTCATGCTCCATACTTCCTGACACAACAGCAACTATAGGATGGCTTGTTCCTAGCACCCAGCCAAGGCCTGGATAGACTATAAACTTTATGACCACGAAAGCCAGCACCAGATTAAGAAGCCAGCTCCACACAGAGTCGTCTTCCCAAAGGAAGTGCCATACTCTTTTTAGCGTAATTTTTGGCATATTATATTCAAAAAAAAGTCTTATTTTAAAAGATTATTGTTTCTCGGCCAAAGCCAATGCGTCTTTCAAGAAGAATTTGCTGCATGATGTGAGTTTAAAAATAAATTAAACAGGGGCTATGCAGAGTTCAAAAATCCCAAAAGTTTTATATAAAACAAGAAGTAATTACTTTTTATGAAAAACAAAATAGTCTTTTGGCTTGTATCCTTTTCTGCAGTTTTTATCTGGTCAGTATACAAGCCATATAACTATTTTATATGGTTTATGGAAGTCGCACCTGCACTTATTGTTCTTTTTATTATCGTTTTAACATATAAAAGATTCAAGCTCACCGAATTATCATATTGGCTTATCTGGGTTCATGCAATAATACTTATGATTGGCGGACATTATACTTATGCAAGAACACCCATAGGAGACTGGATGAATCTTATTTATGAAACAGGCAGAAATAATTATGATAAGATAGGGCATTTTGCCCAAGGAGCTATACCTGCGATAGTTGCAAGGGAGATTCTTATAAGAAAAAATGTTTTGAAAAGGGGTGCGTGGCTTTTTTTCATAGTGGTCTCTATTTGTCTTGCCGCCAGCGCCTTTTATGAGTTTATTGAAGCAGGAAGTGCAATAGTTGCTGGGGACAAGGCAACCGACTTTTTGGCAACACAGGGATTTGTATGGGATACACAAACAGATATGTTTCTCGCTATGATTGGCGCAATAACTTCGCTTGCCGTATTTTCAAGGCTCCACGACCGCCAGCTAAAGCAGATACGAGACTAGACTGCTAAATTTAGACCATTAAAACCATCAGAGCCGGTTCCGTATCATCATAGCCAATTAGGCGAATACCAATCTCTCGTCTAAGATTTTATTTGGAATAAATCATTTAGAAACCATTAAATACCTTTTTAGTTATCTATAGATTATGGAGATTATGGAAAAATCAAGGGAAAGAGTAGGGGAAAAAAACAAGCACAACAATTACTATGAGGCTGTGCTTCAGCTTAGAAACAAAAGGAGCAGAGTGTATAATGATGCTATTGACATAATCGAAAGTATGGTTACCAACTCAAAAAGAGAAGTTTTTATATCTAAGCGCCTCAATGTCACTGGCGGGATTGATTTCTACTTGAGCTCAAAGAGATTTGCAGCGATAATAGGAAGGAAATTGAATGCTAAGTTAGGAGCAGAGTTCGGAGTAAGCCCTAAGCTGTTCAGCGTTGACAAGCAGACTTCAAAGAAGAAGTACCGTCTTAATGTGCTTGTCCGCCTTCCTGAAATAACACGAGGATATATCTGCAGAAAGGGGCACGACATTTTTATTTGTGACGGCTACAAAGAAGGACATGTCTTTATTAGTCTTTTAAGCGGCAAACGGGCGAGGATTTCACCTTCAGATGTTGAAATTTTAGCCTCTCCTGAAGATTACTTAGAAGCTATTGTTGTAAAGAGAAAACCGCAGCTTGAAGTTCTTCACCCCGAGACATATCAGCCCTGCTCTGTTGAAAACTTAAAGAGGAGTGATGCAGAAAAATTAAAGGTTGTTTTGGTCGATGGAAAGATATATGCAATTTAAAAGGACAACTATAGTAATATTAAGTATAATATTAGAAGATTAGGTGTAGAACTAGAAATAATTTTTGAGTTATAGTTTTTATCTACGAAAATGAAGGCTTGTAGTCAGAAGTCTGGTACTCTGAGATAATTTTCTGCAGGATTCTTTTCCCTGAAAGCAAATTCTCTAATTCTTTTTTATTACAAAAAAGAAGATGCTCTGCTTCGTACAGAGGACGAATATCCTTTCTTGGTATAAGCACGAATTTATCAAGGTGTCTTACTGGCTTTTCTAGAATTATCGCCCTGGGCGAAAGATTTTGGATGACAGAATGGCTGAATATTTCGGGTTTTTTAACCGCAATTATATCATCTTCATCTATATGGAGAAAGGCTTTTTTTTTAATCTCATGCTCACTAAGGGTATCAAGCTTTTTTACAACCGTTGTTCCTTTTGTGCAAATCATCTCGATAAAACGTTGCTTCTCATTGATCAAGGACTCAATGTATAATTTCAGCCGTTCAATCTCTTTCTCCTGCCCGAAAATCCGTGCATCTTTTTTTATAAAAAGTCTATTAATTTTTTGGTCTATACTCATTTTTGTACTTTTGTAGTCCCTCATTCGAAGCCGTGATATCTCTTTCTGTGCAGCATAAATCTGCGCCCTAAGAATCTCGTTATCTTCTTTTATCGACAAAAACCTCTGAAAGAGCCGGTCATACTGGCGGCCGAACCCGTTCTGCTTTATACCTTCTTTAATCGCCTTGACAATTTCATCATCTGGATGTTCTATAAGCTCTACTGCAAGATGTATTGAGTAGCCATTTACAACAACTAGCTTTATTATTGAATCCTTTATCTGCTGCTTTTGATGTTGCTCAACAAACTTTTCTACCTTCAATAACAACGGCCTTATTTTTTTGAACGCAAAGATGGCTGATGCAAGCGCATCACGCTCATGCTCGTTTTTGTAAGAAAATCCCTTTGTAAGCTCTTTTTTTGTCTCAACTAGCATTTCTTCCTCAGGCTCAATTACCTTCGCGCCCACTTTTGTAGCAAGTCGCCTAACAAGATCCGGCGCATGTTTTTTGTCTGTTCCGACTACAACGACCCTTCCGATGTCTGTAACAATCCGCAATAGAGAGTTAAACTCAAGTTCTTTTGAGGAGCTAAGCTCTATGACTCTTCCATTTGTGTCAAGCACAGCATAACCAAGCGTTGTTCCAGGGTCAACTCCTAGTATGAGGGGCTGCATTTTTAACAGAAGACATTACATTTGGATATATAAGCTTTTTTAGAAAAAATATTAAAACATATTATAAAACATATTAATTTCTTTGATTATTAAGATTAAATAAGGTAAAAATGTTTTTTCATAGAAAGATTAAATATAAAGAGATGAACTGCACCTGCAATAGACTAGAAGAGGTTATTGCTACTGCGCCCCATAAAAGTGGATTTATCGCGCATGCAGAGCAAAGTGGGCTCTACTATTATGAAAGAGGTAACACCCCTATGCCTATAACAGAACAAAGTAAGTATATGTGTGCTCGCGCTGAGGATTATTTAAGGATTGCATTGAGCGATAAAAACTATCATATACCAATAGAATATAAGATACCGAAGGAAGGCGATCTTGCAAAACACTTGCCATTTATCGAAATTCAAAGACTACCTAGTCATGTGATAGGAACAACCCTCGGGCATCGCGTATATGGAAGGATGTTTTCCGGCACAAAATACATCCAAATAAGCGATGACATCGCAGACAAGCTTTTTGAAGAAACAGATGTACATGAAACTCTGCATTTTTGCAATCCGCTTGAATACGAAGGCAACATATACAGAAGGGCGAAGGACATAACTTGCAACTAAAAAAATAAAAATAACAAATGGATATTGCACACTTGTCTACCTTATCCCACGACTTCTGTTTTTGGAATAGTCATTCTTGATATTTTCAGCATGCTAACCATTATAATGACTGCACCGAGCCACTGAATCGGTGACATTACGCTTCCATGGACAATATAATCTAAAATGATCGCAGATACTGGAAATGCAAGCTCATATATCGCTGATGAAGAGGCTGGAACCTGTTTAAGCCCAAAATAATAGATAAATATTGCCACCCCACCAGTTGAAAATGCGATTATAAGAAGAGTTACAATGTCTCCTTTTGTTATCTGACCAAACCCTGTGAACTCGTTCATCCAAAAAATTATTGCAAACATAATAAGAGAAGTAAGCCCAAACCGGATATATGTTGCAACGCGAAAACTAGCGTTTTTTAATGCTCTTTTTCCAAAGACGGTTGAAGAGCCAAACGAAAACGCCGCAAGTAGCGAGAAAAGCGAAGCTATTGCAATTTTGTTTCCTTCAAAAACAGGCGCATTAAACCCAAAAGTTATGAGATAACTTCCAAGGATTGCAAAAGCACTCCAGAGATAAAACAGTCTGCTTGGCCTTTCACCTAATACTATCAACGCAAGAAGTATAGCGAACATGGGTTGTAGTTTCTGGAGAATTATAATTACAGAAAGATGCTCAAAGTTTACATGAAACAACGCCTTTGTTATAGCCATTGTACCTATTGCTCCACCAAATAGTGCAATCCAGAAAAAAGAACCCCAATCCCTAAGGCCAAGCGTTTTAAGTTCTGAAAAGTCGTAAATTAGAAAGCCCAGCATAAAAAAAAATGCTATAAAGTGTTCAAGAAAAACAACCACAGGTACGCTTAAGTGATAAAGCCTTGGTCTTAGCACAACTCCATCAAGTCCCCATAATGACGCAGCAATTATTATGCACATGGCACCAACAAGGGAATTTTTTTTCATTCTATCTCCACCTCGCTACCATCATGTAACTTAAGTGTTGCCCGCAGGTTTTTTTCGCTTATTATTTCAACTATATTACTAGGATGGTGAGTCCTTTCAGGCACAACAAGTGCGGAGTCAACGCCCCCTGCTTTGACAAGGTAGCAGCTAATTTTGCCGAATTCCCTTTTCTTTGTTTTAAATCCATTGATTATAATCTCTTTTTTAAGCGCAAGAAACTGCTTTAAAAGAAACTCGTCAACTATAAGGTTTAATGTCCCAGGATAGGGGTCTATACCAAGCTTTGATATAAATTGGTTTTTGTAGCATGGGATAGAAGTATAGAACCTTCCCTCGCCACTTCCATTGCAAACGACTCCTTTAAGCCGGCGGACAAAAATCGCATCAAGCTCTTTTTTGTATTTAAGCAGAAAGCTCCTTCCCTTGTAAGTCAGGCACATCCTTAGTCCTTTGTAGCTTATGCTCCTCTCTATAAGCCCCTCCTTTTCTAGATGAATAAGTATCCTAGACACAGACTGCTGCGAAATACCGAGTCGCTTTCCAAGCTCGATTGTGGAGCAAACTTTTAGTGGGTTTTTCGCTGCAAAAATCAAAATGTCAATCTTCTGCATATTTTTCTTCATATAATTAGAAATAGTAAGCTACTTATAAATTTTATGTTACTTAAAAAATGGTAATTCATGTTAAGCAGATTATATACGCAAACAGGTAAATGCATACGCACAGTACCAAAGCCTCATCCGCAAATAACAATAAAATGTTTAAGAGAAAGGACGTTGAGGAGTGTATATGGAAAACTTAATAAATAATACAGCAAATAAGCAAAGCATGCCTCCAGTTGCATTAATTATACTTGACGGATGGGGTCTTAGGAAAAGCAAATACTATAATGCGGTGGCGCTTGCAAGTACGCCAAATTACTTATGGTGTCTAAAAAACCACCCTAATTCTAGGCTGAAGGCGCACGGAGAGTTTGTGGGGCTTCCAAAGGGCTATCAAGGCAACTCAGAAACGGGGCATCTGAATATCGGTGCAGGCAGAGTTGTAAAGCAGCAAGTAACAGTTATTTACGACTCAATAAAGAGAGGCACATTTTTCAAGAGGAAGGAGCTTCTTGATGCTATCAAAAATTGTAAGACGCACAATTCTGCGTTTCATATAATGGGGCTTGTGCAGCAGGAGGGAGTTCATGCAATGACCGAGCATGGAATTGCATTGCTTAAGCTCGCCTACATGCACAGATTAAAAGATATTTACTTCCATGTCTTTACAGATGGCAGGGACACAGAACCGCGCTCTGCAAAGAAGCACACCGCGCTCGTTGAAAAGGCAATAAAGAAATATAAAACATGCAGAATTGGCGTTGTAGTAGGAAGATACTACGCGATGGACCGCGACAAAAGATGGAACAGAGTAAAGGTTGCATATGACGCACTTGTGCACTGCAAAGGTAGGCTTGTCTCATCATTAAAGGAGGCTATTGACCTTTCTTACCAAAGCGGCGAGAGCGACGAGTTCATAAAGCCAAAAATTATAAAGGGCTATAGAGGAATGCGGCCGAATGACTCGGTAGTCTTTTTTAATTATAGACTAGATAGGGCTAGGGAGCTTACAAAGGCGCTGGTCGAGCCAGATTTTAAAGAGTTTAAAACAACCAAGATGCCGCTCTTTTTTGTAGCGATGACGCCTTATTATGATGGAATGAATGTAAAATATCTCTTCCCAAACATCGAGCTCAAAAACCTACTCGGCGAGGTTATAAGCACAAAAGGACTAAAACAAATGAGAATAGCCGAGACTGAAAAATACGCACATGTAACATTCTTTTTCAACGGACAGAGGGAGAAGCCTTTTCCTCATGAAGAACGTATCCTTGTGCCAAGCCCAAAGGTTGCAACATATGACAAGAAACCAGAGATGAGCGCCTACATCGTAAGAGACAAGGTGCTATCCATACTTAACAAATATGACTTTATTGTGATTAATTTTGCAAATCCTGACATGGTCGGGCATACGGGGAACCTGCGCGCCGCAGTAAAAGCAGTTGAAGCTGTAGACAGCTGTCTAGGAAGTATAGTAAGAGAGCTACTGCGGCTTAATGGTAAGGCTCTGATAATAGCAGACCACGGAAATTGTGAAGAAATGTTCGGTAAGCATAAGACAAGCCATACTACAAATGAAACGCCCTGCATTATGATTGGTCAAAAAATGAAAGAGAGTATTAAGTTAAAGAACGGAAAACTTGCAGATGTTGCACCAACTATTCTTAAGATGCTTAATATTAAAAAGCCTGTTGAGATGACTGGGCAGGCCTTGTTTTGATTTTCTTATATTAATAATTTTTTCTTATATTAGGCTGCGTTCAAAAAGTGTGTTAGCATCCACCGCGTATGCACATTCAGGAACAATATATGGGTTTGAAGTGAGTTGTTCCATACGGAGAACCAGATATTTTC
>JAWABL010000012.1:0-46530 GCA_038884615.1 Candidatus Woesearchaeota archaeon | reverse complement strand
ATCTAAGAAAAGGTATAACCTTAAAGCAGGTTAAAAATGCATTTCTCTGGACTAAACAGGAAGGAATAGAAAGCCTTGCATATTTTATGATTGGCTCGCCTGGTGAAGGAAAAGAGGAGATACTAAAAACTATTGAGTTTGCCAAACATCTTGATCCTGATTTTGTGTCCTTTTCTGTAACAACTCCATTTCCTGCAACAGATTTATATAAATGGGCTCTTGAAAGGGGGGTGATCAAAAGAGATGTCTGGCGCGAATTTGCGAAGAATCCAACAAAGAGATTTAAAGCTCCCTTATGGACAGAAAAACTTACAAGAGATGAATTGTTGGATCTTCTTAATCATTGCTATAAAAGTTTTTATAAGCGTCCTAGGTACTTCATTAGAAAACTTTTAGATGTTAAGTCTACTACAGAATTAATGCGAAAAATTAAAGCTGGAATACGAATAATGGAGATAAAATGAGAATCTTATTTTTTAATCCACCTTTTACTATATATGGTGGGCTTGAGGGTCATGGGGGTTCTGCAGCCCCCCTCAATCTAGCTTATCTTATGTCTTATCTTAGAGAAAAAAGGAACGATGAGTTGCTATTTTTGGATGCAGAAGCAGAAAGGTTTACCTATCGAGATATTGAAGCATATCTTAAAGAAAAACGGCCGGATGTAATCGCAATAACTGTTCCTACTCCAACATTTAATATTGTTTTGAAGTGCTGTAGAATAGCAAAAAAACTCAATCCAAATGTCAAGACCGTTTTGGGAGGTCCACATCCTACTGTTTTACCTAGAATAACGATAAGAGAGAGGGATGTAGACTTTGTTGTTGTTGGAGAGGGCGAAATAACCTTCTATGAACTTATTAACTCATTGAGTAATGGGAGTGATTTAAGTCTTGTGGATGGACTAGTATTCAAGAGAGGAGGAATCATATTTAACAGAGAAAGGGAACTTATAAGCAATCTCGATTCCCTGCCTTTTCCAGCACGAGACCTCTTACCTCTTCATTTATATTATCCTCCCCCAACAAAGAGGGTAAGTGGAGAAAAGAATAGTGCAAATATTATAGGTTCTAGAGGGTGTCCTTATAACTGTACATACTGTATTGCAGCAAAAATCTGGCGAAGGAAGTATCGTCCAAGAAGCCCAAAAAATATAGTTGATGAAATAGAAGAGTGTGTTAAAAAGTATGGGTTAAAGGAGTTCAATTTTCATGACGAGCTATTTACTTTAATTGAAAAGCGCGTTTTTGATATTTGTGATGAAATATTAAAGAGAAAGTTAGATATCTCTTGGGTTTGTATGGCTCGTGTGGATCGCCTTACTAAAGAGATGCTTGTTAAAATGAAAAAAGCGGGGTGTAAAAAAATAATGTTTGGTTTTGAAAGTGGAAGTGAAAAAGTACTTAAAAGCATGAGAAAACAAGCCAACTTGGTTCAGGCAAGGCGGGCTGTTAAAATGGTAAAAGAGGTAGGTATAGACATAGCAGCCAATTTTATGTTTGGCCATATAGGAGAAAGTAAAGAAACAATAAGGGAAACAATAGAGTTTGCAAAAGAGATTAACGCGGATACCACCGCGTTCCTTATAGCATCACCTTATCCTGGAACTGACTTTTATAGGATTGCAAGGAAAAAGGGATATTTAAGAAGGAATTATAATTGGGAAGATTTTATACTTGTTGGAGATATGCTTCCATTAGTTAACCTTCCAGACTTAAAACCAGATGAAATCCTAAAATGGCAGAAACGTGCTAATCGTGAGTACTATCTAAGATTTGGATATATAGCGATGAAACTAAAAAAAATAAGAGACTTAAAAGATGTAAAAAATTTGATAAATGGAATCCGTCTATTCCTTAAGGTCAGCTAAATTAAGTGGTGATGCTATTCGCAAAAAAATCTTTAAAAAGGAGTATCATTCCAAGCGCCTAGGTAGTGCAATTCTTCAGTATAGACTTAGACGACGAATTGAAGAAATTGAGCGCGCGATTTTAAATAATTGTCATAACACAAATAAACTGATATGCCTAGATGTTGGTGCGTCAGACGGACTTATGTTAAGTAAATTGCGCAAAAGATTATCTTTTAAAGAAAGTATTGGAGTAGATATCGCCAAGGACCTCATTGTTCTTAATAAAGATAAGCAAATAAATTTGCATTATGGCGATATTGAAAAAAAACTCGCATATCCAAATGAATCTTTCGATATCATTTATCTAGCTGGAACACTAGAGTATTTAGAAGAGCCGGAAAGAGCACTTTTCGAGTGTCAAAGGCTTTTAAAAAGAAATGGTCTCATCATAATAACCACACCAAACCCTCTTTATGTTAAGCTTGGCAAACTTATTAAATATGATTTTACATGTGGGCACAACATTAATTTCTTTTCTATAGCCAAATTAAAGGATATGCTTTCATCGAGCAATTTTCAGGTTGTTCAAGCAAGATACTTCATGCTGAACCCTTTTTTTTGTTTACCTTTTGAATCAATTATAGAGAAAGGTTTAGTTATGTTAGGATTAGGTAGGATAATGACCAATCAGATTGTTGTCGCAAGAAAAAAATAGTAGATATCACCACCTATTAGTTTATATGCTTTTTTTTATTTTTGAAATGCTCTTGATAAGAAACGGCAATCCTAGTAGAGAAGGTAACCAGTACCTAAAAAAAGAAAATAGAAGGCCTGCAGCGATTAGTTTGGCACTGTCTGCATAGCCGGAGAATAGAACCAGCATTGCAGCCTCCCTCGTTCCCATACCGGCGATTGTCACTGGAATAAGACTTATAAAAACAACCATTATAATTCCAATGCAGAATACAGTAAACCCTATTGAAATGTGAAGAGCTTTAAAAAGAAAATATACCTGAACAAATGATACTATCCATAACACAATTGATATTATTAGAAAAATAAAAAAATGTCTTTTATTATCTATTATAGAATAAATTGACTCGCTTATATCTTTAAATAAGATATATCTGTTTAAATGCTTGATTCTTCTTAAATACTTAATTAGTAAGAAAAAAAGTAAAAAAATAAAAAAAGTAATTATTGATAGTATAATATAATCCCCTTTTGCAAGAATAATAGAAAAGAGTAACGAAAGAAGAAGCAGAGACAAAAGATCAAAGAATCTCTCACTAAAAATTGCTCCAAGAAATTTTCGTATTTGAAATCTAAAATAATACGCTTTTAACACATCTCCTAATTTAGACGGAAGCAAAGAGTTCAATGGAAGAGACGACATAAATGAGTTTGTTGCGTCTGCAAAAGTAATTTTTTTTGAGATGTGGCGTATTATAAATAGCCATCTTAAAATTATTAAGCTTAGTGTAACACCAAGAAAAATGGTAGAGTAAATTATGTCTAGCTTGTTTGCAGACATAAGGATCTCTATAGTTTTTTCAAATGAAACTTTAGAAAAAATAACATAAAATATTGCTACTGTTATCGCGAGAAGCAAGATTGACTTTATAACTATTTTATTCTCACTTGTTTTTTTTAGATATTTCATTAATACTTTAAGGTGTGTCAATTTAAATCAGCCAGATTTTTCATCTATTTAATTTTTGTGTTCATTCTTACTGTAATATTACTCAAAAGTTTGCGGTCTCAAAAAGCCCACACTTTATGCCGGAATAGTATCTTGGATTTTGTTTACTTAAATGCGTAAGAATATTTTTTAAAATTATATCTAATTCAAACAGAAAATGTTATAAATGTATACCTATTATTTAAAAAAGTCATGTACAAAAAAAATAGAATCGCTGTGATAATCCCTGCATATAATGAGGAAAAACTAATCATCCCAACACTGCGGAATGTTCCCTCTTATTTTGATAGAATTTATGTTGTGGACGATGGCAGTAAGGACCATACAAGACAAAGGGTCCTAAATTATAGAAAAAAATTTGATAGGCGTATAAAATTAGTCTCACATGAAAGAAATAAAGGTCTTGGAGAGGCTATAATAACCGGATATAAAGTTGCAGCCAAGGATAAAAATGATGTTATTTTTGTCGTCGGTGGTGATTTTCAGATGGATCTAAGTGAAGCTGAAAAGTTTATTATACCTATTATTAATAATGAGGTGGATTTCGTCAAAGGAAACCGATTTTTATATAGCAAAAATATAAAGGAGGACATGCCTTTTGTTAGGTTTGCAGGAAACTCAATTCTTTCCCTATTAACCAAGTTTGCGACAGGCTATTGGAAGATATACGATAGTAATGACGGATACACAGCTATAAAAAGAGAAGTTATTGAAAAAATTGATTGGGACAGTGCGTATAAAAAATATGGTTACAATGGTGATTGGATGGCGTTATTTAATTTAGCAAATGTAAGAATTAAAGATGTACCAAGAAGGCCAATCTACTTAAAAGGAGAACGACAGTCGCAAATACGGATTGGAAAATATATAATTACAGTTGCCCCACGCTTGCTCTACCGCTTTTTTTGGAGAATCAAAAAAAAATATCTGTCATATAACTTTCATCCTCTTGCTCTTTTCTATTTCATTGGTTTTATAATTTTTTCATTTGGATTTTTTTTAGGAATTTATCTTCTTATAAGAGCTATAAAATATTACCCAGACCCTGTACCTGGAACAAAAGCAATTCTGGCCTCTATGTTTTTAATAATGGGCACACTGTTCCTTCTTTTTGCGCTTCTCTTAGATGTACAAGATAATGAAAAACTACAGCCTTGAATGCTTAATGTCCTCTTCAATCCAATCCTTTGTTATTTCAAGGCCTTGTTCAAAGCTTATAGACTCTTTGAAACCAAGTTTCTCAATTTTAGTTGTATCTGGAATTGGTCTCATATTCTCTCCTTGACGATGTGCAATGAATTCTGGTTTCATTCCATTTTGGCCATACTTCTTTATAAGAAGTTTTGCAAGTTCAATTATTGATATTCTTGTTTTTGATGCTACATTATAATCCTGTCCGATAGAAGAATTTTTTTTCAACAGAAGAAAATTGGCAGCGACAACATCTTTAACAAATGTAAAACATCTGATTTGCTCTCCAGTGCCACAAACTTGAGGTGGTTTTCCTTGAAGAATTCTTGACAAGAATATATTTATAACTCCTGCTTCACTTTGATACTCCTGTCGTGGGCCAAAAACATGAAAGTATCTTAATACAGAAGTTTTAATCCCATATTCCTTAAAATAAAGAAGATGATATTTCTCTGCTGCAAGCTTACTTATACCATACACTGTAGAAGGATTTTTGGGGCTATCCTCTTTAAATGGTTTATCACTACTGCCAAACACAGAACCAGTTGATGCGTGTATTATTCTTGGATTTTTTTTGCTTTTTCTAACTATCTCAAGAATATTGAAATTTCCAACTACATTAGTTTGGACGTCTATAAATGGATTCTTAAGACTTACAACAAGCTTAGAAGCCGCTTCATTAAAAATTATATCAGCTTGCTCAACATATTTCTTTGTAGTCTCATAGTCCCTTATATCCCCCTTAACAAACTCAAAGCTACTATTATTTTGAATATGGGCATGGTTGTTATTTACAACACCAGTAAGATTATCAAAACTAATCACTTTCTCTGCACCATAATCCAAGCAGTGTTCAACTATATGACTACCTATAAATCCTGCTCCGCCAGTTACTAAAATAATTTTATTATTTAACCTCATTTTAACACGTTTTTATATTAATTATAACATTGAAGCTATTACGATGCTACACTGAATTATAAAACTCTTTTATTGACTTATAAATATACTCCTGCTGTTCTACACTAAGTTCAGGATAATTAGGTATTGAAAGAATTTGTGAGGATATCTCATCTGTTACTGGGAAACTTCCAGTAGGTATATTCCTATAAGCTTCTTGCTTATGTAGAGGAATCGGATAATGAATTCCTGTACCTATCCCTCTTTCTTTAAGGAATTTTACTAATCTTTCTCTCATTTTTACTCTAATAACATACATATAGTAGCTATGTTCGGCATATTCTTCTTCATAAGGTACAGTCACAAAATCGCTAAGATTTTCATTATAAATTTGTGCATTCTGCCTTCTCTTCTTTATCCATTCTTCGAGGTACTTTAGTTTTGCATTAAGAATATTAGCCTGTAGTGTGTCTAGTCGGAAGTTAAAACCTTCTTTTATATGCTCATACTTACTATGTCTTCCATGGTCTACTTCTAATCTAATTTTTTCGCTTAGTTCTTTATCATTAGTTACTATAGCTCCACCATCACCGTAGCATCCTAAAATCTTTGCTGGAAAAAAGCTAAAAGACACAACGCCTCCTAAGCTACCAATTCTCTTTCCCCTATACCTTGCACCATGAGCCTGGGCAGCATCTTCTATTACGAAAAGATCCTTTTCTTTAGCAATTTCATATATCGGTTCTAAATCACAAGGATGTCCATACATGTGAATAGGGATTATTGCTTTAGTTTTATTAGAGATTGTGTTCTTCAAAGAAGCAATATCCATATTATAACTTCTCTTATCAATATCAACTAGTTTGAATTTGCCGCCTGCGAGGCTTATTGCTTCTGTTGTTGCAATGAAAGTGTTAGCAGCTGTAATGATCTCGTCACCTGGTTTTAGTCCAATCGCTTTTAATGCGCAGTAAATAGAAGAGGTTCCATTAGATGTACCAACACAGTACTTTGCTCCACAAAAAGCTGCAAAATTGCTTTCAAACCTTTTAAGAAGAGGGCCATCTATAAACTGGCTTTTTTCAATTACTTCAAAAATAGCAGCATCTATGTCCTTCTTTATTGTTTTATACTGGCTTTTAAGATCAACAAGAGGTATTTCCATACTTTAAGAAAAAATTTTAATAGATTTAAATAATTTTTGTATCCTTTGGCACCGTTAAAAAGTGTGTTAGCATCCACCGCGTATGCACATTCAGGAACAATATATGGGTTTGAAGTGAGTTGTTCCATACGGAGAACCAGATATTTTCATTTGAACGGAAAAGTGGCAACATGATGGTAAGCCGACCGAAAACGAGATTTTGAACGGTGCCGTATCCTTTTGTATTTGTTTTTAATCTTATATTTATAACATTAGATCATATCTCATTAATAAACTCTATTACCGGACTCTTTTATTTCATCTATGTTTTTTAACTTCTTTGCAGGGTTTCCCGCCACAACAGTGTTGTCCGGTACATCCTTCGTAACTACTGACCCCGCACCTATTAAGGAGTTTTTGCCAATTCTAATACCTGGAAGTACTGTGGTGTTTGCACCAACCTTTGCGTTTTCTTCTATTATACAACCCTTTAAGTATTTTTTTGTATACCTACTTTTAGGATACTTAGCATTTGTGAGGACTACGGATGGTCCAATCCAGCAGCCTCTCTTTAAAATAGAATATTCAGGAATAAATGCTCCAGAATGTATCCTTACACAATCTTCAATGACTGTATTGAACTCTATCACACTATGACTTCCTACACTTACATTATCGCCTATTTTATTACTTTCACGAATAAGTACACCATGCCCAGTCTCAAGATTATTGCCAATTATGTTTCCAGCATATATTACTGTATGGCTTCTTATAATAGCATTGTCACCTATAATCGTAGTGTCTTGGCCGTTCTTTCGCCCTCTGGCGGGCTTACCTATAATAACAAACCTCTCTATTTTTGAATTTTTTCCAATTTTTACATTTTTATATATCATTTTCAGCATTTAGTTATATTAAACTCATACTCGCTTCCTTTTAAGGGAAGAAAAACTTCCCTCCTTTTAATAGAAGATATATATGCTGCTTGCATTACTTCAACGGAGTTTCTTCCTTCAAGAGAAGTCGTAGCAATCTTTCCATTATGCAAGAGTACTTCTGTAATATTCTTATATACCTTATCATGGTTTGACATGGTTCCTTGATAAGTTCCATAATCATTTTGGGGGTTGCATTGTTCAATCTGTGGTTTAGGGACACCCTCTACATTCCAGAATTCTAGTTCGTTTAGGTATTTTCCACCAACCTTAATTGTTCCTTTTGTTCCAAAGACAGAGATAGTTCCTTCAAAATTACTTTCATACACTGCAGTGGTGTACTGCAATGTTCCAATTGCACCTTTAATAAACCTTATAACAATTATACCTGTATCTTCTGTTTCAATACCACTATGTGCAAAATTTTCCATTACAGCAAATACGCTCTTAACCTTTCCTCCAAGATATAACATCAAATCAAGAAAATGACTGGCCTGTGTAAAAAGTGCACCTCCTTCACTGCTCTTCTTTCCTCGCCAATCTGAATTCTTATAGTAGTTCTCGTTCCTATTCCAATATACTGTAGAATTTATAAGATAAACTTTACCTAAAAGTTCTTTGTTGAATGCATTCTTTAAAGCTACAATTGGAGGATTAAACCTATTTTGTTTAACCAAAAAAAAGCTTCTGCCACTTCGCAAGTTTACTTCAACAATTTTATCCGCATCTGCAACACAGAGTGCCATGGGTTTTTCACAGAGAACATGTTTTCCAGCTTCAAGCGCCTTAATAACCATCTCTGCATGCATATTGTTAGGCGTACATATTGATACAACATCAATAAGGGGGTCATTAAGAATGTCCTCTAACTTAGTATAATAACTACACTTACCTAAAGATGCAGTACTAATAGCTCTCTCTCTTTTGACATCGCATACCGCAAGAAGCCTAGCATCCTCATTTAAAGAAATAGCTTCAATATGCTTCTTCACTATACTGCCACAACCAATAATTGCAAAATTTACTTTCTTTTCCATTATTTTTTATTATATTATTTTTTATTATATTATTTAATTAACCTTTCTCCCTACCCCTACATACGCAAATCCCTTCTTTTTAATCTCTAGAGGATCGTATATATTTCTTCCGTCAAACAATAAAGGATTTTTCATGAGACTTTTAATTTTTTCAAAATCTAGGTCCCTAAATTCGTTCCATTCAGTGGCTAGGACTACTGCATCTGAGTTTGTTGCAGCATCATAAGCGTTTTTGCAGAAAACAACATTTTTTAGCACTGCTTTTGCTTCTTCCATTGCTTCAGGGTCATACGCATTTATTTTTGCGCCAAGCTTTTGGAGCTCGTCAATAAGTCTAATGCTTGGAGCATTTCTCATATCACTTGTTTTTGGTTTGAAGGCAAGCCCCCATATTGCAATGGTTTTTCCTTTCAAGCTGCCCATTTGTTCGATTATCTTGTCCCTAAAATAATGGATTTGTCTTACATTTATATTATCTACTGCTTCAAAAATGTCCGCGTCGCACCCATATTGTTTCATAGTCTGTATAAGTGCTCTTACATCCTTTACAAAACAGCTTCCCCCATATCCGATGCCTGCCTGGAGAAACCTATGACCAATTCTTCCGTCGAGACCTATTCCTTTTGCAACAAGCTTTACATCAGCCCCTACTTTATCACATAAGATTGCTAGCTGGTTCATAAAACTTATTCTGGCAGAAAGCATTGCATTGCTTGCGTACTTTATTATCTCGGCGGTCTTTACATCGGTTACTATTATAGGTCTTCCTGCCCTCTCAATGCCTTTGTAAAGTGAGATAAGTATATCTTTTGCCTTTCCGTTATCGGCTCCGATAACAATTCTATCGGGGTTCATGAAGTCATTCACGGCGCTTCCTTCCCTTAAAAATTCAGGATTGCTTACAACATCAAATTCATGTTTATTTTGTTGCTTTTTTATTGTTTCCCTTACTTTATCAGCAGTTCCGACAGGCACTGTGCTTTTGTCTACTACTACTTTATATCCATTCATGTGTCTGCCGATGGTTTCAGCGACCTGGAAAACATATCTCAAATCAGCTTTTCCATCTTTATCTTCTGGGGTATTTACAGCTATAAATAGAACATCAGATTCCTTTATTGCATAGGGAGCGTCAGTTGTGAAACTTATTCTTTTTGCCTTTAGATTGCGCTCAATAAGCTCTTTCAATCCGAACTCATAAAAAGGCAGCTTAACTTTTTTAAGATTTTCAACCTTTTTCTTATCTACATCTATTATGATAACATTGTTGCCTAGCTCTGCAAAGCATGCGCCGGTGACAAGACCCACATACCCACAACCAAAAACAGCAAGTTTCAAGATTCCACCTTCTTCTTTGAATTATCTATCTTATTAATAGACTTATTAGTTAATCTATTAAGGATTTATTAAATGCCTTTGCTGGTTATTTAAAAATATTATTAATTAAAGGGCGTAAAAAGATAATATTTATAAATAATTCTATTATTCACCATTTTGTGAACGGTCATAGCAGCCTGGAAATACCCGTTCCCATTTCGAACACGGAAGTCAAGCAGGCTCACGTTCCTGTAAGTACTGTATTTTATACGGGAAAACAGGAAAGCTGTTCACACCTTGATAATTAGTCTTATTCTTATTTAGTCAAGCTTTTAAATTAAATTTTTAAATCATTTTTGTAACTCTATTTATTTTTTCATGGTTTATAGGTCTTAAGAAAATAAATTACCTCTTCTTTGTTGCGTGGTTGGGGCGTAGCCCTAACAGAAAGACCTACTCCAGGCTTTTCAGTGGCTGAGACAAGAAGGTCAATAAACCCATTATTTTTTTTAATATTATAATATCCAGGGCCGCGCCACGGTTCGCTTCTTGTACCAAGTCCAGTAACCTTAACATTTTTTTCAATATCTAGGAGATACCCTAAAAGGCGTTTGACTCCGTCGTTCCGCGTAATTGTTCCTTTTCCATAACCATCTAGCCTGTATTGTATTAAGCTATGGACGACATTATCATAGTATCCCAAGTAGGGTGTTACTGCTGTAATAAGCCCTACTCCACACACTCTTTCTCCTACTACCACAATTTCAATAGTTTTTTGTTTCAACGGATAGAAATAGTATCCAGGACCAATTCTCTTTTTTGGGTATTTTATATATTTGCCTGTCTGAACACTTGCTACATGCTCCATCTTTCTTATTGCATCAATCATTGCACCGATTGACGGGTCAAGTTGCTCTTTTTCCTTTCTTGCCATTTAGTCACCTCCACTTCCGGTGACTTAGTCTGACAAGTGGTGACAAAAGCCACCAGAACGAGAAACAATGAACACAGCTCAATAGCTAATAATCAAAAAAATGGACAACAAAATAAACATGGGCATAATCATATTGTTCATATAATAAGATTACAGGAGAAACTAGTATTTAAATATTTTTGAACAAAAAATTTTAAAAAATGCCTTTATAATACCTTAATCTGCAATAACATATTAAAATCGGTGGATTGTAGAACTTATATTGTATAGTTTAATAAGTTATATTCTTAATAAGTTATATTTATTATTTATATAAGTTATAAGTGTGTTATATAAGAATTCATTGCTTATTTATTTTTATTAGTCTCTGCTATCTTCAATCTCAATCGTCACCTCCTTTTTTGCTTCGTTTATTTCTTTGATTATTTTATGTCCTGCTAATTTTGCCTTTATCTCACGCCAGGTATATTTCTCTCTTGCATTTTTAAGCCCTGAGACTATTTCATCTATCAGTTGATAATTTTTATATATGGCTTCCCCCTTTATTTTTTCCTCTTCGGCATGTTTTTCAAACTCTCTTATTTGTTGTTCCTGTTGTGCGATTACTCTGTTAAGCCTTTCAATCTCCCTGTTTAGTCTCGAATTCTTTTTTTCTTGTTCTCTTTCCTCAAGCCATTTTGAAATTATATTGTCTATAGCTTTATTGAAAGATTCTTTTTTCTCTATGTTTAGTCCCTTGTAAAAATTTAGCTCAAACGGTACTATATCTATTGGTTTGTTATCCTTAAGTATAATGGTCGGAGCGCATTTTTTCTCCCTTAGCTTTTTAATTTGCTCATAAAGGGCACTAATTTCCATATCTGAAAGCCGTATCTTGTTTTTTTCGATATTTGAATTAAGACATAGCTCTTCCGAGTAGACTCCGCCAAGACCAAGCTCAACAGCAAGCATTTTTACAACAGAGTCTTGTTTGGAGTTTTCAAGTACATCCTTTAGCTCGCTCTCTGTGAGTGTTAGAAAATTGTATTTTTTCTTTGGATAGGTATACGTAGCATGCGATTTTATTTGCCTGTCCTTGTAGCTCTGGCTTTCAAGAGCGCCGAGTATCTCCCATTTATCGTTGCAAAGCACAACATTCCCCCTGCCGAATAGCTCAAGTATAAGAAGGAATTGTGTTTCTTTTGTGCTTATCCCAATCTCGACTATTCTTTCAAAGTCAATCTGTCTTATGAAGCGTATTCTTGCATTTGTTAGATGCTTTCGCAAAAGCATAGCAAAACCGTGTGGGTTTTCAGGCATGTCCTCTTTAAAATCTGTCAAAAAAATGAAGTTTGGGGCAGAAAGCCTGAGTATTTTTTTCCCCTTATTTGGGATATGTAGCTGAATAAGTAGCTCATTTTGTTCGCTTACAAAAATCTTGTTTATCTTTGTACCTTCAAGTACGGCAAACTCCTTTACAAGAAAATGCAAATCAAAAGCAGTCAACGCCTTCATTTATTTCCCCATTATCTCTCCTACATACTTAACCTTATCCTTAATAAAGACAGAAGATATTATAAAATTTATCCGAAATTGTAGTGTTTTTTAATTTTCTGCTTAATAGTCCACCTGCACTTTAGTCCATTTGGAAATACAACATAATCCCCTTTTTTGAATTCCACTGTTTTTCCGTCATACTCTACCTTTGCACTTCCTTCGAGAATCAAGCAGGTTTCTTTGCTGTCATAAAACCATTCAAAACTAGATGGCTCTTTTTCCCATACAGGCCATGACTTCGCCTGCTCTGTTTCCTTTGCAGTTGGCTTTCTTACAGTTACCTCCATTTTATCACCTTTCTCGTTCTTCCAATTTTAAAATACACAAATTAAGTTTTTTATTTCATCTAAAAACATTGCATCCTTTACAGAGTTTGTAAGAATTTCTTAAAAATATCTTATAATCCTTACCTTTTAGAAGCTTTTTTAGGTCGTCTTTTAAAATAGAGCCTAGCCTAAATCTTGGCAGGTTGCAGCAAGGCGTGACCTCGCCGCTAACATTGATATATGCGTAATTATATGTTCTTAGGCACCTTCCTTTTAGGAGAATCGGCCTTATAATCTTATAAGCAAGCCTTACGCCGCGCGGTCCAACAGCATACTGTACAAGATCAAATCTTATTTTTATTTTGTTAAGTATTTTTATAAGACTCTTTAGTTCTTCATCCCTCATATTCCTTACTGTTCCAATGCGTTCGTCAAGCTTTGTTAGGTTAAGCTTGTGTATACCTAGCTCCTTTGCAAAATGTGCAACAGCTATTACATCTTCTTTTTTTATAAGTACTGTTTGCAGTGTTATTTTAGGTTTTTTTGCTTTAGCCCTTCTTTTAAATTCAACAAACTCCTTAATTTTCGCTGCTGCGCTTATCTCGTGTCCCATCCGTCCTTCACCTAGAGAATCAATAGAGAAAGTAATCTTATCAAGTCCAGACTCAATAACCTTTTCAGGCTTTAGAAGTAGTCCGTTTGTAGTAAGGCTTACCTCATTACCTCTTTTTTTGCAGAACTTTATCATTTCATATATTTTTGGATGGCAGAACGGCTCGCCCCATCCTGTAAGAACAAGCTTATACGAAGGAGAAAGCCTTGAAACTACCCTTTTAAATAATCCAAACGGCATATGCTTTATTTCTAGCTTATGAAAATCATTTCTTGGACACATTTTGCATTTTAGGTTGCATACATTGGTGACTTCTATCTGAACTTTCATATCATCCACCCTACTATTTTCCAGTATGCTTGTGACATAGGCGATAGCACATACTTAATCCCTCTGCTATCTATTAGCTCAAACTTTATATAGGGTACAAATAGCTTGAAAAATTCCCTGTCTTTAATCTTTCTTGTTTTCTGTACTATCTTTCTTTTCTTAAATAGCTTTTTGTAGTCTATATCAAAATACATTCCAATCTTTTTCCAGAACCAACCAGTCATAAGAGCATATACACACTGGCTTAGTTCAACTACCATGAACATAGGCAATAGAATAATTATGCTCTTTGTGCTGTAGCATTTCAGAACAAGTTGAATCCTATTCTTTTCAGAGTTGTAGACTTTTTGTGTATTGACAGAATAATGGTATTTGTGATATATTACTGCGTCGTTTATTAGGTTTATTTCATACCCCCTAAGTCTTAGCCTCCATGAAAGATCGCTATCCTCATGATAAAGGAAAAAATCAGTGTCAAATCCGCCAACTTCTTCAAATATCTCCTTTCGTAGACACATTATCCCTCCTGCAGACGCAGTTTTTTCACTAAATCGCCTATCAGGCTCGTTTAAATAGGCGGGCATATTAAGTCCGAGATAGTTCTGTTTTATGCCGAATGAGTTTACATGGGTTTTCTTCTGGAAAAGGAGTATCTTAGGCACCATTATGTTCTTTGCTTCTCTAGCAAAAACTTCAAGGCAATCAGGAGCAATCTCAATATCATTATTAAGAAAAAAGAGATATTCTCCCTTCATATGCTCAGCTCCCAAGTTTATTCCAGCACCGAAACCGTCGTTTCTATTATGAAGGATTACTTTTACATCAGGAAAATCCTTTTCAAATCCAACCATCTTCTTATCAGGCGAATTGTTGTCAACAACAATTATTTCATAGTTTTTATAGGTGGACTTTCTTATTGATTTTACAAGATCCTCAACAAAATGTCTGCCATTGTAATTTACTATTATAATAGATATTAAGGGATTATTTTTTTTCATTTTTAAGCATGTATGTATCAGTGTCTTTCGGGTTGAATTCCTCGTCTGTATAGACAAGAAGATACATGTCTTCTTTTCCGTTGTTAAGTATATAGTGAAGGTTATAAGGTTCTATCTCAACAACCATTAGTTTATCTTCTCCCATCTCAATCTTTTCGGTTGTTATTATCTCTTCGCTCGGCGTTATCTTCTGAAGCGTGAGAATTGCGCTGCCTTTTATTACACAAAAGAATTCTCTTTTTCTCTTATGATAATGTCCTCCCTTTGTAATACCAGGTTTTGCAACAGTTATAAATATCTGCCCAAACTTTTTCTTTTTCAAATCTTTAGCCTTAAGTATCTCTGCAAGCCATCCTCTGTTGTCTATATTTTTTTCTATCTTTCTATAAGACATTTTTTGATGCCCTCCTCAAAGGTATATTCAGGACGCCAGCCTGTTGCAGTAAGTTTTGAGTTGTCATATATACAGCGAATGATTTCCTCACGAATCTCTTTTCTTTGTACTACAAGCTCTTTTTTTAATATTTTACGTATGGCTTCTACAACTTCGTTTAGGGAAGTTAGTTTGCCTGTGCTTAAATTATATACTCCTTGTTGAATGCTCATCCCATGTAATAAGGCGTTTGTTACATCACTTACAAATATATAATCTCTTACCTGCTCTCCTGTGCCGTTTATTAAAAGCGGCTTATTGTTTTTTGCGAGATGTATAAATGTTGCAATGACTGAATTATAGAACGGCTTTGCCCCAGGGCCATATACATTTGAAATTCTAAAAACTACATAATCTAACCCGGAACCTATAATCTCTTTCTCAGCCTTAAGCTTGCTCTGAGAGTAAGCCCATAATGGCATAGGCGGAGTTTTTTCGTCAATTTTTCCGTGTCTATTTCCATAGACCTGAACAGTGGATGAAAATATTATTCTGCAACTTTTTTTCCCAAATTTTTTTATGCTGCTTACAAGCTCTTTTGTAAGCTCGAAGTTGCCCTTTATATAGCCTTCTTCGGTGTCAGATCTGTTTACCCCTGCAAGATGAAATATAACTTCTTTATCTTTGACAAATTCATGAAATCCATGGCTATTGTAACCATGTCTGTCTATTCCTTCATAGCTGAGTCCCTTTTCAAGAATTGCCCTACAAAGCCACTTTGCAACAAATCCATTACAACCGGTAATCCCTATATTACCCATTTTTCCTTGGTTGCGATATGCTTTAACTGCTGAAAGTCAAGTTTATCAATTATCGCATCCGTCTTATCTAGATATCCGCTCTTCTGTATCGTGGCCCATATCTCTTTCTTTTCGAGAATTCTTGTTTTATCAGAGCTGTATTCACCTTCAAGTTCTGCAGGTTTTACATTCTTATACTTTTTGTTTATCTCTGGAATTTGAATATAGGGCAGAATTATAAAATAGTCAGAATCCTCAACTACCCTTTCTTTTTCATATCTTGAAACCAAGACTTCATGTATTTTCTCACCGGGTCTTATTCCTATATATTCTATTCTTGTGTTATTGTTTCCAAGCTTTTCTATCATCACCTCTGCGAGGTCAACAATTCTTACTGCAGGCATTTTCATAACAAATATTTCGCCGCCCACAGACTTCTCCATTGCTTTGAATATAAGGGCAATGGCATCCCTTAAAGAAAATAAAAATCGTGTCATCCTTTTATCCGTTATTGTAATCTTGTTCATAGTGGATATCTGTCTTCTAAAAAGGGGGATTACGCTTCCACTTGAGCCTATGACATTTCCTCCCCGGACGCAGACAAATTTCGTGCTTCCGCGCTTTACATTCGCGTTTACTATCAATTTTTCGCCAACCGATTTTGTAACCCCATAAAAGTTCAGTGGATCAACTGCTTTGTCGCTAGAAACATCAACAACCATTTTCACTCCAAGTTCAATCGCCACATCAATGACATTCATTGTTCCAATTATGTTTGTCATGATTGCTGGGACTTGATTTTCCTCGCACACAGGGACATGTTTTAGTGCGGCAAGATGAAACACAACATCGCAGCCATAACAGGCCTCTTTAAGTCTTTCTTTGTCAGCAACATCCCCTATAATAAATGTAAGTCTTGAATCCCTGAATGCATGTTTCATCTCCACCTGCCTTACTTCTCCTCTAGAATATATTCTTATTTCAGTAGGATTATACTTCTGGAGAATCTGTTTTATGAGCTCTTGTCCCCATGAACCAGTTCCGCCTGTAACAAGAATTTTTTTATTGTTTAGCATTAATCCAGGTTTTGGACATCCTATTTATTAAGTTTATGGATTTTTCTTTAACATTCCTAGATATTCTTAAACCTTTTAGATTATTAAGCTTATTTTAGAAAATTTTAGCCCTCCATTGTGGCGCCAATCTCTTCATAGCAACGCCTGATGTAGAACTGTGACTCTGGCGATTTTGTTGCTTGATAAACCCTTTCAAAGCATCTTATTGCTTTTACATACTTGCCTGATTCGTAAAACCGGATTCCTTGCTCTATAAGGGACTCAATGCTTTCTTGCCTTTTGACTTTTACAACTCCGCATATGTCTATTAAATTGCTAGTGTCCATCTTTGAAATTTCTATTGGCTGCTTTATACAACCTCTTATTTTTCCATTTTGTTCCATATTTATTCAACTATTAAATCGGCTATATTATACCGTTTTTTGGCAGTCATTTCTTCATTTATGAATTCTTTCCACTTTTTTTTACTTGTTTTATCATGCATCATCTTGGTCAAGTAAAATTCTGCATTCCGCCTACAACTGTAATATACGCTGCTTTGGAAAGTGTTTTTGTTTTTTAATGCATCTCTGCATAGCTCTAGGCAGATGTCTCCTGCTTCAGCAGCAAGAAAGTATTTGTCATTTGCGCTATTTTGATACATTTTTGAAAGTGTGTCTGCTAAATACATCTTAATCTGTGCAGCAGTTTCAAGCATTTGCGTTGCTACCTCAGGACTTTCATTTCTTGCTTTTTTAATCAGCCTTTCAGCATACGAGTAATATCTTTCAAAGTCTTTCAAAATTTTATTTTCTTTCATTACTATAGAGTAATTATATTTTAATATATAAATTTTTCTAAAAATTTACACGGCATGCGATATGTTTGTTTTACAAGAAAGCTTCTATCCTTCTAACAGGCCGATTAGTAAATTTTTGTTATGGACTCTGCGGGAATTGAACCCGCTGCCTCCGCTGTGCGAGAGCGGCGATCTACCGGTGATCTAAGAGCCCGATATAACTTAGTGAGTTTGGGCATTTTTTGGAAATACTGCCCTCAAAATTATTTTCAACTTATTATATTGGAATTATATAAACATGTAGATTAATTTCTTCTGGATTAACACTGCAAAAACTCTTATAAAACAATGCAGGTTCAGAATTGTCTTAAAAAACTTAACTATTTTCTACTTTTTATCTTTTGAAGTGCGATACTCCTTGTGATGGTAGTTATCTCATGTTCAATCCTTTCAATTTTGGAATAAATTCTATAAATAGAGTAGAATAAAATAAGTATACTAAAATATACAAGCATAATAAGCCCATTTGAAAAACCGAATATTTTTGCTGGATACTGTGTTACTGTAGGGTTCCACACTACAGTTAATACTGCCCCCCAGACCACCAACCAAAGCATGAACTCCAAGAGGGAAGACTGCTGGCTTCTGAATCTTATGAATGACCTGCTTATCGCAAAGATAACAAAAGCAGACACAAGAACTTGTAATAGTAGTAGGTTTGTCAAATTAGTCACCTCATCAATTTTCTTAGCACAAGCTTTGCAAGTATTCTAATCCCATTAAAATGGCTCTGTCCATGACTTAACGAGTATTCTGTATAAATAGGCTTTATTGGAATCTCTATAAATCTTAGCCTGTTTCTGCCTATCTCTTTTATTATTTCTGAACTTACTTCCATTCTGTTAGTTTTTATCTCTATTTTCAATGCAGCTTTTCTTGAAAGTGCTCTTAACCCTGATTGTGAATCAGTGGTCCAAACACCGAACAAGAAGTAGGTAATAAAATTAAATCCCCAATTACCAAGCCTTCTTATCAATGGCATTCCCTTGGGATTGATAAGTCTTGACCCAATAACTACATCAGCCTTGTTTTCAATAATCGGCTTAATAATCCTCTTTATGTCTTTAGGCTCGTGCTGTCCGTCTGCGTCAAATGTGACAATAATGTCAGCACCTTTTTCAAGTGCAGCAAATATACCCGTCCCAAGCGCACCGCCAAGTCCACGATTTAGAATATGGCTAAGAACCACGACACCTTTTGAGCGTGCAATCTTTTCTGTCCTGTCTTTGCTACCATCATCAACTACTATTATGTTTTTGTAGCCTTCTCTCCTTAGCCCATCAATAACCTGAGCAATAGTCTTTTCTTCATTGTAGGCAGGAACAACCACCCATACACCCGTCTTCATCATACTTGATTTTTTAAAAAGCGTATATATATTTTATGAATGGTAAGCATTAAATAGGTAGTTTAACCTTAAATAAATACTTTTTAATAAAGTATTATATTGCGTATCTAAGCTAAATCTCAATCTTGTAAAGAACGGCGACTTTTTCTCCCTGATACGAGTAGCTCCAGACTTCTTTTAGATATTGGTCTAAATCTTCTTTCCATGGTTTTTGGGTGGTTCTATAGTTTGTAGGGCTAACGAATAGTAGGTCAAGTTTCTTGTAAAGGCTCCCCCTTAAAGCAGGGTCGATCCATGTTGTTTGCCTGAAGTAGCTTATATTGTATACTTTAAGGATATTCTCATAATCAACATTGTATATCAATATAATCGGGTCAAACCACCCAGTTATTTTTCCACCTTCGTCAAAATAGTACTCAGACTGCACCCAGTAAAAATCCCAGTACAAGTACTTTATATTGTGTTTTTTGATAAGCTTAATCTTTTCGTCTGTTTTATTACCATAAAGAATAATAGCAGCGTCTAGGCTGTTTTTGTCCATATCAAAGTACGCGCCGTTCTGTGCCCTTCTGCTTGTAAGAAGCTTTCTTCCAGTCAGCGCATTAATTGCAAAGCCAAGCTCGTTAGTGGTAAGTATAATATCATCTGCTTTACTGTTATTTAGGAGATAATTCTGTAGTTCTGTTAGATGGGGACTTATAGGATTTCTGGCGGTGACATTCCATTGGCTATCTTTATCTTTGTAAGCACTAACGGTTTGAAAGGACAGCACCATAAAAACACATCCAATAATAACCCATTTTATATGCTCTTTATTCTTAACAAAAAGCTGCAATACCATACTAAAACCAAGAATTGCAACCAATGGCGATGCTAGGTTATACATATTGCTAGGTACAAAATGCATCCCAAGGATACTTTCTGTTAAGAGGTAATGGTTTTTTGTAATAATATAAGCAATAAATAGAACTGAAATAAACTTCACTTCATTGCTTTTATTTTTGATAAAAAATAGGGAAAAAAGGCCGAACAGCATAAAAAGAGTAATAATTATTGCATATGCATTGTAGTGCATTAGTATGTCTTCAAACAGGAAATCCTTGAAAAAAAATGATATCTGCTGACCAACAGTGCTGAGGTCCCTCGAGTTCCAGTGGGTGTATTCATATGTTGACTTTCCTCCGAATACAAACAGCGGTTTGTACTGTTGTGGAAGAGCAACTACAAAGGATACTAAGCCGGCTACCAAAAATACAATAGCAAAATTAAAAAGTGTAGAATATTCCTTTCTTATTATTTTATCAAAGGGGTTGAATTTTATAGTTTTATAAAGCGAAAATATCCCTGTAATTATTACAACTTCAGTGAATATTACCGCATGAGAAAGCCCTATTAAACCTATTGTAATCCCAAGAAAGACAGCGTTCTTTATGCTGAAATCTTTAAAAAAAAGCCTATATAGAAACAGCAGAAATATCGGAAGCATTATTGCATGAGTAAATGGTGAGTATTTTAGTACGAGTTGTGATGGGATAAAAGACAATAATGGAACTAAAAGAGCAAGCTCGTTACCAAATATTTCCCTCCCAATTAAGTAGTAAAGTATTATGCTAAAGAATGCTATTATCATTGAGAAATAAAGCATTGCATGAATAGTGCTAAGATTGAATAGTATTGCAAAGTATGCGACAAGTGCGCTATATAACGGAAGATATCCTGGAGGCGCCCCTACGATGCTTACTCCATTTAAAGGATTTAAGCTATATCTAATGCTGTTTATACAGCCCATTTGATAATAATAATCGCCTCCAAAAATAGGGGATGGTAGCTGCTTAAAATCTTTTATAAGATATATTTGAGAAAGTATAGATACTATTATGATAATAGATAGAACTATATAATGTCTCTTATGCTTTTTTATATCCTCTTTTAGATATGCAGTAAATTTCTGTAAACTCTTACCTACCATTAATTTTTCCTAGATTATTTTTTGCTTTTTTGTAAATACTCTTTTTAATTATATATTCTATTTTATTTAAATCTCCATTTTATATAAAATTGTTTTCACGTTGTGCTTCTAATGATTCCTTAAAATAAGGTATTGTCTTTCTAAGTCCTTCTTCAAGCTTAATTTTCGGCTCCCAATCAAGTTTGTTTTTCGCAAGAGTGATATCAGGTCTTCTTCTTACGGGGTCATCTTCTGGTAGCTTTTTGTGTATAATTTTTGATTTTGAATTTGTAAGCCTTATAATAGTTTCGGCAAGTTGCTTTATTGTTACCTCCTCTGGGTTTCCAAGGTTAACAGGGCCTATAAATCCTTCTTGATTCATCATCTTATATATGCCTATTATAAGGTCATCTATATACTGAAAGCTTCTTGTTTGTGTTCCATCTCCGTATATTGTAATTGGCTTATCCAGAAGTGCCTGCATGATAAAATTACTTATTACCCTTCCATCGTTTAAATCCATATTTGGCCCATAAGTGTTAAATATTCTTACTATTCTTATATCAACTTTATTCATTCTGTTATAGTCCATACACAAACACTCTGCAACCCGCTTTCCTTCATCGTAACAGCTCCTAATCCCAATAGGATTCACATTTCCCCAATAATCTTCCTTTTGTGGGTGTATAAGAGGATTACCATATACTTCTGATGTTGACGCCTGAAGTATACGAGCCTTTGTTCTTTTTGCAAGCCCAAGCATATTAATCATCCCAATTGTGGATGTCTTTATGGTTTTGACAGCATTATACTGGTATGCTGGTGGGGATGCAGGACAAGCGAGGTTGTATATCTGCTCTATCTCTACAAAAAGAGGGTGAGTTATATCATGCCTAATTAACTCAAATCTGCTGTTGGACATAAGTGAAATAATATTCTTCTTCCGTCCGGTAAAAAAATTATCAACACATATAACTTCGTCCCCCTTTTCAAGAAGAAATTTACATAGATGGCTTCCTATAAAGCCAGCTCCACCAGTTACAAGTATTTTTTTCATTTCTTTTTTAGGACCTTTCTTTACTTTAAAAAATTAATTAATCTGTTTGCTTTCAACAGATTTCTTTATCCATTCAACGGTTTTTTTGAGACCGCTTTTAAGGTCATTTTTTGGTCTCCATTGGAGTATCTTTGCAGCCTTTCTGCAGTCAAGATAGTTCTGCAAAAGCTCTCCTTTTCTAGGAGGCATATATTTAGGTGCTATGCTGTTTCCTGTTTCTTCTGAAAGCATCTTGAACAATTCATTGACGCTTGTCTGAATTCCAGTCCCGATGTTAAAACTCTGGTTGTCGCCTCTATCAATGCACAAGGCGTTTGCTTCTGCGACATCGCCGACAAAAACATAGTCTCTCGTTTGTTCTCCGTCGCCGAAAATTTTGCATTCCTTCCCCTTTAGCATGTTTAGTGAAAAAATTGCAACAACTCCAGCTTCTCCCTCGGGGTTCTGCCTTGGTCCATATACATTTGAGTATCTTAGTGCCGTAAAATTCAGTCCGTGTACTTTATTATAATACCTAAGATATATCTCTCCAGCAACCTTAGAAACACCATAAGGAGACTCAGGGTCATAAGAATAGTCCTCATTGGGCGGCATTTTTTTTGGTTGTCCATAAACCACTCCACCAGATGATATGTATACAACTTTTCTAACTTTGTTTTTTACGCAGTTTTCAAGAAGATTAAGCAGCCCAATTATATTTATTGTAGCATCATATGCAGGATCTTCTACAGATTTCCTAACATCAATCTGTGCAGCATGATGGTTTAAAACATCAAATTTATGTTTTTCAAAGAGTTTTGATATTTTTTTGTCGGTTATATCCATCTTATAGAACTCTGCGTTTGGGTTTATATTTTCTATTTTTCCGGTTGATAAATTATCCACCACTACAACTCTATGGCCTAATTCAATGTATTTATCAACAACATGGCTTCCTATAAACCCTGCACCGCCCGTTACCAGAATATTTAACTGTTTCATTTTCATCACTCCTCTATAATTTGTCTATTTTACTACCTATCTTTTTTATACACTTTTATATTCTATTTATTCTATTCATATACCTTCGTTAGTAATCATCTACTCCATCTTTATTATGCTAGTTAGGAAAGCAGAGAAAATAATCTGCATTCCGAATATTATTATTGTTAAAGCAGATACTGCAAGCGAGCCGTCTCTTAAAGATAGCTGTCCCATATTACTTGAAAGCCATTTAAAAAGTATGAATGCATCAATTAAAACACCCATAAAAATCATTATGCATCCGATTAGCAGGCTTTTTTCAATGCTAAGCAGTTTGTCTATTACT
This sequence comes from Candidatus Woesearchaeota archaeon, assembly GCA_038884615.1. GTDB lineage: Archaea > Nanobdellota > Nanobdellia > Woesearchaeales > DSVV01 > JAWABL01. The sequence goes on along the minus strand of JAWABL010000012.1, from coordinate 23,026 downwards.
TTAAGTGCGCCTGAAAATTGTTTGTCAAATGGGCTTATTTTGGAGTATGCGACTTTAGCGAAATAGCTTAGTAAAATTATCTGAAATCCAAAGACGCACAGCAAGCTGCCAAAGACAGCAGTTATTGGTCCTAAAGAGACTTGTCCTATCATCACTTCTTTTGTGGACATAAGAGTCAATAAGGCTGCGCCAATCAGAAAAATTGTAATCCCAGGAACAAAAAAAAGGTGGAAGGGGCTATAAAGCAGCATGAACCTTACATGTCTCCAGCCGTCGCGAAATGAGCGTAAGTGCGGTTTCCTGTCTTTATTTGCATAGTACGTGATAGGCACCTCCTTTATTCTCAACCCCGCTTTGCTCGCATTAATAACCATCTCACTAGCAAACTCCATCCCACCTGTTTTAAGGAACATCTTTTCAAAAGCTTTCTTTGTAAATGAGCGTTGTCCACAATGTGCGTCAGAAAGCCCTGTGTGAAAAAGCATATTAAGAAACCCTGAGAGGATAGGGTTGCCAATCTTTTTATGAAGCCAAGGCATTGCACCAGGCATTATTCTTCCTTTTAGTCTTGTTCCCATAACCATGTCATATCCTTCGTCTTTTAACGGAAGTATAAATTTTTCAATATCCATAAAATCATATGTCTTGTCAGAATCAGCAATCATTATGTATTTCCCTTTTGCAGAACTTATACCTTTTAGATACGCATTCCCATATCCTCTTAATGGTTGGTGGACTACTCTCGCACCACGATTTTTTGCAATCTGAACAGATCTATCAACAGAACCATTGTCAGAGACGATGACCTCGCCAGGTAAGCCTAGTTTTTTAATTGCTTTCTTTGCCTGCTCTACACAAAAACCTATAGAATTCTCTTCGTTTAGGCAAGGCATAACAATTGAAACCTCAATATTCGCCTTGGCCATTTGTCTACTTTTCCTCCTTATTGAGACGATTTGATTCGCCTTATTTTACATCCAGTAAGCTCCGACAGTTCAGGGATGCTAAGCTCCCCTTCCATTTTCTCGCCATTTATAATCCATGTTGGATAAGCAGTAATGTTTGCATCCGCGCACTCATCTGCACCGTCGCCATCACATTCTATATATGGTATATACTTTGAGTTGTTAAGCAGCTTTTTCTGGTTTTGACAATGGCTGCACCAAGAAGCGCCATACATTTTGGCTCCTTTTTTATCTAAGCACTTCGCGAAGTCATCAGTCAAAAAATCAATGTTTTTTTCTTGTTGAGTACCATTTTCATAGGCAGGCTGGTTCTTATAAACAACATTTTTTTCTTTTCCTTCCCAATCAATCTTCCAGACAATAATATCTGCTCCAGTTAAGTCTCTACCTCTATAAAACTCCTTGAAATAGCTTAATCCATGCCCATAAAAATAAAACAGCCTGGTGAACATGCTTGGTACAAGGTCAGCGTCCATAAATATAGAATAAAATGCTTGCGGATTGCCCGGGTCCGGAATAATTGCAACACCAAGCTCTCTTCCGTTTTGTGCCACAAGTAAATCAGTATTATAGGTAATTACTTTAAACTCTCCATGCTTGTCTATGATTGCTGCATGTTTTGGATTTTTGTTTCCTATTTGCGTTTTTATATATACTTTTTCCTTATCAATGTCATACACTACACCGTCGGAACACTGCACGACTCTATTCTGCAAGGAGCACCCCGAAAGCCCACTCGCATAGCTTGGCCATGGAGAAACCCACACATCAGCATTTTGTATTGATATCTCGTTATAATACTGTTCTGCCAAGCTTGAATTTAGTCCAAACTTCTCCGTTAGTATTTTTACTCCCTCATCTTTGTTTTTATTATGAACCTCAAAATACATTGAAGACCTTGTTAGATTCCAAGAACCGAAATGCGCCCATACTCCAGATTTGCCAACCATATCCTCGCTTGTTATAAAGAAATTTTCAGGTGGGGTGCAATGAGTTGAACTAAGCACATCCTCAGCTTCCTCTTCACTAAGCCTATTCTCAAGCAAGACTTCTCTTGCCTTCTCCTTTTCATGAATAGATAGTATGGTATACTCAGTGTTTATTGCCTTGACCGGGTCATTATTGAAGTAGTTCATTAGCTTGTCAAAAGCGGTGTTTCCTCCGCAATCAAGCATCCTTAATATTCCTACAGATTCGTCTTCGCTTGAAGTAATCATCAGTTTTCCGAGCCAATGGGCTTGTGGCCTGCTTTGTCTTCCGCCGTCTAATGTTACGGGTCTGTCAGCAATTGCCGCAAACCAATGGCCAAAATCCCACCAAGAATTTATTACAGCATCTGGCTTAGATTCGTTCTTTATTTTTGTAAGCGCTTCAAACCATACATCATTTATTAATGGGACTTGGTTGCTTGCCATGCGGTATGCGTGCTCTACCATATTAGCAGGCGGAAGAACAAGAACGCTAGTAACAACTAAAAACGCAACTATACTTATTAAATATTTATCTAATTGTATCTCGCTTATACCAACCCTCCTTATTGTCTCATAAACCCAACTACATGTAGCACCTACGGCAAGCGCAAAAGGCGGGACAACAAACATTACGAACCGTACGCCCTTTGTTGACGCATATATTGATGCGATGAACCAAACAAGAATAATTAAGGTGTATCTTATCTCTAACTCTTCTTTTTTAACCAGCATATAAATTACTATTGCTACAACAGGTAGGCTTATAAGTGCTGAATAAACTATAACGCTTGATATATTTTCTGTTATTATCAAAATAAATGTATAGTAAATAAGCGAAGAAAGTACAATCCAATACAGAGGCAAATTTGGGCTTGTTTTTTTCCGCGAAAAAAGACTAGTAACAAAACCGCACAAAGCGATTAAGACAAGGAAAGAACTTCCGTAGCTAATTGTGTCAATAGTTGATTCTAGTCCTGATGGGTTAAGCTCTGCAACTGTTGTAAGGACATTCGGCCAGACTGTTGTTGTTGCGACCTCTTTTAGTTTTGTGAACTGAAAAGAATTGCTTATAAAAGAGGTGAAAGTTGAGGGTGTTGTAAAAATTGAAATAAAAATGAAGGAGGCTATTATAAATATACCTAACCCTATATAGTGCCTCTTCAGAGGCTCGTTCCACAATCCATTTGATAAAAAGTCTTTGAAGTTTGGTTTTTCCACAAGAAAATAAAGTAGGGCTTTGTACGCAACAAAGACTGCTGCGCAACCAACAATCACTTCCATTACAAAGAACCACCCTGTCCATGTAAATGCGAAAAGTCCCAGGACAAATCCTGAGATTGCAGCAAGCGCGATAGTTTTCCATATCTGTTTTGCTTCAATCGCCTCTATAGCAAGCCAGAGGACCATTAATGGAAACATTATTACATAAGCGTCTGTGTCTGGTGTACCAGCGATTGTTCTCATGAGAAAGGTGGGGTTAAGCGCTACAATGCACGCGGCTATGAAGCCCGAAACATCTCCTGCTATCCTTCTTCCAATGAAAAACGCAGGTATGACTGCAAGAGTCGCCACAAACGCAGGAATTATAAATGCGACCTGCATGAGCGTAACCGATGGGTCAATGCCATTAATTATTTTGAAGCTCGTTGCCATAACCCATATATGGAAATTGTTTACTTTTTTGTTGCTAATCTCCTTTGCAGAAAGCGGCTCTCCAGCAACTATTAAGCTGTCATAGTACTTACCATCCTTTTCGATGTCGCCTACAAATCCATGATCTATAACATCGCCCGCAAGCCTGTACCAGTAATACTCATCAAGCCCAAGAAGATATGTCTTGCCATTTTCATCCTGAAAATGTTCCTTAAGATGCTTTGAGTTTTCTGCGATTATAGTTTCAATACTGTAATCCTGCCCTTGAATGTTTATGGTGCCGCGTTTTATAATCTCTTGAAATTTCTCGTCTACAATCTCCTGTTTATTTGCCTCAGGGAGGTTAGGATATGCTGCATCAACCTGTGACCTGAGATTTTGCTGAATCATGCTGTAAATGCTGTTTCTTGCCCAGGTGTCCGCAACGTCAAGATGCGTTGGTTGAAGCCTTATGTACATAGACATTATTATCGGAACAAGAAGGAGCAGGAGAAATCCATATTTAGAGATAAACTTCTTTGCTTTTGCCAAATCAAAAGAAATGCTCTTCTCTGTTATTCCTTCTTTAGCATTTTCATTTGATTCGCTTGTAGCCTCATTTTCCTTTTCTTTTTTCATTGTTCCCAAAAACCAGAAAAAAAGTAATTCCTATATAAATGTTGTCTATGTATTTGGTCTATTTATCCTGTCATACCTTTGTTTATATGTCTTCTATGTATATTCTTCTTCTGTGTTATATTATTATTGTCTATTATCTATTATATATTATATCTTATCTATTGTCTTTTATTTGAACATTGTGCGAAGTGCAAAAAGCGTAAGCCTTGGTTTAGCAAGCAATACCTTTGTAGCAAGGCGTATTGGTCTGTCCCTGTTTTCATCTTTGAAAACCTTTTTTGCTTTTTCATTATTAAGCATCTTTATAAGAGTATTTATCTCTTCATCATTGAGTCTATTTAGGATTTCTCTTATTTTTGCATGTAACCATAGATTTTTTCTTAATGACAGGAGGCTTTTATTATAGTCCTTCCCTTCTTTAATGCACTTTGCTAAAATTTTTGCAGCCATAAGTCCAGGGACAAGACCACCGCCAGTGGTTGCTTTTACATGGCATGCTGCATCACCCACTAAATAGATTCGGTTACTATTGATATTTTGTTTATGTACGGGATAAAGAGGGATAAGCCCTGCCTGATAGTTTAATACTTTCTTATAATAGAACCTTCTAAGAAACATCTCAAACATTTTGTTTGCCATATAGACTGTTCCTTTAACACCAATCCCTACTCGGGCAACCTCCTCATTTTCAGGAACAATCCATGCAAAAAATCCAGGTGCAATCTTATTTCCTAAGAACACAGAAAATTTTTCTTTTTCAAATTTGCCAACTACCCTTGCTTGTTTACCTATTATATATTCTCTTATATATTCTATTTTGCAATTGCCTAAAATCTCTGCAATCCTACTTTTTGGTCCATCTGCACCTACTAAATATTCAGCTTTAATCTGCCATCCGTCCCTCTTTCTACTCCTTATACCCCTTATATAAACTCTTCTTGTTTTTTGGTTATAATTGACGAATCTTGCATTTGTTTTAATGATTGCCCCTTTTTGCTTAGCCATCTCCATAATACTCAAATCAAACTTTTCCCTGTCAATCACATAATCTTTTACAGGCAAACTGATGGAAGTATTATCTGGAGAGTTAATCTCAGCACTTGTTATAGTATTAAGAACAATTTCTTTTTTTAGTTTGACAATATTTTTGATTTCGCTTGTTACAATTCCTGTGCATTGTACAGGGCTTCCTATTCTTGGATGCTCCTCATATACTGTTACAGGAAATCTATCAACAAGATTTGCAGCTGTAAAAAGTCCAACGGGTCCGCCGCCAATTATAACTATCATAAAATGTAGTATTTGTGCTTTATATAAATAACTAACCACTAAATAACTAACCTACGTTATGCCCTAAGAAATAACAGAAATATTGTTCAAATAATATTAAAAATATAATAAAAATAAAAAAAGGAGTAATAAAAATAAATCTAATAAGAAATCATTATATAGTGGTAACAAAATAGAAAAATTTATATACTAATTGTTTAACACAACATCTATGTTTTATAATTTGAAATATTTTTACTAAATAACTTTTTTGGGGGTAATATAATGCATAATAATCTGAATAATCGTTCTAATAGTCGGACCACAAAAATTGCTAAGGAGCTTGAATCATTTTGTGAAGCTTATAAAAGAAAATTTGAAACTAATTGTGATAATTTTGCAAGTGATTATAAATTACTACAACGAATTAAGGAGATATATTCAAATAAAAGAATGACCTGGCTTGATAGGCAGCATATAGTTGAAGAATTTCTAGATACAACTAAAACCAACCTTCCTGATGCAATTCATGAGTATATTCTATCTATGAACGAGACCATATTAAAAAATAAGTATGTTAGGTACAAAGCTCGTAGCAGAGGAAAAATTAAAGAAGTTTTTAATAATTTTAATCAAAAACTTGAGAATAGAGTTTATGAAATAGTGAACTTAACGGACGAAGTTAGAACAGCTAAAATTAATGAGAACTACCAGAATGAAAATAACCAGAATAAAAACACTAATTATTTTACTATCTTGACAAAAAAGCAAGATAGTCTAGAAAAAATAACTCGGGGTTCAAACATTAATTCAACTGCTTCAATTATAACCTACTCAAACGCCAACAATGCAAGTGAACAAATAGGTTGTAACTACACTTCTCCGAATACTAATCCTAATAACGATCTTTCAAATACTAAATTTTCAAATACTAGTATCAATAATACAGGTATAAATAATTCTACTTATGTTAAAGCAGATGATGAAATCAAAAGGGCTAAGAAAAAATCAGGCTGGTTTAGAAGAACAGCCATAGCAGCAATGACCTTTTTTACAATAGTTGGTTCTGGAATTTTTGGAGATTATCATAGCAGTTATATAAGAGCAAGTCAAGCAAATACAGAGCCCTCCGCTCAAAAAATACAGAGTTCGGAGGAATCTAAATCCAAGTCTAAAGAGCAAAAGAGTGGTATTAATTACACAAGTGCACTCAGCGAGCTTCTGAGAAAAAACGGAATTGAGCCAACAATTGAGAATCGTGCATTGTTCTATGGTTATGCAACAGATTACAGTAAAGAATTTGACTTTTCTAATGCTGACAGATGCGACCGAGTTGCATATAAAGTTCTTAGCAAAATGAAGCCACAGCGCATAAGGGATGTTATTGCAACTAACGAGGCGCAGAAAAAACCCAATGTAAACACATTTTATATTGATTCTAGTGATAGTATAGCTAGTATTCAAAAAGGAGAATCTAGTAAAGGTGACACATCTGTAAAACCACATTTGGATGGACAGAAGTCACAACAACCAACGTCAGCACCGATATCTATAGAGACTGTTAAACCTGTTAAACCTATAGAACCCGCTAAAAAAATGCAAGTAGCAGAAGAGAAGAGTAGAGGCTCAAAAAAATCGCTTGAGCAAACAGTTGAGATAGCATTTATAAAAGGATTTGATGAAGCAGTTAAATGGATAAAAGGTGACAACACTTTTTATGGGCATGATGCACTTGCAAATGGAGTAATCGATCCAAAAGGCCTTGCAAAAATATTTGGAAATCCTACATGGAACAAAAATACAGTTCAGAGAGATTCCATCTATACACCGGTTATTTTAAGCGTTGGGGAAGAAAGCATTCAAACAACCCAACCAAACGCGAATATAAATAATCTTCTTACATGCGAGGATACAAAAAAAGAATGTAGGGTTGATGATGCTTACACAAAGAAGATAGCAGAGGCCCTTTATAAAAGCATTTACAAAGAGAATAACAAAAAAAGTAAGTATGGCAGGGAGGATAGCAGGCTTGTTTTTGTTGATAAGCCCTCAGGCAAAAATGCATACTCAAAACTAGAAATTAATGGTCAGGTTGTTGTTGCAATGCCTTTGCCAAGAGGTTATACTTTAAGCTACTTTGCATTCGGAAACGAGGGTGCGTATGTTTATGATGAAGGCGGAAGTAGGATTTCGCGATTTAGTGAGCATAGGATACAAGATTTGTCTGTTGATGAGATTGTAAAACTTATAAGCGGTTATACTAAAGACCTGCCTTTGGGGCTGGTAATAAATATTGGAGGACTTGAAGTGCTTTATTTGGGTGTTCCTGAAAATAAAAATGGCAAACAAATTCCAAAAGCTGCACTTGTCCTAAGCCAGCCTTCCGAGATAATATCTGGTGATTCTCCTGGTGTATCGCCGTCTGTAAGTCCGGCAGCAGGTGGCGGACAAACAGGTGCGCCAGGCGGGCAAGGAACAGGAAACTGCGGACCAGGAGGCGGAGGCCAGGCCGGAGCTCCGGGTGGGACAGGCACAGGTGCTAGATAATTTATTATGATTATTTAATTTATTTGTTAGCTTATAATGCTTTTATGCTTAAATAGTTAAGGGGTACAAAAATGAGCAACATGAAAATAATAAGTTTTATTTTATGCGTTTTGGTTTTAGCGTCTTTTGTTGTGGCTGAAAGATACATCATTCAGCAAGCAAGGTATGGCGAAATTGATGAAAATGGCAATCTAGTTACAACTGCAACACCGATTTCAGATTATAATGCTATTGGTTATGTTTGTGCAAACAGAGACTGTAGCTCTGTTGCATCAAGATTATGGAATGGAAATGTAATTAACTCTGGCTATATGGGACACAGCGATTGGATGCTTGTTAGATACCCAACAGAATTACAGTCAAGATATGGTTATGGTGTTTATTTTTATAAGCCCGGTTATATAACTTGGGAAGTTTCTGCTGATTGGTGGGGAACATCAAGCGACGACCCACAGGGACCAATTAATCTTTACCTTACAAAGCAGCGCGGTTGCCATGCGCCTATTGACAATTTTGAGATTACAAATGAAGTCCAGCCGAATGTTCCGCTTGTGATGGGAGTTGAGGCTAGCATTGATGCTACAACCTACTCGGCATTGCATCATCATGGTCCGCTTGACTATGTTCCTCCAAGCCTAATGGAAGACTACTATTCTCTTAGGACTAAAATCACTCTTGAGATATACAATTCAGATGATGTTCTTGTATTCTCACAATCAAAGGAAGTGCTGATACCTTTCAGCGGTTCTGTGAGAGTTGACTTTACATGGACTCCTCAGGAGTCATGCAGCCACTACGCTGTTGTGTACACTGATGTAATAGATGAAAAATGCGTCTGCCAGGTAAGGCAATCTGCCGACAAATATTTCAAAGTGCTTTCTGATGAGCCAAATGGAGAATGCTATGCGATACTAAACAACCTCGCGACAGACAATCAATTTCCGCGAGTAGGAGATAATATAGAGATAACCTATTCAAAAATAAGCAATTATGCGTATGACGATTTTTCACTCACGCCTGTGCCGACCAATGTAATGATTGATATAATAAGGTCTGGCGATGGCGAAGTTATGTTTGAAGATGTACTTTCTCTGCCTGCAAATGCGAATGCAAAGGATCCAACATATTTTAGATTTTTCTGGGATACTGCAGGCTATCAAGAAGGGTGGTATACTATCATTGTTTCAGGCATTGCAGAAAGCGACCTCTGCGATGAAGTGCCGAATGTTCTTGATCAGGCTGCCATGGAAGTTTATTTGAGCGCGCCAGTCACACATGCACCTGTGTTTGATGAACTTCCTGATTTAACAATTCCCATGAACTCCGGAGCAAACAATCGTTTCATAGATCTCTGGGAATATACAACCGACCTGGACACTCCTCTTGAGGATATGGACTATTATATTGTTGGGCAGTCAAACCCTTCTCTTATAAACTGCTGGATAGAAGATGGACATTTCGTGACATGCGATGCTCCAGCTCACAATCAGCACGGCACAAGCTTTGTTACCATCGAGGCAAACGACGATGAGAATTTTGACGCAGACTCCTTCCTAGTGACTGTCGAAAGAATTCCGCAGGGACCTATCATAAGCAACATCCCAAATGTTCAATTTGTTGAGGGAAGCTGTGTATCGGTTGATCTTGACAATTATGTTGCAGATCCTGACAACAGCGTAAGTGAGCTTGAATGGAGCGTGCATAATAATCTCAATGTGATTATATCAATAAATCATGAAACGCATATTGCAGAATACTGCGCCTACGGCTGGACTGGTCAGGAGGAAGTGGCTTTTAAGGTTGAAGACCCTGATGGGCTTTTTGACACAGACAATGTCCTTGTAACAGTCCTTCCAAGAAACACTGCCCCCATCATTGATGGCCTTCCTAACAGGGTATTTTGTCAGGGGTCTGGTGTTCAGTCAAAAATAATAGACTTATGGGCTTATACAAACGACAGAGAGACACCCAACAATGGACTTGTGTTTACAATTGTCTCTCAGACCGAGACAGGTGTTGCCTACTGCGTAATTGAAGAAAGCAGGTATCTTACGTGCACTGTAAATCATATAGGACAGACAGATATAACTATAAGAGTAATTGATGGCGAACTTTCAGATACAGATACAACCCGAATAATAGTAGAGAGTTGTATACCGCCAAACACTCCTCCAGAGTTTCAAGCAGATATTCCTAACAAAACTCTTTGTAGGGATTCAGGCGAAAATCATAGGATTATTGATCTTTGGTCTTATGCGCACGATGCAGAAACGTCAGATTCAGGACTTTCATTTTTCATCTTTTCCGAGAGCAACACTACCATAGCAGACTGCTATATTGAAGAAGATAGGTATGTTAGCTGCAATGCAGGCTCGTTTTTGGGAGAAAGCAAAATACAGATAAAAGTAAGCGATGGAGATTTCAGCGACATAGAAGATTTTGATATTGTTGTAGAGAACTGCGCGCCTGCCAATACAGCTCCTATAATAGAAGGTCTTCCTGACCTGTCATACTGTCTTCCTCAGATGCCTCATGGAGGTTTTATTGACCTATGGGCTTATACACATGACTCTGAAACACCGGACAGCGAGCTGACCTTCACTGTTGAATCACAGAGCAATACCGATTCTGTTGAATGCAGCATATCCTTAAATAGATATGTATCATGCACACCAAAAGCAGCGGGTTATAGTGATGTAGCTATAAGGGTAAGTGACGGCGAACTTTCAGATACGGACACATTCAGAGCAAATGTTTCAATCTGTCATCCTACTAATACACCTCCTGTCTTGGATTCAGCATTGCCTGACAAGGATTTATGTAGCGACACTGGGCTTAATCAAAACATAATAGATCTTTGGTCTTATGCGTACGATGCAGAAACGTCAGATTCAGGACTTTCATTTTTCATCTTTTCCGAGAGCAACACTACCATAGCAGACTGCTATATTGAAGAAGATAGATATGTTAGTTGTTTTGTTGGTTTAGCCATTGGCTCAAGCAGAGTTAATGTTAAAGTAAGCGATGGCGAACTTTCTGACACCGAGGATTTCAATATTAATGTTGTAAATTGTGTGCCAGAGAACACTCCGCCAGTGCTTGAAGGCATTCCAGACAAGAGATTCTGTTCAAACGACAATCTAAAGTCAAAAATAATTGATCTTTGGGCATACGCATATGATGCAGAAACACAAGATTCTGAGCTGCTCTTTTCAATTATATCCGAAACAAATACAGGAGCTGCAGACTGTTTTATAGAATCAAACAGACATCTAAGCTGTCTAATAGGTGGAGCAGTAGGTTATAGTGATATAACTATCAAGGTAAGCGACGGTAGTGTTTTAAGTAGTCTATCGGATACAGATGTTATGAGGGTCTATTCAGACCAGTGCATACCCACGAATACACATCCGCGTTTGAGTGAACTTCTTCCTGACGCAACAATATGTTATGGTTCAGGACTTAATCAGATTATAGACCTTTGGGCGTATGCAGAGGACTCAGAAACATCCGATAGTGATCTTTCGTTTTCAATTGTCTCAGAAAGTAACGCTAATGTAGCAGATTGCTTTGTTGATTCAGGTAGGTACATCAGCTGCAGTGCAGATTCGCTTGGCTATAACAATATAATGGTGAGTGTTAGCGATGGACATCTTTTTGATACTGAAGATTTTAGAGTAGATGTCGTTGACTGTTCACAGGGCAATAACCCTCCAAGTATTATGGTTGTTGAGCCTATATGTAATGCTGTTGTAGATGGATTGGTTGAGATAAAATGGGTGGCAACAGATGAAGACGATGAGCCTCTCTTAATAACCATTGAATATAGCCCCAACAATGGCTATCAGTGGTATATCTTAGCAAGTGATATTCCAAACACCGGTTCATATCTATGGGATACTAGGTTTGTGCCTGATCAGGCGACTTACTTAATTAGGGTTACAGCTTACGATGGTCATTCAAGCGTAAGGGATATAACAGATTGCGCTTTTACAGTTAATAACAATAAAGCATCGCTTCAGGAAGAATTGAAAAACAAGAAATATGAAGTTACTGTATTAGGCATTGATCTTGCAAATTCAGACTATTTAAAGCCGGATGACACACTATGGATAGGACTTACAATAGAAAACACAGGCGACTATAATTTAAAGGGGCTTAGGGCAAGCTTTACTATTCTTGATCTTGGTCTACAAAGAACTATAGGTCCTTTCGACTTGAAAAAGGGTGCAGATATCTATAAAAGGACCTTCATAGATTTAGAGGGTGCAAGGCCTGGTATTTATGACCTTAAGGTTGAGATATGGAACGAGCATGTGAAGAGAGTAATTTATAGACCTATTACTGTAGTGTCTTAAAAGAGTGTATAAAAACTGGCATTTGTTATTAACATTACTTTCGTTGTCCACAAACAAAACTTAATTGATGTTAATATTCATAGTAAATAGGAATAACAATCAGTAGTAGAAAACAAGTAATAGCAGAAACCGTAGAATAGATCCTATTTGGCCCTATATAAATAAAATAGTAACCACTGAATAATGAGAACAAAAACGAAAGGTTTATATATAACCTTATACCACTCATTGATAAATTCCGAAAAAGATAATGGAGGCAGAAAAATGAGCTTAAAAAATTTTATTGCTTTGTTCGTTTTTATAGTAGCAGTTGCTTTTGTGAGCGCAGTTCCAGTTGAAATTGAAAAAGTCAAAATCGATGGGGATGAAATAACCAGTATTCAGGATGACCCCGATGCTGATAATATACTAAGCATAGAGAGAGACCAAGAATTTGAAGTGAAAGTTGAAGTTAGGGCATCTGCAGATGTAAGAGATGCTCAAATTGAAGTTGTAATAAGAGGCTATGATTCTGATGAGATGATAGAGGACATAACAGATGTTTTTGATATGAAAGCCAATAGAACTTATATAAAAAAGCTCAATCTGAGGTTGCCTGTAAATGCAGATAAAGACTTGTACAGAATGAGAGTGCGAGTTGATGACCGGGATGGTGATACCACCCAAGAAGACTATAGAATTGAGATTACTGCAACAAGACATGCAATCCAAATAAAAGATGTAATTTTTTCACCAGAGAAAGTCATGGCGGGCAGAAGCCTCCTTGCCACAGTCAGGCTTAAAAATGTTGGTGCAGTGGATGAAAAAGAGGGAGTAAAGGTTCAGGTTTCAATACCTGAGCTTGGTGTTTCAGCTGCCGATTACATAGATGAAGTTGATGAGGACGATTCCGTCACTTCTGAAGAGCTTTACTTAAGAATACCAGCATGTGTTAAAGAAGGTACATATGATGTAGAGGTTGCTGTTGTTTATAAGGATGGAGAGAGGGTTACAAGAGCAAAAGATACCATATTAATAACCAAAGGTGACGGCTGTGAGCCAGCGACACCAACACAACAAGAACAGCCTCAAACACCAAAGACTATCATTACAATGGGTCCAAGTGTACAGGATGTGACAAAGGGACAAGGTGGTGTTATCTATCCTTTTACAATAACAAATGCAGGGAAAGAGTCAAAGACTTATGTCCTGACAGTTGATGGCTATTCTGACTGGGCAGATATAAGAATGACTCCTGCAAATATTATGGTTATCCAGCCTGGCGAAACAAAGGCAGCCTATCTATATTTGTCTGCAAAGGACACTGCGGCTGTCGGTGAGCATATGTTTACAGTGACAATCACAAGTGGTGGCGAAACCTTAAAGGAAGTTGCTCTTAAATCGATAGTTCATGCAGGTCAGACACAGCAGCCTGAACAGCAGGGCTGGCCAAACATAAGGAAAGGCTTGGAGATTGCACTGCTCGTGCTTGTAGTGTTGCTTGTTATAGTTGGTCTTATAATAGGCTTCAGCAAAATGAGAGGCAAGGAAGAGGAAGCTGAAGAAGGACAGGAAGAGACCAAGTCTTACTATTAATTTTTTTCTTTCCTTTAATGGTGTAACAATGGGGGGGAGCCTAAGATATAGAGTATTGTTAATATCAACACAGCTTATTTTAGCCATTTTAGCCCCTATTGTTACTGCAGATTTTTCTGTATATACTAGTCCAGATTTTAGACTCTGCAGAGGCTCAATAGGGACAGATATTTTAACTATTATAAACAATGGGCAGAGTCCAAGATTGTTTAGCTTTGATGCAGGACCAACAGCAACTTTTACAGAGAACAATATTCTGATTGATGCAGGAGAGTCGCGTGATATTGTCTATTTCATAAATCCACCAAAAACCACTTCTTCTATCTCTTCATATAAACTAAGCATTAACGTTTATGATGATAGCAGTGCAATGAAACAACTTACTAAATTAGTTAAAATAGACGATTGTGTAAATGTTGCAGTAAGGATTGAAAATAATGCCTTTAAAAGCTGCCCTTGCACACCCATCCAGTATAAATTCACTGTTTCAAATATCGGTGATTTTGCCGAGACATTTGACATGCATGTTAATACAGATTCTGGTATATACATTATTGATCAGAACCCGATATATATACCTGCAAAAGAAGAGCGGATTGTTAGTGTTTTTCTCAATCCTCCTTGTTATACAACAGGAGAGAAAGAGTATCTCTTTACAGTAAAGGCAAGAACAAGTGAATATATTGTTCAAACACCATTCTATCACAAAATTGATGACTCTTGCTTTGATTATGATGTTAATATAAGTAGGTTCAGCTACATTTTGTATAATGGTACTAAGCATAATTATTCAATGCAGAACCAGAGTTACTTAGTATGCCGAAACACCATATCTTACATCCCTATAAAGATTAAAAACAAGGCTGCTTTCCCTAATCTTTTCTACTATTCGGTTGATGGTCCTGATTGGGTGTTGTTTGCACAAAACCAGACGCTTCTAAGCGAGAGGGGCAAAACAGAAGATACAGCCGAGTTTGAGATTGTTCTCTTGCCTTCTGACTTAGGCAGGAGCGAGCTTATGTTTCATGTTGCGCAGGACCGCGGAAAACTGACAAAAAGTGCAGTTATTAATCTAGATGTTGTTGATTGTTTTATTCCATATCCTTACAGCAGTATATCCGACAAAAATCGTTCAGTCAGCCCTTCCTATAATATTTCATCTGGCATCATCCTACCAAATGTCTCATTTAATATCTCATCTAATACTTCATATAACAATCTTACCTACTTTAATGTATCGTCTAACAATGGGTCTTATATAAATAGAACTTCAAATCTTACAGAAACATCAGAGCAAAGGACAACTACGCCATTTAAACTTTCGCCGTTCTGGGTTTTATTTTCAATTTTGCTTGTAATTTTAATAGCTCTTTTGGTTATATTTTTACATGGAAGAAGAGCAGCTAAGGAATTTGAACAGAGCGAAGATGCTTCTCATGCCGTAGAAAACAATCTAACTTATAGCAAAAAGGAAACATTTAGAAAGGAAGCAAAAAGGCATGAAGTTAAAAAAGAGAAAAGCAGAGAAACCATAAGTAGTAGCAATGAACAAGAACCAAGTCCATGGAGGATGTTTCTCTGGCTTTTGCTTATTGTATTTTTAGTTGTTCTGTTTATTTTAATGCCTTACTATATTAAGTATTCAAGGGAAAAAGCTGACTCTCGTGATGTCACCGTTTCGGTAGAACCAAACACTACGTTCTCTGCTCATGGCATGGCAGGTTTTCTAAGTAACGATTCCACAAACAGGAACTTGTCTAATATGTCTCTCTATAATATGTCTAATCCAGTATATTATTTTTCAGATGTACAGAATTTATCTGCTGGTAATGAAGGGTGGTCTTTGGCAGAACAAAACATAGTTCTTCTAGGTGGTAAGATAAAATTGTTGTGGCTGCTGTTTGTCTTGCTGATTTTGTTGCTTTTATCTTTATTATTTATCTTTTATTTGAAGCGTGGTTCAAGACTAGAGGACTCAAAATCCTTGAAAGTTGTAGACCTTAAAAAAATTAAAAGGGAGGAAAAGTCTAAAGAAAGCAGAAGGTTTAGCCATTTTTTCGTGGTCTTTTTTATAATTGTTGTTTTTTTGCTTGTGCTTGTATTCTTTTTTACAGGACTGCATAAGCAGTTTGGCATAACTTTTGTTTCTAATAATCAAACAGAAAACGCCACTTTTATTCCACCCGAAGTGAAAACTGTTTTTGAGTGGGAAGAAAACAAAGATTATGTTATTGACCTTTCTTATTATGCTTACGATGCAGATGAAGATTTCCTTATCTTCAGAGCAACGCCGGTTGAAAATATAAGTGTAAGTATAAACAGAAGCATTGTAACCCTTCATCCTGATAAAGATTTTGTTGGGCAGAGGGTCATAAATTTTATTGCAGAAGATGGCTTAGGAGGGAGGGCATATAGCCCAGACATACTGCTTGTTGTTAAGGAAGTTGAGCCGCTTCCGTTGAGAGTTTTAAAGTGGCTTAAATCATCCTTGTTTTCATGGCTTAATATAGCTATTATTAGTGCGGTGCTTCTTGTAGTGATTATTACACTACTGATAATGAATATTCAGAAATCTTCAAGATACAAAGCGATAATAATAAAGAGAAGAAGAAAACTTTAGCGGTTATTTTTTACTGCTAATTTTTTACTTCCTATATTTCTCTATCTACCCTCTATATACCCCATATATAATTTTTTTTGGCAATCTTTAAATACTTCTATTTTTCCTTTCTAATTCACAAGGGGGCGTAGTCTAATCTGGCAGGATTGCTGGCTCCAGTATCATGGAGCGATGAGGCTAAGCGCCTATGAAATAAGCATTGGTGAGTCGGAGCATCGCTACATGCAGCTTCGATGAAGTCACCAGCCGATCAGGGTTCAAAAAACCGGATTAGTTGGATAATCCTTTTTGAATGTCCCTGCGCCCCCATACCTATATTTTTTTGTGTTTGAATCTTTTCTTACCTTCTTTTTAAACCTTTTAATTTAATACTTTTGTTTAGGAAAAACCACTAAGCTTAAAGAAATACACTTAATAAAAGATATAGGCAATCTATCTAGAAGTCATCAGAATTAAGCTTGTCTAAATTGTTTTGGGGGCGGAGGTGCTCTAGCAGAAATGTTGCTTTCAAGTTTTTTGTTTATCTTGTGCGTAATTACTAAGTTTGTAACATTCACAGCTATTAAAAACGCAACAATGCTTATGTAGATTATTTCATTTGTTCTTGACTGGATACCAGATATGATCGTAATTATGGGAGACGCAGATGCGCCATCTACTTTCAATGGGTCCAAACCAACTATATACAATTGAGAAACCTTGAAAGGGCCAGTGCCATTTACCTTGTATGCCACAGACCAACTATAGTTTTCCTCAGAAACAGCGTCAGGACCAAATTTTGGACCAAGCGAGCTGTTCATATTAGGTTTGTGTGCGATCATCCATTCATAGGTCATTCCAGTGAAATCAGAGCCAGAAACGCTTTGGTTTCTACAGTTACTGCCTGTAGGACAGTCATAAGGAGAAGGCTGCATATCCCATGCGGTAAACTCTTGTGGAACAAAGTCGTATACTGTTACAACCTCCCACTGAGGCGTCCAGCCGTTGCCTATATTTTCAACAGTTATATTAATTTGGTACTGCCCTTCGCCAATATTAGTCACATTTTTTCTGACCTCAAGCCAATACCCATTTACTACATAAATATATTTCAAATAAACATCATTTCCAGCCCGTGATGTTGTGTAATTTACAATCTGTCCGTTTTTGTTTGCTATAAGCCAAAAAGGTTTCATCCACACAATCGGCGGAGGGTTTGTTGCATTTGAGCCGTCGGTATAATTAAAGTACCAGTATGCTCCAGGTTCCCAGCTGGTTGTTGCATTTATCTCTTTGAGAGGAGTTCCGCTGTAATTGTAATTTAGGTATCCAAATGGGGTAAGATACTCGTTTGGATCACTTGAATTGGTGACCCATAGAGTAACTTTAAGCAGGTCAAATGATATGTTTAAAGGTGTATTAACTTGAGGTCTTATCTCCCATGTCACATTATGGTTGAGTTCATTGTCGCTTGGCTGGCTTATTCTTTTTTCAAAGCTGAAATTTATATCAGAGGACGCGTTAACTTCATTAAGTGTAAGGTTTGATAGTAGGTAGTTTACTTCGTATGTTATACTTTCCTGCAGACCTAGATAACTCGCGGAGAAGGGTACGCTATACGGCGCACGCATTGTAAAGTTTATATATGTTGAACTGTTCCAAGGTATAAGTCCTCCAAGTGGTGTCCAGGTCCATTGATATTTTGAGGAGCCGTTTCCAGTTACATTAGTATAATCGCCGTGCGGCCAAAGCTCTTCAAGAGTAAAGTTAAAAGTGGAAGTGTTCCATATAACATTCTGGGCAGTAAGTGTTATGTTTACATTGCTTATATTAAGTCCAGCAGTGTTATTGTTTGTTACAGACTGTGTAATTGTCCAGTTATAGCCTGCAAGCACTTTTCTGTTAAATCCATGGTCATAATTTGAGTAGTTTGTATCAATATTCACAGGAGGGGAAAGGCTTGTGCATGAAACATTATAGTAGAATGTTGAATAATTGCCTTGTAATAATTCAGGGATATATATTATGATTGTTTGTCCGGGCATGCCTGCTGTTTGATTTCCAAACTTTGTTGCAGAATCCCATGTTAAATTTGTAGAAAGAAATTGTGTATTTGTAAACTTTAGGTAGATATCATAGACAGGCTCTGGCTGGGGATTTGTTACATTAAGCGTGCCCTGTGTCATGCATGACTTGACGATTTCTGTTAATGTAAAATTCTCTGCAAAGGTAGTATTTTGGTAAACCCTCTCAGTCATAGTTATATTAAGGTGAGGGTTTGCAGCGAAAACAGGCGCTGAAAATATCGCTGTAATGAAAATTGACAATAGCAGTCTGTCTCTACTTACTTTTTCCCTCTTTTTTCCATAAGCAGTCATGTGCTTCCGCTTCCACTCTAATGTTTCTGATATGTTTACTATAATCTTAATATTATAATAATTTTATGTTATATCGTCATATTATTGTCATCTATAAACTCATGTACCAAATACGGTACAAATCCCTTTCTTTGTAAAATAATATATCAATATATTATTTTATATACTTTTATTTGTTTTTCTGAACTATCTTATATATAAATCTATCGGATTTTCGTACTTTCTATAAGGTATAAACATACTAAATTTATTATTATATTAATTATTATTAAAAAATATTAAAATCTAAGTATATCATTAATCTTTGTTTTGGTCTTATAAGGTAATTCAATCACCCACTTTGCAGGGATGCTCTGAAAATTTAGTGTGAATGGTTTTAACCATTTTTTTGCAATGACTCTCTTATCCTTATCAAGAAAAAGAGCTTCTATTGGAAAGAACACAAAAAGCATATGTATTGAAACCTCTCTTTCAGTTGGCCATTCAAAAATCAAGTTTTTTTTCTTTGAGAACATCAGGCCTCTTGCCTTACCCCATATGCCACGCACTAATCTATACTCCTTTGCTATAATCTCCCCTGTTTTTATGTTGACTATTTGGCTCATGGAATTATTGATTATATCTGTTATGATATAGTATATTCACATATTTCTATAATTTATAAAAATATAATAAATATAATAAATATATATTCATACACAAACATCTACGCTTAAATTTATACGAAACTCATACTTACATAGCTTACTGAGTTGGTGTAATCCTTTAGTATGTCGCCGCTGGTATAATATTTTAATAGATTTACATCTTTGATATCTTCTTTAAGTATTTCAACAAGAAGCAGTATAGGATAAAGTCCACAAATTGTTATGTGCGTTTTGTCTGCATAATCTAAGAGGCTTTCTATATCTAGCATTTTTATATTCTCAATAGCCCCTTTATCAAGCTTGGCTATATTTTCTTTTATATTTTTTCTGAATGGAATATACTGATAATTAGGTCCGTAGTGTGTAAAATCAGAGCTTGCTATTATGCAAACCTTTTTTTTGCTTTTCTTAATAAGCCCCCTTATTTCAGAGCCAAGTTTTTTGAAGTGAGTATTATGTGACACGGATATAGGAACCATTCTAAATGTGCCCACGACGAACTGGAGGAACGGCAGTTGAACTTCTATGGAATGCTCATGTAGATGAGGCATGATGTCGTCTATAATTGTTGTGTTCTGTATAAGTTCGGCGCCGAAGTCTCTGTCGCAGCTCACAACACCCAAAGGTGTTTTCCAGTCTACGAGGCATGTTGCGCTATGTTCAGCGCCAAGTCCTGTGTGATTTGGGCCGAGCAAAATGAAAATGTCAAACCTTCCTGCCTCTGCAATTGTTTTGTAAGCGTATGCAGCGCATGGACCAGAATAGGGGTAACCCGCATGTGGCACAATAACACCTCTTAAAGGCTGTGCTAAGCTTGATGTTTTTTTAGGAAGCCCAGGTCCTATATTACATGTAAAACATCTCTCTATCTCGCTAAGAAGCCTTTTTGGGCTTGATTCATAAAATTGTCCAGCTGCAACAGGCTCTCTTATTTTCATTTTAGCGCCTCTGGCAATAGGTAAGGTTTTCGTTTAAGCTTATTGTAATTTTCTTTTGTTTTATCCATTCTGGCGCTTCTACTGTTTGGAACCAGTATTTTGTTAGTGGGTCTTTTTCAAATATAACACTCCCAACATCGCTTACTTCCTCTTGTCCAAGCTGATCAAGTATTATCTTTTTAACCTCAAAATGTATAGCCTCAAGATATGGGGGATGCACTTTAAAGATTGTGTTGTTTGCAATAGTGGTGATGCTTCTATTTACAGATTCTCTCTTTGCTTTGCCTGAACTGTCAGTGAACTGACATACATCTACGCTTACAGAAAGGCTTTTATCCCCAATATACTTAATCTCTCTGATATTCTGCTTTTTAATGCCCATATTTGAAACTAAATTGTACATTTCAACCCTTGGGTCCCAGTACCATTCAAAGTTATATATTATCTGCTCCGGTGTCAGTTTTTCAGTATTTACAGACATAGCTTTGTCTCTAGAAGCTTTCACTGTAAAAAATTTACGAATTATTTGATGTGTTTTATCTTTGGTGAGCTCTATACTGGTATCACTTAAATAAGTTGCGGACTCCTCTACTGGGATAACTCCTGTAAATTGTATGTAAATGCTGTCTATGTTTTTGTCGTAGTGCAGAATCTCATAAATAATCTTGACTGCGTCTTCCTGAACCGTTTTGATTGAATTTTCTATAGAAGTCCAGCCCTGAAGTGTAGCATTTATAGTTACTGTTTTGTTGTGGTTCATAGACTCAATTTGGCTTGTGGAAACAAGATCAAGTAGGAATATTGGGGTGTAGTTTATCTCTTTATAAATAGTAAATCTAAAATCGTCCCAGTTGTTCATTATGCTCTCAAACTTTTCTCTGGTAATTTCGTATGTAGCTATAGTATCTGTAGGATAGCTTCTGTTATCAACTTTGTTTGCTTGTGCTACCACTCTTATCCTACCTATTTCAGGGTTAGACTCAAAGCTATATCTTATTATATCTGCAAAATCATCTTCAAATTTCTTCTTGTCATCCTTAGTGTCTCCAAATGTCATGCTATTAGTTGGCTCATAAAATATCTCACTGAATGTTTTATTTGTTTGGTTATCAAATCCCTCACTTACCATCATATTATTTATTCCGGCTTTGTTGGTCCTAAGCTTTAGTTCTGTAAGAAAAAATGGATGATATCTAACATAGTCTTCCATCTTATTCTGGGGGTCATCGTAAGTATTCTTTAGCCTTGTAAGTTCATCCATTGATATTGAAATAGTGGCAACCTCTCTTGTCACTGAAGAATTGTTCTGTGAGATGATATGGAGCTGACCAGATGGGTTTGCGGCCATCTTTCCACTGGTCATTACACCAGATACAGTAATCTGTCCAAGCTTGTGTTTAACTTTTGAAAGTCTATCAATCCTATTATAATTCTGGACTAGAAACCTGTTCTTGTCGCTTTCTTCGTTTTTAAATTGAAACTCGGTTGTTGGATACTGCACATATATGTCAAATACCGAGCCGTTTTTTGTGACCTTTACGCTTCCGCTTTTGTACTCTTTCGTTGCAGCAGCTTCTATATCTTGTACTGGGCTCTTTTGTACATTTGTTTCTTCCCTTTTAGCTTCGTTGGTGCAACCTGCAAAAATCATAGCCCCTATTATTATATTTAGAAATATACAAACAAAGAAAAATGCTTTTTTTTGCATTTGAAAAAAATAAAAAATTTTTATCTTAAATTAAATTGGCGTTGCTTTTCCAACAATATAAGCAGCTATTGGATGCAGTATGCCTCCAGTTCCTTGATAATAGTTTATAGAGAACCTGCATTTGATCCTCTGTCCTTGTGAAAACGACGCAGCAGGAGGGGTGTATGTTATAACCGTGGTCTCCCCATCTTCAAGCTGAATATCTGCGATATCTTCGTCATTTGTAGCACCTGCACAATCGCCCTGTGAGCCACCTGAGATTGAAACTATCGTAATGTTTGTTCCCATGTTATTTGTAACCTTGAATTTTACTTCTCCAGTCGCAGAGCTAATAACTGGTTTTTCAATACAATCAAGTCCAGCTGGAATGTCACACTTGTCTGGCATGAAATTTGCAGGGCTTAACACGCCAAAATACGCAAGCGCGCCAATTGCTGCCAGAACAACTAGTATTGCCCAGCCATATGTCATTAAGAATTCCATTGCTGCCTGAGCTCTTTTAAACATTTTTTCACCTCTCTTTTTATATCTGTGCTATATCCAGTGTATATTGTCCTCCAAATATAAGTTTTTATAATACTACTTTTTTACCTGAATACCTTTACTTTTATAGTCTTGTGGTGGTGTTTACTGCTATAACTAATATTTAAATGTTTCGTGTTTAAAAAGGCTGCGTTCAAAATCTCGTTTTTGGTCGGTTTAACATCATGTTGGCACTTTTCCATTCAAATCAAAATATCTGGTTCTCCGTATGGAACAACTCACTTCAAACCCATATATTGTTCCTGAATGTACATACG
>JAWABL010000011.1:0-47491 GCA_038884615.1 Candidatus Woesearchaeota archaeon | reverse complement strand
TCGGTCGGTTTAACATCATGTTGGCACTTTTCCATTCAAATCAAAATATCTGGTTCTCCGTATGGAACAACTCACCTCAAACCCATATATGATTCCTGAATGTGCATACGCGGTGGATGCTAACACATTTTTTGAACGCAGCCGGAAAGATTACAAAAAAAATTAAGAAAAACAAAAACAAGGTATTTTAATTAGTATTATGGTTTTGGAGCCCAGACTCCTTGCCTATATTTTGCATAAACATGGTTGTACAATAAGTTTGCTGTTTTAGGCTCGATCTCATGCAACCCTGAAAAAGGGATTTCTCTATTATCATTAAAAGACTCGTATTCTAGTTCTCTCTGTTTGCCATTTTTGCTGTTGATATAAGAGATTGCAAAATCCGTGGCTTTTGGAGTTAGAGTTATATAAATATGACCTTTTGTCTCTCCATATTCATTAAAGAAATTGTTCTTGTGTAACTCTGCATATTTTTCGGCAATCTCAGTTAAATACTCCAAATCAGACATATCTCTGAGTTCTACTAAATTGCCGTTTAAATTTCCTCTAACTACTATTCTCTTTTCCATTGGCTTCCCCCCAATTTGTCTTTTTTAATATTCCTTTCTTATTATTTTCTTCTTTTTATCTGCTATCTTTTATATTTCTTTGTATCTGCCTATATGTCCTAACTTTTTGTCATTTTTTTAATTTTTTAAACTAATCTTTATGGGTATACTTATTTTTAATTTTTTCGGAAATTTTAGATTTTTAGGTTTTTGCTAAATTGTTTTACTTTTCTATTCATTTACTTAAAAGTTTGTGGTTTTAAAGCTCCGCACTTTAGTATAGTATTAGTGTTTAGATATTTAAATGTTTCTTTTTTGTTCTCACTGTAGAATAACAAAAAATTAGAACAAAAAAATTAAAGAAAAAAACAAATCTGCATTATTTTTATATATTTTATATTTAAGTATATTTTTATTTATTATGCAAGTATCCAGCGATTAGGCTGCGTTCAAAATCTCATTTTCGGTCGGTTTAACATCATGTTGGCACTTTTCCGTTCAAATGAAAATATCTGGTTCTCCGTATGGAACAACTCACCTCAAACCCATATATGTTCCTGAATGTGCATACGCGGTGGATGCTAACACACCTTTTGAACGGTGCCCAGCGATTAACAAACTATTTATACAACTCTTATTCTTTCTATCTTCACTCTATATTCATCTATATTCAATTTCTTCGCTATTCAATTTATTCACTTTATATCCTATTAAATCTCTACAGAAATATTACATTTAAAATCAGAGTCTTGCTGTGCTCGCCTATACTCAATTTGCTGTGCATTTGTTGCACCGATTATGTCCCTTTCAACCATCTTAAGTTCCTCAGAAGAAACTTCTGCAGTGATGACTATTTTTTTGACAGGGGCTTTTAAAGAAAGGTTTTTTTCAGTTTTGGTCTTTCGTGCAGCGCTGACCACATCAGATACAATCTGTCCAATTTTGTTTGCGCTTCCATCTAAAAACTCATGTTTAAATTCAGGCCAGTGGCTTATATGGATAGAGCGTGCACCATCACGAGATGCAAAGAATAGCTGATAAATCTCTTCTGTAATGTAAGGCATTATTGGTGCCATGAGCTTTAGTACTGCGAGGTTAACGATATACAAGGTGTATTTTGCTGATGCAATCTCCTTTTCAGTGTATTTTTCGCTTCTAAAAAACCTGTCTTTAACAATCTCAAGGTAATTATCGCAGAAGGTGTGCCAGAAGAACCTTTCTGTTTCGCTCTTAAGTCTAGTGTATTCGTATGCGTGCATTGCTTCAGTTGTGCTTCTAATAAGGCTATGAAGCTGGGAAAGTATCCATCTGTCTATTATAGTAAGATCTTTAATCTCAACTTCTTCGTGCTTGTATCCCCCTAGATTGAGGATTACAAACCTGCTTGCATTCCATAGTTTTGTTGCAAATTTTTTGCCTGTCAACACATCCTTCTCCTGGTAAGGCAGGTCGTCGCCGAGCTTTGAGCCTGCAGCCCAGAACCTTAGACAGTCCGCAGAATATTTTTCTATCACTTCACCAGGGTGTACAATATTCCCTTTTGACTTTGACATCTTTTTACCTTTGGCGTCAAGCCCATGCCCAGATATCATAACATCTTTCCAAGGTATATTTCTTGTGTGTAGCCAAGATTTAACAACAGTGTTGAAAAGCCAGAAGGTGATTATGTCATGTGCCTGTGGACGTAATGACATAGGAAAGAGTTTTTTCCATAGTTCCTGATTGTCTTTCCATCTGCAGTTTATCATTGGTGTTAGGCTACTTGTAGCCCATGTATCTAGAACATCCTTTTCCGGGATAAATTCACGGCAGCCGCAGACAGGGCATACCTCTACAGGTGGCTTGTCTTTTAAAGGATCAACAGGAAGTTGGTGCTCCTCTGCAACAATCACATGCTCATTTTCTTTGCAGTACCATACTGGTATTGGAACTCCAAAGTACCTCTGCCTACTAATGCACCAATCCCATTGGAGTCCGGAAATCCAATTATCATATCTGACTTTCATATGCTTTGGATGCCAGTTAAGCTTTCTCCCCTGCTCAAGAAACTGCTCCTTTAGGTCTAAGTATTCTATGAACCACTGTTTTGTAACCAGAAACTCAATCTCGGTTCCGCACCGCTCATGAACATTAACATAATGAGTAATAGGCTGTTGTGCAACAAGAAGTTTATTATTCTTGAGGTCTGAAATGATTGCGCTTCTTGCTTCCTTTATGCTCATTCCAGCATACTTTCCTGCAAGCTCATTCATCTTTCCATCACGGGTAATTGCAATCCTTAAAGGAAGGTTGTGCGCATGATACCATTCCATATCTGTTTGGTCTCCGAATGTGCAACACATCACAATTCCTGTTCCTTTCTCAGGGGTTGCACGCCTGTCAGGAATTATCGGAACATAATAGTCAAAAAGTGGAACCTTTGCCTTTTTTCCAAAATATTTTGAATATCTATTATCTTCAGGGTTTGCAAATATAGCAACGCAAGCAGGAAGAAGTTCTGGGCGCGTTGTTGCAATTATTAGATCCTCATCCTCAGCCGGATTTTCAGTCTTATTCGCAACATTATTATCAAATTTCTTTTCAACTTTAAATACAATCTCGTTGAAGTTGCTTGGCAGCTCCTTATCTTGAAGTTCAACTTGGGCGATTGCAGTCTGGCACTCAGGGCACCACATTGTAGGGCTTTCTTTTCTGTATTCTCTTCCTATTTCATACAATTCGATGAAACTTCTTTGGCTTGTCTTCCTGCACCATTCGTCTATTGTTGAATATAGTAAGCTCCAGTCGCAGGAAAGTCCGAGTTTCCCCCAGAATTCCTTAAATTCCATCTCATATTTTTTTGATACCTCAAGGCAGGTTTCAATAAACTTCTCCCTTGGAAGCATGTGTGCCTTGATTTTTTTTTCTTTTTCAACTAGCCTTTCAGTGGCAAGACCGTTATCATCAAACCCAAACGGATAGAATATATTCTTTCCGAGCATTCTTTGAAACCTAGCTATGAAGTCTGCTTGGGCATAGCTGAATGCATGACCCATGTGTATATAGCCGGAAATTGTTGGTGGTGGGGTATCAATGCTGTAAATCTCTTTGTCAGAATCTGGCACAAACTTGTAGATTTCAAGTTTTTCCCAATATTCCTGCCATCTTTTCTCAGACGCTTTTTCGTCGTAATGTTTAGGTATGTCCATTTTTGGATTGATTTCTAAGGGGATATAAAAAGGTTTTTAGCAAACTTTTTTAGCAAAAATTTTTAATATTCAAATATTCTATAAATATATCCGTTATTCTATAAATATATCTGTTTTAAAAATTACACAAATTATAATTTAAATTATAATTTAGCATATAACCACTTATCATTATATTACACTTTATATATTACACTTACTTTATATATTACACTTTATAATAATAATTTATAACTTTATATTATTAATATATTGTATTTTATTTAAATAATATGAATATAGTAATATATAGTATATTGTGTTTATAAATTTATTATAAATTTTATTATGTATTTTTATTAAGCTTAAGGGTATATATCTTGGTATATATCTTAAAAGGGCGTATATAAAAATGGAATGTGATTTTGAGGTGAATGTTTTTTCTAATGGTAGAGACAGGTTGATTAAAGTTTATGGGTCACTTGGTTACGATGCTTCTGCAGTGCTGTTTGAGATTTTTAGAAGGGGTGTAAAACCTGCACTGTATGTTGTAGACCTTACTAATGTAAATGCAATGTCTTCCGCTGGGCTTGCAACGCTTATTAGGGGTTATCATTGTTTGCGGCCAAATTATCTTGTGATAGAAAACGAAGTTGTTTATGAGTGGAGAAAGCAGTACAGCCTTGGCTCGATACCTTTTGTACAAACTAAGGAGCATCTTGAGAAGCGATTGAGTGAAGAAAGGTCAACTGTTTTTAAAAATGCGGCGGCTTTCCTCAGAGTACCGCTTGAAGAACTTGTGAGCAGCACAACTAAAAAGAAGAAAAGAAAGATAAAGAAAGCAACAAGATTGTTTCACAACAGCTCAAAAAACTTGTATTATACAGAATCTTATATAAATTCTCTTATATAGACCCAAACCATATAAACCATATATAACCCGACATTATATAACCATTATTAATATAACCCTCATATAGTCTCTATAAACTCGATATAATTAAGAATATTTGGTAAATTGGTTTTTATTTTCAATTGGTAGAGTGCTCGCAAATTACAGAAGTCTTTTTTAGAAACATATTTTCTTTTCCTAAAAACGTTGTTTTTAAGATGCATTTTATTTCAAAGTTTTAAGAACAAAATTACCCCGAAAACTTTTTATATCGTGTATGGACACCATGAAGTAATGGTGGGAATAAGCCTATGGCTTTGGACAATAGGTAGCGTTATTGTTGTAAGTTTATGTTCTCTTATAGGAATTATAACCTTGTCTGTCAACCTGAAAACTCTTAGAAGCATACTCTTTTTTTTTGTAAGTTTTGCAGCCGGTGCAATGATTGGCGACGCTATAATACATATACTTCCTGAGGTAGTTGAGGAGTATGGATTTGGACTTAACATATCACTTTATTTTATTTCTGGTGTGCTGGCGTTTTTTATTCTTGAAAAGTTTATTCACTGGCGACACTGTCATGTGCCAGAGCATGAGCATACCTTTGCCTATATGAATCTTTTTGGCGATGCCCTACACAACCTTATTGATGGGATGATTATTGCAGGAAGTTACATAGTAAGCGTTCCTGTTGGCATTGCCACTACTATTGCAGTAGTTTTCCATGAAATCCCACAAGAAATAGGTGATTTTGGCGTGCTTATTCATGGTGGTTTTTCAAGGGCAAAGGCGCTGTTTTTCAACTTTCTTATAAGCCTTTCTGCAGTTATCGGAGCAGTTGCATCCCTGATTATTGTAGAAAGCATAGATAAATTCAGCCTTTTTCTCCTTCCATTCACAGCTGGCGGATTTATATACATTGCTGGATCAGACTTAATACCAGAGCTGAATAAGGAGTGCGAGCCGTCAAAAAATTTTTTTCAATTGTTCGGCATGGTAATAGGCGTATCAGTGATGCTTGCGTTGCTCCTTCTTGAATAAAATGTATAAAATAAAAACCTTACCAGAAGATTTTGTTGTTACAGAGGTTTTAAGTCTTCGTCTTGAAAAGGGGCCTTATTCTTATTATTTGCTTACAAAGAGGTGCCTTAATACGCTTGATGCAATAAGGATTGTTTCTGAGAAGATTGGCGTAAGCGAGAAACTTATTAATTTTGCAGGCATAAAAGATAAAGATGCGGTCACGCATCAATACATCTCAATAAAAGGTGGACCAAAAAAAGACTTTCACTTTGGTAGGATTCATCTAGCTTATCTTGGAGATGGAGGAGAAAGATTAAGCATAGGTTGTCTTGAAGGAAACCATTTTGACATTAAAGTCAGGAATATAAAGACAATACCGAAAAAAATCAAGAGGTTTGTTAATTTTTTTGATGAACAGAGGTTTGGTGTTCAAAGGAGGAATCCATTCATTGGTAGAATGTTGCTAAAGAGAGAGTTTAAGGCGGTCATATCTGAGCTTGCAGACAAAGGTGCTAATGAGCATATTTCAAAAAATCCAAATGATTTTTTGGGTGCGATACGCAAGGTTCAGAAGTGGAAACTTCAGTTGTATCTTCACTCCTATCAATCTTTTTTGTGGAATCTTGCAGCGGTTGAATACTTAAGGAATTCAAGAAATAAAACTAAAAAGAATATGTACAATATAGATATTGTGATACCCGGCTTTGGGATGAATCTTGACGGAGAGGAAGGTGCCGCAGTAGCGAAGGTGCTCTCACAGCAAAAAATTACAGAGGCTGAATTTATACTAAGGGAATTGCCTGAGCTTTTGCTTGAAGCAGGAAAGAGAAAGCTTTTTGCAGAAGTACAAAATCTTTCTATTGGTGAGCTAGAGCCTGATGAGTTGCATCCTGGGATGAAGAAGATTAAACTATCTTTCTTTTTATCAAGAGGCAGTTATGCGACCATGGCGGTAAAACATATGTTTAATTCCATTGAACATTTCGTGCCTTCAAACTATGATGTTCAAGTATAGGGTTAAAAGGTATCTTGGTCATCATATAAATTATAATTATGGTTCCTTTTTTTTTCGCTTACAAAAGAAAAACTTGTTATTGTATAACTAAAAATCTGTATTAATTAATTTATGTAGTAATTAATTTATTTAACTCTCTTAATCACACAGTTCAATCTATAAATACAAATGCATTTGATATCTAACAAAAAGATTTATATAATTACTTTCTACCCGCATGTTTTATGTATATGAGATCACACACCTGTGGCGATTTGCGCGCAAAACATGAAAAATCCGAAGTAAAGTTGTCTGGCTGGGTAGATTCAAGAAGGGATCATGGAGGAGTAATCTTCATTGACCTTAGGGATAGGTATGGCATTACCCAAGTTGTTTTTGACCCTAAAAAAGATCCTATTGCACATAAGATGGCGGAAACGCTTAGAAGAGAGGATGTTATTCAAGTCACTGGTGTTGTTTCATTAAGAAAGCCTGGGATGGCAAACCCGAAAATTGCAACAGGCGAAATTGAAGTTTATGTAAATAGTCTTAATATACTAAGCAGGGCAGATACACCACCCATTGAAATCGATGACCGCATCGAGCTTAATGAAGAGATTCGGCTAAAATACAGATATCTTGATTTGAGAAGGCCGAGGATGCAGAAGAACCTTATTTTAAGGCACAAGGTTGTAAAAAGTGTGCGCGACTTTCTTGACAAGCATGGTTTTCTTGAAATTGAGACTCCAATGCTAGCTAGGTCCACTCCTGAAGGTGCGAGAGACTATCTTGTACCTAGCAGGGTAAATCCAGGCAAATTCTATGCGCTGCCACAAAGCCCCCAGATTTTCAAACAGCTTCTTATGATATCCGGACTTGATAGGTATGCCCAGATAGTTAGGTGTTTTCGTGACGAAGACCTTCGAGCTGATAGGCAGCCTGAGTTCACGCAAATAGATATAGAGATGAGTTTTGTAAGGGAGAAAGACATAATGCACATTATTGAGCAGATGGTGCAGCATGTCTGGAAAGATGTCTTAAGTGTTGAGCTTAAAACTCCTTTTCCTGTCCTGACATATGCAGAGGCGATGGAAAAATATGGTTCTGACAAGCCAGATCTTCGGTACGGTCTTGAGCTTGTTGACATAACCGATATAGCAATAGACTCTGACTTTGAGGTCTTTAAATCTGCGATTTCTGCAGGAGGTAAGGTAAAAGGGATAAACGCAAAAGGATTCGGATATTTTTCAAGAAAAGACCTTGATGAGCTTATAGATTTTGTAAAAATACATAAAGCAAAGGGACTTGCATGGATGAAGATGTTGGACAATGGGCTTGAAAGTTCAATTGTGAAGTTTTTTAACGAGTCCGTCCAGAAGCGGCTTATATCTAAAATGAATGCAAGTAATGGGGATATTCTGCTTTTTGTGGCAGACAAAGACATTAATTTGGT
This sequence comes from Candidatus Woesearchaeota archaeon, assembly GCA_038884615.1. GTDB lineage: Archaea > Nanobdellota > Nanobdellia > Woesearchaeales > DSVV01 > JAWABL01. The sequence goes on along the minus strand of JAWABL010000011.1, from coordinate 39,414 downwards.
GAATAAGTCTCTTGGGGCTTTGAGAGTTGAGCTAGGCAAGCGTCTTGCGAATCCTCCAAAGCCGGATAACTACCAGTTTGTTTGGGTGGTTGATTTTCCTCTTCTGGAGTTTAGCGAAGAAGAGCAGAGGTATGTTGCTATGCATCATCCTTTCACAAGTCCAAAGGATGAAGACCTGCATCTATTAAAATCCGAGCCAGAAAAAGTTAGGGCGAAGGCGTATGATCTTACGCTTAATGGCATTGAGCTTGGCGGAGGAAGCATAAGGATACATTCTCAATCTGTTCAGGAGCAGGTGTTTAATGTGCTTGGGATAACACAAACAGATGCAAAATCTAAATTTGGATTTTTTCTTGAGGCGTTGCGGTACGGGACGCCGCCGCATGGGGGCATAGCGTTTGGCCTTGATAGGATGGTGATGCTCATAGCAGGAGAAAACTCAATTCGCGAGGTTATTGCATTCCCTAAGAATAAGGATGCAGTAAGCCTGATGGATAACTGTCCTAATGATGTTGATGAGAAACAGCTTAAAGAGCTGGGCCTAAAAATAGAGGTGAAAAAATAACAAAGAAATTGAAGGGGTTTGGGCTTGAGCTTGCTAGAAATAATCTTAGAAGAGAAGAGCAACTATTCTTCTGTTATTAATTTTTTTACAGTAGAGAGAGATTTTTATGAAAGAGCAAAGGTGTCTCTTAAAAAAAGCAGCATATTAAAAAAAGCGACAGGTAAGATTCCTATAGATGAGATAACCGTCCTTGAAGCCAGCATTATAGAACTTGGTCAAATTTACGATGAAATTAATTACAGTGACTTTTTGGCTCAAACAAACTTGGTGCATCTTTTTAGAAACGCCATTGCAGACGCACGTATCCTTTTAGCCTACTTGAAGAATGATTGGCATACAAAAGCAGCTAGCATTGTTGAGCACTATTATTCTAGCGATACTTATAAGAAAGAGAGAATAAGCAAGTTTGTAATGTCGCTGGACTCTTTGTTGAAAAGTTTTGATTTTAAATCTGAGATAGATGCATATAAAGCGGTGATGACAACTAGAGCACGGTTGTTTGAGTACCTTGACGCAATAGATGTTTATGACAGTGACCCAATTACCAGCATAGGACTCGTGATTAGGATGAAAGAATGCTTTTATAATCTGTCTTTTTTTGATGTTGCAATTGAATGTATCGACTTTACTTTGGGAGTGCTAACTAAAGCAGTAGAATCTGATGCCTATAAAGATAAGTTAAATAACATTAAAGAAGTCATAGATTATATTGATACTAGTTTAGATTGGCTAAGGTCTGCGTGGTGCCTTCCTCCAACTGTAATAAAAAAAATTGAGGAGACAAGAAAATCAGTTGAGAATATTTATACTACAGCAGGGAATTATCTCCCGAAGGGATATTTGGAGGGCGAGATAAGCATACTGCGTTTAAACTCTTGGGCATTAAGAGAAGAGAGGTCCATATATTATAAAAAGGTATCAAGGTACTCGATAATCGCAAAAAGTAGGCTAAGTCCTGATGAGCTAGTATTTCTTTTTGATATGAGCGAGCAGATTTAAATCAGATTTAAATATATGTTTACTAAACGCATTATGCACACACTACAGATACCTTATAATGAGGCGCATCTAATGGGGTATAATCTTGTTTGTTTTGACCTTGACTGAACTCTTGTTGACAATACTATTTTTATTTGGAAGACCTTGCATGACTATTTTAAGGTTCCGCATGTTGAAAGGATGCTACTTAGGAGAAGGTATCTTGCTGGTGAAATTACATATGCACAATGGGCTAGAGAGGAGATAAAAACATGGATATTGCGCAGTGCAACTGAGCAGAGCTTAAAAGAGGCGACAAGGCACCTTAAACTTGTTCCAGGAGCAAAAGCTACGCTTAGGGAGCTAAAAAAACAAAGTCAAGCTTGCGTTAATCAGTGAAAGTTTAAATATCGTGCTTGAGAGTGTACTTCCAGGTTATAGGAATTTTTTTGACGAGGATGATATACTTATAAATAGGCTTTCTTTCGATAAAAAAGGCAAAATTGTCAGAATGTCTTTTACAAAGTACGACTTTCATAAAAAAGCTCTCGGACTAAAGAAAATTGCAAGAAGGCATAATCTATCCACACAAGAGTGTGTTTTTGTAGGGGACCATCATAATGATATTGAAATTGCAAAAACCGCCTGGCTTTCAATTTCCTTTAACTCAAAATCACGAAATCTTGACAAAGTTTGTGATGTGGTGATAAAAAGAAGAGACCTGCGCAAAATATTGCACTATCTACACTAATAGTATCTATAAAAAATAAAACTTTAATTTTTCAAAAAGGTGAAACCTATCTGTGCATTTATTCTCCTGTTTGTTTTTGTTACATTAGCAAAATTTTATATACCAAATGTTTTTTTTTAGGTATATGAAAGTTGACAGAGAGCTTATTGAACATGTTGCAGAAGTTGCAAGGCTAAGGCTTTCAGAAGGAGAAATTAAGAGGTTCGTGCCTGAGCTTAAGGAGATTCTTGTTGCGTTTTCAGAGATTGACCAACTTGATTTAACAGGTATAGAGCCAAGCTATCAACCAGTTCCTTTAACTAATACTATGCGTGAGGATGCCAAAAAAAATTCGCTTTCCCAAGAAGAGGCACTTTTAAATAGCAAACACACAAAAGACGGATTTTTTAAGGGTGCGAGTGCAGTATGAGTTCAGCGAGCCTGGCTTATTAAAAGGCTGAATTTAAAAGTTTAATTAAATTTTCCTTAAATAAAATATGATACAGGAGTAATAATAATATATGTCCCTCCATGGAACACAATATAATGATAGGATATGACCTGATGTACGATACCAAATGGAAGACATAATTGAGTCAACTTATAAGGTTATTGAGGAGTGTAGGAAAATAAACAAGGAGTATCATTACTTTAATGCTATTTCTGAAGATCTTGCAGTTTCCCAAGCAAGGCATCTTAAAAAAAATCCAAGAGGCAAGCTTCTTGGTTATTTTATTTCTGTCAAGGATAATATCTGTGTAAAGGGCGTGGAGTCGTGCGCAGGTTCTGCCATACTAAAAGGATACCTTCCAGTATTTAATGCAACTGCAGTTCAGCGTGCTATAGATGAGGGCGCGATTATAATCGGCAAGACTTCTCAGGACGAGTTCGGCTTTGGAAGCTTCTCAACAAATATGGGTGTTGGATTTTTGGCTCCAAAAAATCCATTTGACAAGGGGCGTGTTTGTGGCGGTTCAAGCGGAGGCTCAGGTGGCATCACTCAGGTTGCTTCGTTTCCACATATTTCGCTTGGTGAATCTACCGGTGGAAGCATTGCAGCTCCTGCATCTTTCTGTGGAGTTATAGGACTATGTCCTACATATGGAAGAGTTTCAAGATATGGTCTAATAGACTATGCAAGCAGCATGGATAAGATAGGACCCATGGCTAAGTCTATAAAAGAAGCGGCCTTAATGCTTGAAGTTATATCAGGCTTTGATGCAAACGACTCAACAACACTAAATGCAGAGGTTGACAACTACACTCAAGTAAGTAATAGCGTTAGGGGTTTTAAAATTGGGCTTATCAAAGAGGCGTTTGGTGAAGGTGTTGAGCAGGAAGTAAGAGAAACGGTTCTTGATGCGGTTAAGGTTCTTGAGCGTGAGGGAGCAGAGGTGGAAGAAATCAACCTCCCAATCACAGCAAAGTATAGTGTTCCAGCGTATTATCTTCTTGCGGTGTGTGAAGCTTCTACAAACCTTGCCAAATACTGCGGTATGAGGTATGGGGCACATGAGAAACTTGATGGAAATTTTAACAAATACTTTTCTGAGGTTAGGCATAAGCATCTTGGCGACGAGGCAAAGCGCAGGATTATGCTTGGGACATTTGCAAGGATGTCCGGCTTTCGTGATGCATACTACTTAAAGGCACTAAAGGTAAGGACAAAAATAATTAATGAATACAAAAACATATTCAAAAGGTTTGATGCAATCGTTTCTCCGACAATGCCTTTGCTTCCGCCAAAATTTGAGGACATAAAATCACTTACCCCTCTTCAGAACTACCTTATGGATATAATGACTGTTGGTCCGAATCTTGCAGGTATGCCTCACTTAAGCATTAATGTTGGAATGAGGAAGTCGCTTCCTGTTGGAATGCTAATAACTGCAGACCATCTTAAAGAGAAAACTCTGATGCAGATAGGGAGTGTGCTGGAATGAATCTTTTTTATTTTGTGACCACCAACAATGGAAAGTATAGAGAAGCAAAAGAGATTTTAAAGCAGTTTGGAATTACCCTAATGAAAATAAATGATGAAAAGCCTGAGTTGCAGGACCTTGATATGAAGCGGATAGTAGTACATTCAGCGATGGTGCTAAGTAAGAAGCATAGAAAATCCGTTATTGTAGAGGATAGCGGACTTTATCTTGAGGCGTACCGGATGTTTCCAGGAACGCTTACACGGCTTGTTCATCATTGTATTGGTTTTGACGGGCTTTTTAAATTGCTTGAGGGAAAAAGCAGAAAAGCTTACTTTCGCTCAGTGGTTGGCTATTGCGAGCCTGGAAAAAACCCTATTGTTTTTGAGGGAATATTAAGAGGAAGTATTGCAGACAAGCCCTATAAAGGTGCGCACCCTCGGCTAGTTCACGACGAGATTTTCATTCCTGATGGATATGAAAGGACACTAAGCTTAATGCTTGAAGAAAAGCAAAAGATAAGTCATAGGAGGCAGGCTTTTGAAAAGCTTGGCGAATATCTAAAATGAAATTTAGCTCCGATACTATAATAGGGCTTGAGGTTCATGTTGAGCTTAATACAGAAACAAAGCTTTTTTGTGCTTGTGCAAGAAAAGGAAGTGATGAGCCAAACACAAGAACCTGTCCTATTTGTTTGGGGCATCCTGGCTCAAAGCCTGTCCTTAACAAAACGGCTGTTGAATATGCGCTAAAGCTTGCAGTTGCAACCGGCTGTAAGGTCTCTAAACACATTATTTTTTCTAGAAAGTCCTATTTTTACCCTGACATGGCTAAAAATTATCAGATATCTCAGTATGAAGAGCCATTGGCGCAGAATGGAAAAATCACTTTATCCAGTGGCAAAGAAATAAGGCTTAAAAGAATTCATATGGAAGAAGATCCTGCTGCACTTGTTCACCCGTTCGGAATAGGAGGTGGCTATCTTCTTGTTGATTATAATCGCAGTGGCAATCCGCTTGTTGAAGTTGTTACAGAGCCTGAGCTGACAAGTCCTGAAGAGGCACGTGACTTTATGAAGCAATTGCTTTCTATCCTTAGCTACCTGAAAATATTTGACTTGGACTCGTGCATTGTTAAGGCAGACGCAAACATTTCTATAAAGGAGTCTGGATATACTCGAGTTGAGATTAAAAACATCACCGGGTTTAAAGAAATAGAGCGTGCTCTTAAGTACGAGCTTGAAAGGCATAGAAAGACAGACAAGATTCATACCGAAACAAGGGCATGGGACTCTAGCAAGGGCATTACTTTTTCATTAAGGAGCAAGGAGTCTGAAGAGGACTATGGATATATTTTTGATCCGGATCTTCCGCCTGTTCATATAACTGAAGATATGCTTGAAAATATTTATGCATCGATTCCCGAGCTTGCAAGAGACAAGAAGGAACGGTTCATAAAATACTACAACCTGCCTGCAGATGACGCAGCAATTATCAGTGCGCAGATTGAAATGGCCGAGCTTTTTGAGAAGGTTGCGGCAAAGATAAGCCCGCGCCTTGCTGCGAAGTGGTTAAGGAGAGAGCTTGCGAGGGTTATGAATTATAATAGCATAGATTTTGCTGATTTGCAGATAGATGAGACCCATCTAATAGAACTCCTTGAACTAGTAGAAAGGAAAGAGATAACCGATGCAACTGCACAGAAAATCCTTGAAATGCTGATTGAAAAGCCATTTAAGGTGAGGGAGTATGTTGAGGCATATAATCTTAAAGTAGTCTCAGATGAAGACTCGATTGAAAAATGGTGCAGAGAAGCGATTAATGAAAATCCGGAAGCAGTGGCAGATTATAAAAAAGGCCAGGAAAAAAGCTTGAACTTTATAATTGGAAAAGTTATGAGAAAGTCTCGCGGAACAGCAGATCCTGCAAGAGTAAGGAGCCTGCTTTCTGAATTAATAAAAAATAATTAATAAAAAATAATACTAATAAAAAAGTTTTAATAGCACAATCAGCAAAAATAAAAAAGGGGGAAATGAGGTTTTATTATGGATGTAGTTCTTGTCCTTGTGATTTGTTTGGTTTTTAGCTATATCATTTCTTATTTATTCCGCAGAATAGGACTGCCTCATATGCTTGGTCATATGCTCACGGGGCTTATAATAAGTTTTCCAGTGTTTAAAAACTTCCTCTTTAAAGAAGCTAATACTCAAAATGCTTTTTCAATACTGGCAAATCTTGGGCTTATTTTTCTTCTTTTCTTTATAGGTCTCAAGATTAATGTGCACCATCTTCTCAAGTTTTCAAAAAAGTCAATAAACATAAGTATGCTTAGCGCTCTTATGCCCTTTCTTTTTGGCTTTGTTTTCGGGCATATTTTCGGGCTCGGCTTGTTAGTATCTATTGTTCTTGGCGCTTGTCTATCAGTCACAGCCGAAGCAGTATCAACAGCCGTGCTTAGAGAGCTTGGAATGATTAATTCACGCACCGGGCTAATTATCATAGAGGCTGGGATTATTGATGACATCTTTGAGCTTCTTATTCTTGCGGTTGTTGGCGCCATGATAAGCAAAAGCGATGTTGGAATATCGAGCTCAGGCACTTTGAGTGGGTTGAGTGGTATATTCCTCGATGTAGTTATTTTCGTAGGCGTGATTTATATTGTAAGGTTTATTTTCATCCCTATTATATTTAAGCTCCTTGAAAAAGAACCTAGCAAATCCGAGCTTTTTACTGCTTCTTTTATAATTGTGCTTGCAATGGCTGCAGTTGCAAACTATTTACAACTTGGGACGGTGATAGGCGCTCTTGTCGCAGGCGTTATTGTCAAGCAAACACTAATTAAAGAGCATAAGCGCAAGGAAGAGATTCAAGTTGTTGATATGGTAGAGTCTGTCACATTTGGATTCCTTGAGCCTGTCTTTTTCATTTGGATAGCATATCAAGCAGATATATTCTCAAATTTTATAACATCAAAGGACTTTCTATTTTTTGCAGGTACGCTGACTGTGATTGCTACTGCTGGAAAGATTCTGGGCTCAGTTATAGGCAACCTTACAGCAAGAGATAAAGAAAGCATTTATTCTAATATTAAAGAGGGTGTAGCTATAGGCTGGGGCATGAATGCAAGAGGTGCTGTTGAGCTTATAGCTATAAAAATAGCAAGCGATTATGGAATTGTAAATCAAACAATCTATTCTGCTGTTGTTTTGATGGCTTTTGTTACAACAATTATGTCGCCTCTTATCTTTAAGGCGAGTATGCACTGGCTAGCAGTAGAAAAGCATATAAAAAGCGAGTCCAAGGAGACAAAAAATTTGTTGACTAATGAAAGTGAGCCAGCGGAAATAGAGGCACCAAGAAAAAATATCAGTCAAAAAATAAATTAAAAATAGATTAAAAAGAATTAAAAAGTATAAACATATAAAAGAGAAGAGTATATAAGATAAAAAGTAAAATTATGTGCATCTAATGCATACTGCATATGCACACCACTAATTCTCTTTTACCTCTTCTTACCAAAACTGAAGAATTTTTCTATTGAAACATCTTCGCTTGTAAGGTTCTGCTGATATGCTTGTTGGGCACTTGAGCTTGTAGGAGGGGGGCTAGCCTGCTGAAACTGCTGTTTTTGATATTGCTGTGGGTATGGATGTGGTTGCTGGTTTTGTTGTGGCATAGGTCCCTGTGTTTGCGAGAGGGTGTTAACTGGCTGAGAATAATTTTGAGACGCTGTTTTTATGCCGTTTTTTAACCCCTCTATTTCCTGTGCAAGCTTTTCAACAGCTTCCCTTAATGTTTCTATGTCGCCTTTGATTCTTTTGTATTGTAAGTCAAGCATTACCTCTATCTTTTTTTGAAGTAAGTAGTCTCCGTTGTCAGATAGACCTTCCTGTATTGATTGGCTTTGTATCATTTTAACCAAAATTCTCTTTTATGAATTGTACCATCATATCATTGCCTGATAATCCATAAATTCTCTTTGCCGCTTCAAAATTACCTTCTTTTAGACAGACATCACCAAACTCGTTAAGCTTGTCTTTGTCGTCAGCAATTTCGTATGCCTTGCTAGCACAATCAAACTGCCTTTTTTTAACGCATGCATCTCCGAGCTCTATAAGTTTGTTTTTGTCTTTGATTGCAGAAAAAACCTCAAGTGCATACTCAAACTTGCCTTTCTGGAGGCAATCCTCTCCTACAAACTTCAAACCTTCAATATTGTTTATTATAATAAATGATTTTATTGCATCTGATATCCTCCCTTCGTCAAGACATTTGTTGCCTATTTTTAGCAGTTTTTCATGGTTGTTTGCAAGCCTGTATGTGTCGATTGCACTACCATAAAGTCCAATCCTTTCATACCCCTCGCCCACCATGGTAAGCTTTTCACGGTTCCCAGTCAGAATAAAAACCTTTATTGCATCGTTTAGATTGCCTCTTCTGATGTATTCTTCGCCTAGTGCATTAAGCAGTCCGGTCCTTACATCATCGCTGAACATTGATAGGTTTATATTGTCAATTCCTTTTTTCATAAGGACTGGTATTATTTTTGCATAGCCTGCGTTGTTTTCATCCTCGCTAAGAAACTTCTCGTTCTTTTCGGCTATATCAGAAACAATCTTCTTTACTATTTTTTCATCCTTAATCATTTTTTCACCTCAATGCAGGATTGTGATTCCAAGGTCGTCTTCTATCTGTTGCCTTGCTTTTTTGTCCTGCCCAGGTTTGCCAAGTATCCAAGGAGATTTTACTCCCGTTACTATCGTCATAACCTGAAGCTTGCCTTTCATGTGCTCATTGACCCTTGCTCCCCAGATGACATTCGCATCATCATCCATAGCTTCTGTAACTAGATCTCCTACTCTACTTACTTCGTCAAGCGTCATATCCGGTCCACCTTCAACATGAATAAGTGCGCCTGTTGCACCGTGGTAGCTTATTTCAAGCAGGGGGTTTGAAAGCGCGCCTTTTACAGCCTCCTCAACCTTGTTGTTAGTGTCAGATGCGCCAACGCCTATTGCTGCTACTCCGCCGTTTGTCATTATTGCTTTCACATCCGCGAAGTCGAGGTTAACCAAGCTTGGAACGCTTATAGTCTCGACTATGCCTTTTATCATAGTTGCTACAAGCTCATTTGCGACAGCAAATGCCTGATTTACTGGCAGATTGCCTGCTATTTGCACTAATCTGTTATTGTCAATTACAATCACAGTATCACTTACTTTCCTTAGCTCCTGTAGTCCAAACTCTGCCTTGTCTACTCTTGCTCTTTCAATTTTGAATGGCATTGTGACTGTTCCGATAACTATCGCCCCAATATCCCGAGCTAGTTTTGCTACAACCGGCGCAGAGCCAGTGCCTGTTCCGCCACCCATGCCTGCACATACAAATACCATATCGGCTCCGCGCAGCGCTTCCCGCAATTCGTTTATTGATTCCTGTGCAGCTTCAGCACCTTTTTGTGGAAAACCTCCGCAGCCAAGCCCTCTTGTGATAGTTTTTCCGATAAGAAATTTCTTGTCAGCTTCGACAATATTAAGATGTTGCTGGTCAGTATTGCATGCAATAATTTCAGCTCCTTGAACGCCCTTTTTGAATAACCAATTGACCATGTTGCTGCCTCCACCGCCGCAACCAATAACTTTTATGTTCGCCTGTCCGACAAGGTCGCTCTGTTGTGTCTGAGAACTTTCTGCAGTTTTCAATGCGTTTTTAACAAGGAAATCCATACCGCTCACCTCTTTTATCTGAGACTCATATGTCTGAGCAAATTGTTTTTATATAAACTAGTATATAAATATTGTGGTTTTTGTATACTGGTAGAATAATATTGATACTAAAAACAACAAAAATAAAGCTAATAAAGTCTATTTGTTATATAATTTAACAAATAGTTGTAAATCACAAGGTGGTTTTTAATGATTGTTTATTTGAAAAAATAACCCTAAACTTTACATTGGTAAGGTGCTTATAATTTTATTTGAAAAAATTCTATTTCAAAATAATGCTATTTCAAGATTGGCTCTAAGACAAGGTCTATATCTTTACATACTCTGGCGTGAAAGTCGTATAATTTTTCGCCTTCTTGCCTTTCTGCTGCAGAAATAGAGAGCAAAGATTTTATTAAAGCCTCCTCTTGCTCAAGCGAAACTCCATTGAGCTTGAGTTGTCCGAGATGTTCACGCACAAGACGTGCTTCAAGCTCGGCTATATTTTCACTGCTTTCAGTTTTAATATCTTCAAAATCCTTTGTTAAAAGCCCACCTGTATTTTTCATCACAAAAACCGCGCCGCGCTCATAAAACGCCTCCATTATTTTGCCAAAGTTGATATCACTTATTTTTCCTGATTTTAACACGCCTGTAAATCTTAAGGTAACTATGGTGTTGTAAAACTCTTTTCCTTTAAGACTTTGTGTTACGCTTTCTATTTCTTCTGGGGACTTTCTGTTACAGTCTATGTGTATAGATGAAACATTTACAACTCTTATTTCGCGCTTGCTTATCTCACCGTCTTGAAATATATAAAATCCACAATCGTTGTAATCTTCCATCTCCTTAAAGGTATTAGGAAACAAAGGGCCGGGATAAACGATATTTCTATATCCTTCAATGCTTTCATGCTTTGTTATATGGACATGTCCTCCTGCGTAATAATCAAAGCCCTTCGGCAATAATGAAGCAGGCAAGCTTTGCATATTCTCCATTTCTTTCGGTTTAAGCTCTGTTATTGCTGTATGAAACATAAATATTTTAAATCCACTCTCTTTCTCCAGAGCAGTTCTGTCCATCTGTTCAAGATAGGCTACCTCAAGCATGCCTTTTCTTCCTATTATTCCTGTAATTTTTGCACCTGTTTTCTTATCTATCGTGAATCTAAGGCTTAGCTTGTCAGAGACAACTCTTCCCTTCGCAGTGTTAATGCAAAGTCCCGCGCCCTCAAGCACATCAAGCATAGTCTTTCCGCTTGGAGAGAAGTCATGGCTACCTGGTATAGCATAAACGGGGATTCCTTCATCCTTCAGTTGCCTGAGCTTAATCACTGCGATTTTTAATTTTTCAATAGGTGGAAGGCTTGTGTTAAAAAGATCTCCACATATAAGTATGAAGTCAACCTTCTCTTCTATGCATAAATCAACTGCCTTTACAAATGCCTGTGCATTGAGCTCGCTTAGCTTAGGCTCGCGCCATGCGCCTATATGCACATCTGCCATATGAGCAAATTTCATAAGAAATAAAGGAAAAAAACAGATAATAAAAAAGTATTGTATCTAGGGTTCTGTAGTGGTTTATTCAGTCCCTCCAATCCCACTTGGTTGAGTATTTTGGGTGGTGTCTGCCTTTTCATTGGTGTCCTCTTCATTTTTATCTTCTTCGGTGTCGTTAGACCCAAGCGTCTCAGGGCAGTCTTTTGTTCCCACCCATCTCTGGTTTTGGCCGCATGAAGGTTTTACAGAACATGCGGTTGTTTTGGGAACCTTGCTTTCACAGACTTCTTTTACTTTTGAGAAGAGCCCTTTACTTACAGATTCGCACGATACAAACACAAACTCAGGGCCAAATTTCTCCTGGCATTTTTCAGGCTTGCAGTGCCCAAAATGTGCTTCATTCTTTCTTACATCTACGCAATCGTACATTACTTTCTTTTTGCATGCTCCGTCGTCGCCGATACAGCCATGCTCACAGTTTAGGTATCTCGTTATAAGTCTGTGGCCTCTGCATTCGTACTCCTTCACCTTTTTTTCGTCTGGCATGCATGTATCAGTAAATGTTAACTCATAACTTGCATCTGTTGTAGGATATGTTACTGTAGCAGTGCCTTTTATGAACTTATTGCCCCCGTCGCTTTTTTTGCATTTTATAGTGTTTGTATCAACGCACTCCCCATTTATGCATAATTCTCCCTGTCTACATTTTTCTTTCTCTTTCCATATCCACCCTTCATTGCTAATTACACACTCCATCACTTTTTTACCTTGACACTCTGTTTGATACCTCATACTTGATTTACATTCTGTGCAGTCAAGCGCGCAGTTGTTTACACTTTCGTCAAGATCAACATCGCAATTTCCGTCGCCACAACTATATGCCTTACACATTCCGTCAACGCATACCTCTCCGCTTTTGCATTGATTTGCTGTAGTGCATACGCATGGTTTTGCACATGCGCCGCCGCAGTCAACTCCAGTCTCGTCTTCATCCTTAACTCCATTGTTGCAGGTTTCTCCTATATTTTTGCAGGCGCCGTCTTCACAACCTCCAGGGCATTTTACTAGCTCATAAGTATAACCCTTTCCGCTTTCTGTGCACTTCATCTCTTTTAGCTGGTCTTCTCCGTCGCACTCGTCCATATATATTTCTCCCATGAATTCTATATAGTCTTGTTTGGTGTAATCAACGCCTGGGGCCTGCTCAACACATATACTCGGTTCGCTTCCTTTTTTGCAAGTGCCATCTTCACAGCCGAAATTACATGCAAAGACTAGGCTCTTAACCTTATTTGTAGGAGAACACTTATATTTTGTTACATAATTTCCGTTGCATGTGTCATTGTACTCTTTTCCTTGATATACCACAGTTTGTTTTTTTCTTAAATTATAATTCACAGGACCTTCACAATCTGAAACGCATACGCCCTGCTTACATTCTTTTTCACATTTTGTTACGCTCTCAGAAAATAACCATTTTCCCCCATCATTTTCCTTGCACTGATACTGATGAAGATTTTTGCCTTCACAATAATCTTTGGCAGTGCTTGTGCCTCCTGCAAGCTCTCCGCGCAAATATATATCGTCTTCAGGGTCTGAATCCGTACATGTATCTACAAAGCACATGTCTTCGGCGCAAAGCCCCATCTCATCAGGAATGCATACACCATCTCCACACCCTGTCTTACATTTTTTGTTTTGGCAGCCGAATGCACACTCCTGTCTTGTAAGCATTAGTCCTTGATCGATACATTTATAGGAGTATAGAACGTTTACAAACTCGCCGCTTCCGCAAAACGGCTCGAATTTTTTATTATCCATTAAGACTTCCTTAGGGTCTGAGTCATCGCAACTTTTTTCTGCAGTTGCAACTCCTGTCATAACAAACAAAAACACAGCCAATGTTGTTAGGACGTGTCTCATTTTCTTTCTTCCTCCATATTTTTATACAAAATCCTCCTCAATGTAGTCCATCTTTCCAGCAGGGCCGCCTAATTCTCTATTTTTAAGAAGTCTTTGTTTTATAAAACATTCTGTCTCCTCTTTGTAAAGACTGAGCAGAAGCTGAAGATGCACTCTTTCAAGATTGTCAAGACACTTGAATTCCCTAATTTCATTTTTTACTTTGCTAAGCAGGGTTTCAAGTTTTTTAAACAGATCTTTCTGCTCAAACGGAGTTGGATGCTTTACTCCCATGCTGCGTAGTACTTCCTCAAGCCCAGTCTTAATAAGATTTATGTTTTCCTCAAAACTATTAACTATTTTGCTTGTCTTTTCTTCTATCTTTATGTCCTCTCTTACGCCTTTCTCGCTTTTTTGCACAAGCTTTATTATATCTTTTACTAATTTTACTATATCACTTGGCATATGCAAAACCTTTACAAGTCTTTTCTGCTCATCGTAATCATGCTCAATTTCAATCTTGATGTTCATCTTTTTCTGGTCTGTCTCTTTTTCCGATGCTGTCATGGCTTTAATATAATTAATGAGTTCTATGTGTTTTGCAGCATCATTTCTAAGTCTGATGCACTCTTGCTGTATTTGGCTTCTGGTGTTTGTATCAATAAAACCTGACTGGGAGATAATCCAGTTTGAGATGCTTGTAAAATCATCGCAGAACTTAGTAAGAGCGTTTTCCTCGTTTTGGACCAGTGTTTTGATATGAAGCGTTATACTTGTAATCTCTTCTGTTAGTTGCTGGTCCTCGCGTTGCAGGGACATATCCTCTGCTATGCTTCTTGGAGCTTTATTATCCATCTAGTACAATTCCATGAAAGCTCTCCTTTATAAATTTTTTCCTAACATGTTCGTTTATTGTTTTTGCCATAAGGTCATCAAAGAGCGGTATTTTTATAGGCACAGCAAAACGCGTGAAATTGCTTGTAACTATTGCTTCACCCTTGTCAAGGCTGGCAATGTTCCTTCCATAGTCTGAAAGCTCCTGGCTTGCAGAATCAATCACTGCCTGGCGTTCCGGCGCCATCTCAAGTCCGAGTATTATCTTTGTGTTCATGTTTGCAAGTATCTGTCTTGGTATGATGGAGGGAAGCTGTGTTATGGCGAATAGTCCAATCTTAAATTTTCTTCCTTCTCTTGCGACAGTTGAAAATACATTCGGGCCCTGCTCAAGAACCTCTTTGCCAAGAACTCTCAATGCTTCTTCTAATACAACCGAGACAACGGGCATCTCCTTTATTCTTCCATTTATCTTATATTTTTTGTATCTTGCAAAAATTTCGCTTACTATAATGCTTCCAATAAGAGTTTCAATGCTTCCTGAAAGACTGCTTGTATCTATAATCACAGTCTTTCCATTTTCAAGCTCTGAACATATATCATTGATTGTCGTGGTTCCAGAATGTTGATTAAATACTCCCTCGCATAAAAGCTCCTGCTCATGTGCACGGATGTTAAGCAGCCCAGAAATGCGCCTTTTTACAACTGTAATTGTTCCCTCTTGAAATCCCTGAAATTCGTTCATGGTCATGGTCATTGGAATCCAGTCTGCGCCAAACTTTTTATAAAGCGCATAAATGGCTTCTGTTTGCGCCTCTGACCAGTTAACGCACCCGTTAAAATGCTGTGGTTTTATATCCCGCAAGTTTATACATAATGTTTTAGTTCCGGGCGGGGGATTTTTTGGCGTATAGTACACCACCTTCTTTGCCGGATGGTCCTTTAGCCCATAAGAGTTTCTTCCATAATACTCGTCATGCGGATCAAGAACTAGCATTCCGCAGTAACTCTTGTCTGTAAGATCCCATACAATGCATTTTGTAAGGTTGCTTTTACCCCTCCCTGTTGTTGCAGCTACGAGAATGTGCTCGGCAAGTGCCTTTTCGCCGTCAATAAAGACATCAACATCAAGCTCTTTTGAGCCAGATCTCAGCTTTCCAAGATAAAGTGACTTTTCAGGCTTTGTAAGAAACGCAAGGTCATCAGTCCTTATCTCCCGAACAGGCGAAAAGAACTGCGGCAGGCTTTTTGAAATAGATGCTTTTCCTTCTTTTATAGTAAGAAGGTTTTTAAGGAGCACTAGGTTATAGTTGTTTAGTTCAGGCTCATACAACTCAAGATTTGAGCTGCTTTCAAGAGACATCCCTGCCATAAGCTCAATGTCGCTTTGCGGTATCTGGCTGCCATATATAATATCGTATGCTTGAAGAATTATTTTTTGAGCCCCTTCAGAAACAAGAAGTTCTCCTATTTCTATATTTTGTCCTGCTTTCTGTCTTACAAGTATTTTTGAGAAGCTACCTCCTATTACCTGCCCCTTTATCATTAGTTGAAAGTACGAATCTGCTTTTATAAATTTTTTTGTTGTAACATCTCTTACTCACTGCTGAATAGAAAATTTTATAAATGCATTCCCTTTTTGTTTTTAGTATGAAAGAGAGGCGTGAACTGTTGAAAAAAGAGCTTGAGCAGCTTGAAAAGGCGCACAGAGCAGGCATTATAGATGACAGAGAATACACCAAGGGCAAGGAGCGGATTGAGCGCAAGCTTATTGATATTGATTCTCAAATTAAAAAATATGAGGAAAGCACACGGATTGTTTCTGAAATCATTGATGGCAAAAATAAAGATACTGAAGATGTTAAGGTAGAGGTAGTGGACATACCAGAAGAGGACAATTACGGAGTTATTATTGAAGAAAATGCAAGAAAAAATACACTATCAAATGATAAAACCCTTAAAACAGAGGAGAGTGTTCTAGTTAGAACAGATTATTCTGACAACAAATCTGACACGGATAATGATTTAAAAAGCAGGAGGAGCGACAGGCTATCTGGAGACCAGAAGTCACACTATATTTCTGAAAGAAGTGAGCTTAAAAAAAATGCTAGCAAAAATACTAGCCAAAAACCGGCAATGGCCGGACAAAGTACTTTTAATGAGAGACTTGATTATAAAGATAAAGACGCCGAAAAGAAGGGTAAAGAAGACGAGTCTGAAGAAGTGTTTCAAGATGGTACTGAAGAGGAGGATATTGAGGAGCAGATTGAACATAAAATTGGAGAGGATTCTAATAGTGCGCACGATTTAGATTATAGGGACAAGTCTAAGGAAATGTTTAAGACAGAGTTTAAAAATGGCTCTAAGAGCAAAAGGGAGACTGGGTCTCTTTCAAAAGAGTCTGAAAAAAAACCATCTCCTGACAAAAAACTATCTTTAAAGATTCTTCAAAAGCCAAAAAAGAACAATCACCATAATCACAAGACAAAACATATTCGTGATGACGATTTTGATGATGAGCGTGGCTTTCTTAGGTGGATTGTTGCGGCTTTTATACTACTTGTTGCGGTCGGAGTTGTTTGGTATTTCACCAATAGACCTCCTGAGATTCCTGAGTATCAAGCACCAATGCAGAACGCAATCACAGGAAATGAAGTTGGTTTTTCAATAGAAGGTCTAACTATAACCTTGGTTGTGTACACAGACTTCGCATGCCCTCCATGTAGGGAGTCCTGGCAGGTGACGCAGAGGATAAAGGAGGATTATAAAACCAGCGTAGATGTCCAGTACAAGTATTTTCCTCTTGATTCAACTGGGCTTTTAATGTCTGTTGCAGCTGAATGTGCACAGCAACAGGGGAGGTTTGAAAAATATGCGGATATGTTATTTTCAGAGCCTAAATCCAACAAAGAGCAGCTTAAAACGCTCGCCGCAGAAATGAACGACCAACAGTTTAATATGCCTCAATTTAGCAAATGCCTAGACAATGAAGAAACAAAGGATGTTGTGCTTTCGGACTATAATGAAGGCAGAGAGAAGGGTGTTGTCGGCACACCGACTATGTTCGTTAATGGCAGAAAGATTGAAGGATTCATTTCATATACAGAGCTTAAGAAAATAATTGATGAAGAGCTTTATTAACTTAATTATTCTTATTTATTACCTTTAGTTATTAGAATATTTTGTCTTAATATTTCTATTGAATTATTGCTTATTATTATTTTTATAATAATGTATTTATAGTGTATCTTATAGTAATGTAAATGTAATAATCATAACACTACTCATGATAAATTAAGCAACAACATGAATTCCTTAATCAATATTAAGCGCGTTCTTAATTTTGTTTGGCTCTATGCATCCACAGAAGCACCTTTTGTTTTTGTATTCTGAGTTGTTGTAAAATAGTCCAAACATTCCGCACCCCTTTTCTTTGCACATCCTGTCACAGTTTTCAGTTCCCTGGCACTTAATATCTGGTTCGCCTGTCACTATGTTTATGCATATATCCTCTATTGAGATATCGATTTGAACCGCCCGTCCCTCAGTTGTTTTGTCATCTGTAAATGAAATTGACAGATTTGCATTTTTTTGTTCCCTTATCTCCTTAAGCTTAGGAAGCCCAAAATAAATAAAACTGCTTAAGAAAACAGCCAACAAAAATACAATTATTATATTTAGTTTCATAATCTTATTTATTAATAGAAGATATAAATATTTTTTGACATACTTTTTGGATTGCTATTCTATAAAAATTAGAATATTTTACAATCCATAACCTCTATATACAACCTCTATACAATCTCTAAAAAAAAGCAAAAAAAATCAAAAACTTTTTAAATTTTAAAGTCACTAATTATCATATGCGGTGGTTATTCTGGTGGAAAAAGGAAAAGGCTCTTAGCCAGGCGAAGGAAGAAGAAAAAAAAGTTATACCTACAAAAAAAGATATTAAAAAAGAAGACCAGATTTTCAAGCAGGAAAGCAAAAAACTTAAGAAGCTTATAACAAAAAAATCATCTAGTAAAACTAAGTAACCTTGGAAAACTATTGAATACTTTTATAAGACTATAAGACTCTTATAAGTCTTATAAGATTATGTTTCTCTGCTATTAGGGTTGCTCTGCGGACTGTTGTCTTTCTTTGCTTCAATGAAAAGGATTTCGTCTATTTCGTCGCTTCTTACAGAGCATCCGCTAAGCTTTATTCCCCAGAGTGCCCCTTCAAGAAGCGCAAGCCTTAGGTTGTCTACAATCTTTTCTTCGCCTTCTGCTATAAGCGTATTAAGAAGTCCTGTTTCAAAAGCCACAGTCACCAGCTCAAATGACCTTATTACTTTAATCTTTCCTATCTTTTGTTTCAATTCGGCGACAATTTTTTGGTCTGCTTTGACTTGTGTATGTAGCTTTTTTTGCAGATGCTGCCTAAGTCTTTCAGGGTTCTCTATAAGCAGCCTGCTGGTTCGCTCATCAAAAACAACGGCGCTTGCATCTGCAAACAGCGCGGCGCTCACAACCTCCATATCTGCAAGGTGAACTATATTTATATTGTTCTGGTTTGAATAAAAACATCTGTTTGCGTTTGCAAGCAGCTCTTCTGCTTGGGTATATATCTTCTCATCCTTAAGAAGTAAGATTGTTCCGTCTGCAATGTATGGGAGTATTTGAAGCGCCTCAAACCTATACTTCCTTGTATGCAGAGGTTGCTCTATAAGTTCCTTGTAAACGCTTTTTGTTATACAGAACTGTCCCTGAAGCTTTTCTTTCAATGGTTTTAGGAGCCAAACAAGATTGTTTAATGTTAAGCTTATTAGTGGCCCTGTATCAAGCACAACTCGTTTCAAGAAAACAGCCTCCTTGCAAAATTTAGTCTTTCGCTTGCACTAATATCTTCAGAACCGGAGTCTGCAATCTTGGTTTGTCCTATATATCTCATAAGCTCCCATTGGGTGGTTCCAAGAAGTTTTGCAGTCTGTGCAAGGGATATCCCATGTTCATATATTCTGCTACCTTTCTTAATTCTAGCTTCGCTAAGCACATGATGCACATAAAGGTTGAGCTGTGTGTCAAACTCGCTTATAAGATGCATAAGACTTTCCAGACTTTTTTCGAATGCGTCTATGTCATTTTCTTTAAGATTCTTTTTTAGCGATAACAAAAGGTCTATTACTCTGGGCTCTATCCTTGCCATTCTGTCAATCATTTTTGAAAGTGCATAAATTAGCACTGCAATCGTGATGGAGTATCTGTCTTGGAATATAGAAGCATTATGTATAGTATGGTCAGAAAGTTCACGAAGGGCAAACGAATCTCTTTTTTTCACTATCTTTATAACATTACTCAGTGTTTCAAATATGTCCTGCTTAACCTTACTGTTTATTTTTTCATTGTTCATTCTTTCCTATCTTCTTAAGGTGTTTATTTTTGAAGGTATTTATATTTTTATTTTTGTAGCAAATGTCACTTGTTAATTTTTATTGTTAATTCTGGTTTTTTATGCTTATTATATTCGCTTTTTTTGTTCTTTACTACCTCTTATTATAATCTTTTTTGCTATACTTTTACTACAATTATAATATTTTTTATAATCATATTTTTATAATACTTTTCTATTTTTTATGTTGTTAACTATTTTTATTACTATTTATTGTATTTTATTATTTGCAAAATATCCAAATGCAAAGGTTTAAATAGAAAGGTTGCTTTGCTGACTAAAAAAGTGGTGAATTCTAGGTAGGTTTTTAAGAGGTGATATTATGCCAAGGCGTCATGAGCCAGATGGAATTGCGGAGCGATATGAGGATATCAAGAAACGAGCTGTTGATTTTGAGGAGGGCATAGAAGACAGGATACGCGACAAACCAGTTCAGTCAGTGCTCATTTCTTTTGGAGTTGGGCTCCTTGCTGGCGCAATTATTGCAACCCTGATGAGAAGAAAATGAAACGACCAATAGTTGATGATAAGATTATGTATTATCTCTTGTATAATTATATGAGTTATAATAAAGAGTTATAATATTATAATAAAAGGGTGGATATTGAATGGAGATGTTGGAGCTTATAAAAGGGTTTTTAATGGGGCTTTTAAAAGAAGGAGAGCGGGAGATGAAAATCTCCTTTTATAAGTTCAAGAGGCAGTTTTTCATGTTCGCCCTTGAGCTTGTTTTTGCTATTATTGGTATCCTTTTTATAGTAATCGGTGGCATTCTTGTATTGAGAAACTATTTTCCTATTGAGTGGGTTCTTCTTATAAGCGGCCTTATTATACTAAATGTTGTGATGTTAACAGCGAGGTTTAAGTAAAATCTAAATAAAATCTAAACGAAGAAGATTCAATGCGTTCATTTTTGTGATTATTTGTGCTTATAGAAAACTTTATATTTCTTGTTACAGTAGTCTACAATTATGCCTAGAAAGCTAAGTGACCTGCTAAAGTACTTTCTTCCGTTGACCAATGATGAAAAACTAACTTTGCGTGACATCACCTTGCTCAGCTCCGAAGACATTTCAGAGATAAAAAAACTGCTTAAAGAACGGCGGGTGGCTGCAAAAAGGTGGTCTATAAAGTCGCCATCAGGCGAGCTTAGTTATCCTGTTTTTGAATGCATTGCAAAGGAAGATGAAAAATTACATGAGTATATCGCTGAGATAAACAAAAAATTAAGAGAGCATTTCAGTGAAAAAGAATTTAGAAAGTTTTCACAAGAGGCAGCAACCTTTATTCTTAAGCATATTGCACCAGGTATTGAAGGCATGCAGGTTATAAAAGAAGCTGCTATGTTGCAGCTTTTTGCAAAAGAGCCAGTCCATATTCTTCTTTTAGGCGACCCTGGTACAGGTAAGACAGAAATCTTAAGATCTGTTGCAGGATTGCATCCTATATCTACCTTTGGTCTTGGTTCAGGCACAACCGGCGTGGGGCTTTCAGTAACTGTAAAAGGACGCGAAGTCTTGCCTGGATTGCTTCCTATGGCCGATGGCGGGATATGTGCAATTGATGAGCTTAATCTTATGGATGAAAAAGACAGGGCAAGTCTTTACAATGCAATGGAGAAAGGCTTTATAAGTTACAGCAAGGGTGGCAGGCATTACCAGTTTGATGCAAGGGTTAGAATTATTGCGACTGCAAACCCTAAGGGCGATAAGTTTGCAGGCAATACCCTTACTAAGATTAAAAAGCAAATCCCTTTTGATTCAGCCCTTTTAAGCAGATTTCATCTAATCTTTCTTATAAGAAGGCCATCTACAGAAGAGTTTAACAAGATCACACGGCGCATTTTAAGCGAGGAAGAAAGGGCATCTACCAATTACTACGAATTTATAAGGGAATATATTCGGTTCGCAGAAAATATAAAAGTTGAAGTAAAAGATGAGATTAAACAAGAGATTGTAGACTTCGCTTCTCAAATAAAGGAAATGGAAGAAAAGACTTTTATTGAGATTACACCTAGACTGGTCAAAGGTCTTTTAAGTCTTGCAAAGGCTTCCGCACGGTTGCGATTGGACATCACTGTCAAGGCGGAAGATATTAATATAGTAAAGAGCATCATTTCAAGAAGTCTTGTATACTAAAAGTCTTACTAGTTGTTAACTAAAAGTCTTGTATATGATTTTAGGAATGTTTTTTCACAGCATTAGTTTTTTTGCTATTTTCCGCTGTAAATTTCAATAACATCTCCCATTTTTAGCTTGTGCTCTTTTCCTACCGGCATTCTTGTTTTGACATCTATTGCTTTAATAAAATTCTTTCCAAAATCAGTGTGTAGCTTGTAGGCAAAATCAAGCGCAGTTGTTCCAGGCGGCATAAGAAAACAATCAGGTAGTACCCTTCCATATTGGTCTTCAAGCTTGCTTACACCTCCTGGAAATACCGCGATATATTTTAAAATCTCAAAAACTGCGTTATCAAGCACTTTTTGTACGCCTGTTCCATCAAATCGTTCCATAACCTCCCTAATGAAGTCAAGTCCTGCTTTCTGTCTATCGTTGATTTGGCCGACTATCTTAAAACTTTTTTCTCCTGGAATATAATCAACAAGACCTTTTTTTCTGCCTTCTTTTAGAGCAAGTTCAGATGCTGCACTGCAACCTACTATCATATATTCTGGAAACTCTCTTTTTATCCTTTCAAGATTTGCATCAAAAACATCAATCTTGTTTGCGGCAATAAGCATTGGTTTTGTTATTCTTCTTAATTCCCTAGCTATTGAAGCGAGGTCCGAATCTAACCACAGGTCTGGCTTTTCATTGTTTAGGTTCAACTTTCTTAATGTATCTTTGACCATGTTTTCAGTAACGCCCAGTCCTGACAGCTGTTTTGCAAGTGCTTTTTCTACTTGTAAATGTTCTTGTACAATTTGTCGCGCGAATTTTTCCCAGCCTCTTTTTATTATCTGTAGGTACCACATGTCAAGTTCAATCTCAAGAAATCTTATATCTTCAGCAGGGTCATAGCTTCCGGGAGGAATAGGTTCTCCTTTTTCATTAGTGCCTCCTGATATGTCTATAACATGAATAAGTACATCTGCTTGTCTTAGATCGTCAAGGAACTGGTTTCCCATTCCTTTTCCTTCATGTGCACCAGGCACAAGCCCTGCAACGTCTATAATATTTACCGGTACGAATCTGATATGATTAATGCAATAGCCTTCTCTTGGATTACACTGAACCTTGAAAAAAGCGTCAGCGCAAGGTACCCTCACAAAACCGATGCCGTGATTAGGCTTAATAGTTGCAAAGGGGTAGTTTGCAATTTCTACATCCATAAGTGTGCATGCCTTAAAGAAAGTGCTCTTTCCGCAGTTAGGTTTACCTACTACCCCTACTATCATGTATTGCATGGAAAATACATATTTTAAAAAGTTTTTCAAAAAATTTATAAATCTGCATCTAAGTAAATAGTCTATATGCCAAACCCAGCAATGGAAATCCACCTTGTTAATCTTGAAACAAAATCAACCCATATATTTAGCATCCTTGATATTTACAAGTCAATTAGGTTCTGGCTTATTCAGAATGGGTATGTAGACCATAGAGACACGAATTTTCCAGAAACCAACTACTGGGAAAGCAGAACCCAGACAAGAGGTACAGAGTTTTGGATATGGTGGAGACCCAAAAAAACAGTTGCAGATAACAGGTTCTGGCGGAGGGTTATTGATATTGATTTTCATGGTGTTGGGATAACAGATGTAGATATAATGTATCAAGGACAGAAAATCAGAGTTCAAAAAGGAAAATTTGAGATTTTGATGCGTATAAAGTTAGAGCTTGATGTAGGAGGCAGGTGGAGAAAGAGCAAGCTTATGTCTAATCTGTTGGCTCCATTTTGGAGAAAGATTTGGCGCAGGGAGCTTGACATGCAAAAACGAGACATAATGTTTGAGGCTTATAGACTCCAAGACCATTGTAAGAAGTTCTTCAAGATGCCTATGCTTTATCAGCCAGACATGAAGCCGTTTATCCCTATGTCAGGGTATGAGGAAGAGCCTTACTAATAGGGGCACCGTTCAAAATCTCGTTTTCGGTCGGCTTACCATCATATTGGCACTTTTCCGTTCAAATCAAAATATCTGGTTCTCCGTATGGAACAACTCACTTCAAACCCATATATATTCCTGAATGTGCATACGCGGTGGATGCTAACACACTTTTTGAACGGTGCCTACTAATAGGAAAAACCTTTTAAATAAGATTTAGATTCTGAACTATAATCTTTAGCTTAAATAAAAAGATTTTTAGGATTTAGCTTTATGCATCAAATTAACAACAAAACCCTCTTTAGCATAAGCAGATATTGTGGCCAGATTTTTGCTAAAAGTTTGACTAAAAGGCACTAATGGAGCATTTGCTGATGCAAAGCCTAACTATACATGCCTCCGTAGCATAGTAGCTATTGCGGCGGACTTGTATCTGCAAAATATGCCTTGCAGGTTATCCGCAGGTCGAGGGTGCAATTCCCTCCGGAGGCTGTTATGCCAAAATTCATTCTTATGGCTTCTTCTAATCAAGACGCCGATATTTATGCAAGAATTCATCTTATTTAGACAATCATGCCAAATATAAGTCCTGCAATGGTTGAGTATACTATTACAAGTCCAACATATACTGCCGTCTTTGTTGTTCCCAATACTTTCCCTATGACAAGCATGCTTGGCAGGCTTAGTGAAGGTCCTGAGAGGAGTAGCGCCAATGCAGGTCCTGAAGCCATTCCTTTTGCCATCAATGCTTGAACAATTGGTACTTCTGTCAATGTTGAAAAGTACATGAACGCTCCAAATACAGACGCAATAAGATTTCCTAAAATCGTATTTTGTCCGACAAGATTTATAATTAATATTTCTGGAAGTAGTGGCATTATAAATCCTGCAACAAAAACCCCTACAAATAATAAGGGGATTATTATTTTAGAAAAGGCCCATGTTTCCTCAATCCATTTCTTTGTTAACTTTTTGCCAAATTTAAGCCACACCAAAATAATTATTGATAAAGTCAATAGGCCTATTAACGAGTACTTGAATTTTTTATCTATCTTTAATCCGTTGACAATAAGCACTCCGACCAGCAAGATAAAGAAGGACACTACAACAAGATTTGAGAGCTTAAACCTTTTTGTGTTTTCTTTGAAAAATGTTCCTTTTTCAACTTATTCTCTAAATATTAGTGCCATTGTTATCCCTACTAGAATTGATAATAGTATTGCTGATATTATTCTTGCAATACCTATCTCATATCCTAAAACACTCATAGTTAGAAAAATTGCTGCTATGTTGACTGCTGGTCCCGCGAACAAAAATGTGATTGCGGGACCTAGTCCTGCTCCTCTTTTTCTTATCCCTGCAAATAACGGAAGTATAGTGCAGGAGCACACAGCGAGAATTGCTCCAGATACAGATGCGATTGTATAGGACACATACTTTTTAGTATTAGGTCCAAGAAACTTCAATAATTTATCCTTTTGTATAAATACAATTATTGCTCCGGCAATAAACAGAGCAGGAACAAAACAGGTTAATACATGCTGTTTTGCATACTCGTTCAATAGATTCACTCCGCTAATTATGGAGTTGTTGAACCATGCACTATTGTAAGGTATGAAATAGAATAATGCAAACACACCTAATATGATTGATAATATTTTCCAGTCTTTTTTTTCCATGTTTTATTACTACTCACCTAGGCATATCCTATAATGTGTCCGGGAAATTGTGAATGTGAATGTTAAAGGGGGCGATGTTTCTCATCGTCTATAAATATTTCTCCGAACCATAAAAAAAAGGAATATAATTAGCCAGCTTTATTTCAACCACTTCTTTATTTCCTCAGGTGTTGATACTCTGTCGTATGCCTTAACCTCGCCATCAATAACAAGAGCAGGTGTTGACATCACACTATACTCTATTATCTTGTCTATATCCGTCACTTTGATAATCTCTGCCTTCTTGCCAGATTCTGCAAGTGCTTTCCTTACATTTTGCTCTAGCATCTTACATTTTGGGCAACCAGTTCCTAATATTTCAATCTTCATATTTAATCACCTTCTTTCAGTTTTATAGTATTAAACTCTAAAAAATTTTTCTTAACTCTTATTTGCTACGCTTTTCAAACTCTTTTCTGACAGCCTCCTTAAGCTTCATCCGTGCTTCTTTAGGGATATAGTTAAACTTGCACAGCTCATTAAATGCAGATTCAAAGTCATTCTTTTTTAATGCATCATCCAATCCAAGGATGCCTACTTCAACTCCATCAACTGTTAGTGTCCTTGTTGATATGAAGCTAATTGCACCTTCTGGGCAGACCTTCCTGCATGCGTCACAGCCTTTTACGCATGCATTTGGGTTGGTTACAGTAGGCTTTGGACCATTAAGTGAATATACTCTTTGTGGACAGAATTTTGCACACGCGAAGCACTGGTCTTTGCACCTGCCAGTATCAATAATAGGGCGCCAGTCACAGGTCATTTTTTATCACTAATCTTCTCCTTCATCTGCACACAAAAGTGTGGGTAAATTGCCGCAAATTGTAAATTAAAATTCTTCAATATCATGTTCGTAGTTTTGTACACTTTCTCACATAAACTTCACTTCCCGTTTAAGTAGCTATAAGCATAAAACGCAGCAGTTATTTCCTCTGCCACTTCGACAACTGTTTGCTTCCACTCAATATTGGTCACATTTCACGCTGCAAAAAACCAGAGATATTTGTCTTAGAATGCTGATTGACAATAATCTCTTTCTTTGAATTGACCTTCACCCCTAATATTTTGGCCAAGCCTAATCTCATGGGAATGTCAAATGTAGATAAAAAGGCTCTGAATAAACAAATCTTTCTTTCTATTTTATTCTTTTTTAAAATAACTTTCTCCATGTAGTTTTTACATTCTATTTCAACAATCTCGCTGTTATTGATAACATCAATCTTTCTCTTTTTTATTAATTCATTGACTTTCTTCAAATTGGCCATTTCAAGGTGGATATTTTTTTCGTTGTTGATTATATAAACCTTAATAGCATATTCGGTCGATAGCACAGTTTCTTTCAAGAAACTTCTTTACAATGACGTAAAAAGGGCATCCAGGAGAGCTGTACAACAAAACTTTCATCTTTTCACCCATTATTTTTTGTTTTTTTTTGTACTGCAGCACGATTTGGAAATGTTTTTTTAGGATAGCCTAATGATTTGAATATTTCACAAACACGGAAGTCTTTGATTGCATAGATCCTCATCTTACCTTTGCGTCTTGCTTGAAGTATTCCAAGATCTATTAGTTTGTTAAGTTGCATAGAAGTATTGGATTGTGTTCTTCCAATAAGTTTTGGTATTTCACAAGCACATCTTTCCCCCCTTAAGAGAATTTCAATTATTCTATATCTACTCTCTTCCGAGAGCGCTTTAAAGAGTTTGATGTTGTTTTCAACACTCATATCAATATTTTATTATATATAAATATATAAATATTTTGGTTTTGCAGATCAAGTAAAAAAATAGATCTCTAAAATTTTCAATCTTCATTATTGTCCCTACTTGGTTCTTGTCTCCTCTTTTTAGTATTCGTATAGCGGTGCTCTTACAAAAAAGTTCCGCGATTCGCAACAACACTCACCCTCATTTATCACTCACAATTTTAGAATACCTTAGTAACGCTGTACCTTTTCTCGGAGAATATATCCCTATCTTGTAGCACCATCAAATTTTTATATTTGAAATAAAAATTGTTTAACATGAATAATAAAGCACGGTGGTTTATTTGGTTCATTGCGCTGGCATTGGCTTTATTCATATCAATATTTTTAGCTAGAACATTCCATTTTAATCCTTATGTAGTTGACCTTATTATAGGTGTCATAATCACCACGGGCGCGCTTTTGCATTTCCATCTGTCAGGTAACCTGAAAAAATATCCTATTCAAACCTATACTCTTGTATGGAAGGACTCTAGGTATGGAGATACTTCTGTATATAATGAGGGACTAAAGTCAGATATGATTTTTATACCTTGGGATAATATAGCACGAGTGTCTGTTACATCTATTGATTTTCGTCAGGGTATGACCGTGGTTGTTTTTGATAAGAACGAGAGAGTATACACCCTAAAAATCCTTGATAGAGACGGTTTTAAGAACGCAGTTGCCAGCGTTAGTAATTTCATAATAGATAGTCCCGCCATAGCAAATGAAGCATAGCTTATGTCTTCCAAGAATTTTAATTTTTTGTCTATATTTTTCATTAAAAACTATATCTTTTCAAAAATAACTAAATAATTGAAGAGCCCGACCCACGCGCTTCCAATCTTTGAGAACCCATATGGTTCAATAAGGTCTATAACCTCCTTTTTTGATAGCCTTATCTTCCTGTCTGGGCCAATCCCAAATGTCATATTTTTTCGGAACTCAACTATACCCAGCAGGCCTTTTCTCTTCAGAAGCCTTGCTATCTCTTTCATCGCACTCATTTCATTATTAGCAACAAAACCATGTAAGACATTTGCAAGCAGTATAGAGTCAAGTGATGAGGACTTTAATGGAATTTTTTTTGTTGCATCTGCGACAATTCCTTTAAGATGTAGTGCCTTCACTTTCTCAATAGAAACAGTATCTATATCAATACCAATAGCATTCTTTGTTAATTTTGCTGCCTCTTTAAGATAGTCTCCTGGACCACAGCCTATATCCGCGAAGAAGTCATTGGGTTTTACAAGGAGCGAAATAACCTTATGTGTATTGACAATCTTTCCTGTGCCCCTATTGCTGTGTTGGTGCATATTGCACATGTTCTGCATACCTGTTAATAAATTTTCTCCAATCAACCGCCTTTTCACATGATATGTGTAAGGTAGTGCTAAGCGAAACCTTTAAATTAACCTGTTTTGCACCTGCAATAATGGAACCGGAAAAATCATATAAGTCGCTTCAAAAAAAATTTGCTCTTCCAGATTGGAATGAACTAGACAAAATATTTGAAGTTTCAATGATTGAGAAAGATAGGTTTATTTTAAGGGAAATTCGCAGAAAAATAACAGAAAAGCTTGAACACTACATAAAGATTCTTGATGGTGTCATGAACCCAGATACATCCGTGTCGTGTCTTCATGAATGCAGATTCTTTACCGACACTGAAAAAAAAGCCATCTTCGATCTTTACAGCGAGCTTATGACATATGTTAGAAACTCTGACATTTGTGGACTTGTTTCTGATGAAAAGATGGATGCAGAGTTTATATCCTCAGTTACGAGCCAGTGGCCAAAAATTCAGTCAAGGCTTTATAAAATTTTAGAGAAGCTTAAAAAATCATGGATGGAAAAGGAAGTGTCAGAAAAAGATATTATTGCTTACTTTGGATGATTGTTACCAGCACTTTTCTGTTTCTAGGTCCATCAAATTCACAGAGCATGACCCCTTGCCAGACCCCAAGCGCGAGTTTTCCGTTATGAATCGGAATGGTGATGCTCTGGCTTAGAAGCGATGTTTTGATGTGTGCATCACTGTTTCCTTCTGTATGCAGATATTCCTTCTCATTTGGTATTTTTGGTGCAAGAATCTCAAGCCTATTTAGTATGTCTTCTTTAACGCTTTGGTCTGCGTTTTCATTTACAGTTAATGCGGCTGTTGTGTGTTGTATAAATATATTGCATAGACCACATTTAACACTGCTATCATCAACGATAGACTGAACTTTTTTTGTTATATCTATAATATCACGGTGTCCTTTTGAAAGGATTGTTATCTCCTTCATGGCGCTATTCATAGTCTTACGGTGCTTATTTTGTCTTTTGGGCATACAATTATCTTTGGTTTCAAGTCACATCTCTCATTAAGGAGGGTTCTAAACACCAAAAGTGCAATCTCAGGGCGATTGTTTATCTCGCTAAGGTGTGCAAGCATTATATGTTCAAGCCTGGAGTTTGCGTTCTCAAGCACTGCAAGTGCACTGTCTTCATTGGAGAGATGCCCAAGGCTGCTTAGAATCCTTCTTTTAAGATGTATAGGGTATGGTCCACTTTTAAGCATCTCTATGTCATGGTTGCTTTCAAGCAACAAAAAATTTGATTTTCCAATCTCCTCTTTTACGCTACTTGAACACTTGCCAAGGTCTGTTGCAAAGCACGCGTGGGTCTCACCGCATAAAATTGAGAATCCTAGCGGTTCTGCCGAGTCATGAAACTTTTCAAAGGCCTTAACTCTAATGTCTTTTATGGCTATTTCTTGTCCAGCACATATTGGAACAAAATTTCTGAGCTTAAGTCCAAGTGCGTTGTAGGTCCCGTTTGACATGAATATAGGAACATCAAGTCTAGCCAGCTGGGGTACGGCTCTAACATGGTCTATGTGCTCGTGCGTAATAAAGACCGCGTCAATAGCGTTTATCCTTTTTCCTAGCAGATGAAGTTTTTCGTCAAGATCCCTTATTCCTATCCCTGCGTCAATAAGAAAACAGCTTTTATTAGCTTCAAGGAAGTAGGCATTGCCGCTTGAGCTGGATGCAAGGCTTGAAACTTGTACCATAGACCACTATTTTTTTTTGTCGTTTTTATAGTTTTGGTTTGTTGTTTCTTGTTTTTTATATGCAAATGCCAAAAGCATAAGCTAAAACTGCCAACTTTTATGCTCTCAATTTCTTAAGTATTCAATAACCATAGCTTCAATCAAAATTAAAACCAACAATAAATATATATAAACTAAGTCTATTTATGCGTTTATGTCTGAAGAAAATGTCTGAAGAAAACTTTCTTTTGGTAAGTCTTAAAGAAGACAAGGCAAAAAAGCTTGCTCAGGTTATAAGTAATGACACCTCAAGAAAGATACTTGACTTTCTTACAAAGAGAAAAGACGCAACAGAATCAGAAATAGCAAGACAACTTGGGCTTCCAATAAGCACAGTGCACTATAATCTGCAACACCTTCATGAGGCAAAATTGATTCAGGCAGAAGAGTTTCATTATTCTAAAAAAGGCAAGGAAGTTTTGCATTATTCTTTAACGAATAAGTTTGTTGTTATCGCTCCAAAGGAGACTCCAGAGGTTTTTTTTCAAAAATTAAAAGAAATTATGCCTGTTTTTATAATGGTGGCGCTGGCTGCGATAGCAATACAGATTATTAGCTTGATTGGCGTTTGGACTTACGGCGGACCAAGCTCCGAGTTCGCTCAAGACATAGCTGAACAAGACCATCTTGAACAAAAAGGTGCATTAAGAGCAGTGATTGAGCAAAGTGAGGATCAGGTGCTTCATACAACGAAGGTTGCAGAGCCAGACACATTATTGAGGGGTGTGTCGGATAATATAACCTATAATATAACCCTTATAGGAGAAGAAGTCATCAATCAAACTTTTACTAGACAGGATTTAGCTTGTCAGGCTGTAGTAAATAAAATCTATTCTCCTGCTATATGGTTCATTTTTGGTGCAGTTTTTACAATAATTTCCTTCTTGGCAAAGGATCTTGTAAAAAAATTAATAAAAAATTAGAAAATATACTTAATAATAGTAAGAATAAATTAAATTTAATATAAAATTAAAACCAACAATATAAATTACTAATTAGTGGTAAGACAAATTAATAAACCAATTAGAGAAAAAGTGTTTCCATGGTTGCGGTTATTAGGCTTGTTAATATTACAAAAAAATTTGGGGAGAAGACCGTTCTTGACAATGTTAATCTTGAAATAAACTCAGGTGAAGTTTTTGGGATAATTGGCCTTAGTGGCTCAGGCAAAACTACACTGCTAAACACCATAATCGGCAGTCTAACGCCAAACTATGGTGATGTCCTGTTTCGCATGGAGCATCTCCTAAGTTATGAAGATGACAAAAAGCAGTTTCGTTCCGTTTTCAAAAACGAGATGGATGTAAGAAAGGTTTTTGGCTTCGCGTCGCAAACTCCGTCATTTTACCCAAAGCTTACCTCAATTGAAAATCTTAGATATTTCGGACATTTATACAATCTTTCAAGGGATGTAATCAAAACTAATTCAGATATACTGCTGAAACTTATGGGTATCGATGACGCAAGAAATGTTCTTGGCGGAAATCTTTCAGGAGGCATGAAAAAACGCCTTGATATAGCATGCGCACTTATTCATGACCCTAAAATACTCTTGTTAGATGAGCCCACATCTGATCTTGATCCTTTTGCAAGGAGGCAGATGTGGAACCTTATAAGACAGATAAACGAAAAAGGAACTACCATAATCTTAAGCTCGCACTTTCTTGATGAGCTTGAGGGCTTGTGCGACAGAGTAGGAATACTCCACAATGGCCAAATAATTTGTGCCGGAACTCCAAATGAAATAAAAGACCTTTACTCAAAGGAGGAAGAAATAAGGCTTGAAACTTCGCCAGGTAAGTATCATAAGATTATGGAGCGACTCAGCAAGGAAAGCAGGCTTCATATAAGAAAGATGCAAATTAATGAAAATCGACTTGTAATCTACACTGCAAAACCAGAGCGTGGGCTCCATCAAGTTCTCCATATTCTTGAAAGCATGGGCGAGATACTTATTGATGTAACCGTAAATAAGCCTTCTCTTCAGGAGGTGCTTGAAAATATGATAGCCAAGGAGGGGCCAAAGTGAAGATTCCAAGCATTATAAACAAGAACTTTAAGCTTATATTAAGGTCAAAAATATCTGCCCTTATAATACTTGGAGGCCCTCTTTTAATAATAATGATGGTAGGAATGGCTCTAAACACAGACAATTCTCTAAGAATAAATATAGGATACTATGTTCCTTCTATGAATGAACTTACAAATTCTTTTATTGATGTATTAAAAAGTGATAATTATTATATAGAGCAGTTTAAGTCAGCTGAAGAGTGTAGAGATGCAATATCAAATTCAAGAATACATATATGTATAATTTTTCCAAATGATTTTGAAATAAGGAACTATAAGGTTAATGAGGTTGTATTTTTAATAGATAATTCAAAGATGAACTTATTTCAGTCTGTGGTTGATTCAATAGAAAACACGTTCAACCAGCGGGCAGTAGAGCTTTCTCTTGGAATGACCGCAGAGCTTGTGGAAAAACTTAATGAAACCCAGGTAGAGATTACAAGCAAGACGAGTCTCTTTAAATCCTTAAAGGATGGAAACAAGGAGATGTCTAATTCAGTAAATGCAGTGGCAAAAAATATAAGCACTCTTGATCTGACTTTCAATGCGCAGGACTTTATGATTTCAAGTCTGAAAGACAAGAATGAGGACATAGATGACAATATTCTTGAGATTAGAAATATTGCGCTTGATTCTATTGAAGCAGGTGAAAATCTTATTGATGAGCTTGATGCGCTTCTTGATACTATGGTTTTAAATGAATCAGACGAGGATGAGATAAGAAGCCAGCTTAATCTAACAGCCGAGCAGCTTGAAAGCCTTAAAAGAGCCCTTAATGCGTCTTATGTTGATGCTCAGGACCAGACAAAGAGTCTTGCTTCTCTTATAAGCAATGTGCAGTCAAACATCGTAAAAGTAGAGGAAAAGTTCAAGAAGACTTCTACTGCAAGAGACAGGATTATTTCAAATACTAATGCGTTACAGAAAAACCTAAATGATAGCCTGGTTAAAATAAATACAGTTGAGGTAAGCTTCAATTCAATACTTAAAAACATACAATCAACACAGATAACCGATGTTAGAAGCATAGTAAGTCCAATAAGCAAGAAAATCGAGCCAGTTGTTACAGAAGAGAGCCAGCTTAACTTCTACTTTCCTTATCTTGTAGTGTTAATTATAATGTTTATAGGTATCCTTCTTGCAAGCACTCTTGTAATTATGGAAAAGACCTCAAATGCGCAGTTTAGGAATCTTCTTACTCCTACAGGAGACCTTGTATTTATATTAGCAAACTTCATTACCTCTTTTATAATTGTTGTTATACAAGTTGTAATAATCCTTCTTATATTTGTTTTCTATTTCCATAAGGACCTTACTGCAAATATTTTGCCGACTAGCCTTATACTTTTTTCTGCAACTGCGTTGTTCATCTTTGTCGGCATGATAATTGGTAATATCTTCAATACAGAAGAAACTGGAACCCTTGCATCAATCTCAGTAAGCAGCATCTTTCTTTTTATTTCAGGACTTATTTTTCCTCTTGAAAGGATGCCAGACTATATAAGAGAACTCGCCCAAAACTACAATCCTTTTGTCTTCTCAACTGAGCTTTTAAGGCAGAGTATGGTCCTAAATGTCTCTATTGATTTCTTAGCAATGAGCCTTGCTATTTTCGGAGCCTATGTTGTAATATGTTTTATGCTTACAATAATAATCCATAAGTTCAACAAAAAGCAGTATCTAAAGCGTGCAGCTGGGTATGTAAAAAGAAGGCAGCTAGGTAAAAAATACAAAACGATTGAGGAAAATCGTCTTTTGGAAATAAGCAGGAGTATTACGGAGGAAAATGCTTTTAAAACTAAAAAAGGTAGGGCTACAAACCTAAAGGAGCTTGCAGAGCTGATTTCAAGTATGGACGATGAAGAGTTTAGTGGTTATATTAATAGTTCCTCAGGTAAAAATGAGTTCGCTGTATGGGTTAGGGATGTATTAAAGAATGAAGAAGTAGCCGATGAACTTATGGCCACAAAAAGAAGAGCAAAAGCGATTTCCATTCTAAAGGAAGGTCAAAAGAGATATGATTCAGCTGCAAAAAGGCTTAAGGAACAAGAAGAAAAGTCTAAGAGAGCTGCTGATAAAGAACAGGAAAAATCAGCCAAGAAAGATAAAAGGGTTGATAAATCAAATGATACAGCAGAAAAGGCTGAGAAGAGAACAGAGCACAAAAAAGAGACTGCAGTAGAAAAGATACAGGAAAGTAAAGTAGAAAACACTAAAAAATAAGTGCGGGTTCTCAATTCAATATTTCCTATTCAATTAAATTTTTTATCTAATTTAATCTTTCTGAAATAATAACAATATGGGAGAGATTATATAATAGTCTATAGTTATTATAGTAATTATTGTTTATATATTATAGAGATGGTTATATTATTAGAGACATTACAAATTACAAATCAGATTACATATATACGCTATATTATATATACGCTATATTATATATACGCTATATTATATATACGCTATATTATATATACGCTATATTATATATACGCTATATTATATATACGCTATATATTATTACAGCAAAGATTATAAACTTCATTTGATTAATATTATATAATGGCTAAGATGTCAGTGCCAATTAGGTTGGTTTTTCTGGTCTTTCTGTTTTTTCCGTTCTTTTTCGCATGCAGTGCGAACAAGCCACCAGTAATTGACGAGATAGACCTTGACTCTGTCAAAGCAAATGAAGATAATATCATTGCAACACTCACAGCAAATCCTCAAACAGGTACACGCCCTTTAAATGTGCACTTCTATGCAGAGCTT
Organism: Candidatus Woesearchaeota archaeon; assembly: GCA_038884615.1. Lineage (GTDB taxonomy): Archaea > Nanobdellota > Nanobdellia > Woesearchaeales > DSVV01 > JAWABL01. The sequence goes on along the minus strand of JAWABL010000011.1, from coordinate 4,398 downwards.
TTAGGGATATCTGAAAACGAAGGAGGATTCTACTGTCTGCCTTATACATTCATTTTTGGCCAGGACTTAACAGAAACCTCAATCCCCAATTGTCCAGAGTTCTCTGGTAAGATACAGACTAGATTTGAAGCCACATATACTTACACCAAACCCGGCGTATATGAAGCGGCTTTTGAAATTGGACCAGGCAGGTCTAATAAAGTTTATATTTATGTTTACAGTTAGCCGCCTTATTAATAACCATCTTAAACAAGGATTCTAACATTTAAAAATAACAATTAGTAATATTTTTAAACATGGCGTGATGCAAAAAACCAATGTTTATTCGTGTAAAGGTTGTGAAAGGCAAAAAGTATGCTTATCTTGTAAAAAATACATGGAAGCATGGTTCTGCTAGGCAAAAGGTTTCAAAATATCTTGGGAAGGTGCACACTCTTTTGCAAGTTAAAAACATTGATTTTGAAACTTTTGTTGAGAAACCAATTGAAGAATATCTACAGGCTTCTCCTAGAAAAATTATACTTGACCTTGTTGCAAGAGAGCTTATTAATCATGGTTTTGAAAAGAGGCGGGGCGTATGGATTAGAGAAAGCCTTGAAATAAACCTTTACTCAGTAAGCTTTAAAGAAAATAGAAAGCCGTTTGTGTTACATATTAATGGCGATTACCTGTGTCCTTATACACTGCGAAAGCTTTTGAACTTCAAATCTTCAAATGATGAAGTTTCAGTTGGCAAGGAGCTTGCAAAGGCATTTATTTCTGCAGGTATTGCAGTTCCTGAAAATATATTTATTGAAGTATTCCAGAAGGTCTATAAACCTGGACAAAGTTTTGTTTATTAGTTATTTTATTAATATAAGTTGGGGTATAGGGCTATTATAGTAGTACTAAGATACTTATTAAATATTAAATAGACAATTAAAAATATAGAAAAACATAAAATTAAAAATGAAGGCAATAATTGTAACTGGTACGCCAGCCACTGGAAAGACAACATTTGCAAAACAGTTTGCAAAAGAAAAGGGATATTTTTATCTTGATTTGAATAATTTAATAAAGGAAAATAGGATATATAGTGGCTATGATAGGAAAAGAAAGTCATACATTGTAGATATTAGGCGTTTAATAAAACCAGTTGTTAAAATTATCAGGCAATATAAAGGCAAAGTTGTTATAGATTCTCACCTTAGTCATTATCTACCGCCAAAATATGTCCGGCTTTGTATAGTAACAAAATGCCCTCTAAAAACCTTAAAAAGGCGACTTGAGAAAAGAGGTTACTCAAAAGCAAAGATAAGGGAAAATCTAGATGCCGAGATATTTGATGTGTGTTTTATAGAGGCAAAAGAGATGGGACATAGGGTTAAAGTAATAGAACAAAAATTATAATAAGAAAAAAGGAAAAAAAATAAGGAAATACAAAGACAATTTACTTCCAGAAGATAGTTAAACTATTGTTGTTATACGCTTTTCATATAAATGCTTGTTAGTTTATCTGATAAAATTTTTATATAAATAATTTATATAAATAATATCATAATCTCCCTTAATCTTCCCGAAAAATTTAATAATAAGAATATTTAATAGGTAAAGAATAAAATTAATAATAGAAGTAAAAAATAATCTTAGTTAATTAGTAGGCATATTCATTTTATTGTTAAAATATTGTTAAAATATTTATTGTGATTATTATTGTGATTATAAATGACCTTTGTTCACTCTGTGTGGGGTTTCTTGCATGGGCTTTTTAAGAAAAAAAGAGGAATCAGAAGAACTTAAGGAAAAACTAAACGCTTTCAAAAATGCAGTTATTGTTTCGTTCAACAATGTAAAGCGAGATATAAGTCTACAAAGCCAATGGATAAATCATATCCATAGAAAGCACATAGAACTTGAAGCAACACATGGTTCACATAAAACCCTCACTTCTGAAGAGCTTAGAAAGATTAAGTTATGGATAAATCATCTTAACGAAACTAATAAGCAGCATTCAAGGGATATTGAGGCTCTTAAAAATAGTATTACAAATGCATTTAATACCTATAATAAGCACATTATAGAGCTATATAAGGAATCACAGCGTGAAAAAATAGACCTGGCTGCTATTAAGGAGCAGATTAAAAGTGAAATTAAGCCTGAGATCGAGGCGTTAATTAAGGAGCATAGAGATACTACAAACAAGCATCTGGCTGTATTAAGTGAGAAGATTGACAATATACCCCATATAAAAGAGATTCAGATGGTGCCTAAACCCTCACTTTTGACCTATCCTGAACAGAAATTATTAAATCTTCTTCTAGAGGAGCCTGATCCTATAACCTACGAACAGATTGCCAATAAGACTGGCCATAGTATAAATACAATCCGTGTTATTATGAACAGTCTTAAAAAGCGAAATCTCATAGACGAGCATCTACTTCCAAGCGGAGTAAAGCTATTTAATGCAAAAAACAAGGAAAAAATAAAAAAACTCTACAATCTAACCTACATTTAGTCTGCGTCATTTAATTATGTTAACATTTCTTAACCTATCTTTAACCGTTAATTTGTTATAAAAAACGGAACTCTAACAAATATTCTCTTTTTAAATACATAACCAACTAGCAACTCATTAAAAAAATATAATAACTAAAAAAATAATACTAACTAATTTAAATGCATTATAATGCATTTAAAACAAATATAAGACTGTTATAAAAAATAAATATTTAAATGTTAATAATGTTTAAAACATTATAAAATATGTAAATGTTCTCATTTACTTCACCCCATCTTAATTACGAATATTCTAAAATACATCTCCTTTAAGATTTATTTCACACAAAGAAAAATACTATTTACATTATACATATCACACATAAAATAATCTCAAAAAATATTAATCTTTTAAAGAATCGTTAGCAAACACATACAATCCAAATAATCTAAACAATTTACAGAAAAAAATAATACATTTAAATGTATAAAAATGCTTTTAGTATATAATACAGATAATATTCTATATAATATAAACTAAAATAATTAAAGTTTAAAATATATTTATAGATATATATAATAAAAAAATATATAATGCTTTATCTATCACCCCTGTTTAATTTATAAATAACCCAACTAAGCAAACAAATTCCTCCTAAAATAATATATTTACTTGTGATAGTAAAACCTAAGTATTGTAAAAACGGTTATGTATTGAAAAATTAATTTTTATTCCATGTTAAGTTTGGTAGATTTAAAAGAAAACTTATTTAAACTATATATAAAAAGTGTGACCTCTCTTTATTCCATAACTTCTATAGAATCAACTTTTCCGTCCCCATCTAAGTCAAAACCTTGAACAATACAATAAAACTCTTTCTGTCCTGTATAGCGGTTGAGCACCATGTTAGAATGTCTTGTTAAGGCTAATATCGCAGCTTTTGTGCCACTATAACGGATTCCTGCAATAGCAAGAATTGTGTAATCAGGATGATATGGATTTGGAATTAAAGCAATAATACCTGTTGAATCATCTGTATAAGTCTTCTTTAATGAGGTTATTCCCCACGGTTCTCCATCAGAGAATTTAGCAGGCAGAAAGTCATTTATCTTGTTCATTATAAGGTTGGTTATAGGGCCTCCTATCACAATAAGATTGCACTCATCCCTTTTTAGGTCAATATCTACATCAAGACTTGTTACAAAAGCCTTTGAAAGTGAGGCATAAGCCCCAATAAACAGCGCAAGATCAACAGCATAATGTCCATCTCTAGCTCTTGCCTTATGTGGTCCATGTGGATCTGGGCTTCCTACAACTATTTTAGCATTAAATAGTCCGTTAGCAATAAATGGGGCAAAGAACCGTACAAGTTTATTTTCTTTATCTTGATTTATCAGCTTATTAAATGGCTTCCATTCGTTTGATAGTATAAATGCAAAATTAATGTCTTTTGGCTTGAATCTTTTTGCAATCGTCCCCCTTATTTCCTTTTTTTCAACAACTTCTAGGGCATCAGCATTGAGAAGTTGTTTAATATGATAGTATACTTTCTGCTCATGCATCTTCAGCTCCTTTGCAAGCTGTGCAGGATACATTGGCTCTTTTGAAAGAATTCTTAGTATTTTCTGCCTTATGTCTTGGCTGATAATGCTTATAGCAGAAGGCCCCTTTGTTATTAAAATAGAATCATAAAATAGGGCACCATCCTGTTCCTTCACAATATAATATTTAGTCATAATTGGAGAATATAAAGCGTTAAAATTAATAAATTTTTTTATTATAATATTATTTTTAATATTATTATTATAAATTATAATTATATTTTTATAAAAGTCTTTCTTATATTATTTTTAGCAATAATAATAAGCACTTATAGATTTAATTTTTTAATAATAAGGATTATAAACTCTTATTTTTGCTTT
>JAWABL010000010.1:0-50225 GCA_038884615.1 Candidatus Woesearchaeota archaeon | reverse complement strand
AATACATATGTTTTGTGAGCATCTTACCAGCCTCAAAAATCTTTGGTATAAGCTTTGTTTCTGTGCCGATTACATAATTTTTCTTTATTAGTATGTTTTTAAGAAAGGTCTCTATATCATCAGCATAGCTTGATGTAACGACCCTACCAAGCTCAAATAGAGTATGGCCATCGCTTCCCCCTGTTACAGGCTTGCTCATCTCTTCTGCCTTCATTACTGCTCTAAGATTAAGCTTGTGCATTGTGCCACCTGAAATTACCTCCAGGGCATCAACTCTATTAAGGCAGTTCTCATCAACATAACCCTTTCTTACACACTTTGCAAGCCCTAGGTCAGAAAGTCTGTAGCCATAAGGATGTGCAGCAGAAGTAATACAGTTATATCCCTTAGAGATATCAAGAAGCTGGTCAACCTTGAGCTTTGTATAGCTCCATGGATCTTCTCTAAGGTTTGGTTTTATATGTTTGTCATGAAACTGTATAAGCTCAGAAACATTATAAAAATAAATTAGAAGATGAGGTCCATCTTCACAGCTTACTTCTATACCTGGCACAATTACAACATTATACCTGTTTTTATACGCCTGCAAAACACCGCGTATCTCATTATGGTCTGTTATAGCAACACCAATGCCCATTCTGTAAGCTTTTTGCAGGATTGCATCAACCTTTGTCAAGGTATCTGAGTATCTAGTATGGTAATGCATATCAATAGAAGTAAGACCAAGTTTTGTAAATAACTCAAAATTTGGTTTTGTAAATATCGCCCTGTTTTTTATCTCTTTATTAAACACTTCTAATTACCTTTTGTGAAGAGTTTAAAAAGTTTATGCAAAATTTTAAATATTAAACATCCCTCTAATCATTTTTATGAATTTTTTCCTTAAAAAAGAGGACCTTAGAGTCTTTTTAGGCTCCCTAGGAGCTCATGAGGTTATAGCACCGGTAAGGCACGGTAGGATAGTGGTATTTAAAAAATACGAAGAAACAGACATCATAGATACAACACAGAACGCATACTATCCGCCAAAACAATTCTTTTTGCCGAACCCTGAAGAACTTTTTTCATTTAGCCGTTTAAAATTTCTGACACTCAGCATGGAAAAGATTACACCCAAAATTAACAGACACAAGAGGATTATATTTGGTATAAGGCTCTGCGACATAAAAGCCCTACAGCTTCTTGATAAGTTTTACCTCAGCGAGCCTATTGATATATATTATAAGTCAAATAGAGAGAATACTATTCTTATTGCAATTCGGTGCAAGGAACCTGAGCAGAACTGCTTTTGCAGCAGTTTCAATATCAAGGATGAAGGGTATGATATGCTATTTGAAGAGATTTTTAATGGGTTTCTTGTCAAAACAGGCTCAAAGGTTGGTGAAAATCTCAAAGATAATCATCTTTTCAAAGAGACTCAACAGGAAATTAGCCCACACTGCAAGACAGAAAAAAATCTCAAAAGCAAAGATATTATCGTAAACAGCCCAGTGTATGAGAATTATTCCAAGGATTGTCTAAGTTGCTGTGCGTGCAATATTGTCTGCCCTACTTGCAGTTGTTTTGACATAAGAGACAGGAATAATATAAACCTGCGGACAGGCAAACGCGAAAGAATATGGGATTACTGTCAAAGCCAGGACTACACAAAGGTCGCGGGAGGGGGGGTTTTCAGAAAAGACAGGAATTCGCGGTTTAAGCACAGGCTACTTTGTAAATTTAAGTATTTCAAGGAAAATTTTGGTGATTATAGTTGCACCGGATGCGGAAGGTGCATAACAAGCTGTCTAACTAATATATGCGACATACCAAAAATTCTTGGAGAGGTACAAAAAAGGGAGAAAAATGAATGATAATCCATTTATTCCAAAAGCATACAAAATAGCAAGCATCAAGGAGTTTACAAAAGACACTCGTCTTTTAAGAATAAACCTAAAAACTCCAAACCAACCAGGGCAGTTTGTAAATGTTTCACTTACAGGGATTGGCGAGTGCCCTATCTCCATATGCTCATATTCAAAGAAGTATATTGAGCTGCTTATAAGAGATGTAGGGAATGTTACCGACAGCATTTTCAAGCTAAAAAAGGGGGACAAGATAGGAATAAGAGGCCCATATGGATGTGGCTATCCGATGGACAAACTTAGGAATAAAAATATAATTATAGTTGCAGGCGGAACTGGCGTGGCCCCACCAAGGTCGATAATTGAGTACATAAGAAAAGAGCGCAATTATTACAAAGATGTGCATATATTTTTGGGTTTTAGGGATCCCGAAGACATACTATTTAAGGAGGATATAGTTGAATGGAGCAAGGAATTTGACTTGACTGTTACAGTAGACCACTGCGCAGACCCATCATATAAAGGTAAGGTGTGTTTTGTAACAAACGCTCTTGCAGAATCAACGATTTCGCCGCAGAACGCTGCGGTATTGATGTGCGGTCCGCCGATAATGATGAAGGTTGCAATTGACTCGCTTTTAAAGAAAGGATACAAGGACGACCAGATTTATGTCAGCTACGAAAGGCACATGAAATGTGGGATTGGAAAGTGCGGACACTGCGTAATCTCAGGAAAATATGTCTGCAAAGATGGGCCTGTATTTAGGTATGATATTGCAAAAAATTTAGTGGATTAGATAGATTAGATATATATTAGATATATATCAAAGGATATATAATCAAAAATACCTGTAAAAGGTGATATAGTTTTAGTAGATAAGTTTAGTAGATGGGCTTAGAGATAGGTTTAGGATATAGATTTAGCAGGTAGCATGAAACTTATATAAAATTATAAACGCCATAATATAAATAAAATAGAAGGAAGCTAGACAATAAGATTGAATAAGAAAAAATTAGCATAGAATTATTATAAGATAGCATAAATGATTAAGATGGAAAAGCCAAAAATTGGTCTATTTAGCCTAACATGCTGTGAAGGATGCGAGATAGCTATTCTTGACCTTGAAGATGAGCTTCTCGAACTGTTTGACAAGTTTGAGGTGCTTAATTTCCGGCTTGGACAGGAGAAACGTATTGACGGTCCGTACGACATCGCATTCATTGAAGGAAGCATAAGCTCAAGAGAGGACCTCGAAGCTGCACAACACATAAGAGACAAAAGCAAGATAGTTGTAGCACTAGGCACATGTGCTGTTTGTGGTGGTGTTCAGGCAATAAAAAACTTCATTGACAAGAAGTCTGCTGAAGAAGAGGTTTATGGAAGCAATGAGTTTCTTGATTATAAAGAGGTTCTTTCTCTTGAACAGGTTATAAAGGTTGACTTGATAATAAGAGGATGTCCTATAGATAAGTATGAATTTTTAGAAATTGTAAAAAAGCTTCTTTTGGGAGTTCACCATGCTCAAAAAGAAGAGCCTGTCTGCTCTGAATGCCGGCTTAATAATATAAACTGCTTTATTGAGAACGGCCAAAAGTGTTTGGGTCCTATAACCTACAATGGATGCGGTGCCCCCTGCCCACACAATGGAACATGGTGCATTGGCTGCAGAGGAATTATGGCAGACTCAAATATTCCTGCCTATTTAAAGCTCATGAAAGAGAAAGGATTTAAAACAAAAGAGATAGTAAGCTTTATCAGAATGATGACTGGAAATGACCCACTCGTGAAGGATATTGAAAGGTTGTATAAAGACTCATACAACGAAAAAGCGAGGGAAGCTACAAAGAGCTCTGACATACAAAAAAAAGAGGGAGCAAATAATGATGTAAGGAACAATGAAAGAAAGCAGGAGCAAACGAAAAGCAGAGAAGATTCAAACGAGAGCAATAAAAATGTTTGAAGATAACATAAAAAGAACCTATATAAAAATGCTAAAAAAAGAGGACATATATTTCGGTTTATATTTCAGTTCAGTAAAACCCAAAAAAAAAGGAGATCAAACATGACGGTAATTAATCTGCACCATATTACAAAAGTTGAAGGTCATGCCAATGTAACAATAAAGGTAAGAGAAAACAAAGTTGAAAAAGTCCAGCTGGAGGTTGTGGAAGGCGCAAGGCTTTTTGAGGCTATTGTAAAGGGAAGAAAACATGACGAAGTCGCGCATTTTACCTCACGAATTTGTGGCATCTGCAGCGTAAGTCACCATCTTGCTGCAACCATTGCTGTTGAAAATGCCTTAGGGGTTCTAGTAAGCGAACAAACTCAGAGGCTTAGAGAGCTACTAAACATAGGTGAGATGCTTCAAAGCCATGCACTTCATTTATTTCTATTAGCACTCCCAGATTATTATGGTTTTTCAAGCGCCATCGAGATGTCGCAGAAGCATAAAGAGCTTGTTGTAATGGGACTTAACATGAAGAAGCTTGGTAATGAAATAATGGAGGTGATAGGAGGGAGGGCTATTCATCCAGTAACAACCACAATAGGCGGATTTCATAAGCTGCCGGATAGGGCAATGCTACATAACCTTGCTGAAAAAATGCGGAGTGCTATTTCTGATGCACAGAAAACAGCTGAGATTTTCGCATCGCTTGATACCGAGTTTTTTGCACGGCGAACTGAATACTTTTGCATTTCTGAGCTTCGCGGCTATCCAAATATTGCAGGAAGCCTAATCTCAACTGAAAAAGTTAACTGCCTACAAAAAGAATATCAAAAATACATACAGGAGCGTGTGATGGGTTATAGCAGGTCTAAGTTTTCAGTCTCAAAAAATAGGGGATTTATGGTAGGAGCGCTTGCCCGCGTAAACAACTGCCGCGAGAAGCTTTCAGCAACTGCTCAAAGAGCAATAAGAAATGCAAAAATAATATTCCCAAATTATAATCCATTCATGAACAACTTCTGTCAGGCCGTAGAACTAATTCATTATCTAGAACAAGGGATAAGTATAATAAAGCGGCTTGAACTAAAGGAAGAGTCGCTGCCTGAGTTTGAGCTACCAAAAAAAGAGGCGAGGGGCGTAGGGATTGTTGAGGCCCCACGCGGTATCCTAATACATGACTATACAATAGACAAACATGGGGAGGTCATAGCAGCAAACATAATAACCCCCACAGCAATGAATCTTAGAAATATAGAAGAAGATATTGAAAAGTTTCTTCCTAGGCTCCTAAAGATGAGGCAGGAAGAGATTGTTCTTGAGCTTGAGAAGCTCATAAGGGCATATGACCCGTGCATAAGCTGCTCCACACATTTTCTTGAAGTAAAATGGGAATAAAATAATAATCTCGTTTGTTAGACTAATATAACAGCATGTAAAATAATAGCATGTAAATAAAATCAAAGGAAAGCCTCTTGACTTCTACAGCCCTTTTTTTTACATTCCCCAAGCCTTTGTCTCTAAGGTGCCAGGCTAAAGCTTCGTTCTCACTATCGTTCGGCTCACCTCACAGACATAGCCTTTTGTTATATCCAATCTAGAGTGGACAAACTAGTCAAGACAACCGGCACCGTTCAAAAAGTGTGTTAGCATCCACCGCGTATGCACATTCAGGAATCATATATGGGTTTGAGGTGAGTTGTTCCATACGGAGAACCAGATATTTTGATTTGAATGGAAAAGTGCCAACATGATGTTAAACCGACCGAAAACGAGATTTTGAACGCAGCCTCATTGAGAGGGTAATAATGAAAAAAATTACTTATATTATCTTAAGTATATTCGGTTATTCTTTATCTATATTTTTGTTAATATTAGGAGCTTGGCCTTCGAAATTATTGGGAAGCATTATCATTATAATATTTACTTACGAGTATGCCACAGGAGAATATAAGAAATTTTTGGACGAGAATCTTTCTGAAACTGAGAGATTAGACCAAAAAAGAGATTCAATAGAATGTTGTTACCTTTCATAATCATTGGAATAATTATTGTTATTCTTGTATTATTTCTGATTGTTAGAAGTTTTTTGAAATAAAGTGATAGCACTCTAGTTGCTAGATTCTGCGGACGCAATTTTCCCATATTGTATTGGAGGAGAAGGATATAATATTGAAAACAATGTTCTGTTATATATGAAATAACTCACTGAGCAATAAGGTTAGTGTTTCTTTGAAGAAATCTTTATTGCTTCAAGTATCATCGCCTTTGGTATATAATCATAACTCTTTCCTTTGTAAGTAAAAGTTCTACATTTTACAGGATGACCAACCAATTTACAACAATCAACACATTCATTTGACTTTAGCATTGAATCTTTATTAACAAGCCGTTCAATATCTCTGCCGTTTATCAAAATAGAGGGCGAAAGATGGACCTCTGATTTCGACAGCTTTTTCTCTTTAAAATCAAAACTCGATTTGGTATTATCCAAAACATTTTTTAATTCTTTTAGAGATAGTCTAACAGACTTATCTGTAGAAGCACATCTACTACAGAAAGTCTTATCATAGTACAGGAACTCTATCTTTAACATTCCTCATAGGAGGATATATACTCGTATTTAAAATTAATGGTCATGGGCCTACTTTTCGTCGCTTCGTTCCTTGCCTCTGCTACTTCGTAGGCTCGCTTCATTATGTTAAAATCTTCCTAATCTTTTAAAACGCTCACACCTTCGAAAAACGCAGGTCGCCTTATCTTCATCCAAGAATTTTCGGAACTCAGAAGTTTGGTTATGCTGGATTTCAGAATCAGGCGTCATGTAGAATTTATAATAAGGGGTTGCCACCTTTAGTCCTTTGAACAGGTAGTCCGGAATCAAACATTTTAAGACCTTATTGATTTGCTCTTTCTAGTCTGTTTTACCAGTGCTTATTTTATGAATTATTTCTTTTATCTGTGATATACCATCAATTATCTAGTCATAAGACTCTATTTTTTCAACAGCAAGTTTGAGAGATTCTTTAAATAAGTCAGTATCTTTTTCCCTTACAAAATTAACAACAAAAAAGAAGAAAGATTATATGATTCTATTATAGTATCTCTTTAAGTTTCCTTAATACTAATCAACACAAACAAAAATCTTATCTTGTAAAATAGGTATGTAGTGGATACTCTTCTGTAAGGTGCTTTTTTATATGGGCATTAACCTGCCTTGTTCGCCGAAGAATACACGATTTACAGAATACAAAAACATGGCCTGTACGCTGTATTTCCAAAACAATGCTGTTTGAAAGGTTAAGGTTCTCTTTTGAACATATTTCACATTTCCTTTCTTTTTTCATTTTCGTTTAGCAGACCTTTAAACACCAAAAAGCTCCTTCTAAATTTTTTCAATGGCCGGACATTTTGTCTTGTTGAACATATAGCCTACCTCAGTAAGCCCATAACCCATGGAGAGTCCAAGCAACTGAAGATAATGAACCACTGCAATTTGTGGAAGTGAAAACTTTTGTATAACAGGTCTCATTCTCAAATCTAAGTAATCCATACAGGTAGGACAGAGAACTACGATGCAGTCGGCCTTGCCACTTATGCTTATAGAGCTAATCTTATCTTTAAGCATCGCCTCGCTGGCCTCTCTATCAACATGTGATATTTGATAGCCGCAGCAAAGCGTCTTTTCTGAATAGTCTATGACATTGCAGCCTATTGCTTCTAAGAGTTCATCAAGTCTTTTTGGATTTTCTGCAGAGTCAAAGTTAAGAATGCTTGATGGCCTTAAAATGTGGCAGCCGCTATGTGAAGCAACATTGACATTAAGCCTTTTTTTGCGGCGTTGTTTTATAAGTTCAATATTCTCATAAAGAAGTTGCGCAAAAAACTTTACTTCAGCCGCGCCGGTAAATTCAAGCCCTGCCTTTCCTAACTCGGTATTAACAATCCTTCTTGTTTGGGTGTCGTCAAGCATCCTCTTCGCCTCAACAAGAGTTTGTGTACAACCTGTACAAAGTGTAAGGATAGGGAGCCCTTTTTTTTCAGAAAGTGCAAGGTTTCGTGCAGCCATCACAAGCCAGCTTTTCTCATCCACATCGCGAACTGTCCTTGCTGTCGGGCAGCAGGTGAAGTCAAGCTCGGCAAGCTCAAAGCCCAGCTCTGCAAATATGCTTTTTGCAAGCCGCTCTATATGAGGAAGCTTGACGATGATGGTGCACCCCACAAAAAGAGAGTATTTCTCAACCATGCCAACGCCTCTTCTTAAATCTATATGACATCATTTTAGTTACCTCTTCTTGATAATATTTTCAGTTGAAACAGGTTTCACCTCTCTAAGTCCAAGATTGACCCGTTGTTTTTGTGAAAATTCAGTCATGCTAAGGCTAAGCCCGGTCTCAATCACCTGGTTGAAAGACCTTAAAAGTTCGTTTGACTTTTGTTCTGAAACAAGGCCGTTTCTTAATGCAATATTTTTAAGTTTTACAATAACCTCGTAGGGGTTTACATCCTGAGGACATCTTTCATTGCAGCGGTTGCATGTTGTACATCGCCACAAATCATCATTCATTATCTTAGCCTGGAAGCCATACACTCCAGCTTGTATTATCTGCCTGGGGTTAAAATGTTTGCTGTACTTTGTAGCAACGCAACTGCTTGCGCAAGTTCCACATTGGAAGCACTTCTTAAGATCTGGTATTTCCCCAATAAGCTTTTCTCTTAGAGTATAGTTAAAGCTTTGCATGTTTATCTCCCTGTAAAACACTCTTGCCTTCCTGACTTTCAATCTCAAAAAGCTCGCGAACAAGATTTTTCACATAGTCTGCGAAAAGACTTCCTTCTGCTGCACTTATCCAGTTAAGCTTAAGTCTGCTACTTGGAAGATTAATCCTCTCGGGCAGCTCTTTCTGCAGCTTTTCAATTCGTTTTTTACAGAAGTGGTTTCCACTTATATAGTGGCAGTCGCTTGGAAGGTGGCAACCAGTAACCCATACAATCGCCGCGCCTTTTTCAAACGCCCGCAAAACAAACTTTTCAGAGATTCTGCCTGAACACATAACCTTAATTATTCTTATTTGAGGTGGATACTGGAACCGCGAAACGCCAGCAAGATCCGCGCCCGCGTAGCTACACCAGTTACAGCAAAAGGCAATTACCTTTTTTTGCGGTTCAACTGCAAGAGCAGCGTCTATTTGGGCTATAATCTGCTCGTCTTTGAAATGTTTCTGGTCAATAGCTTGGAAATGGCACTCTGCAACGCATGTGCCGCAGCCATGGCATTGAATTGGATTATGCACAAGCTTTTTTGTTTTTGGGTCAATTTTATTTGCGCCGTATGGACATGCTCTTACACACATACCACAGCCGACACATTTATCAGGATAAGTCTCTATAGTTATTCCCTCTATGTAGACTTTTCCCTTAGACATGGGTATTGCGGCTCTACCTGCTGCTGCGCTTGCGCTTGTAACGCTTTCCTTGATGTCCTTCGGCGACTCGCCAGAACCTGCAAGGTAAATTCCATCACCTGGGCTATCCAGTGGTTTAAGTTTGGGATGGCTCTCAAGATAAAACCCATTTGTATTGCGTGGTATGTGCAAGACCTCAGCAAGCTGTTTTGCGCTTTGCGCTGCAACCATACCCACCGAAAGCACTGCAAGGTCCACCTCGTTCTCAGCAACCTCTCCGGTAGCCATATCCTCATAAACAACAATAGGATTTTTATCCTTCCCCTCTTTTAGCTCAGATGCACGTGCTTTGACAAACAGAACTCCCGCGTTTCTTGCGCGAGCATAAAGCTCTTCAAACCCTTTTCCAAAAGCTCTTATATCTATATAATAAATGGTAACTTGAGCATGTGGCACATGCTCTTTTATAAGCAAGGAAAGTTTTATACTGTTTAGGCAACAAATATTGCTGCAGTATTCGTTTCCACATTTTTTGTCTCTGCTTCCTACACACTGAATAAACGCAAATCTTTCGGCATGTTTCCCATCTCTTCGTAGAAGCGCCCCTGCGGTAGGTCCGCCGGCACAGACAATTCTCTCAAACTCCATCGCATCAACAACATTTTCAAACCTTCCATAACCGTACTCCTCCTTTTTTGCTGCGTCAAAGCTGTCGCAACCTGTTGCGACAATTATAGTACCAACTGTAAAAGATTCCTCTTTTGCTTTTTCTGTAAAGTCAATTGCGTTTCTGCTTCCGCAGACTTCTGCACATTTATAGCATTTTATGCACTTGTCATAGTCTATAACAAATTTTTGTGGAACTGCCTGAGGAAAAAACGCGCTGATAGATTTTGTTGGTTTAAGGTTTCGCTCAAACTTGCTTGGAATCACAACAGGGCAGGATTCATAACACTCGCCGCAACCTGTGCACTTATCAAGAAGAACATATCTTGGCTTGGTTATGCATTTGACATGAAAGTTGCCTATATAGCCAGTTACCTCCTTAACTTCTGTGTTTGTGAGAAGCTTTATCCTTGGATGTCTGCCTACATCCACAAGCTTAGGCCCTTCAATGCAAATCGAGCAGTCCATTGTTGGAAAGGTCTTGTCAAGCTGTGCCATTCTTCCGCCGATTGAAGGTTCTTTTTCAACAAGATATACTTGAAATCCCATATCTGCAAGATCGAGCGCCGCCTGGCAACCGGCGATTCCACCACCAATGACAAGCGTTTTTTTCTCTACTGGAACACCTATATTTTCAAGCGGTTGGAGATATCTCGCTTTTGCAACAGCCATTGCAACAATATCCTTTGCTTTTTCTGTGGCAAGTTCTTTTTCCCATATGTGCACCCATGAACAATGTTCCCTTATATTAGCCATCTCCATCAAATAAGGGTTTAGCCCCACTTCGCTTACACACCTTCGAAATGTCGGCTCATGCATTTTTGGCGAGCACGCTGCCACTACAACTCGATTTACTCCGTGCTCCTTTATGGCTTTTTTAACGCTCTCCTGCCCTGGATCTGAGCAAGTGTACATATTTTCATCTGCATAAACCACTGCAGGAAGCGTCCTAGCATACTCAACAACCTTTTTAATGTCAACCGTCCCAGCTATGTTTTTTCCGCAGTGACAAACAAATACACCGACTCTTGGCTCATCTTGCATTTTCAATCAACGCAACAACCTTTCTTTCATTTCTATTTCTGTGATATACTGCTTTCATCTCAGCTCTAGTTAAATTACTAATAGCATCTTGCCATACCTTGCTAAAGCCATCCCCCTTAGAATTTATAGACGTTCTTTGAACATCAATTATTTTCTGTGGGCAGGCTATTTTGCATGCGCCGCATAAAATGCAGGTTTCTTCTTCTACGACGGGTTTCTCAAGCTCATTATTACTCTCGTTGTTTCTTCTTATTGCATTAACAGGACATACGATAACACACTCCTCGCAACCGGCGCTACACTTTTGTGATATAGATATTTTACCCAAAAAAAGTTTGAGCACGCTCATGTTCTCCATTTGTTTTCTTTCTGGAAGCGCTGGATGAAGCCGATTTTTAAGTGATGGATTATAATCTGTGTTGTTATAAGTCAGTTTAACGCATCCTAGCGGACAAAAACTCACGCAAAATCCACAGTACGAGCATTTGCTCTTATCAAGATTAAGTTTTCCTTCCACGATTTTGAATGCTTTCTGAGGGCACACGCTACTGCATATCTCGCAATTGCAGCATACATCCATGTCAACCTTAAGCACGATTCTGTCAACATACATCTTAAGCTCTGAACCCAACATACTAAAAGAAAGTCCCTTTTTGCGTAAAGAGATTTCATTTATTCTGTAATCAATGCACTTTAGCAGGTTTGCATGTTGGGACAGATTTTTAATATCGCGTGCAAGCCGAACATCGCCAACAACAGAGTTTATCCATGCAAAAAAATCGTTCTTCTGCCATGACATATACCTTGAAATCGCGGTGTTATCAGCAGACTTGAGTGCTGTGCTGAGTGAACAAACACTATCTATCTTCTTCCCTAAAAAATCAAACTCTTTTCCTTCCTCAACTTTTTCAAGATAATCCTTCTGAACATAATACTGCTTCATTGTCTCACTTTTGCCTGAAAATAATCCGGCTTGCTATACGCAAGCGCTCCTTTTGGGCACAATTCAACGCATTTCTGCGAATCCTGTCCGCTACAAAAATCACAGACAAGCATATTTTTCCCCTGCGCCGCCATAGTTATACAACCAAACTTACACCGCTCAATGCAGAGTCCGCATGCATCACACTTGTCTGCATTAATCTCTATGCTACTCTTATTTTGGTTAAAGGTTATTGCCTGTGTTGGGCAGCCATTTAGACAGTCTTTTGTCTTACAAAGAACGCAACTTATTGCGACATTAAGGATGGGCTCTTTTCTGACAACAATAATCTTTGCTTCGCGCGGATTAAGACTTTTTCTATTAAAGACCGCACATGCGTATTCGCATATTTTACAACCACTACACTTCTCGGTATCGCACACAATAATTCTTTCTTCGTTTGCCATTTCCGGAGCCGCTTCAATCTGTCTTTATTAAACATCGCAACACGTACATAATAATGCATGTCTAAGCCGTTGCGATTGCAGATTCATAAAAACTACCATAGGTCATATATTTCAAGCTCTGACAGTTTTTCCTTCTTTGGAAGCCCTAGATAATCCCAGCCGCGGACTTCATAGTAGCTATTAAGCGCCGCTTCATATTCTTCACGATTTATTATTGCTCCTTGCGGATTCGGTTGCCCTTTCTTTTTCAGCGCCTCAATTACCTGTTTGTCTTTCAAATATTCATTGAACGCCCTCCATGGGGGATAGTCGTCCTCTCTTTTCCATCCATGCTTTATATTAAAAATCTTAGCAACATTGTGTATACGCTCTCCAGCCTTTACAAGCTCATCACCCTTAACTTTGACTCCAGTAACAAGATAATAAAGAGAGGCGAGTTCGTCGTTATTCTTGTAGATATTGCGGGTGAATTTGCATATGATGAGAGAATCTATAAGTGCATAGATATCTTCGCCGTCCTTCACAAGCTTTCCTCTGGTTTGATCAAGGCTGAACCTATCAACCTCGCCCTTGACATCATACTGGTAAGAGCCGGAACGCAGATAGCACGCGCCTCTTACGGATGTTGCGTATCCAAGTGTCGAAGTTTGAAGGCTGCGCATGCTATAGCCGCCCCACTCCATTCCTTTGCATTGCATCGCATATTTAATCGAGTCTTTGCCGATTATATTAGCCGCTCTTCGTGTTCCTTCTGCAAGAAGGTTTCCAAGTCTGCCTTCTCTAAGCGACATTTTCCTTACAGTTTCAACCATTGCCTCATGATTTCCAAAGACAAGGTTAATTCCTTCTGTGTCATCAATGGTAAGCAATCCTTTTTCAAAGCATTCCATGGCCCACGACACAATCATGCCTGCGCTTATAGTGTCAATCCCATTGGTGTCACATATCTGCACTGCTTTTGTTATCGCATCAAGGTTATCAATCCCGCAATTAGGTCCAAAACTCCACAGGCTTTCATAGTCTACGCTTGCCATCGCACCTTTATATGGCCCATCTTCAATAATGTTAAAATGGTCGCATGCAACTGCACATCCCTCGCACGCAAGAATTTTCTTAACTTTGGTCTTCAACATTGTTTGCCCGCTTACTTTATCAGCATTTTCAAATGTTCCTTGCTGAAAATTTCTCGTTGGAAGGCAACCGAGTTTTTGGTGAACAAGAACGTTTGCAGGAGTTCCATATATTCTATACTTTTCAGTTGCAGAACCTTGACAGCGGGAATTAAGCTCTTTGCAGAATTCAGCAAGCCCTTTTAAATCAAAGACGTCTGTTGCGCCTGTTCCTCTTACTGCAATGGCTTTTAAGTTTTTTGAGCCCATTACGCAGCCCATGCCAGTTCTTCCAACCTGCCTGTTTTTACAGTTGGTTATGCATGCTATCCTAACCAGCTTTTCGCCCGCAGGTCCTATTGACGCGACTCTTATGCTGTTATCATGGTGTTGCTCTTTAATCAAGTCTTCAGTCTCCCATGTGGTTTTTCCTCTGAGATGCTCGGCATCAACAATCCGAACTATATCATCATCAATAAAGATATAGACGAGTTTCTCGCTTTTGCCTCTTATAACTATCCCATCCCAGCCAGCGCGTCTAAACTCGCTTCCAAAGTATCCCGAAGATATCCCAAACCCAATCATATTAGTGAGTGGCGATTTTGCTCCGACTGAGTACTTTGAGGATGTTGGAACAAGTGTTCCGGCGAATGGCCCTAGCCAGAAGCAAAGAATATTATCAGGTCCGAGCGGATCTGCTTCTCTAGGAATATCAAGCAGCGTTCTTGCAACAAAGCCATATCCGCCTATAAACTTTCTGGCAAAGTTCTCATCTAATATTTTCGGAACTATCTCTTTCCTTGATAAGTTTATGTCGATATACTTCCCTGCGTACCCTTTGATTATTTACACCCCTTTTTTAAATGAAAAAGGTTAGATGCAAAATAAAAACAAGAAATATTATATAATGCGCGACTCTTTGAGCTTTTCAATATACTCTTCCACCGATATTTTCATTGTAACAAGCTTCCAGTCAAGATGCTTCACCAAGCGAATTATGCCCTCTAGTATATCGGTCTGTGTAACAAGCCCTATAAGGTTGCCATTATCATCAACAACAGGAAACCTTCTAACACCCTTGCGCTTCATAAGCTCGCCCGTTGGAACAAAATCAGACTCAGGTGGCACAGTCACGACCGGCTTGCTCATAACCTCCTTAACAAGCGTTTTTGTAGGGTCTTTTCCCTCAACAACAAGCTTTTTAAGAAGGTCTCTCTCGGTTATTATCCCTATCGGCTTTTTTCCCTTTACCACTATAATGCAGCTTATTGACTTTTTTGCCATAATTTTTGCAGCAGTAATAACCTTTTCTTCTTCCTCTAGTGTAACAAGATTTGTCTGCATTATTCCTTTAATTTCCCTATAATCTTCTTCGCTGATCATAATTCCACCTCTTAATTTGGCCTCTCATCGCAAAAGCATATACAGGTCTCTCCATTAAGCTCATGCCTAAAGTACACACCGTTTTGCGAAGAGCAATAATTTCCACAATCATCAACACAGCACTTGTCTTTATCAACGCAAGAATCGCTTATTCTAAGTGTAGCTGCAGCCGGGCTATTATCAAGACTTGTAGGCTTTTTGCATGCCGCAACAAAAACTAATATGCACAGAAACATAACAGCAACTGCCAATGCCTTCATTTAATTCACCTCAGAATGATAACTGAAAGAATTCATATTTAAAGTTATGTATTCACTAATCATGAACAAAAAGCGTATCTACCAAAATTGGCACTAATTTAGGATTTATACATTAGGCTTACATTAGGCTTGTATACAGACTTAGATATTTATTAACAGACAAAAAAGCATAAAAGATATAGGGAGCAAGATTCAATAACAAGGTAATGCGCATATAAAAATCGTAAAATTTATTAAAAGTAATTATGAAATCATATGTAAAAGGGGGTAGAATGAACAGACTAAAGAGAATTATCTATATAAAGGTAATGATATATTTGCTTTTGATGGCCATACTATTTCTGCTTTTCATGGAGGGGACTATTAATACAACGCCGCATACTTCAATAAGCCTTGAGAACACAACAGTTCTGGGAAAAATAATAGGCGGATAAGCTAGGATATAGATATGCATAGGGATAATATAAAAGAAAGGATAATTAAAGAGGTACAGTTGAAGATAGAGATTTAAATATAGGATACAAATTTAAATATCAAATACATAAGTTGAATAATATGTTGAATAATGAGATTTAGCAAATAATAGGATATATAATAAAGATATATAATAAAGATATATAATAAAGATATATAATGTAAGTGATAACATAGTAGAGAGGTAAGAGAAATAATAAAGAAGAGTAGGATAATAATAAGCATCATACAAGAGGAATAAGAGAGAGGTGCAAGACTTTTTAACAACTTGTAATTAACATTTTATAATATAGAGAGGTTAAAACATTGAAACTTGTTATTGTGGGGTTTGGCAGCGGCGGATTTTTCGCGGCAATGACTGCAATGAAGTTGCAGAAAGAAATTGAAATTATATTTGTTGACAAAAAAGAGTTTGACCTTCTCCATTGTTGTGGACTTCCTTTCTCAATAGAAGGCACTATAAAGGACATTGAATCGTTGAAACACAACTTTGACTCGCTGCCTTTTAAGAGATTCAGGGCACATGAATGCACAAAAATAACTCCTGCGGAAAAGACTATTGAAGCAGTTAATATAAGGACATCAGAAAAGATTCAGCTAAAATACGACAAATTGCTCCTTGACTTGGGCTCATATGCATTTATTCCACCGATTGAGGGCGTACAAAAGATGATGCAAAGAGGGATATTTTGTGTCGAAACATGCGAAGACGTTCAGAAGATAAGAGAGTTCATTCCACGCTCAAAGAAGGCTGTTGTTGTAGGTGCTGGAGCAATAGGTCTTGAAACTGCTTTTGCCTTAAAGAATGCGGGGCTTGATGTATTGATTGTTGAGTCACTTCCTTACCCGCTTTTCAAGTCTCTTGACCAGGATATTGCGTCTATTTTACAGGAACACCTAAATGCAAAAAGCATAAAGTCTTTTTTCAGTGCAAGTGTTGAGAAGGTTGAAGGCGAAGATAAGGTTAATGCTGTTTTCATTAAAGGTCAGCGTCTTGAGTGCGATATGCTTATTATGGCAACAGGCGTGCGAGCGAACACAAAGCTTGCTGCTGATGCGGGAATTTCTATCGGAAAATATGGTATAGTAGTAAATGAGAAGATGGAAACAAGCATACCTGACATATATGCCATAGGCGATTGTGTTCAGGTAAAAAGTTTGATTGATCAGAGGGACTACTCAATGCAACTTGCAGTTGCCGCTTACAAGCAAGGAGTTGTAGCAGCTTATAATATGTGCGGTATGGAGAAGCATTATATGGGTGCGTTAGGCACTTTTGTCTCAAAGATAGGTGATATTGAAGTAGCGTGCACTGGTTTTAATTCAGCTGCGTGGCCAGATCCAATATCTGGGAAAGCATCAGGCACTACCAGACCTGAGTGGTGCCTTGGAAAAGATGAGGTTACTGTAAAGATTATTATAGACAAGACTTCAAAAAGGGTTGTTGGTGCCCAGGCAATAGGTCATGGCGCTGCTGAAAGAATAAATGTTGTAAGCGCCGCAATACAGGCAAAGTTCACAGTATATGATCTTGCACAAACAGAACTTGCATATTGCCCAGCCATAAGTGATACACATGATATATTGATGCGTGCTGCAGATAATGCGATAAGAAAAATCGGAGGATAAACTGGAAAATAATATCCTAGATTGAGGGGGAAAAATGGCGCAAGTAAAAGACATAATTTTGCCTGATGAGTTCTATTATCATAAAAGCCACAGCTATGCGAAAAGGGAAGGGGATATTTTTGTCATAGGCATTGATATGTTAGGCGTTAGAAGCATTGGAGGAATAGAATACATAGAACTTCCACAAAAAGGAGCGAGAGTTACGCAAGGTAAGCCATTCGCGAGAGTAGAGAGTGCAAAATGGGTGGGTGAAGTTACGAGCCCTCTGAGCGGAGAAGTTATTGAAGTTAATACAAAAGTGGTTGATAGTCCTGAACTTGTAAAAAACGAGCCGTACAATTCAGGGTGGCTGATAAAGATACGGCCAGTTGATGTAAACGAGCTTTCAGGCTTAATCACAGGAAAGGCAGTAGAAGAATGGCTAATTAAAGAACAGAATAAAGGTAATTAAAAATTTTAGAATAACTAGGAAAATTATAAAAAATTAAAATTGTTGTTGTAAAAGTATCTTATTTTAAAGAGAACCTCTGCCAAAAGTTTAGGTCTCTCTCTGCTTTTATAACCTCACTTAGTCTTTTGAGGTTGTTTGTCTCCACCTTCTCCATCTCTGCTAGAAGCTGGGGGGGTGCGTGCATCATATGCATTTTTTGCTGAAGCTCTTCAAGTTTTTTTAAGTCTAAAAGCTCAAACTTGCGCAAAAGTGAAGCAGACATTTCAAGAGCCTGAAGATGCGCTATAAACTCTGCTGCTTCTTTATCTAGAATTTGAAGTGTGCGGTGTATTTCATCAGCTTTGCCCTCTTTAATAGCGTTCTCAATTGCATGGAGCTCCTTCTCCTCTCTTGTAAGCAGCTTTTGAATTTCACCAGAATGCAGTATTATTGACCTTATAGCTCCCTTCCAATGCGAAATATTTAGTTCATTAGCGGTGTAGCCAAGTATTCCCATATTATCACCTTTTTCTCATTAAACAGAGGATATGTAATTTATAAATTTTTTTAATTTTTAGAGTTAACATAAAATTGCCAAACAAAGTCCCCTTATTTCCTTGTTATTTCTCTCTTTCTTATTATCTGTCCCTGTAATTGATACTTTTAAGATATCCAAAAACGCCCTCAAGCAAGCTAGTTTTTATAACTTTACCGTCTTTTGTTTTAAGATATATAAAATCATTCTTATATTTCTCTTTGTAGTATTTCATAAGTCCGTTCCAATCAAGAAGGGGAACAAGCTTTCCTTGGGACTTTAATCTCGCAAGATCACTCACAATTTCTTTTACAGTAGGGTCATTCCGCAGATGTGCACCTCTATCCCCCATGTGGAGAAGTAAGATAGTATAAGGTCCTCAACTATCTCTGGAGGAACACCGCCTTGAAGCTGCCATGTTTCATTAAAAGGATAGATGAGATGGAATAGGTATTTGCATGGCTCTTTTCCTTTATCAAGTGGAGGCTGATGATATAAGTAACCAAGAACACGAAAACCCATTATAGACAGGTAAAGCCTTAGTCTTACAAGAGGATTCGCTGTGTCTTCACTTAGTGCATCAAGCCCACCAAGTTAATACATTCTTACAGGGTCATTTGCTTCTCCAAGAACGCAGTCAAGCCTCCGTCCTGCATAATCCATGGTATCTTCTTCTCCTATTTTGTGTATATGTTTATAGAGCTCATAAAAAATAAGTCTTCTGTCACTGCCACTTGCATGTTGTCGCACCATAGGGTCTTCTGATTTTGCAAGAACATTATTGTAAACAACCATAAAATCTGCGCATGCCGCAGTTGCGAGCGGTGCTATAACAGTAGTAAACACAGCACCGCCGACAACTGTGCCTAAAACCTTCGCAACAATAAGATGGTACTCTACAAAAATACTTTTATTCGCAAAATTGTAAAAAAGTTCAACCTCCTTTTTTCCTAAGACTTTCATCTATAGTATTTGATTTTATTTTATCTCTTATCATCCTTGATATCAGTTTCTCCTGCCCGATATATCGCATGATGCTGCGAAGCGATTCTCGCTCCTCTTTTATCGGAAACGCTCTTGAAAAGATAGTGTTATAAAATACCTTAAGGTCCGGGTCATAAGGACTGGTAATTTCTTTAAAAGTAAGCCAGTTTTTAGAACGATAAAGGTTAAGCCAGTCAATCAGCACTTTTACTCTATCATTAATATTTTCTGTATGCAGCCCTTCCATCTTTAATGAGGTGTTGTTTTTATATGAGTCTTGCACACGCTCAAGTATACTTATAAGTAGTTTGTCCATATCGGAGATTTTTTTCTGCAGCTCGTTTGGCACTTCAGCATCAATGAAATCTTTTAAGTCATGCAGAGCACTCAGCAGATTGGCTATCTCTTGTTCGCGATGGTCGTGCATACTATGCCATCTAAGGTCTACTTTCTCGTCTAGAAGGTTGTGCCTCAAAACATTGGAGATGTGGCTAAGGTTCAGCGCTCTGTTTTGCAAAGGTCCTCTATGAAACAGATACCCCCTATAGGGCTTAAAAAAGGCTCGAAAAAAATCTCATATGAAACCACCTTAAGCATCAGTAATGTATATGATGTATATAATATATGATGTATAACACAATCGTAATATTAGATATAATTAGATATAATTATTAAATATAATAAGAGGCTATTTTTTTAGCTTTGACTCAATCTCCAGCGCTTTTGCATAGCTAACTCTTGCTCTGTGAATATATTCAGCAGTGTTTCTCAAGTAAAGAGTATAGTCTTTAAGAGCCTGAAGTTTGTATGCGTTTTCAGGCTTTTTTGCATCTTGTGTATTTGCTTGATTATTGCATTTTTTAATTAACTTTAAAAGAGCTTTTTCAATCTTAATCAAACCAGTAAGAGTCCTATTTTGTCCAAAGCCGAACATTTCTATCAACCTCCTTTAATTCTTATTAAATTTTATCAGTTTAAGGTAATTTAGCCTATAATAAAGATACCTATATTTATAATTATCCAAAAATAATTATTCCAAGTAAACTGGTTTTCTCTTTTTGAACCTTGCAAATGACTGTAAAATAAAGCTAAAACATAACAAATTCAGTAGAGGCATCTTTAAGCAGGGAAAGACAAAAAAATAAGATTTACGGCATGCCCCATCTTTACAGAAACAGCTCTCTGCTTGAAGCAGCCTTTTTTAAAACGATAAATGAAGAAAACTTCTTATTTTTTTCACAAAAGTTATAAACATCATAGCATTGGGCTTATAAAGATGCAGTGGTTCCTTATATAAAAGCCTAAAGGAGGGAGCTAAAAAATTAAGGTCCATGTGATGGAGATAGAAATAAGAACATCTGAGAAATAGAAAGCGCAATATGAAAACCTTAACAATAGTTGAACCGCTATATACTAAAGCAGTTTCAGTAGGAGAGTGTAAACTTAACTGCCTGTTCTGCAAAGGCCATTTTATAAGAGATATGCCAAGCATAAAGCAGATTACAAAACTCAAAAAAAATGAAAAAGAGAGTTATCTTATAAGTGGCGGCTTCACAAAAAACGGAAAACTTCCACTGGATTTCAAGCTTTTGAGCTCTATATCTAAAAGAAAAAAAATTAATCTTCATTCTGGGCTTGTAAGTCTAGATGAAGCATTTGAGATTTCAAAGTATGCTGATGTAGTTTCATTCAATTTTGTAACAGACGACAAAATAATAAAAAGGTTTTATAAATTAAACAAAACAGAAATGGACTTCATTTTTAGCTATCTTTATCTAAAAAGGTTTAATAAGGTGGTACCCCATGTGATTATTGGGCTTGGAAACGAGCTCCGCAGCCTTAAAATTTTAAAAATGCTCGGCGAAAAAAGAGTGGTGTTCCTTGTTCTTACAAAAAGCAGGGGAATTAAAGTTAGAGAACCAACTCTATCAAAAATTGAAGAAGTGCTAAAATTTGCAAGAAAAAACTTCAGGCACATTACACTTGGCTGTATAAGGCCTTTCAAAAGAAAGAAGTTGATAGATAAAATAGCCATAAAGTATGTTGATACAATAGTCTTTCTACATCCTTCTGTTGACTTAAGTGGATATAAAATAAAAAGAAAGTACGAGTGTTGTGCACTATGAGGTTGTCGTCAGGAAGCGCATCTGTACTTGGACTAATGCATGGAAATCAGGCAGTTAAACCAACAACAATTTATTGTCTTATTGGAGACTTCTGCAAAAATTCTTGCCACTTCTGTTCCCAACCATTTAACCAAAAAATTGTAGGAAGAATTGAATGGCCGGAGATTGACGATAATTATGCGATAGAGGCCATAAACAAGAGTAGTATAGAGAGGGTTTGCCTCCAGTGTACATCATCAGGACTAAAAAAAGCCAGGATAATTGCAGGAAAGCTTTGTGGAAAAAACATAAGAATATGCTACAATTTTCGGAGTCTACGCGAAGTAAGGTTTATTGAGCCTTATGTAAATAAAATCTGTATACCTCTTGACACTGCGAACAGAAATCTGTCCTACTTGCTTAAGAACATGAATTTTGATAAGGTGGTTAATCTTCTTTGCTCCGCAGCAAAAGTATTTCCAAACAAGGTATGCACCCATATAATTGTAGGACTTGGTGAAAGCGAAGGAGATGTTACAAAGCTTATGGAACTGCTACACAAAAATGGGATTGGGATAGGGCTTTTTGCATTCACACCTCTTAAAGGAACAAGTATGGAGTCGATGCCACGACCACAGATTGGATATTACAGAAAAATCCAGATCAGATACCACAGAATAAAAGGCAGAAAGGCCAGTCCTGACGCGTTTCAGACATCAGGCTGCGAAGGCTGCAACAGACCGTTTTTCAATGAAAGGCCGAGCGGCCCAATATACAACTATCCACGACCTCTCAGCGAAGATGAGTACAGAAGGTGCATAGAGGAAATAAAATCTTATAAGAAGTGAAGCTCGATGAAATGGAGAATTATAAAAGACGGAGCAAAACGCGCATTTGAAAATATGTCTATTGACGAAGCTATACTTTACTGTAGCAGCACACCTACGCTTCGGCTTTATAGGTGGTCTCCGAGAGCAGTTTCAATAGGATACTTTCAGAGGTTTTCCGATGAAGTCGACATAGGATTCTGCAGATCGCACGGCATAGATTGCGTAAGAAGAATAACAGGCGGCGGAGCTGTGTTTCACGACAAGGAGATAACCTACTCTTTTGTGTGCGGCGAAGAGATTGTTTCCTCAGATATACTGGAATCATACGAGAAGATCTGTGGCGCTGTGATAGGAGGGTTGTCTGCGCTTGGAGTAAAAGCAAAATTTTCGCCAATAAACGACATTGTTGTATCAGGTAAAAAGATAAGCGGCAGCGCTCAAACAAGGCGTAATGGTAG
This sequence comes from Candidatus Woesearchaeota archaeon, assembly GCA_038884615.1. Lineage (GTDB taxonomy): Archaea > Nanobdellota > Nanobdellia > Woesearchaeales > DSVV01 > JAWABL01. The sequence goes on along the minus strand of JAWABL010000010.1, from coordinate 27,735 downwards.
GGTACTTCAGCATGGAACGATTCTTCTTGACCTAGATATTGAGACGATGTTTTCTGCGCTCAAGGTTCCAAAAGAAAAGACAACAGACAAGGCAATCTGCGATGTAAAAAAAAGGGTCACTTCCATAAGGGATATTACAGCCAATCTGAAAAGCACCGACGCCGGGATAGATGCGCTAACAAAAAGCATTTCGATTTTGAATGCATCAAAAACAGATTTTGATATGCTCTACAACGCCATAAAAAGAGGATTTGAAGAGCAGTTTAGTGCAATTTTCAAACCAGATGGTTTGACTCCTAAGGAAATAAAAACAGCAGAGAGCCTTGCAGAAAAATATCTGAGTGATGAATGGCTAAGAAAAAGATAGCTATGTTTTTTTAGGTTGCCTTTTTCCTTTTGGCTCAAGTATTTCCTCTTCCTCGGCTTTTGAAAAAAAGCAAAATATACTTGACAGCACAAAAGACAAGAGAACATTTAGCACAAGAACCACTGAAGAACCAGGCAGACTTTTATAAAAAGAAGTCATCTGTGCCGAGGCCATAAAAACGCCAACTGCAATGACAACACCAAAAAATGGAACAAGCGATTGCATTCTGTGACCCCTCATAACCATACAAAGAAAGTAAACTGCGATTATGGCGGCTGCGCTTGGAGCGAAGCTGTAGAGAACAATGGAAATGCTCTCGTTTGTTGAGATGCTAACAAACACGATAAAGGTAAAAAAAAGGAAAATAAGTGCTGCGAAGAGCATTTGCGGATTTAGTTTTGGCAGTTTTGGATTTTGGTAGTCAACAGCCTCACCTTTCTCAATCTTTGATATGGCTTCGTCCACCATTTTAGGATGGTGCCCTGTTCTTATCAGTGCTTTTCTTATCATGTTTATGCTGTAACCTTGCTTTTGTTGTTTCATTATATAATCAATTATCATATTTTTAAGATAGAAGTAAAGGTTTTTGTCCATCTGTCGTAAGTTCATAGGCTCGTGTTTTTTTTCTTCTGGATAGTCTGCTGGCGCAAGAAGGCTTACAACCTCTTCTATTAGATTTTTATGATAGCCGTACTTTAAAAGCGCGTGCTTAATATCGGCTATATTATAACCCTGTTTTAATTGAAACTTAACATATTGAAGAAGATGCTCTTTAAGATAATTTTTATCAAGCTCTTTCATTATAGAATTTCTTGCATAATTGGTTTAAATACCTTTTGTTTGGCTGGTGGCAAAATTTATAAATCAGTATACGGATTAGGTGTGTCTATGCAGCTTGAAAAGTATTTAATGGAATGGACAAAGGCGCTTGTACAGCATATGGATGCATTTGAAAAATCAATAGTGGAGATGAAGAAAGATGGAAAAAGGCTTTATGTCACACATAAAAAAAAGGAGCAGATTTTTTTGATGCTGCCTGAGCTTGACAACCATCTTTCAGATGTACTTGAGCATGCAAAAAACAAGGAGACTTTCATATCAATAGTAACGCTTAATACAAAAGATAATCTTGATAAGTTAGTTAAGTGCTGGGCAAAACTTTCAGAATACCCAAGAATAAAAATATTTTTCATAAACCCCTATTCAGAGACAGAACGCAAGTGGGTTATTTGCCCATTTAGCCACAGCAGGATAAGTGATGATAACAATATAAAAGCAGGTTTGTTATCACTTTTTCAGACGGTTGAGCCCGTTACAGAGGATGTTAAAAGAAGGATGGAGAAGGAGGGCTTTTAAAATTCCTTAAGTCAGAAATATTTTTAAAGTTCTGTGTTATACTATACTATAATGGACCGGCATGATGTCGCCTTGGAGAGCGCAAAGCGCAATATCCAGGCTGCAGAGCACATGCTAAATGTCACTTTTAAGATTACTGCAGAACCCAGGGTTCTTATAGCAGTATGCACAAGAGTCATGGAGAGTTTCAAGGACACCATAGCGGCGGTACTTCTCTACGAGTACAGCAAAAAACGAATACCTGCGTTCAATGAAGATTTTGACTCAATGTTCAGCATTTTCAGGGCTCGGCAATCAAGAAGATATAGAATGTCACAAGATTATTCAAGTGTAATTTCAAGGATAAGAGAGATAATAATACAACATAAAAAAAGCCCGGTAGAGTTCAGCAAAGACGGGAGATTTGTAATCTGCTCAGAGAGATATAAATTAAAGGTAATTTCCCCAGAAATCATAAAAGGATATGTTGAAAAAGCAAAACTATTTATTGAAGAAGTTGAAGGGATGGTAAAAAATGCTTGAGGCACTCCATGAAGCAAAGGAGGAGCTTAAGAGAGTCGACCACCTTATTTATGTTAGTCTTAAGTACACAAGAACCGTTGATGTTCTAAGAAATGTTCTTAACAGGCTTATAAGCTCGCTTGACTTTGCTCTGCTATCCCTCTTGAGAAAAGCCATTGAGGAAAGAAAAATTGAAGAGATACCAGAGGCGTTCAAGCTAAAGTGCGAGGAGATAAAGAAGATTTATAAAAAAGACGATATAATTCTAGAAGGAGTAGAGTTCTATCTCCTCCTAAAAAAGATGGAAAAAGCAGATTACACAAAAGAGATGGAATACAGGCGACATGTGGCTATGGTATCCCGTATTGACGATAAGGATATAAAAGTTGACATAGATACTGTTACAGAGTACTATAAAAAGGTTAAGGCGCTAATAGAGCATATTGAGAGCATTATGAAATAATTATATAAAGTATAGATTATAAATTAACTAAAAACAAAGAAGTTATAAAGTAAGTTATAAAAGTCAAACAGATAAGTAGAAAATAAGTAAAAGTAGAAAACGATATAGATAGATGTAAAAGAGAGATGTAGACAAGAACAGACAATTATAAAAACAGATTATACCAAAAATAGATTTATGCTAAAACTGCAAAATGACTAAGTTTGTTGGAATAATATCTGCAAAAGGAGGTGTTGGAAAAACAACCACAGCCATCAATCTTGGCTCTGCCTTGGATGTTTTCAAGCGCGAAGTGATTGTTCTAGATGCAAACTTCTCAAACCCAAACATAGGGCTTCATCTCGGATTTAAAAACAACGACAAAACAATCCACAGCGCCCTTAGAGGCGAACATAGCATAAAACATGCGATAACCAAGCATCATACAGGATTAAAGGTTATACCGGGGGGGCTATCCTTCGAAGATTCCTACAGAGTAAAAAGGGCTAACCTAGTAGATGTAATAAACCAACTTACAGACTATGCTGAAGTTGTGGTGATTGACAGCACTGCTGGGCTTGGCGAAAACTGCAAGGCTGTAATATCCGCCTCTGACTACCTCATTCTTATAACATCTCCTGACTTGATTTCTGTCGCAGACAGCCTTAGGCTTAAGAGGCTTGTTCAAGTGATGCAGAAAAAGATACTTGGAGTTATTGTAAACAGGGTTGAAGGACTTGATTATGAAATGACAATCCCAAATATTGAAGTGTTTTTGGAAGAGAAAGTTATTGGAGTGATTCCAGAAGACAAGAATATAGGTATGTCTCTAAAACACAGGAGTACAGTTGTACACAAATATCCCTATTCTCCGGCGTCGATTGCATTCAAAAAAACTGCGGCGCTTCTAATAGGTCAGAAATACAGCGACCATATTGAAGAGGAGGAAAAAAAGTCAATGTTTTATTATATGCTCAGAAACATGGGGATGGTATAAAAGCACCAAAAAAGATTAAAAAGAACAAAACACAGAGCCATATTAAGATGATTGATATTGAGAAGCTCAGGAAAAAATTAGAGCCGCATGAAGTAAAAAATATAGAGGATATCATAAAAAATCCCAAAGAAAAACATTCTGCAATTATAAGACCCCTTAATCTTTTTATCTACTGGACATCACTTTTGGTACTGGGCATCTCAAACTTTTTTGCATCGTTTCTTCTCATTCCGACTATGTTGTTTCTTAACGGCATAAGACTTTATGTGATAGTTATTGTGTTTGGGCTTATTTTAGGGACTCTTTTCACATTTTTATTACAGGGCATGGAACACATGGAAAGGAAGTTCCACATTATAGCTTTGATATTCATGCCGCTCCTTGGTGTTGCCGATATCTCGATAATGGCAAGCGTAGTTAAAAAAATAAGCGCTGAAATTGGAAATGTGCAAATAGGAAGCATCTCTGTTATAATAAGCCTTTATGTTTTCTCGTTCATACTACCATATATCGTTTTTATACTCCTGAAGGGCTGGCGGAGTAAAGAAGATTCAAATGAAGCTAAACATGCAGCTTGAGTTTAACAAGGTTTCTAAGTAGGTTTAATTAAGCTCAAATAGGCACACTTTTTATATTATTTTATTAATTACAATTTATCATATCAATTACAACTACTGCTTTAGAAACAGAAGACAGGCCAAGTGCTTAAATATCCATCCAAATATTCTAGATTCTAGCCAGGCTATCCTTAACAGCGGCATAGATAAGAGGTAGGGCTATCGTCGCGTCGCATATAACATCAACGTACTCTCCATCTGCAGACATTTTTCCCCATGAGATACCTTCTCTTAGCTCTGCCCCGCTGCTTCCGCCAGGTTCTGGCCGATCCATTGTTACCTGAATTCCATACTTTGCTGCATTAGGTGAAAGCTGCATGGCTTGCTGGATATAGTTTTTTGGCACACCGCCTCCAATATAGATTACTCCTGCGGTTTTTGCATCCATTGCTATGCTCATTATTCTTCTAAGGTCCTGAAAGGCATCAACAGTAAGTTTTTTTCCTTCAGCAATTCTCCCCCAGACCATAAGACCTATGCCTGAATCAGAGATTGCTGGACAAAAAACTGGAATCTTTTTATCATAGCAAACGCGAAGAATCGAGTCTTTCGCCTTGACAAAGCTACCGATTCTCCAAAGAAACTCTGTTATATCCCTAGGTTCTCCTATATCTGAAAAGTGTTGTTTGAAAAAATCTTCAAGTCCTTCATATACCTCATTAGGCATATAGCTTTCGTAAATCCTGTCAATGGATTTTTTATTAAGTTCTATATCATCGCACTGAGCGCTTCCTTGATAATGGGAGTAGCCCAAAGCCTCAACAAGGTCGTGTGTAAGATTTGCTCCGGTAGTCACAAAAACATCCACTTTTCCAGTTTCAAGTAGGTCGATAATCACATTCTTCAATCCGCCAGGAACCATTGCGCCTGCAACTCCCAAAAAAACAGTGCAGTTTTTATCAGAGAACATTTTTTTCATTATAGACGCGGCTTTTGCAACCCTTCCAGCACCCATTACACCAGAACTTAAAAATCTATCTATCAATTCAGAAACCTTCATTCCTTTATCAATCTTAAACTGAACAACCTTCTTCATATTTATTAGCTAGGGTGTTAGCATTATTTAAATAGTTAATGTGCATAACCATATGACTAAAAACAATGGTGTCATAATTTGTCATAATAAATTTGTCATAATAATTTGTATTATTCTTTAGATTAAAAATAAGTCTTATTAAGATATGTCTTATTAAAGAGTGGAGTTTCAAAATTTTAATGTTGTCCCTATTTGATAGCAAAAATTTATAAATAGATGCCAATTACTTTGTATATGATGCAGATTGAGATAATATTTAAAAGCGCACAAATATTAATAGGGCTGCTATTTACCCTTTTTATACCCGGTTTTTGTCTTGACCTTTTACTTTTTAAGAGAAAGCCGCTAATTGAAAGGGTCGCCTTAGGAATTTTGTTTTCAATGCTTATAGATTTAGGGCTTACATTTTTTCTTGCAGGAAGCAAAACAGCAGCAAAGATTACAGGCGGACTTATGCCTATTACGCTCTGGGCTTATCTTATAGCAATCTCGGCGATTTTCTTTTTTGCTTTTCTTTATTCATTGAAAAAGCAGAGGGCTAGTTTTAAGGACTGCTTTATCCCTGAATTCAGTGAGGAACCATCAACAATAAAGCCTAGGCATTTCTTCCTTGCACAAATCGCGCTTCTTATTTTGATGATTATTTTCTTTTATCAAAAGGCTTCCGGAAGATGGCCTTATTGGCTTTTTTGGCCAATAATAATTGCACAAATCGCCATTTCTGGTTATGCGGTTATGAGGTTAAAGAGCCACAAGAGGTTAATTTCTATTCTTATACTTGAGTTTGCAATCACAGGTATCTTTGTGTTTGGCATGGTAGAGCCGTTTCAGATGAACACCGACAGCTATTTTGAGGCGCAGTTTGCCTCAACGATTGTTGAGAATGGCTATTGGGACCCTACGCTGGGATACGGTCTTGCAACAAATTACTACGGATACAATCCAATGGTCCATATCTTAATTGCTTTTCTTTCATTAAGCACAGGGCTTGATACATTTATCGTAACAAAATACATTATGCTTTTTTTCATTCGTGGAGCAATTGCCCTCATAGCATATCTTTTTGCGCTTGAACTATTCAGCAGCAGAAATGTAGCTGCCTATTCAGCACTTTTTTTTGTCGGAGCGCACGGTTATGTCTTAATTTTTGTCTCAAGAAGGTACGTTGCTGCCCTCCTAATATTATACTATCTGTACTTACTTCTGCTTGTATTAAAGAAAAAGGAGATTATCTATGCAGTGCTTGCAATACTCACAAGCTTCGCGGTTGTCCTAAGTGACCATGCAAACAGCTATTTACTTGCAATTCTCATGACTGCAGGAATCCTTTTTTCATTTTTGGCATCTAGATATCTCTCGCGCCCAGTAAAAACAATGTTCAAACCAATCTACCTTTTTGTGTATGTAGGTTTTATAATTCTTTATGTATCATTTGTTGCGCAGGTCTTTATCAATCAGGACTTTAAATATGTTAAAGATATAACCGATTATGTTGGAAAAGAAGGAAAAGAAACGACTTCAACAACATTTGAAACGATTATAAAAAGCACAGGGTCTTTTTGCCGTGGACTTTACTGGTCAACTATAAGAAAACTCTTCCAAAAAGAGGAATTAAACAGGGAACTAGACAAGAGCATTATTATCAGATTAGAGGAAGGGGAAGATTATGAAGAGATACTTGCCATAATAAATAAATCAGGATATAGTATAAAAGAAAAAGAAAAGTTAATAGACATGATAAAGGATGGCACAATAAAACCAGCTATTCTCTCTCAAGCAAAAGAGGGGGATTTAAAAATGACTTCTGGAACAGGGTTACGCTTAACATATGTGTATGAGCTATTTATAATAATACTATCACAAGCAATGTTCTTAATCCTAGGTGTGATAGGAGGGTTATCGTTTCTTTTTTATCTCAAACAAAAGAAATTAGACGTTGTAAACTTACCTGACATTTTATTCTTAATCGCATTTGGGGTGATTGGCTTTCTAGTACTTGGTATTCTTATTAATGGTGGACAGGTTGTTTTTACATATACATATTTCTGGCTTTTTAGTTTTATTTTAAGCATTTCTATCGCATTTTTTGTACTATTCGGAGGGATAAAAAAAGTATCCAAGTACCTGTTGATACCATTTTTACTTCTCTTATTTATAGGGACACTATTAATTGACTATTCTCCTACCCTTGTTAACAGACCTCTAAATGAAGGAGTTTATGTAGAACATCAGTATGCTATAAGAAGTGATATAATCGCCTCTGCTATATGGGCAGAAGAAAACATAGAGAACTATCCAGTCTTAGCAGACTCATCGGTTTTTAAGTTTTATTCGTCACATTATGGTATTACTAATCAATCAGGGATATGGTACACTACTGCTTTTTACCTAAATCCGAAAAAAGTAAGCAGTACTATTTTAAACAATTTTGGAATAAGTTATATAGTAATAAACGAAAATTTTTTTAGATATAATAGTGCGATGCTAAAAATGCAGCTAAATGAGAAGCATAGAAATGAAATGATTTATCAAGGAAATGTTGTTTACCACAATGGAGGCTATCAGTTCCTAAGAATCGGAAAAAACATAAACTAGAAAAATAAATTATTACAAATTGGCTTAAAACTAGATTATAAAATAGACTAAGAAGTTAAATGGAGGATAAGAAGTAAAATTAGAACACTGATATTAGATTATGAGTTTACCATTCTCGGTAAGAGTGCATTTATAAAGTTTGTAATAAGTGAGTGCAATTTTATTCCAATCATAAGAGAGTGCTTTTCTCCTTGCATTTCTTTCAATTTCCTCCCTTAGTTTCTTATTGGACATAAGCATGCTAATCGCTAATTTTAATTTTTCAGGGCTATGCGGCTCAACAAGAATACCTTCTTTATTATTTTGAATAAACTCACTAAAGCCTCGCGGTGTGACTATTGTAGCTTTTCCACATGCCATTGCCTCAAGACCCACCATAGGCATATTCTCCCAGTGACTTGGAAAAACACAGATAGTTGCGTCCCTATACTCCTTAAGAAGAGCTTCACCAAAAAGAGCACCTTTACGCACAATATTTTTCCCCTTAAGTTTTTCTTTAAGAGGACCTTCACCAACAAAAACAAACTTGTATTTAGGCAGAGACTGTGCAGCTTTAATTAAATCAAGAACGCCCTTCCTGGCTATAAGCCGCCCAATAAAGAGAACCACATCACTTTTTTGACCCTTTCTAGGTTTAAAATGATGTATGTCCACACCATTAGGTATAATAATTGGCTGAACTCCATATATCTCTACAAATTTTTTGCTGAATTCTTTTCCGGGGGTTGTAACAACATCCATTTTTTTTAATACAAGCCTATTAAGAAAACGCCTTATAGGTTTAAGGGTACAATAGACTTCCCCACCATGTGCCGTGAGAATTTTTTTTGCGTTATATTTTCTAAAAACATAGGCCCATGGTAAGGACAGATGAAAATGCAGGAGGTCAAAGTTTAGATCATAAAATTTTTTAAGCTTGGACCTACCAATTGTCGTATAATAAATCTCTTTGCCAAAGACATTAGGAATTTGATGTATTATAACACCATCCTTTATAACAGTGGACTCTTTACCTGTTGTTAGTATATGAATTTCCACGTCCTTAAATTTGGCAAGACGTTTTGCAGTTTCCCATGCAACTTGCTCAGCGCCACCTGCAAATGGTGGAAGCCCTGTTGAACATATTAAAATCCTAAATTTTCTCATTTTTATCATTAACAATTGATACTATTGCTCTCATTTTGCCGCTTTTAGAGCGAGGAATTGAGTCTACAAGCGTGACATATACCTCTACACTCTCATCACCAAATATACTAAGTATTTCTTTCTTGATTTCTTCTTTAGTTTTAGAGTGAAATCCTAAATTAGGAATAACCCTAACAACAAATCGGTCTAACTTCTCCTGGGTTATAGAGTATTCTTTGATTCCCGGCAGATGGCGTATCACATTTATGCTTCTTGGTGATATTTTCTTTCCGCTTGGTAAGGTTATTAGGTCATCGCTCCTTCCCTCTATTGAGGTCATAAGAGGAAGCGTTCTTCCGCATCTGCACATCTCATCTTTATTTATGCCAGTATCTCCGAGTCTGTATCTAATAAAAGGCATCGCTTTATTATACAGGCATGTAACAACGATATCACCTCTTTCATTTAGTACATTTTCACCGTCCTTTACAAATTCAATGACCGCACTGTCAACATCCATATGATAACCTAAATGCTCACTGCATTCCCAGCTAAGTCTGTCAAACTCGGTTGAGCCATATAAGTCTATCACATCGCAACCGAATGCATCCTTAATTTGGTTTTTTTCTGAACTAGAGAGCATCTCGGCTATTGAGAACACCAATTTTGGTTTGAACTCAAGTGTTCTTCCGGATTTTATTTCATTTGCAAACAGCCTCAAGACAGACGAGTAGCTTGTTATTACATCAGGTTTTATAAGGTTAAGCTTTTGAAAGTTTGTTTTGTAATCGTCATAAACACTAATTCTTGTTTTTTTAAGTATTCCGAAAAAGGAGAGTATCAAATTTTCTTTTGGGAAGCTCCTTGGATCGCCTATATCTACGCTTTTATAAGTAAACCTAAATCCGTTCTCTATAAGAGCTCTGTAACGAAGCGCATCCTTATAGTCGACCGCATAGCCGTCAAAGTAAATATTAAGGGGGATACCTGTTGAACCGGAGGTCCTTGCCTTTGATAGCCTGTTGATATTGTAGTTTACTGCAATAAAAGACCTTTCATCTTCCTGTAACTGTTTCTTATCTAGGATGGGCAGTTTCTTAAGATCACGAGTGCTTTTTATGTCTTCAGGGAGGATTCCCATTTCTCTAAACTTTCGCCTGTAGTAAGGCACATTTTGATATGCATGATTTAACAAGCTTCTTAGACGCGACAACTGAATACGCTCAAGCTCTTTTGCTGGAGCCCTACAATTTCTCCTCAGCTGGTTAAGCAGCCAAAGTTTTCTTGCTAGCATCTTGTTTTCTCACCTGCGACATTACTGTCCTTATTTTACCACGCCGCTCTATTTTGTCAACCACCTGTACATCAACATTAACATCCTCGCCACAACCTCTTATTATCTCCTTTTTAATTTGGTCAACAGTGTTTTGGGAAAATCCTTGGCTTGGCACGATCTTAACAACAAAAGAGTCTTCTTTGGTCTGGATTGTAGTATATTCATTTATTCCATCTATAAATTCAAGCACATTCACCCTTCTTGGGCTGATTATCCTTCCACTTTTAAGGAGTATAAAATCATCTTGCCTACCTTCAATTCTGCGAAGCAGAGGAAACGACCTCCCGCAACTGCATTTTTCGTTTTTGCCCTCGCCATAATCGCCGATTCTGTATCTTAACAAAGGCATAGCATAATTATAAAGCCCTGTCACTATAATTTCTCCCTCGCCGTTATTGCCCTGTGAAAGTTCTATAACAGAGCTGTCAATGTCCATATGATACCCTTCTTGCTTTTCGCACTCCCATGCAAGCCTACCAAACTCTGTTGCGCCGTATAGGTCAATTACCGGACAGCTAAATGCGTCGCTAATGAGTTTTTTCGTAGGCTCAGTCATAGTTTCTGCAGAAGTGAAAATAATCTTAGGCTGGTAGGGAAGAGGCGTGTTCTGCTTAAGATCTTTAGCCATAAGCCTTAAAACGCTTGGGTACGAATAAATTACATCAGGCTTTTTGTTTTTAATAAACTCAAGATTCTTCCTGTTGTCATCGCGTATTGAGAGATGATATTTTTTTAGCATTCCAAAAACTCTGAAAATAAAAGGCGTTTTATGGAAATGCCTCGTGTCCACTATTTCTACCATCTTGTCTGTAAGCTTAAATCCATTTTCAAACAGCGCCCTGTATCTAAGCGCATCCTTATAGTCAGCGGCGTAGCTGTCAAGGCATATGGCAAGCGGCACGCCTGTTGTTCCGCTCGTCTTGCTAACAATCTTTACTTTAGAACCACGAGCCAAAAAGTCATCCGGATTGCTTTGGAGGTGTAATTTTGTCAGAACCGGCATTTTGACCAGGTCTTTTTGTGAGAGAAAATCATCAGGATAAAACCCTTTTTGCCTAAAAAGTGAGTGATAGTAAGGCACATTCTTATAACAATGTTTAATAATTGACTTTAGTTTTTTTGCCTGCATTTGCTTTATCTCCTCACTGCTTCTCCAACAATTTTTCCTTAGTTGTTTAAGTAGGATATATTTTCTTATCATTTAAGCGCCTCTTTATAGCTAGCAAGGTACTTTTCGGCAGTATCCTTTATATTGTGGTGCTTGGCAACGAAATTATAGGCTAGCTTGCCAAACTGCAATTGTTCTTTTTTATCGCAAAGTCTGCCAAGATGCTTGACCAGCTCACTAGTGCTTCTAAACAGAAGCCCGGTTTTCTCATGTTCTATTATTTCTCTATGTGCTGGGATATCTGAACAGACAACAGGAAGTTTGCAGAGCATCGCCTCAAGAACGCTGTTCGGCGAGCCCTCAATCCGCGACGGAAAAACATACACATCAGAGGCATGTAGATACGACAGCATATTCTTAAAAGGCTGCTCTTCTACGAAGGTTACTCTATAGAGAATATCCGAATACTTTTTCTTAAGCATCCTAAAATACCTATCCCCATAGTACTCCTCGTTTGTTTCACCGATTACGAGAAGATGAAAGTCAGGAAGAAATTTAATCGCCTGAAAAACAACCTCAAGGTTTTTTCTTGGGATAACCTTTCCAGTATAAGCTGCTATCATCCTGTCCTGCGGAAGATTAAGCATGTTCCTCAACGCGGTCTTAGACATGGTTCTTTCAAAATCGTTAACATCATATCCATTTGGCACAAATAGCGCATTAGAGTAGTAACTTAGCATGCTTCTGCTGTTTACCATAACCTTCTTTATTTTGCTTAGAAAAAACGGCTCTAGAGCCCGGTATACAAGAGCGTGCAAATGCTTGCCTCTGCTTTGCAAGTCCTTTACAGGTATCATTCCGCTTCGCAGAAACGCTGGTTTTTTAGAGCCTGAAAGATAAAATGCCGGCAGTGAATAATAAGAGTCAAGACACTGCACAACATCAAAGTCCCCCTCAACCTCCTTAATCTTCCTGCTAAGAGAGAATATACCACCAGGAAATTTCAGCTCTCCAACGAACTCTGTTTTGCAAGGCGCTTTGACCACACCTTTTCCATTGCTACGCAAGGTCAAAAGAAGGGTTTCATTTGTCTTAGATATTTCTCTGATTACTCTAACAGCCTGGGTCTGCGCCCCCCCTCCTTTGCCAAGATGCGCAATGACAAAAAGAACCCTCATTTCCGCACCTCTAATAGTTTTATGTCAGACAGATAAACATTCCTGTCATCATAGTATTCTTGCGTATATGGATTGTACTTTGCAGTGTCATTTACAAACACCCAATTAACCGAGAGAGGTGAAGTAAGATATCCAAGCTCAACCTCATATATTTGGAGAGCATCTGCTTGCTCAAATTTTATGTTTTTTGAAATTGTTTTGTTTATTGATTCTACACTAAACACAACTTGATACGGAGGAGGCCCTGCTGCGGTAAGATTGAATCTAATAACATAGGTACCATTCTTAATATTTGGCATATAAGATACGCTGCTACCTTCTCTGTAAAGGAAGTACACGCCGTTTGAATGGTCCTTTGCCTCGGTTAAGAAAATCTCCTCGCTTGTCGGGACGATTACTCTTACAACATTTTTGTCTGAAGGATTTAAGCGGTAGATGCAGTAAATCTCGTTCTCTGAAATACACTCCGGTTTTTTTCCAGCAACAAGGAAGTTGTCTGAAAAATACACAACAAATTCCTTTTTCGCCACAAGGAAATCTGCTTTTTTTATCTCACTTGATACTCTCGGCCAAAAATTCGGTGAGTAGACGGGAGTTTCGTGTGTTGAATTAACTATTAAAAAATTCGGCACTGCGCAAGGCGTCATAAGAAGCGTTCTGCCGCTGAAGCTCTTAATATTGTCCATTACAAGCCTGGAACATGCGTTTTCATTAGGAAATGCAAAGGTGTGTAGAGGCATGCTAAGCATTATTGTAAAAATAGCTGTTACAATAAATGCTGCTCTTTGCGGCACGCTTTTTTTGAAAAATGATACGAGTACAATAAACACAGAAACTGAAATGAACACTAAAGCAATCGCATAGATTACAATGTCAGGATACTCCACTACATCAGTATCATAGTCAAGCCTTGTAAAGTGTTCTTTCTTGAGCCATGGCGCCATAATAGCAAGCAAGACAAACAGCGTTATAAACACAACAACAACTCGGCGTTTTTCATGCTCAATATTCTTGAACATCTCCCTCATTCCATAAAATCCTATAAGTATAAGAAAAGGTATCGCGGCGATTACATACCTAGATTCTTTCCATATAAAGAACGACAGCGCAATAGGAAGGGGTATAATAAGTGAGATAATTTGGAAAAAAAGCTTTTTTTGTCCGGAGAGCTTGTACAGCCCATAAAGAATAAAGACCGAAAGTGGAAAGACAAAGGTGAGAATAGACTTTGGATAGAAGTCTATCGGAACAAAGTATAGACCCCCTGTAGAGTTGAATGCGACATTAAAGTCTCTATTGAATGTTGTGATAAGCGTCGCTGCAAACTTGCCTGTTGCAACAAAGTCAAGAACCAGATAAACGCCTAGCATTGCAAGGCATGACGCTCCAAATATCATAAACCACTTTAGTTTGATGGGCCACTTCTCAATTAAAAATATAGCAAAAAAGCTTACACCGAAAATCGCCAGCTGAAACTTAGCCATAAAGGCGAACATCAAAAATGCACCGGAGAGCGCAAAGAAGTGCCACTTTTCTGTGTTCAGCCCTTTGAACAGAAAATATGTTGCTGCAATTACAAACATTGCGCCTGGGGTATCAAGGAGGAAATGCCTGTTTTCCGTGACCCAGTAGCTCATCAAGGTTAGAAAAGCTGCGCTAAAAAGCCCTACTTCTTGGCTAAAGAGCTCCTTGCCCAAAAGATAAAGGAACACAAACGCAAGGTTGACAATAAGGAGATGCGTGATTCTAATCATTGTTATTATAGAGACTGGGTCGGTCAGCCCAAACATCTTGTTAATAAGCTGGGTTGTGCTCACAATTGCTGGATAAAAAACAGAAGTTTTAGAAAGCCCTTTAATCTCAGAGTCATATGAGATAGATTTTGCTATCGGCAAATACTTACCAACTTCATCATTTTTGAAGTTAAAGTCAGTGAAAAGAGCGCTTATGCCGACTATGTTTACAAGTATATAGACTACAAGGAAGATTAGGTTCCAATCATCTTTGTACCATTCCTTTTTGTGCATCTTATTCCTATCCATTTTCAAGCCTCCACATCTTCAAGCCTGTGATATATGCATTCTTATCAATAGTAGCGTTTTTCTCTGGAGCCAAAAGATAAAGATCATCATTAAAATACCAGACAATCGATGTCGTGCTATTTAGCTCACCAAGTTCAATATTGTAGGGCGTCCATGATGTTGAGTTTAGTGCTATCCTATGATTGGTTTTCTCATCGGAATTGCCTATAGTACACCATATAAAAACGCAAGGTTGGGAACCCTTGGCATAAAACTGCAATGCATAAACGCCATTTTCCAGTTCAGTTGTGTATCTCGCGGTTGAGCCGTTTTTTGTAAGAAAGATTACGCCATTCTCAAGATGTGCATTTTCAAGTATGGGAGTCAAAAAATAGGTGGCTATATTTTTATTAGCATGTATATAGCTTGACTCAAGGACAAGAACATCCATACTTTCAAGGTGATATTCCTCGGCCAGCAAATATTTTCCAGAGAGTTCATTAACTATCAGTCTGTTTCGGCCGGAATCATAAAGATAGATTATGAACACCCTGTCAGGATTTCGTGTAATGATTTTTGTAACCATGTTTCTTGGTACAACCTCTTTGCTTCCAAACTCCATCACTGTTAGGTTTTTGCTGGAGTAGTAGTCTAACATATGCTCTCCCAAGCTTACAAGCACAATATCATTTTCGTCTGAGCTATAGTCAATAATTTTTGCTGCGCTTCGCCACGACTCCTTGTCATTTGCACCTGAAACCATTTTTGCAAAAGATGCCAAACCAAAAAGAGCAACAAGCACTATAATAAGTGGCGTATGGCGCATTGCACCGATTGCTCTTGCGACCAAAAGGAAAAACCATGGAAGTATTATTATCATATAAGACGCAGCAAAGATAGGGCGGTAAAGCGACAGGGCAAAAACAAGAACTATTGGAACCAAAAAAAACGCAAACAGAAATATATCGTTCTTAGCATTATTAACAATCGCATGGTGGCGTTCGGTATTGTCTTTAGTAAACAGCAAAAAATAGCGAACGGCAACTAAACAAAGAAGCATCGCTAAAAAGAGTGGCATGTAATTGGAGCCGAGTAGATAGTTCGTAAAGCGATTAAAGAGGTCCATAATCATGCTAAAAGTCGGAGCAGCCTGCCAGAAATTGTAAGGCTTATCAGACGCTATAAATCTAGGGTATAACTCATGAATGATCCAAGGAAGATATAGCACTGCTATAAAAACAAGCACAAATACAAAGTGTTTGAGTGTTCTTTTATTGGTGTGAAAAAAGAGGAGGAGCAGTGCAAATGTCGCCACCTGAGAAACTAAAACAAAAAACATAAAATAATGGGTATATAGCCCAAAAAGAGTAAATAATGAATAAAGTAGCCATTCTTTTATTCGGTTGTTTTTAAGCGACTTTATTGATTTTATGAAGTACAGTGTTGAAAGAAGGCTGAGCGCAAGAAGCATTGAGTACATCCTTGCTTCTTGAGAATATCTAACAAGATAAAGTGAGAAAGTCATAAGTGCTGCGCCAATTAGACCAGTTCTCATGTTTAAAAGCTCTTTTCCAGTAAGAAAAACTAGGTATACGCTTAATAAGGCAAACAAAGCAGACATAGACCTCACAGCCGCCTCTGATTTTCCAAATACAGAAATCCAATAATGTAGGAGTAAATAATATCCGAAAGGGTTTCCACCACCGCTATCTGGGTGGACTATTATGCTAATGAAGTTTTGTTCTGCAAATTTTATGCTTGAGCCCTCGTCAAGCCAAAGGCTTTTTTTTCCAAGGTCATGGAAGAATAGGAGCGCTGCAACTATAATAATAAGTATAATTGCGTATTTCTCATTTAAAAGTTGCCTCGCCCTATTAAAAGGACTCATCCTGCATCCTCCTATAAACACCCAGTGTTTCAGCAGCCATTTTTCTTACACTAAACTCCTTCAAGACCTTGTTATATCCGTTTTTTGCCAGTTTCGCTCTGAGTTTTTTATTATTGTAGAGAAGGCGAACTTTGCCTGCAAGCTCGTTTACATTGCCAGGCTTAAACAAAAATCCTTCCTTCCCTGACTCAATTATCTCGCTAATTGCTCCGACATCTGTCGCTATGCAGCAACATCCGAGAGACATGGCCTCAAGTAAGGATATTGGAAGGTTTTCAGTGTATGAAGGCAAAACAAAGATGCTGCTCTTTCGGTAAACCTCAGGAAGCTCCCTGTTGTTCACAAAGCCTAGGAAGGTGTATTTTTCTTTTGGTATCTGGTATTTTACGAGAAGCCGCTTAAATCCATCGACATCTCCCTGCCCTGCGACTACAAAATGTATGTCAAGGTCACGCAGGCTTGCCATCATCTTAACAAAATCTTCTGTACCTTTAAGTGAGATAAGCCTTCCTGCAAAAAGCACAATAAAACCTTTATCATTAAGCTGGGGGAAATTGTTGGCATTTGATACTCTTTTAAAAAACGCGATATCAACGCCGTTATGAATGGTCTTAAGGAATCCATTGTAGCCCTTCTGTCTAAACATCTCTTCAAACTTTTTAGAAACTGTTATCATATACTTCGTCTTTTTCAGGTACATTGCCTCAAGCGTCCGTATATAAGGATACGCTATGAGAGAACCTTTTTCGCTCGGCGCCATCTTAAAAAAGTTTTTGCTTGATTTAAGGGTTCCGCTAACCTGCCCCTTTATAGTTGTATGTGCTGTCACAACAGAGTTCATCTTATAGCCCCTAAGCTTTAGAAATACATCAGGCATATGCACTAGGTTTGCGGAATGAACAACATCATATCTCTCAACATTATTGTACCTTGGAAATTCTTTTAAAAGCCTGTATTGAAAAAAGAGATTGTAGCTAAAATCATTTTTTGCAGTGCCAATATTTATTACTCTTATTCTGTTGCCAAATTCTTTCTCAACATATTTTGCTTCGTGGGTTCTTTTAGGTGTAAAAACATCTATCTGGATTTTTTTTGACAATTCATTTACAAGATTCATGCTGTATATGCCAACACCGCCCCATGGAGGATAAAATTCTGGTGCAAGATATGCAAGCTTCATTCATAACCACCTGGATGACTGCGTTGCCATTCAGCTGCGCTTTTTATGATGCTCTTTATTGTGTGCTTAGGCTTCCAGCCGAGTTTTCTTATTTTTTTTATGTCTGCAACAAGCGATGGAGCGTCGCCGGGCCTCCGCATATCATAGAGACATCTCAACTTACCAACACCATCTGACACCATCTGCAATATTTGCTTATTTGAGAACCCTATTCCACATCCAACATTATACACACCCCTACCTCTGCTCAACGCAAGGAGATTCGCATTTGCGATGTCTTCAACATGAACATAGTCGCGAATGCAGGTTCCATCATGTGTAGGATAATCACTGCCAAACAAAACAGCATCTTGTGTGCTCAGTGCCTTTTTTATTAATAAGGGTATGAGATGTGTTTCCGGTTGGTGATCTTCTCCAAGCCCAAACGCAGCGCCCGCTACATTAAAATATCTAAGAGAAACAAAATCGAACCCAAGATTTGATAGAGCATTTTCAACAGCTAAGCACGAACTTCCATAAGGACTTATAGGCATTAATGGGCTGTCTTCTGAGATAGGTTTATTTTCAGGACGACATCCATAAACGGCTGCCGAACTTGAAAAAACAATCCTTTTTACATTAGAGTTGTGCATAGCCTTAAAAAGCTGGAGAGAGTTGTATATGTTATTGTGATAATACTTATAAGGGTCAGAAACAGACTCTGAGATATCAATATACCCAGCGAGATGCATCACTGCATCTATTTTATGCTGACGTATAATGCGCTCGACAAGATTTTTGTCACCGAAATCGCCTTCTATAAAACATGCGCGGCTATCAATCGCCTCAAAATGTCCATTCTCAAGCGTGTCAAGGACAACAACATTGTGCCTTTTTACAAGCAACTTAACAGTATGGCTGCCGATGTATCCTGCTCCGCCTGTTACAAGTATGTTCATTTGTACCACTTTATTTGCACCAATTTATTTTTACCAATCTATTTATACCACTTCACAAATTCTTCAATGCCTTCCTCAATTTTGATTTTTGGTTTGTATCCAAAAAGCTTTTGCGCCTTTGAAATATCAGCAAAAGTGACCGGTACATCAGAGCTTGGCATTGGAAGCATCCTAAGGTTCGCCTTCTTCCCCATTTTATTCTCAACAATCTGGACAAGCCTCGCAAGCTCTATAGGGTTCGAGTCTCCAAGATTTATAACTTCAAACCTGAAATTTTTATCTAGTGTGGATACAACGCCATCAACAATATCTGTTATATAGGTATAATCTCTTCTGCTTGTACCATCTCCATAAAAGTCTATTTCTTTACCTTTTGCAATTCCATCAACAAGCTTGTATATCATCATGTCTGGTCTGCCTCGTGGCCCATAGACGGTGAAAAATCTAAGACATGTGACATTAAGAGAATGCAGTCTGCTATACAGCTTACAATACATCTCGCCAATAAGTTTCGTTGCCGCATAAGGAGATACTATATTATGAAGCGCATCATCCTCAGAAAAAGGTACTTTTTTGTTTGCACCGTAGACAGAACTTGAAGATGCAAAGACAAAGTTTTCAACCTTGCTTGCTCTTGCAAGCTCAAGAAGATTAAGTGTACCATTGATATTGACTTGATTGTAAAGAAGGGGCTCTTTTATTGAGTTTCTTACACCTGCTTTGGCAGCGAGATGAACAATTTTTTTAATTTTATGCTTTGAGAATATTTTTCTAAGTGAAACCATATCCCGTATATCAGTTCTATATACCTTCATATTAAGTCCTCTAATATTTTCTTCTTTTTTGCTCACATCATAATAAGGGTCAAAATTGTCAACGCACACCACATCATGCCCAAGGCTTATAAGTCTCTCACAGACATGGCTTCCGATAAACCCTGCACCGCCTGTAACAAGAATACTCATTTTTTCACCCTTCGCAGTGCATTTAGAATCTCGCGGGTGCTTGCATGCACGCTACTTGCTACAAAACCCATCATAAGCAAAATAAACGCTAGTATTATAAAGAGTATTGACATAAGCATTGAACCGTACTGCTTGACTGTTCCGGTAGTTAGGTATTCAACAAAAACAGAATACCCAAAACCAACTGCAAGCGCAAATGGAAATATGGAGAAAAGCAAGAAAAACTGCATTGGTCTATAGTCCCTAAACAGAGTCAGGACTGTTGTTATTATATACATCCCGTCTGAAAATGTGTCAAGCTTGGACTTACTCCCTGCTGGGCGTGGCCTGTAAGTTATAGGAAGCTCTTTTATCCTAAGTCCTTCCTCTAAAGCTTTTATGGTTATCTCAGTTTCAATTGTAAATCCCACTGAGATAAGATTCAGCTTTTCAACTGCATATGCGTTTAGGACTCTATAGCCTGAAAGCATGTCCTTTATTTTTACAGGAAAACAGAACTTTAATGCTAAAAGTATAAGATGGTTACCGATAGTGTGAAGAAATCGTTTTTCCTCTTTTGTGAACTGCCCCATCCGATTCCCAACGCACATATCAACCTCGCCGGAAAGAATTGGCTTTAGAAGCTTATGCACATCTCCTGCCTCATAAGTATCGTCTGCATCAACAACCACATAATAATCGGCAGATATAGTCTCAAATGCAGCCTGAAGTGCTCTTCCCTTGCCTTTCTGCGGCACATAAATAACCTTTGCGCCTGCTTTTTTTGCATGGGAGGCTGTGCTGTCGGTGCTTGCATTGTCTATTACATAAATGCTTGCCGATGGGAGTTCCTTCCTAAAATCTCTTACGACTTTGGCGATAGTAAGTTCTTCGTTTAACGCCGGAATTAAAACAGCAATATTCAACCTCTCATGAGCTTTATTTTTTGGTGTACTCTTTGCTGTACTTCTTGTGCGTTCCTTTGCATTATCTTTCCTTGTAGCTTTAATCGTTGTAGCCTTAGAAGTGTCCGCTATAATCACTGAATTCATTTTGGCTCACCTGCCGCCGCAATAACTTTATATCTTGCAGAGCCACTAGACAGAAGCCCGGTTTTTAGGTTGGCGCAGTCAAACGCCATAACTCCTTTTCCAGAATCATAAACACTGGGCTTCAAAAGCACACCGCCTTTGAAAACATGCTGGATATAGAGGTTTCTGTCTTCTTCTGTTGTGCTATTGTAATAATCATTTGGATAGACAATATCAATATAATGCACTCCGGAAGTAGCGTTAAGAACCACTTCGTACCTGCCTGATCCTACAACTTCAAACTCAGACACATTTTTTCCATCAAGATAAACTATCATTTTTGGCCAGCCTCCACCATAGGTTGCATTTGCAGTTATTGCTATTCTTGAAAGAACATCAACATAATTCACAACATCAATGCACTCAACTGTTCCATTTCCAAGGCCTTCATAATTCAGAATAAGTTCAGGATTCCTAATCCAAAAACTAATCTCTTTTTGATCAATTATAATCTTTATTCTTGCTTTGGTGATGGTGGTGCTTAATGGCTTGTTTAACAGAGGGATATATTTTATACCATTATCATTTATGCCACTATCATTGCTTGTTTCAGTATCAGTATCATTAATATTATAGGCCATGCTATACTCTCTGTTCAGGCTATACTGCCTATTAAATGTTGCACGGCCTCCATCAGGCACAAAAAATTGAAAAGTATCAAGGGTCAGATTTGCAAAATTTACTGTTTTTCCATCTGAAAATCCATAAACCTCGGCAATAACCTGTGCTGTATAATTTTTATCCTTATGCTCTACATTATGCACAGAAAAAGAAAAACTGGTAGTATCTTCCATGATTTCAGGCAAGAGTGTATGGTTGTCAAAATAAATTTCTGTATATCCAAACTCGGGTTTATTACGGATGCTAAAAGCCAATCCAACAAGAAGCCCCAATATTATGATAACAAATACTACATCTATAGCAGTTTCTATAACCCCCATATCTAGGCGGTAATAATAAGTATTTATAAATGTTTTTATTTCTGTATAGTGATTACATAACTCTTATAGCACTTCTTAATTTTGTTATATCTTCCGTTTATATTTTTGTATTAAATAAGTCATTATTTATATAAAGTTATTATTTATATATACATTTAATAAAGTTAAAATTTAATAAAGCTAATATAAGATTTGTATAAGATTTAAGATATAGATTTTAAGATATAGATATATTTAATATATATGAATATATATGATATTTAATAGAAGATATTAAAATAAAGATTGTAGAGAGACGACCCACTTCATATAGACAGAGAATACACTAAAAAGATTAAATGTTTAAAAAGAGAGATGATAAGGTTATGGTAGAATGTTACAGATGTGGACGAAACATTACAGAAGAAGTTATTTTCTGCCCTTATTGCGGAGCAAAGCAGAGAAGCAGCATTGAAGTTATTGAAAAGAATTTTTTGAAGACAGAAGAACCGGCAAATGTAAGAGCAACACAGAGCATAAAAAAGGATGTTAGCAAGGAAGCAAAAAATAAAACCCCAGAAGCAGATAAGAAAGGTCTTGACTTAAAGCAAGTTGTCTTATGGGTAATACTTATTATTGTAGGCGTAAGTTTCTTTGCGTTGGCTATTAAATATTGGAATGAATTCTCAAAAATGCTTCCATAAGTCACCATGCTAAAAATAGACATAAGGAAAAATTAAACATAAAAGATAAACATGAAATAGTCAAAGCCTTTCATATATGCCAACACAATGGCTACATGGCTCTTTTGTCCAGCTACAGTTATCAATACAACAACCAAGATGGACTGCGGTTTTATGATGCCTGCATAGGACAACAGATTCAGGGTAATGGCCGAAGTTATTTTTGCATATTCCGCACTGCATTTCTATATCCTCCATACAAACTACTGCATCTGCAATAAGTCTCCTACTGTAAGCTGCTCTTTTCTTGCGCTAAACTTCTTATCATGTGTTTCTTCATGCTGCTCTACAAGAGTTATTTTTAAAGTTTTCTCAATTTTCCTTGCAAGTGCAATAGACGGCTCAAATTGACCTGCCTCCATCTTTTGTATCAGGCTTTCTTTCTCAGCTAGCATTTTGGCAAGCTCTTCTTGTTTTAAACCAAGCTGCTCTCTCTTCTGTTTTATCCTTGTAGAATAATCCTCAACTATAACTTGGATAATTTCCTTATCCTGTTTTAGAGAGCCAAGTGCTGGTTTTTCCTTTTTGCTTTCTTTTGTGCTTTGCAGTTTTTGCTGCTCCTGCTTTTTTATTGGCCCAATGAGTTTTCCAAATCCACCACAGCTTTTGCATACGCTAAGGATGCTTCCCTCTATTTCTGCATTGTAAAGCTGGGCTTCTTTGCCGCACATTTCGCACTGCATGCGTTTTTAGAGTTGAAAATCTGTTTATATATTTTTTGAACGAACAGATATTTTGCCTTTTGCCACGGGTAAGTTTTATAAATCATCTGCATCTACTTGTTGTCATGACCTCGCTAATTGCATGCCTTTCAACAGGAAAGGGAACATGGGCTCAGCTTATCAAGCTTATAAACGAGCAAAACTGGGAGAGGATAATACTTATAACAAACAACTTTGGAAAGGAAAAGTTTTCCTGCCAAAAGAAGGTAGAGTTTGTGGTTATTGACCCTGAAAAACCAATAAATGAGATTGTGAAGACAATAAAGCCTGGTATATCAGGTATAACCGACCTTGAAGTTGCATTAAACCTTACATCAGGAACAGGCAAGGAGCATATGGCAATCCTTTCTGCTGTGATTTCTTCAGGGCTTGGATTTAGGCTTGTTGAGTGCTCAGAAACAGGACTAATTGAGCTATAAAATGCATCTAGAGATAGTTTAGAGTTTATATTTAGGAATTATAATATATAGTTTAGAATTATAGTTCAGAGTTATAGATTAGAATTAATTTAGAATTATAAATATTTATATACAACCTTCTATCAGAGAACACATAATGAAACTCAGATGGATAAGTATATGGATAACTGCAGTTTTGTATTGCATCGGATTTGCGTTTGGAATTTGCAACGAAACAGACTCTGGAAAGGAGATATATCTCAAAGGAACAACAAAAAATGAGAGCGCAACATTCAGCGACAGATGCACAACAGACGCACTTGTGGAATACTTCTGCATTGAAGGGACGATACAAAGCGAGGTTGTTTCATGCAAGTGTTATGAAGGCGCATGTCTTGAAAAGTGCGACAACAGTTGCACGCAACCTCAGTGCAGCGGTGCTACTTGTCCTAAGCTGACATGCCTTGAAAGCTACTGCTATCCAAGTATATGCGGAAACAAAGAGTGCGAGAAAGGCGAGACAAAGGCAGTCTGCCCCAGTGACTGCAACTGCACTGTTGACCATGACTGCGAGGACTCATTATTATGTACTATGGACTATTGCGAATACGGCGTATGCAAACACGACCAAGTACACCATTGTCGTGAGCCTAGTGAGCAAAAGCCTATAATAGTGTGCACAGCAGACTGGCAGTGCAGTGAATGGAGCGAATGCACAATTGAAGGCAAACAAACAAGAACATGTACTGACATAAACAACTGTGGAGATATTCCACCACCGATGATAAGGCTGTGCCAGTATCAGCCAAGATGCGATGATGGGATAATAAATGGCGATGAAACAGGGATTGACTGCGGCGGAGTCTGCCTCCCATGCCCGATTCTTATAACCCCCCCAAAAATTATACTTGTTGGACCACCGGTTATAGCTGAACCGCTAACAAAAGTTGAAGTGACTATACAAGTAAGCAATATTGGGGGAGAGGATGCTGATGATGTAAAGATTATAGTTCTGCCGCCTCCTGAGTGGCAGACCCCAAGCTATAAGAGCCTCTACCTATATTCAGGCGAGGACAAGAACATAACCTTTGTTTTGGAATCTCCAGACGAATGGTCCGAAAATGCATTAAAAGTTAAGGCGTTTATGCAGAACGTCCTTGTTGCAGAGTATGATATCCCGCTTGAAGCAAGCATTCCATTTTTCAAAGCAGCAATATCTAAGATAGACGAAAACTTCTTGTATTTAATGGTCAACACAAATCAGACGCTTGACAACCT
Source organism: Candidatus Woesearchaeota archaeon (assembly GCA_038884615.1). Lineage (GTDB taxonomy): Archaea > Nanobdellota > Nanobdellia > Woesearchaeales > DSVV01 > JAWABL01. Next base: position 2,954 of record JAWABL010000010.1, on the reverse strand, counting down.
TGAGATAGAGTACAGCATAAACAAAGGAAGCAAAACCCTTTATACTGATAGAACGAAGGTGTTTGATATTGATTCAGGAAGTCATGTGCTAGCAAAAAGGCTTCCGCCCTCACTTGCAGCAAACACCACTGTTTACGCTGCGTTGTACCAAAATGGAAACAAGATAGCGGAGTACGGCCAAAAACCGAGCAACAACCAATACTATATTTTCTTCGCTGTTTTTCTGGCAAGTGTTTTGTTCGGAGTGATATACTTTATATATGTAAAATACTTTAAGTCATTGAGGTGAGACTATGTTTGTATTTGGTATGGACCTTCCGCTGCCAGAGATGCTTTTTACAGCTTTTTTTATTATATTAATAGCGATTGGCTTTGTTTTATACGAGATTATAAAACTGAGGCGTATATTGAGTCAGGAAACAAGCGATATAAAAAGGTTTGAGCAAGATCTCGCATTACTTGAACAGCATGGCCCTGGTAGTGGGGCGAACAACAAAGCTGTTGTAAACTTCATAAAAACAAGCACCGAGAGAGGCATTACAAAAGAGCAGGTTCAATCAACGCTTGCATCAAGAGGATGGAAGAACGCTGAGATAGAGAAAGTTTTCAAGCAGGTTGAAAGCGAATTCTCAAAATAAAAAAAGAGCATCAGAATAAGAATATATTTGTAAGCATGTAATTAAAACTGCTTTTTTCTGCTAAGGTAAACCCTATAGCCTCCTTTTTTTGCGACGGCTTTTACATTACCAAAAACCTGATGCATCTTTTTTGAAATCATAATGCCGCCTTTGTTATGCCTTGCAACCACCTGAAGTGTGCCGCCTTCTGCAAGGTGATTCCCCGCTTCTTCTATAAGAGTGTTACATAAGACCCTCCCTGCTGTTTGTGGAGGATTTAGGAGAATTACGTCAAAAAAATCCAGTTTTTCAAAGCCGTTGCTTTTCACAATTTTAACATTAACCTTATTTTGAACTGCATTTTTTCTAGCCATCCTCAAAGCTCTTTCATTGACATCGCTCATTGTTACATCAATTGAAGGAAAGGCCTTTGCTATCGCTATGCCAACTGCCCCGTATGCGCAACCAAGGTCAAGAACCTTCTGCCCACTTTCAATCACTGCGCTATTTATAAGGAGTAGTGTCCCTTTATCTATTTCTTTCGGAGAAAACATTCCTGACGAGGTTGTAAAAGTAAGTTCATTATCAAGAAGCCGTGCTTTGAGATTATAAATCTTAAGCACACTTGTAGGCTTTTCAGTGAAATAGTGCTCTGTCATTCCACTACGATATTTAATTGTTTCTATCATCAATTATAGCGTATAGAACCTCAGATATAATAATTTTTTTATAATCCTTTATTAGTGTAAAGCAATAAATTATATAATTTCATTAAAAAGTTAATACGAAGATTTAATCAGAACCGCCACCATAAAGCATCACTTCATTATTCCATAAAGATTATACATTAATCTGTCTGCCGCACGTATTATATCGCTTTCTTCACCTTGAACGATTATGCAGTTGCCTTGCACTTTTACCACTGGCGGCGACTCTTGATTTAGAAAAATAACAGGCAGCGACTCATTTTCACAGCTCACAAGAGTTACATTAAGCTGTGTGCACTCTGGTGCTGGCTTTATACAGCCAGGAGCAACACCTATCCCAAAATGTTGGACAAGCTTGGTGCTTATCTCTGCATTAGCCATGGTTACATCTGCAAACTTTTCTTCTGTTGGATCAAATGTAATATAAAAAAAGCCCCATTTTCTTCTAAGCTCCTGAACATCTCCTATAACAGTAACATTTTCTACTTCTCTTGGGCTATAGCGCATTGTTATAAGGAATAAGTTTTTTCCCTGCTGTGCTTCTGTCCACCATATGCCATCGCGCTTTTCAACCTTAAAATAATTATAAGTAAACCTTTCATCAGCCACCTGGCTGTCCTTATAAGACTTATAACCATAAAAGGCACCAATCCCAACTATCATAAAAAGCAAAAGGCCGATTATAAGATTTCTTGCACTTTTCAGCTGAGGGTCTTCTTTTTTCCTACTCATTTTTATTTAATTTTATTTAGTTAAATTTTCAGTTATGATTTTTTAATAATTCTTATTTATAAAATCTTATTTATAATTTTGACTTGTTATTTAGGCTTTTATAATTTAATTACGCTTATTTAATTATACCAATAAGGCCATAAACAAATCTGTCTTTTAGCAAGAGTATTTCTTCTTTTCTCGCTGCCTCTAGCAGTATGCATCCTGAATTTCCACCTATCCTGCTTTCATTAATTTCTTTATTAAGCTTCATGACTATAACAGGTACAGATGCTGTTGCGTTTTGACAGTCAATGTAAGGGTACAAATAGTACTTTGATGTTACATTTGTCACGCCTGTGACCGGATATATCTTGAGCAGCTGCGGAAGCTGGTTCTCAAGGTCAAGCCTCGCAAGTTCAATCTCCGAAATCGCCTCATCATCGGGGTTATATGTCAAGTAAACCATCTTTGTGGATTTCACGAGGTCGAGCAGCTCACTATCTAGGGGTAGACTGTCAATATCTCCAGGGAAATACCTAAACCTCGCTTGTTTGCCATCTATTTTAGTCACCCATACTCCATAAGAAGGGCTTGTGAATTTATAGCCATTATATTCTTCTGTGGTTGAATCGCCTTGAGTGACCATGTAGCCGATTCCGCTCATTGTCATAATAAGAACTATAAAAAGTCCGAGCATGTTCTTCTTGCTAAAAAGCGAAGTTTTTTCTTTTCTTCTGAATCTGGACATTGCCGGCAAAAAATTAAGAGAGATATATATATTTTATGATGGATTTTGGCACCGTTCAAAAAGTGTGTTAGCATCCACCGCGTATGCACATTCAGGAATCATATATGGGTTTGAGGTGAGTTGTTTCATACGGAGAACCAGATATTTTCATTTGAATGGAAAAGTGCC